>DATJRQ010000025.1:0-28841 GCA_035504595.1 Thermoplasmata archaeon | reverse complement strand
TTCGACATCTGCAGGCGGGCGAGGCGTTTCCGATACTTGACCGTAGCGGTCAGAGGTGTTGATAATCTACGAAAACAACGTCAACTCCACTTCCGTCGTGAAGTTGCGCGGCTGCTGACCGAGGCTTGCTTCGTTAGGATTCCTCATGGAGGGGAGAGTCCTCCTCGAACGATGGGCCGATGATGGGGCCATCGTAACTGGCCCCGAACCTCACTTTCACCTATCAAAGGGGCCGCTTCGGCCACTGCGCTACGCCGGCCGAGGGAGCCGTTAAATAGCCACTTTCCCCGCCGACTTCGCCGTGCCGGATGCCCCTTCTGCGCCGGGTCGTACGCTTGTCCTGGGCGAGCGCGAGCTCGCGATTGGATTCCGACTGATCGGGCTCAAGGACGTGATCGAAGTCTCGCCGGAGACCGCCGTCCCGGAGTTCCTGAAAGCGATGCAACCGGGACCGTACAACCTCGTGATCGCGAGTCAGTCGATCCGCAACCGGCTCAACGACGCGCAAAGGGCGCACGCCGACGCGTCGCTCGCGCCCCTCGTCGTCTTCGTTCCGACCCCGACCGGTGAGTTCGAGGTCGAGAGCTTGAACGCACTCGCGAAGCGAGTTCTCGGCGTCACGCTCGCGGCGACCAACTGAGGAGCGAAGATGGCGGGTATCGTGGCACGGGTGTCCGGTCCGGTGGTCATCGCCGAAGGTCTCGTCGACGCGAAGATGTACGATGTCGTGCGGGTGGGCTCGCTCGGCCTCGTGGGCGAGATCATCCGGCTCGTCGGCGGGTCGGCCACTGTCCAGGTCTACGAGGACACGACCGGGATCCGCCCGGGCGACCCGGTCGAGAACACGGGCCAAGCGCTCTCGGTCGAGCTCGGGCCCGGACTCCTCAAGTCGATCTACGACGGGGTCCAGCGCCCGCTCGACGTGATCCAGGCCTCGGTCGGGGACTTCATCACGCGAGGAACGGTCGCCCCGCCGCTCAACGAAACGGCGAAGTGGGAGTTCACGGCCACCGCCAAAGTCGGATCCGACGTCGCCGCGGGCACGATCCTGGGCACGGTCCAGGAGACCCAGCTCATCCTCCACAAGATCCTCGTTCCGCCCGGTGTCGAGGGAAAGCTCACCAAGCTTGCGAGCGGCACGTACACGATCCGCGACCCGATCGGCTCGATCCAGACCGCCTCCGGCCCCGTGCCCGTGTTCCTGAGCCACAAATGGGTCGTCCGGATCCCGCGTCCGGTCGCACAAAAACTTCCTCCGGATATTCCCTTGATCACGGGCCAGCGGGTGGTCGACTCGTTCTTCCCCGTCGCGAAGGGCGGAAGTGCGTGCGTACCAGGGCCCTTCGGGAGTGGGAAGTGCGCGTCCGGGGAAACCCCGGTGCTTCTCGGCGATGGCACGAACGTGCCGATCGAGCTTCTCTATCGACGGGCCAAACAATCGGGAGTCACACGTCGCGACGGCTCGGAAGAGTGGGTCACGGTGCAGCGACCGCTCGAGCTCGTATCTCTCCACGGCAATCGCATGGTCCGGAGTCGGACCCGCACCCTCTACCACGGCAAGAGCGACTCGCTCGTGCGAATTCGCACGCGAAGTGGACGGAAGGTCCGCGTCACACCGGTTCACCGCCTCTTCTCGGTCGGAGCGGACGGAGCGCTCGTAGAGAAGGCGGCCCGCGACATTCGTCCGGGTGACTACGTCGCTTCCGTCCGGCGCATTCCCGCCCCATCGCGAGACCGTAGGTTGAAGATCGAGCTCGCACCGCTCCAGCGACGGGGCAAGACGATCCGGGTCCCGGAAGTCATGTCCCCGCCGCTCGCAGAGTTCCTGGGCCTCTACATCGCGGAGGGGTACCTTCGAGCCCGCGCTACGGTCGTCTTCACGAATTCCGAGGAACGCCTGCGTGCACGCTTCCTGGCCCTCGCCCAGGAGCTGTTCGGCCTCGATGGGAAGATCGAGAGAGCTGTCGCAAAGACGCCCAACGTTCTGCTGCACAGTCGCCAGCTCGTGGAGTTCATGGAGCGGATCGGCTGCGCCGGACTTGCCGCCGAAAAGCGAATCCCCCCGGCGGTGCTGGGCTCCACCAATGCCAGCCTGGGCGCCTTCCTCCTAGGCTACTATCTTGGGGATGGCGGATTCTCCCAGGGCGAAATTGAGCTGAGCACGGCGAGCGCCGGGCTCCAGACCGACCTCTCCTTTGCGATGGCCCGTTTCGGAATTGCCCCGGCACTAGGTCGGAGAGTCGTCAACGGGGTCGAGTATCGACGCCTCTTCGTCCGGGGCGTCGCGAACCTCTCTCGCTTCACGGCAGCTCTCGGAGCAGCTTGCCCCAAGACCGACGTCATTCACAGGTACCTCGATTCGACGCGCACGACGTACACCGCCACCGATGTCGTGCCCCTCACGCCCTCGGTGATCGGGCGGATGTATCGGGCCGACCCCCACTACTCCTCCCTTCTCGCCAAGGGCATCGAGATCCACAACTACATCGGCAACGGAGAGCGGATGGGCGCGGCCACGTTCGTCCGGTTCGCCGCTGCGCAGAACGCCTCGGGCGCGTGGGCGTCCACCGAGCCCGGGGCGGCGCACCTCGTGAACCTGCTCGAGTGGATCGTTTGCGACGAGGTTGTCGAGGCGGTCGAGGAGAAGAACGGACCGTTCGATGTGTACGACGTGGTGGTGCCCGAGTATGGCAGCAACTTCGTGGGCGGATTTGGGGGCCTCCTGCTGCACAACACCGTGATTCAGCAGCAACTCGCGAAGTGGGCGGATTCCGACATCGTCGTCTACGTGGGCTGCGGCGAACGCGGCAACGAGATGACCGAGGTGCTGGCCACCTTCCCCCACCTCGAGGACCCGAAGTCGAAGCGCCCGCTCATGGAGCGGACGATCTTGATCGCCAACACCTCCAACATGCCGGTGGCGGCGCGGGAGGCGAGCGTGTACACCGGCATCACGATCGCCGAGTATTACCGGGACATGGGCTACGACGTCGCGTTGATGGCCGACTCGACGAGCCGATGGGCCGAGGCGATGCGGGAGATCTCGGGCCGTCTCGAGGAGATGCCCGGCGAGGAGGGCTATCCCGCGTACCTGGGCCGTCGGATCGCCGAATTCTACGAGCGCGCGGGCCGCGTCGTGACGTTGTCGCCGGACGCGCGGAACGGATCGGTCACCGTCGTGGGCGCCGTGTCGCCCGCGGGCGGGGACATCTCGGAGCCGGTGAGCCAGAACACGCTCCGCGTCACGCGGGTCTTCTGGGCGCTCGATTCCGCCCTCGCCCAGCGGCGCCACTTCCCGTCGATCAACTGGCTGCAGAGCTACTCGCTCTACATCGACGATCTCGAGCCGTGGTACCGCGCCGAGCTCTCGAAGGAGTTCGTCGGGCTCCGCAAGAAGGCCCTCGAGGTCCTCCAGAAGGAGGCCGAGCTCCAGGAGATCGTCCAGCTGGTCGGCGTCGACGCGCTCCCCGAGCGCGAGAAGGCGACCCTCGACGTCGCGCGGATGCTCCGGGAGGACTACCTCCAGCAGAGCGCGTTCGACGACGTCGACACGTTCACCTCGATCCAGAAGCAGCTCCGCATGCTGCAGGCGATCCTCGACTTCGGCGACCGCGAGCAGGACGCCATCGGAAAGGGCGTCACCGTGGCGCAGATCCAGAAGCTGCCCGTGCGCACGAAGCTCTCCCGGATGAAGTGGATCCCCGAGAAGGAGCTCACGCAGCAGTTCGACCAGCTCGCGCTCGAGGTCGGCGAGTCGATCGGCAGCCTCGCGACGGCGGGAGGATCCTAGGCATGGCCGCGAAGGGCGCGTCCGCGCCCCAGAAGTCCGGTGCCATTCCCGTCGATTACCGCACGATCGATCGCGTCACGGGTCCGCTCCTGTTCGTGCGCGACGTCACCAACGCCGCGTACGGGGAGATCGTCGAGATCTCCGTCCCGAACGGCGAGCGACGCCAGGGCCAGGTCCTCGATTCCCGCAACGGGCTCGCGATCGTCCAGGTGTTCGGCCCCACGATGGGCATGAACGTCGAGGAGACGAGCGTGAAGTTCCTCGGCGAGGTCGCGACGCTGCCCGTCTCCGACGAGATGCTGGGGCGCGTCTTCAACGGTCTCGGCGAGCCGCGCGACGGCGGGCCGAGGATCGTCAGCGAGACCCGGCTTGAGATCGTCGGGAACGCCATGAACCCGTACTCCCGCGAGGAGCCGAGCGAGTTCATCCAGACCGGGATCTCCACGATCGACGTCAACAACACCCTCGTCCGGGGCCAGAAGCTCCCGATCTTCTCGAGCGCGGGACTCCCGCACAACCAGATCGCGGCGCAGATCGTCCGGCAGGCGAAGCTCCGGAACTCCTCCGAGGGGTTCGCGGTCGTCTTCGCCGCGATGGGGATCACGAGCGAGGAGGCGAACTTCTTCCTCCGCGAGTTCGAGTCGACGGGGGCGCTCGAGCGCGCCGTCGTGTTCCTGAACCTCTCGTCCGATCCCTCGATGGAACGGGTCGTGACGCCGCGGATGGCGCTCACCGCCGCCGAGTTCCTCGCCTACGAGCGCGACCTCCACGTGCTGGTGGTGCTCACCGACATGACGAACTACTGCGAGGCGCTCCGAGAGGTCTCCGCCGCCCGGGACGAGGTGCCCGGTCGCCGCGGTTACCCCGGCTACATGTACACCGACCTCGCAACGATCTACGAGCGCGCCGGCAAGATCCACGGCCGCAAGGGCTCGATCACCCAGCTCCCCATCCTGACGATGCCCGCGGACGACGTGACGCACCCGATCCCGGACCTGACCGGCTACATCACCGAGGGCCAGATCTACGTGAGCCGGGAGCTGCAGCGCCGCGGCGTCTATCCGCCGATCGATGTACTGCCGTCGCTCTCGCGGCTGATGAACCAGGGGATCGGCAAGACCCGTACGCGCGAGGACCACCGCGGGGTCGCGGACCAGCTGTTCGCGACGTACGCGACGGGGAAGGACCAGCGCGCGCTCTCCGCGATCGTCGGCGAGGAGTCGCTCTCCCCCGTCGACCGCGTCTACCTCAAGGCGGCCGACCGGTTCGAGACCGAGTTCGTCAACCAGCGGCCCGACGAGGACCGGACGATCGACCAGAGCCTCTCTATCGGATGGGACATCCTCTCCGACCTTCCCGACTCCGAGCTGAAGCGGATCAAGCCCGAGTTCATCCAGAAGTACCGGACGCACCCGACGAAGGTCCAG
This sequence comes from Thermoplasmata archaeon, assembly GCA_035504595.1. Taxonomy (GTDB): domain Archaea; phylum Thermoplasmatota; class Thermoplasmata; order Lutacidiplasmatales; family UBA184; genus Lutacidiplasma. The sequence goes on along the minus strand of DATJRQ010000025.1, from coordinate 23,624 downwards.
TAGGCCGAGGGGAAGGGAGCGATGCCCGCGGAGACGGTCCGACCGACCCGCCTCGAGCTGCTGCGGACCCGCCGCCGGATCGTCGTCGCGAAGAAGGGACTGAACCTTCTGAAGTTGAAGCGGACGGCGCTGATCGTCGAGTTCTTCGCGATCTCGAAGGAGGCGATGAAGCTCCGCAGCGACCTCCAGCAGCGGATCGCGAGCGGCTACGAGTCGATCCGGATGGCCGAGATGATGGAGGGCCCCACGCGCCTCGAAAGCATCTCGATGCTCCTCCCCGACGTCCGACCGATCCAGGTTGCGACGAAGAACGTCATGGGCGTCCGGACGCCGCGCGTCGACCGCGCGAACTACCAGCCGGTCGCGGCGCCCGAGCTCCTCGACCTCTCGACCTCCGTCAACGAGTCGATCCGCCAGTTCCAGGGGATCTACCAGGTCGTCCTCGACATCGCGGAGAAGGAGAACGCGCTCCGTCGGCTCCTGAAGGAGATCGAGAAGACGAAGCGGCGGGCGAGCGCCATCGAGAACGTCCTGATCCCGCGACTGCAGGGGACCGTCCGGTACATCAAGTTCCGATTCGACGAGCTCGAGCGGGACTCGTTCAGCATGCTCAAGGTCGTCAAGCGCAAGATGGAGGCGAACGAGGCCGATGCCGCCGCAGCCAGCGCCTAATGCGGCGATGCGGGCGTTCCGCCGGGTGCAGTTCGTGAGCATGGCGATCAAGGTCGCAGCGCTCGTCGGTCTGCTCGTCTTCGTGGCCGTCTACTTTGGAGGAGCGTAATGTCGACCGGAACCCCGCCGCCACCGCCCCCACCGCCGACCGCACCGGCCCCGCCCCCGCCGCCCCCCCCGGCGATGGCCGCGCCCGCCCCGGCACCCTCCGGGTCGATCGAGGCGCTGCGCCGCGTCAAGGAGGTCGAGGCGGAGTGGGAGCTCAAGCTGCGGACCGCCCGCGGTCAGAGCCAGGCGGCGCTCGAGCAGCTCCGCGCGAGCGCGGAGAACGCGGTGAAGTCCGCGCAATCCCTCGCCGATGGGGTGCGCGCGAACACGGTCCTGCAGGCGAAGCAGGAAGCCGAACGGGAAGCGGCCGAGATCCTGCGGGCCGGCACGAAGGCGGCCGACCAGGCGGCGCTCGGCCAGGGCAAGCGCCCGGCCGACCAGAAGGACGAGATCCTCGCCGTCGTGCTCGCCGGATTCCTGTAACGGGGCACCGGAAGGAGGCGTCATGGGAATCCTGCGACCGGAGAAGATGTCGAAGGTCGGCATCCTCGGGCTGAAGGACGACCGCGACCGGATCCTCACCGTCCTCCAGGACCTGCGCGTCGCGCAGATCGAGACGCTCTCTCCCGACACCCTCGCGAACACGGTCCCGGAACGCGGCTCCGAGACCCAGCGGGCGATCGGGGACGAGGCGCTCCGCTTCCGCGGGCTCAAGTCCGCCCTCCCGCGTTCCGCTACGGGTCCGCCCCTCCGGTTCGACTCGCTCGATGCGATCCTCGCGGCCGCCAAAACGGTCCCGATCGACGCCGAGGTCGCCGCCCTGACGCGGGAGGACGACCGGCTCCTCACCGACCTCAAGACGACCGAGGATACGATCGGCCTGCTCGAGAAGCTCTCGTTCTACCCGTCCCGCCTCGAGTACCTCGAGGCGCAGAGCCTCGTGTCGTTCCTCGGCGAGACCGAGGACGACGGCGCGGCCGGCGCCTGGGCGTCCGTCGCCCAGGAGGCGGACGTGCAGGTGATCCCCGACCCGGGCCACGAGGAGCGGTTCATCGTCAGCGTGCGCCGGCCGGCGGCCGACCAGCTCGCCCGCGCAGCCCAGTCGGCCGGCGTGCACCTCACCCCGCTCCCGCCGCTCGTCGGCACGCCCGCCCAGGAGCTCGAGGTCCTGCGGCCCCGGCGCAACGAGATCATCTCTCGGCGCACCGCGATCGCGGTGCGGCTCGGCGAGATCTCCGCCGCGTGGTACCCCACCGTCGCGGCGATCGACGAGGCGCTCCAGATCGAGAATCGGAAGGTCGAGGTGCTCACGAAGCTCGGCGCGAGCCGGTCAACGTTCGCGCTCGAAGCCTGGGTGCCGGCGCGGGACGTGGCGCGCCTCCAGCAGGTCGTCCTCGCGGCGAGCGGGAACCGGGCGTTCCTCTACGAGGTCCCGACGACCGAGGAGCCCCCGACGCTGATGTCGAACCCGAAAGGGGTCCGGCGCTTCGAGTTCTTCGTCCGGTTCTACTCGCTCCCGCAGGCGGACGAGTGGGACCCGACGCTCGTCTTCGCCATCGTGTTCCCGATCTTCTTCGGCCTCATGCTCGGCGACTGGGGGTACGGCCTCACGATCCTCCTGATCTGCCTGTGGATGATCGCCGGCTTCCCCGGTGCGCAGCACCTCCCGAAGTTCGGGCGGACGTTCGTGAAGCGCATCATGGGACCCGAGGGGATGCGCCAGCTCGCCTACGCGCTGCTACCGGGCTGCGCGATCGCGATCGCCCTCGGCCTGTGGTGGGACGAGTTCTTCGGCTGGCACCTGTTCGGGGCGCTGTTCGGCTACCACGCGCTGGTCGACCCGGCCCACCGGGTCGGCTCGCTCCTCCTCTTCGCCGGGTTCATCGGCCTCGCGATGGTCGTCCTCGGCTTCCTGTTCGGTCTCCTCAAGGAGTACTTCCACCACCACCCGCGCGGGGTCATCGGAAAGGCCGGCGGGATCGTCTTCTCGTTCGGGATCGCGTTCCTCGGCCTCTCGGTGATCCAGGCGTTCAGCCTCCGGGGCATCATCCCGCCCGCGTCGACCGCGAGCCCGCTGTTCGACCTCTTCCTCGCGATGATCGTCGGGGGCCTGGTGATGATGCTCGGCGGCGAGGGGCTCCAGGCCGGCGGCATGGGGCTCATCGAGGTCGTGAGCCACATCCTCTCCTACACGCGTCTCATCGGCATCCTGCTCGCGAGCGTCATCCTCGCGCTCGTCATCAACACGGTCGTCGGCGGCCTCTTCGTCGGCGGGGCGGTCGTCGGGATCCTGATCGGCGCCGTCATCCTGCTCGTCGGGCAATCGTTCAACGTCATCCTCGGCGTCTTCGAGCCGGGGATCCAGGGGGCGCGGCTGATCTTCGTCGAGTACTTCTCGAAGTTCTACACCGGGAACGGGAAACCGTTCCGGCCGTTCGGCGCGCCCCGGACCCACACGGTCTCGAGCCTCGCGCCCCCGGGCGCCCCGCCGGCGCCGATCGTCCAGGCCCCCGAGTGAACGCCCGGGGCGCCGGGCTCACGCGTGCGGCATCACGAGGAGGGGCTCGAGCTTCTCCGCGCCCATCCCGTACAGCTTTCCGAACGCGATGCGCCGGATGTCCTCGCGCTCGATCTCCGCGAGCAGAAGATAGGCGAAGATCACCGACAGCGAGAGCGGGTACGTTCGCATCCGCTTCAGCTCCCCGACCGCCCGGTCGCGCTCGAGCACGGTCTCGAACCGGGCGAGGCTCTGGGTGCGGTTGTACTCCTCCGTTCCCTGCCCGATGGACGGGAACCGGGGCGCGAGGCGGTCGGCGAGCTCCGGGACGTTCCGGGTCCCGTAGAGGTCGGGGACCTGCGCGGCGAGGATCGTGCCGCCGTCCAGCCACCGGGCGCTCACCTCCTCCATCGGGAGGTCCGCCGCCTTCCCCTTGAGCAGGAGCAGCGCGTTCCGAAGGTCGATCTCGCTCGCGAGGAACTGGCGGACGACCCATTCGTCGCCCTGGAAGTACTTCGCCGCCTCGATCACCCGGCGGTAGTACTCGCGGTCGAGCGCGTGGACGACGGGGAAGATGTTGTGCGTCCGCTGGAACTGCTCGACCAGTGGCAGGATCGTGGCGCCGTAGCCATACTTCACGAGGCCGGTCGCGATCGCCTCGATCGACGGCTGAGCGAGCAGGCTCCTAAAATCGTCGAGCGTGAGCACGCCCGCGTAGAGGCCCGCGGGGATCTCCCGGCTCGAGACGAGGTGCTCGTCGGTCTCGGTGACCGGTCGGCCCTGCGCCTTCGCGGCGAGGATGAGCGTGATGTTCTGAAGGTCCCAGCGGGCGAGATACGCGGCGACCACGCCGCGGCCCGCGAACGGGGTCGCCTCGTAGGCGTGCCGGTTCCGCCGTACGAACAGCCGGTTCGTCGCGATCTCGACCAGCGCGACCCCCTGGTACGCCGCGCGGGCCGCCTGGACGTCGGGGCCGTACGCCGTCCCTTCGAGGATCTTCGCGACCTCGCCCGGGTCCTTGGCGGCCGCGAGCTGCGCGAACGTCTCCGCGGTCAGGAAGCTCGTGAACTCCGGCTTCAAGCGCCCGAGCGCGCTCGCGTAGGAGGAGGCCGCCATCGGCTCCCACCTAGGCGAGCAGCTCGCGGACCTGGTCCTCGCGCAGCCTCAGGAGCTCGTCGAACGAGAGGTTGAGCCGTCGGCTGCCGTCCGGGGTCTCGGCGATCAGACCGCCCAGGATCGGGCGCGCCGTCGGGTCGAACGACTTCCCGGCGACCTTCGAGAGCGCGGCCGCGTCCTCGGCCCGGCCCGAGAGCCGGACCTGCTTGCCGAGCGCGGCCGTGGCGGCCTCGGCCATCCGCTTCAGCACCGCCGGGTAGGCGGCGGAGGCGACGAAGCCCGAGAGGAGGTCGCGCGTCTCCTGGAGCCCTTCCTCGAGGCGCCGCTCGCGCGCCTCGTAGAGCATCTTGCGGGCCTGGAGCTTCGCCGCGGCGAGCCGCTGGGCCTTCTCGCGCGCGACCTCGAGGTCCGTCAGGCGCGCGGAGGTCGCCCGGATCTCGGCGACCTTCTGGTCGCGCTCCTTCGTGATCCGCTCGGCCTCGGCCTGCTGGCTCGCGAGCGTCGCCTGGAGCTCCGCCTCGCCGCGCCGACGGATCTCCTCGACGAGCGCTTCGAGCGACATGGACGGCTCGGGAGCGATGGCGGGCGCCTACGCGTGCAGGATCCCGAGCAGGAGGATGATGCCCAGCACGAATCCGATGATCCAGAGCGTTTCGGGGATGACGAAGAAGAACAGCACCTGACCGAACTTCTCCGGCTTCTCCGCGATGATCCCCATGCCGGCCGCGCCGATCCCGGACTGCGCCATGCCCGTGCCGATGAGCCCTCCGGCGATGGCGATTCCGGCGCCGATGGCCGCCCAGTCTGCGTAGTCGGTGGGTAGGTTCATTGTCGTCCCGGGCGGGCCGAGAAAGGTGGGGTATATAGCCCCACCGCGCACCGTTCCGGCTGACGAGAAAGGGGGGCGTGGCGCGCTAGTCCGTCACGTCCGTTTCCTGGTCGGGTTCGGGGGCGGATTCCTTCGCGTCCCGGGCGATCCGGCGCCGCAGGCGCAACGTCAGGACGAGGGCGCCGGCCCACGCGGCCCCGCCCAGGAGGTACGCGGCCAGGCAGACGGGGCAGAGACCCCCGATCAGGACGAGCTCGACGTACACGAGCCAGAGCGAGAGGACGACGCCCGCGCTCGTCACGCCGAGCAGGAAGTACGACCGGGCGAGGTCCTTCGGGCGCCGCTCCGCGAGGAAGGCGGCGATGAAGATCAGGACGAAGCCGCCGATCCCCCACAGGTAATCCGGTATGCCGAGGGTCGTCGTCTTCCCGCTGTTGTCGATCAGCGCGCAGGAGAAGAACGAGCTGACCGAGCAGACGCTGCGCAGGGCCGCGTCGAAGAACTCGGCGGCGGCGAACAGGGAGACGACGAGGCCGAGCGCCGCGGCGAAGTACACCAGCGAGCGGAGGGATCGGTTCCGCATCCGACGGTCATCCGAGCTGGGCGAGGTCGCTGGTGACCGCGTTCTGGGTCGCCGTCGACCATCGGTACTGGGCCGCGAGCGTACCCACGCTCTCCCCCGTGGCCTTGGTGAGGAACGTCATGATCCACCACGCTTGGCCCTGCACCACGTTCCACGCCGAGCCGTTCTCCGAATTCACCTGGGAGTACACGGTCGACGCACCCGTCCCGCCGGTCGAGGAGTACGACCAGCTCTGCAGGTCGGACGGGTTGATGATCGGGGACCCGGCATGGAGGTACTGTCCGTTGATCACGACGAACGGGATCGCGCTACCCGAGTACGCGGTGACGTACGCCTGCTCGATGCACCCACTCGCGGTCGGGAAGCTGCCGTCCACGCCGCTCACGTCCTCGTTGACCACGAGCGTGATCGTGTTGCTCGAGAAGCCGACGTTGCCGAGGATGATCTCCGGCGTCCCGGGATAGACATCCGCGGTGCTCGAGAACCCTAACGCCCCGCTCGCTCCCGTCACGGTGCCGAAGTCGGAGAGCGCCTTGAAGAGCGTCCAGCTTCCGGCCGAGCAGTACGGGCACCAGCTCGCCCCGTAGAAGTACAGCACGGGTTTCCCGCTCTCCTGCCAGGAGTTCACGCTGGCCTGGGACCACCCCGGGCCGGGCGTGGACGAAAGGGTCGAGGCCGGAGGGAGGTACGGGCACCCGACGATCAGGCTCGTGACCCCGAACGCGCCCGCGACCGCGAGACCGAGCACGAGGCCCGCGACCACGGAGGTACGGAACACCGGGGTCCATCGCTTCTCCTGGCTTCGCCAGAGGGCGAACAGGAGGAGGATCGCCGCCGCCGCCAGCCCGAGCGCGACCCACGGAAAGAACGGAACGATCACGCCGACCGGCGACGGGGCGACGTACGCGAGCAGGGCCCAGATACCGAAGAGGGGGGTCAGCAACCACCCGATCCGGACCAGGCTCCATCGGCGCTCGCGCACCTGCTCCTGCTGCTTCTGAGCGGCTTTCGTGGCGGGGACTTCCTTGCCGGTCCGGCTCTCGCGCGACTTCTGGCGGTGGTACAGACCCCGCAGCGCGCGTCCCGGGTCCCGGACGGACGTCTCGGGGTGGAAGCCGACCTTCGGGTCGTCGGCGATCCGGTCCCAGTCCCAGCCCTTGTCCCGGAGCTGTTCTACCCGGTCCCAGTCCACCATCGACCTTTGCCACCCGCCAGCCCCTTTTGGACTTTACCCTGCGGCGGCGGGGCCGACGGAGGGGGGGTGTCGCCGGGTCCGTCCGCCCCCTCTTGTACCCGGGGCGGAGTGCCGCCCCCGTTGCGCGTCACGTTCCTAGGGACCGCGGGCTCGTGGCCGACCAAGGACCGCTCCGCGAGCGCGATCGCCGTTGACCTCGAGCGGGAGCTGGTCCTGCTCGATTGCGGCGAAGGGACCCAGCGCCAGTTCTTCCAGTCCTCCGCGTCGTTCATGCGCGTCCGCCGGATCTTCCTGACCCACTTCCACGGCGACCACTTCCTCGGGCTTCCCGGGCTGATCCAGAGCATGTGCCTCAACCACCGGACCGAGCCGCTCGACATCTACGGTCCGCCCGACGCGGAGGAGATGGTCGGCCGGGCGCTCTCGATGGGGTACTTCACGCTCCGGTTCCCGGTCACCGTGCACCCGATGCAACCGGGCGAGTCGGTCGAGCTGGACGGCTACTCGGTCCGGACGTCCCTCGCCGCCCACCCCGTTCCCTCCGTCGCCTACCGGATCGAGGAGGCCCCCCGTCGCGGCAAGTTCGACGCGGCGAAGGCTCGGTCCCTCGGGATCCGCGGGCCGGACTTCGGGAAACTCGAAGCGGGGACCCCGGTGCACGTCGGGGCCTCGATCGTCCACCCGGCGGACGTGATGGGGGCGCCACGGCCCGGCCGCTCCCTCGTCTACTCGGGAGATACCGGCCCATCCGACGACGTGCGCCGGCTCGCGCACCGCGCGACGGTGCTGATCCACGAAGCCACGGTGGCCCAGGACATCGAGGCGGAGGCGAACGAGTGGGGGCACTCCTCGGCCCGCCAGGCCGCCGAGCTCGCCCGTTCCGCCGAAGCGAAGGCGCTGTTCCTTACGCACTTCTCCTCGCGCTACAAGGAGCTCGAGCCGCTCGAGAGCGAGGCGCGCGTCATCTTCCCGGGGTCGCGCGCGGCGCGAGACCTCCTCGACGAGCTCGTCCACTATCCATGATCCGCGCGGACCTGGTCGTCACGGACGCCCGGGAGGTCGCCACGCTCGCCCGGGGCGCCGTCCCCCGGGCCGGCGAGGCGATGCGCGAACTCTCGGTCGTGCACGACGGCGCGGTCGCGGTCGCCGACGGGACGGTCGTCTGGACCGGGCCCGCTCGCCGCCGCGCCGGTTCGGTCCGGCTGCGCTCGGGCGGCTCGGTCGTCTCCGCGGAGGGCGGGGTCGTCGTCCCCGGCTTCGTCGACGCACACACCCACGCGATCTTCGCGGGCGACCGCGCGTTCGAGCTCCCGCTCAAGGTCGCGGGCGCGAGCTACGCGGAGATCGCGCGGCGCGGGGGCGGTCTGTTCGCGACCGTTCGCGCCACGCGCGCCGCCTCCGACGGCGAGCTCCTCGCCCAGACGTCGGACCGGCTCCGTCGGATGCTCCGGTACGGCTCGACCACGATCGAGGTGAAATCGGGATACGCGCTCGAGGTCGCCGGGGAGCTGCGACTGCTCCGCCTGATCCGCCGGCTCGGCCGGAGCGTCGGGGCGACCCTGGTGCCGACGTTCCTCGGGGCGCACGCCGTTCCCCTCGAGTTCCAGGGGCGCGCCGACGAGTACATCGACCTACTGATCCGCAGCGCGCTTCCCGCCGTGGCGCGCGAGAAGCTGGCCCGATTCTGCGACGTCTTCTGCGAGCCGGGGTTCTTCACCGTCCGCCAATCGGAGCGGCTCCTCCGCGCCGCGCTGGCCCTCGGGCTCGGCGTCAAGGTGCATGCCGACGAGTTCGTTCTCTCGGGAGGGGCCCGCCTGGCCGCGCGCCTGCGCGCCACGTCCGCGGACCATCTCCTCTGCGCCGGTGCGCTCGACCGGCGTCGCCTCGCCGCGGCCGGCGTGACCGCGGTCCTGCTCCCGGTCACCGCGTTCGCCGCCTCCCCGCGGCGACGCAGCCCGGGCCGCGAGATGGTCGACGCGGGAGTGCCCGTGGCCCTCGGCACGGATTGCTCGCCCAACTCCTGGGCCGAATCGATGCCGCTCGTGCTCGCCAAGGCGGTGCACGGCGGCCGGCTGACGCCGGCGGAGGCGCTCACCGCCGCGACCGTGAACGCAGCGCACGCCGTGGGCCGAGACGACGCCGGCCGGCTCACCGCCGGGGCACCCGCCGATTTCTCGGTGTTCCCGCTCCCGTCCACCGAGCAGCTCGGGTACCGGTTCGACGTCCATCCGAGCCTCGTTTATCGTCAGGGAATTCGTGTTTTCTCGAGGTAACTCCGTCAGTACATTCTTATAGGACCCGTTTCTTCCTCGCCGGTAGAGGTCCCCCAATGGCGGAAAAAGTCGGCAAGGAGCAGATCAAGCGCGAGAAAGGATACCTGTACTACCTCGGGAAGGACGGGTACCTGTGGAAGACCCCGACGAAGCTGAACAAGTCGGGCAAGAAGGCGCGTGTCGGCACCGAGAAGATCACGCGCCAGGACGGCTACATGTACTTCCTCGACAAGAAGGGGTTCGTGAGCCGCGCCCGGATGAAGAACGCCTGAACGGGCGCACCGTTTCCCGGGGGCCTCTCCTCGGAGAGGTCCCCCTGTACCTTTTCCTCGATCTCGCTCGCGATCCGGTCCGCGGTGGCTTATACCGCGAGCTCGTGCGAGCCGATGCATCGACCATGACGTGCCGCAACGACCCGGACGACCCGCGCAAGTGCGAGCGGTGCGGCGCCTTCCTCTGGGTCGCGGACGAGGGGCTCTACTGCGGCGACTGCGGCAGTCTGATGCCCTGCACGATGCGCGTGCTGCCCCCGCCGGTGCCTCCGTCCGCGCCGCGCGCCCGGGTCCCCTGACCGGCCGGATGGGTCCCCGCTAAGAAGCCGACCGACCTCCGCGGTCGAGGACGACCGTGCGGAAGGTGTTCGCGTTCCAGTTCATGTCGATCGACGGCATCGGCGAGTTCGTCGCCTACCCCGACGACTGGTCGTCCGGCCCGGACGAGGGGAACGCGTTGTGGGCGCCGTACATGCCCGAGATCGACACGTTGTTCCTCGGCCGCCGCACCTTCGAGATATTTGCCGAGTACTGGCCCCGGCAGAAGGACGAAGCGTCCGCGTCGGAGTGGACGAAGGAGTTCTCCCGGTTCTACGACCGGGTCGAGAAGGTCGTCTTCTCGAAATCGCTTCGGAACGGCGTGTGGCCGAACTCCCGGATCGCGCGGGGTCCGATCGAGGCGGAGGTCGCCCGTCTGCGCGAGACGCCGGGGGGGACCATGGCGGTCGTCGGAGGACCTCGCCTCTTCCAGTCGTTCCTCGCGGCCGACCTGATCGACGACATGTTCCTCGGAGTGTTCCCGAGCATCGTCCAGCACGGAAAGCCCCTCTTCCGACTCCAGCTGGACCCGGACGCCCCCGCGGCTCCGGTGCTGGTCGGCGCACCGGACCGCCACGATTTCCGTGCCGTCGATGCGCGCGCGACGGCGTCCGGTGAAGTGTTCCTGCACTACCGGCGGGTCCCGAAGGGCGCCTAGGTCGCACCGGCCGGGACGACCGGTCCGTTCGTCGCCTCGAGCGGGCGGTATCGACGCCACAGCGAATAGAAGAACAGGCCCGCCAGGACGTCCGCACCGAAGACAACGAACGGGAACCCGAGCTGGGAGAAGAACCCGACCAGCACGATCGGAGTCAGGACCCCCAGCGCGAGGAAGATCAACTGCGGGGCGTTCGCCGTCCGACCGACCGCGTGGCGTACGGCGAGGAAGAGGAGCGCGGAACTGGCGATCTCGAGCGCGCCGACCAGCGGCGCGCCGAGCGGCGTGAGCTCCCCGATCCCCGGCACGAGGAGGAGGTTGGGGAACCAGAGCAGACCGAGGACGTAGCAGCTCCACCGGCCCCAGCGCGGCCGCTCCGAGGTCGGGTCGAGGAGGTTGCGGGGCAGCCCGTATGCGACGGCGGCGAGCGCGGCCGCCACCCCCACGGCCGCGAGCTGCCAGGGAAGCCCGACGGGGTAGTAGTGCGTGATCAGGGCCAGGGTCGCGATGTCCCCGGCGAAGATCGCGACGACCACCGCCGTGCGGGTGGGGGTGAGGAACCGCTGCCCGCGCGTCTCGGGGAGCGCGAGGCCGAGCAGGAGGATCGGGAGCCCGATGCTCAGCACGATATGGACCTGGAGCACCCCGATCATCCACACCCAGTTCACGCCGAGCGCGTGCCCGTACTGACCGAGCCCCCCGACCACGCTCGCCTTCGGGTCGAACATCGTCGAAAGGGCGGTCCCCTCCTCGAGGAACGCGTAGGCGGACCCGAGGCAGAGGAGCGCCGCCCACCGCTTGTCCCACCGGACGAGCGCCTCCCGCACGAGCAGGACGCCGGGGCCGTAGAGACCGAGGTTCAGCCCGAGGAAGAGGAAGAAGCCGAGCGGGCTCCGGCCGAGGAGGGCGAGCGACGAGGAGCCGGAGAGATACTCCGGGATGCCGGGCGTGAAGCATAGCAGCAGGAGCACCGGATGTCGGCGAAAGTAGCCCACAACCCGCGGAAACGGCGTCGATCGGCGCGCCGCCGCGACGCTCACGACTCCCGCTTTCGCGGGCGAGGTACATAGATTCGCCGCGACTCCGGAAATTGGACGGACGAAATCATCCGGAGGAACGCATTCTGCGCTTCGAGCGACGCGTGAGGACGCGGGTCACGCACGTTTCCGACCGCACCCACTTATAGTGCGTCTTTCTAAGGGCCACGCGGAGGTTCTCGACGGGTGTCCCCTGCGGCACCGGTTGCGTCCCGTTGCATCGCCGTTCGGCGAGAAACGGCCCCACTCCGGGGGCGTTTCGCGCTCTTTCCGGGGATGGAATAGGTCGTTCCGGCGTACCGTTCACGAGGGATCGACCTGCTCGCGCCCCTCCTCGGAGTGAGCATCAATGGCCGTCGCAAGAAAACGCCCCGCGTCCCCGTCTGAGGAGCCGGCCCCACGGCCGACGAACCGGATCGGGAGGGAACCGATTCCCGTCACCCGCCTCGTCCCCCGCGGCAAGACCGCGTTCGACACCGTGCAGTGGCGCAGCCACGATGCGGTGATCAAGAACGCCGAAGGGTCCGTCATCTTCGAGCAGAAGGGGATCAAGGCACCGGCGTCCTGGTCCGAGATGAGCATCAACATCGCCGCGTCGAAGTACTTCCGCATCATCCAGGGGCGGCGCGAGAACTCCGTCGACGGCATGATCCGGCGCGTCTGCCACTGGATCAGTTCGAAGGGCGTCGAGCTCGGCTACCTCGAGACCTCCGAAGAGGCGACGACGTTCGAGGAGAGCCTGTCGTACCTCATGGTCCAGCAGATGGCGGCGTTCAACAGCCCCGTCTGGTTCAACGTCGGCGTCCGGGACCCGCCACAGTGCTCGGCGTGCTTCATCCAGTCGGTCGCGGACGACATGGACTCGATCCTCGCGCTCGCGACCAGCGAGGGGCGCCTGTTCAAGGGCGGCAGCGGGACGGGCTCGAACCTCTCCTCGCTCCGCGGCAGCCACGAGAAGCTCGCCGGCGGCGGCATCGCGTCCGGCCCGGTCTCGTTCATGCGCGCGTTCGACGCGATGGCCGGCGTGATCAAGTCCGGTGGCACGACGCGCCGCGCGGCGAAGATGGTGATCCTCAACATGGACCACCCCGACATCCAGGATTTCATCGATTGCAAGGTCCGCGAGGAGGACAAGGCGCTCGCGCTGATCCGCGAGGGGTACTCCTCGAACTTCGACGGCACCGACCCGGACTCCGCCTACGCGTCGATCGCCTACCAGAACGCGAACCACTCGGTCCGCATCCCGGACGCGTTCATGGAGGCCGTCATCCGGGACGGCGAGTGGAAGACGACGAACCGTACCGACCACGCGGTCGCGACGTCGTTCAAGGCGCGCGACCTGTGGCGCAAGCTCGCCTACGCCGCGTGGCGCTGCGGCGACCCCGGCGTCCAGTTCGACGACATCACGAACTCCTGGCACACCTCCTCGAACACCGGTCGTATCAACGCGTCCAACCCGTGCAGCGAGTACCTGTTCCTGGACGACACGGCGTGCAACCTCGCGTCGATCAACCTGATGAAGTTCCTGGACGCGAAGGGCCAGCTCGACATCGAGCTGTTCCGCTCCGCGATCCGTACGATGATCCTCGCGATGGAGATCGTCGTTGACGCGTCGAGCTACCCGACCCCGGCGATTGCCCAGAACTCCCACGACTTCCGGCCCCTCGGGCTCGGCTACGCCAACCTGGGCTCGCTGCTCATGCACTACGGCCTCGCCTACGATTCCGACGCCGGCCGCACCCTCGCGGCGGGCGTCTCGGCGTTCCTCTCGGCCGAGGGATACCACATGTCGAGCGAGATCGCCAAGCGGATGGGGCCGTTCGCCGGCTTCGAGAAGAACCGAGCGCCGATGCTCGGCGTGATGGGCAAGCACGCCCGCGCCTCCGAGGCGGTGCCGCTCAACGACCCGCGGCTGACCCCGCTCGTGCAGGCCGCCGCCGACCGATGGCACGACACGGTGAAGGCCGGCGAGCTGTGGGGATACCGCAACGCCCAGATCTCGGTGATCGCCCCGACCGGGACGATCGGCCTCATGATGGGGTGCGACACGCTCGGCCTCGAGCCGGAGCTGTCCCTCGTCAAGACCAAGAACCTGGTCGGCGGCGGCGTCCTCCGGATGGTCAACCGCACCGTGCCGGACGGCCTCGTCGCGCTGGGCTACACGCCCGAGGAGATCCGCGCCGTCACGGAGCACATCGAGAAGACCGGCTCGATCGAGGGGGCCCCGGGCCTCGAGACCGACGACCTTCCCGTCTTCGACTGCGCGCTCGCTCCGCCGAGCGGCACCCGCACGATCCCCCCGATGGGGCACCTGAAGATGCTCGGCGCGGTGCAGCCGTTCCTCTCCGGCGGCGCGTCGAAGACGATCAACCTGCCGAACGAGGCGACGGTCGAGGACATCGAGAAGATCTACCTCGAGGCGTGGCGCCTCGGCATCAAGTCGGTCGCGCTCTACCGCGACGGCTGCAAGGCCAGCCAGCCGTTCGAGACCGGCAAGGGACGGGCGGGCGCCCCCGGCGGACCCCGCGGCCCGACCCGCGAGCGGCTCCCCGACGAGCGGGACGCGCGCACGCACCACTTCTCGGTCGGGGGCCACGACGGCTACGTGACCGTCGGCCTGTATCCGGACGGACGGCCCGGCGAGATCTTCTTCCGGGTCACGAAGGAAGGCTCGACCGTCAACGGCCTCATGGATTCCCTCGGGATCTCGATGTCGATGGCGCTCCAGCACGGCGTGCCGTTGAAGGACCTCGTCCGGAAGCTCGCGCATCTGCGCTTCGAGCCCGCCGGCGCGACGAACAACCCGAAGATCCGGTTCGCCAAGTCGATCCCCGACTACGTCGCGCGCTGGCTCGCGATCGAGTTCCTCACCGAGGACGACCGCCGCGCGATCGGCCTCGAGGGGCCCGCGGCGGAGCCCAACGGGAACGGCCACGGGACCGCGGCCCCCGCGAAGACCGCCCCCTCGAGCCAGACCGTGAAGTTCGAGACCCGCGTGCTCGACACGTTCACCGACCCCTCCCCGGCCGGGGTGAGCGAGGACTCTCCGTCGTGCGCGATGTGCGGCGGGATCATGGTCCGTTCGGGCACGTGCTACGCGTGCACGGTGTGCGGCTCCACGAGCGGCTGCTCGTAGGCGCCGCGCCGACCGAACCCCGTCCCGCCGGTCCTAGGTGCGGCCCGAGGCGTTGACGGCGGGCGCCGGCTCGGCGCTCGGCTCCGCGGGCGCGCCGCTCGGATGGCCGTGCCGGCTCCCGTCGGCGAGGAACCGGAAGTTCTTCACCGCGAGCGAGAGCGTCGCCCCGACGACCCCGATCGCCCCGACGAGGCCGAAGACGAGCAGGTAGCCGTTGATGTGGTAGTTCTGGAACGGTCCCATCGGCGTGAGCAGGGTGTACGCGTAGCTCGCGAGGATCGACGTGACGAGCACCGGACCGAGCGCCGAGCCGAGGTTCCGGAACGTCTGGTTCATCCCGGTCTGGACGCCGAGCGTCCTCGGGTCGACCGAGAGGATGATCGTGTTCGTCATCGCGACCAGGACCGCGACGTTCCCGACCATGATCGGGATCGCGATCAGCGCGATGTCGAGCTGGGTCGAGTGGAACGCGACCAGCGAGAACGCCCCGATCGCGATCAGCACGAACCCGAGGACCATCACCGGCTTCGGCCCGAACTTGCCGGTCGCGCGGCCGAGGGGGTAGCCACCGACCATCATGCCGAGGACGGCCGGGATGAACAGGAGCGCCGCGGGAAGCTCCTTGAGGCCGAACCCGGGCGCGGGGTACTCCCCGTAGATGATCAGCACGGTGAACAGGAGGAACATCGTCATCCCGACCAGCACCCCGTTGACGTTCGAGACCCAGATGTTCCGCTCCCGGAGCGCCTTGAACGAGACGACCGGGCTCGGGGCACGGGGCTCCCACCACAGGAAGAAGCCGAAGGCGATCGCCGCTAGGACGAAGAACTGCGGCACGCCCCACGGGATCCCCGCGAGATGCGTCGCGCTGAGCGTCGTCCATCCCCAGTAGGCCCCTTCCGTGATGCCGAGCATCAGGAAGGTGAGGCCGATCCCGAGGCTGGTGATCCCGGGCAGGTCGATCTTCTGCTCGCGCCGGACCTTCGACTCCCGGATGAGCAGGGCCGCGACGATGAACATGAACACGGCGAAGGGGATCACCGTGTGGTACGTCAGCTGCCAGCCGTAGTTCTGGGCGATCCAGCCGCCGCCGACGAGGCCGGCCGCGGCGCCGGTCGCGAACATCCCCGAGAGGAGGCCCTGGGCCTGACCGACGCGGTTCGCGGGGAACACCTCGGGGAGCATCGCGAACCCGAGCGGGAACATCGCCATCCCGATCCCCTGGACCGCGCGCACACCGATCAGCACGTAGATCTGGTTCGGACGGGAGAGGCCGGCCCACTGGCCGATGTTCGGCGTGAAGCCAGCGACGGTGACCGCGACGGCGTAGATGCCCATCGCGATGAGCAGGATCTTCTTCTTGCCGTACAGGTCACCGAGCTTTCCGAAGATCGGGGTGACGACGACCCCAACGAGCAGGTACGCGGAGAGGATCCAGGCGATCGTGCTCGAATCGTAGACGCCGAAGAACTGCTCGAAGTTCCCGAACGCCGGCAGGACCATTGTCTCGACGTAGGTGACCATGATCGCCATGCCGGCGAGGATCAGGAGGACCGTGTACGCGTACCGCGAGTTGAACGCGGCCGGGGTCGACCCGTTCGAGCCGCTCATGCCGCCACCTCCGGTGGGGCCGGCCAGCTCTCGAGCTGCTGCAGGATCGAGCGGAACACGCGGGCGGCGGTCGCCAGGTCCTCCGCGGGGACCTCCGCGCTCGCCTGCGCCATGATGCGGGCGATCTCCCCCCACAGGCGGGTCTCGACCTTTCGCCCCTTCGGGGTCAGGGCGACGATCACCGCCCGGCGGTCCTTCGCCGAGCGCTGCCGCACGACGAGCCCGGCCTTCTCGAGAAGGTCGAGGTTCGCGGAGACGCTCGGCGCGGAGATCGCGAGGTGGCGGGAGACGCTGCTGACCGACGGATTGTCGAGGCTCGACACGAGGTGCAGGGTCCAGAACTGGCCCATCGAGCAGCCGGCGGCTTCCAGGGACGGAGCCGCGTGGTGGAGGACCGTTTTCATGACAACGTGGACCGACTCGACGATCTCGGTGGCCGAGACCGAGTCGGCGGACCGGCGCGCAGCGGTGGGGTTCATGAGGGCACCTAACTGTTAGTGTGACTAATCATTAGAGCATATAACTATTCGTGTCTCTAGGCGAGCGCGTAGCGGGCGAGCTCGACGAGGTCCTGGAGCTTCGGTCGCGAATCCATCGGCACGGTCACTTCGCCCCACGCCGCCACGATCGCCCCCGAGGGGAACGCTGCGTCCCGGCCCGCGTTCTCCGCGCCGAGAGCGCTCGGCGGGCCCCGTCGGTCCATCTCGAGGAGGATCACGAGGGCCCCGACCGGCCCGGAGTCGACGGCGATCCCGGCCCGCTTCGCCGTCCCCCATTCCTCGACCCGGGCGTCCTCGTCGTTCAGGTGCGCGATGCGCGCCTTCCGACCGGCGGGTCGACGGGCGCTTTTCGGTGCCGACCTCCAGGCGATCTTCCGCCCCGCCTCCCGGTACCGGGCGAGAAGCCCCGCCTCGATGGGGAGCGCCGACCGGGGGGCGCTCACGCCGCCACCTTCCGCCCTCGCCACAGTCGACAGTCCGGGCGGACCGAGCACGGCCCGCACACCGAGATGTCCCGCTCCTTGGGACAGTCCCCCGAGATCCCGGTGTGGCAGAGGACGAAGTCGTACTTCACCGGGTCGAGCGGGTCGATCCGCCGGAGCGCCTCGCTGACCTCCTCGACGGCGCGCCACGAGCGGGTCTTGCGTTCGGTGAGGCCGAGGTGGTAGGCGATCCAGTACACGTGCTGGTCGAGCGGGATCCGCAGCTCCCCCGTGGGAACGGTCCGCCAGAACCCGAAGTCCGGGTACCGGTCGCGGACCATCCAGCGAACGAAGAGCGTCATCCGTTTGCACGGGCTGCCGGACTTGTCGAGCGGGCTCGGGAACAGGGCCCGATACCCGGCCGGGGGCCGCCCGAGCGCCTTCTCTCGCCCTTCGCCGCGCAGCGTTCGGGCCAGTCGGTCGAGTCCGCCCGCGAAACCACCGGAGTTCCAGCCGTCGACGAAAGCGGTCTCGAGCGACGCGGAGCGCGCGTAGTGGTCGGTGAGGACTCGACACAGGTAGTCGACCTGGTCGCCCCGGATCCACCGGTGACGGAACGCCCGGAGGCGACGGGCGCGTTCGCGAGCGTGGGCCGGGTCGACCAACCACGCGACGTCGCCCCCCGCGAGGGACGCCACGCGCCCGATGGCGCCGCGGATCGCCGTCGTGTTCCCGATCGCGAGCGTCGCTCCCAGGACCCCCGCGATCTCGCCCCGCCGCGCGTCCGTGGCGAGGGCCCGGATGGGCGAGATCGGGTCGTCGCCGAACGACCGGTCGAACGGGAACCGCGCGTACAGCTGCTCCAGATGGAGTGGCAGTTCCGGCGTCGGTCGGTGGACGGACATCCCACCGGACGACCTCGGGCGAGAATTTACGCTCCACGCTCCGCGCGGATAACTACGGACGCGGGATGGCGGAAGCGTGGCGCCCTCGGAGGTGACCCTCCACCCGACGATCGACCGTTCGTGGCTCGAGCAGCTGGTCGAGCGCGACCCGAGCCTCCACGCGTTCTCGTTGTGGGACCTCGATCGGTTCCCCACCCAGGTTCGGTTCGTGTCGGCCCGCATCGGCGAGGAGACCATCGGCTACCTTCTCCTCTGGCTCGGGGACCCGAAGCATCCGATCGTCCAATGGTTCGGCGAGACCCCCGACGCGCGGGCGCTCCTCGATGGACTGCCGGCCCCGCCGTTCGGGGTCGTGGTTCCCGAGCGAGTCCAGGATTTCGTGCAACCCCATCTCGGAGCCGGGGAGGTTGTGCCGCTGCGATTGATGGAGGTGCCGCGCGAGGCGACGCTTCCGGACGTTCCCGCCGACCCCGCGGTTCGAAGGCTGACCGGAGCGGACCGACCTCAGCTGACCGAGCTCGCCCGGGAGGCGACCGACTTCGTCGCCTCCGCGTATCCGTCCGTGGACCCCGACCAGCAGCCCGTCTGGGGGTACTTCGAGAACGGACGGTTGCGGGGGGTGGCCCGTACGTCGGTTCAGATGTCGCGGGTATGGATGATCACGGGAGTGTATGTTCACCCGGGCAGCCGGTCCCGCGGCTACGGGCTCGCGATCACTCGCGCCCTCCTCGGGGAGGGGCACCGGGCCGGGGCCACCGTCGCCCTGTATGTCCGGGAGGACCGCCCGGCGCCCCGGGCCGTCTACGCGAAGGCCGGCTTCCGGGAACGCGCCCGGCGCGTGTGGCTGGGGGTCGGTACCATCTTGGAAGCGGGCACCGCATAGACCAAAACCCCCGCCCGTCTCCTGAGCTCGTTCACGATGCCCACGAACACCGAGGTCGCCGAGCTGTTCCAGGGGATCGCGGACATCCTGGACGTTCAGGGCGAGAAGTTCAAGCCGGAGGCGTACCGGCGGGCAGCCCGGTCGATCGAGAGTCTGACCGAGGAGCTGAGCGCGGTCGCGGCCCGCGACGAGCTGCGAACGATCCCCGGCGTCGGCGAGGCGATCGAGGAGAAGATCAAGGAGTTCCTCGCGACGGGGAAGCTCGACTACTACGAGCGGCTCCGCAAGGAGGTGCCCCCGGGCATCCTCGAGATGCTGGCGATCCCGGGTCTCGGGCCCAAGACCGCGCGCCGGTTCTGGCAGGAACTGAAGGTCGAGACGCCGGCGCAGCTCGCGGACGCGATCCAGCAAGGGCGTCTGAACGGCGTCGCGGGGTTCGGGCCGAAGAAGATCGAGCAGATCCGGGCCGCGGTCGTCGCGGCGCAAGGGATGCCCCCGGCGACGCGGATGCCGATCGAGCAGGCGTTCCCGATCGCGCTCCGACTGACCCACGGCCTCCGAGAGGTCCGGGGGGTCGAGCAGTGCGAGATCGCCGGGAGCTTCCGACGCCGTCGGGAGACCGTCGGCGACCTCGACATCCTCGTCACGGCCACCGACCGGGAGACCGTCTTCGACACGTTCTCGAAGCTGCCGGAGGTTCGCGAGGTCCGACTTCGGGGCGGCACGAAGGAAACCGTGATCCTGACGAACGGGCTCCAGGTCGACCTGCGGATCGTCGACCCGGGGGAGTTCGGGGCGGCGCTGCTCTACTTCACCGGCTCGAAGGACCACAACGTGATGCTCCGCTCGCTCGCCCGGGACCGGGGGCTGAAGATCAACGAATACGGCATCTTCCGCGGGGACGACCGGGTCGGGGGGCGCACCGAGGAGGAGATGTACCGGGCCCTCTCGCTCGCATGGATCCCGCCCGAGCTCCGGGAGAACCACGGGGAGATCGAGGCCGCGGCGAAGGGGCCGCTCCCGACCCTCGTCGAGGCCACCAACCTCACCGGTGACCTCCACTGCCATCTCGCCCGGACGGTCCCGGGCGGCGACATCACCGCGCGCGAGTTCACCGCGGGAGTGGACCGCCTCGCGGCGACGGCCCGCGCTCGAAAGTTCGGCTACGCCGGGGTCGTGGTCGCGAGCGTGAGCGAGAGCGGCCGACTGGATTCGGTCGCGGACGACGTCCACGAGCACCTCGGCCGGGCCGACTCCCCGCCCCTCCGTCTCGGCCGGGTCGTCGAGGTCGACGGGGCGGGTATCCCGCCGGAGTTCGCGGCGGTCAAGCCCGCGTACGTGATCCTGCGCCCGAGCGCGGCGCACCCGGATCCTCCCCCCCCGGCCGTGTCGAAGAAGCTCGGGGCCGCCGTCGTCGCGCACGTGGGCGGTGACGCCGCCAGCCGAAAGTGGGTCGCCTGGGCGAAGGCGAACGGGGCGGCGATCGAGGTAGGGCCCGGACCGTCCCGCCTCGACTCGACCGCGGCCCGCCTCGCGCGGGAGAGCGGAGTGCCGCTCGTCGTGCCGACCGGGATCGACCGGCCGGCCGAGGACCCGACCGGCGCCGTCGCGCTCGGGTTCGCTCGACGGGCGGGGGCGGTCCCGACCGATGTCCGGAACGCGGCGCCGGCCGCCGAGGTCAGTCGCGGTTGGCCGAAGCGGAAGGCGTGAACCCGGTCCGGGGTTCCGTCATCCGGCCGCCGGAAACGTACGTCGACCCGTGCCCGCCCGCGACGAGGCAGCTCGTGCAGCGGTGCGCCGACGGAACGAGCCCGTGGCGCCAGTAGCATTCCGTGCAGAGCGCGCGGCCGCACCCCCAGCAGCGCGGCGTGGTGACCGACGCGCCGACCGGGGTCGCGCAGTTCACGCACGCCCGGGGGGCGGTGAGAGGGTCCTGACGGAGCGCCGGAGGTTCGGGGAGCCGGCGGCGGTCGGCCGGTCGGGGGGGAGTCGGCGCGGTGAATCCCGCGGTCGACGCGGCTTCGGACCCGGGGGCCCGTCGTACGGGGGCGCTCACGGTAGGGACCGACGGGACCCCCCTTTTTATGCCCTTGTCTCGGCGCGAATTTCTTCCACTGGACGTTCGGGCTTCATGTAGGACCGGGGGGGACCCCCCGTCGTGTCGGTCGCCCGACCCTATCGCTCCCGCACGGTCCGCCCGGTCGACCTCGAGAGCCGCCGGTCGAACGCCGCCATCCCGGTCGCGGTCGGGGTCGTCCTGGTCGGCCTGTACCTCGCGAGCTACACGATCCTCGTGACCGCCCTGCTCGGGCTCGTGCTGCTCGTCTCGTCCGGATCGCTGCTGTCGACGCGGTTGAACCCGCTCAGCCCGACGTTCTATCTGACGAAGAAGCCGTCCTTCCTCGCGATCGGGGTAGTGTTCCTCGGCGCGGTCATCCTGTTCGGCGCCACGTACTACCTGTGGCTCCACCACCTGGGAGCGGTCGTTCCGCACGCGTGAGCGGCCTCAGTGCTCGACGCGGTCGAGCACCTCGAGCGCGGTGAGCGTCACCATTTTGCTCGGCCGGCCGACCGTTTCGAGCGCCTTCGCGTCCGGCCACCGGGACGGGTTGTCCCGGTAGAACCGCGCCATGTATCCGCTGACGTCCGGCGGGATCGCGTCCAAGTTCCACCGTCCGTCCTTGCGTCGCTTCGTCCGCAGCAGGTCGAGGGCGAACCGCATCCTCGGGTCGTCGCCGTAGCCGAGCCTCGTCAAGAAATCGAGACCGACCAGGATGTCGTAGTAGTAGTAGACCGGGTAATGGAACCGGTACCACGGCGCGTACCGGCCGCCCTGCCGGTGCAGCTCGTGCTCGAGATAGTACTCCGCACCGAGCTCGACGGCGCGCGTCATCGCGGCCGTCCACTTCGACCGTGGGTACTCCGCGAACGCGCTCATCCCCTCCCACGAGTCCAGGTTCCGACCGCGTTCAAAGCACGACCAGCCGCCCTTCGGGTCCGCGGTCGCTGCGAGCCACTCCATCGTGTGCCGCACGCGGTCGTCGTCGACGTAGCCGAACCGGATCAGCGCGCGCGCCATGTTGCCGGCCAGGCAGTGGTGCGGGTTCCCCTTCGAGTTCCCCCCCACGCCCCCGCTCGTTCCGGCGAATCGGCGCATCCACAGCTCGCACGAGTCCCGGATGCGGGGCTCCGTGCGGGTGATCCCGAGGTCGGAGAGGGTGATCATCCGCCAGGTCGTCGCGGTGTACTTCGGCGTGTAGAGCCCCTCGTCGCTGACCCACCAGCCGCCCGGGTCCCGTTCCGCCAGGATCTCGGCCGCCCACCCGCGCTTCGGGATCGCGGCGAACGCCGCCCGCACCTGCGGGTCGCTCCGGGGACGGTGCAGGAGCTCGGTGAGCGTCCGATATCGAACTCCCGGCTGCTCCGCCTCGAGCAGCCACGTCCGCACCGTGCCGGGCGCCACGGAGGACCCTACGCGGCGACCATCCGCTCGAGCGCCTGGCGCGCCCGCACTCGCGTCGGTTCGGGCACGTCGATCACGAACTGGTTCTTCACGAGAGCGTCCCGTACGTCCGCCAGGTCGATCTCCTTCATGAACGGACAGACGGTGCCGACGTCGAGCGGGACGAACTGGGTCGTCGGGTTGAGGCGACGCATCCGGTGCAGGATCCCGACCTCGGTCGCGACGACGACCTCGGGGGCGCGGGTCTCCTCGGCGAACCGGACCATCCCGTCCGTCGAGAGGATGCGGTCGACGTGGGGGAGGGCGGCCGTCGAGCAGCCGCACTCCGGGTGGGCGATCACCTCCGCCCCCGGGTGCTCGGCGCGGGCGCGCTCGAGCATCTCGGGCCTTAGCTTCGCGTGGACCGGGCAGTCGCCGACCCAGATGTGCATCTTCCGCCCCGTCTGGGCGCGGACGTACTCCCCGAGGAACAGGTCGGGGAGGAAGAGGATCTCCCGGTCCGGCGGGAGCGCGTTCACGATGCGGACCGCGTTCGAGCTCGTGCAGCAGTAGTCCGACTCCGCCTTGACGTCGGCGGAGGTGTTCACGTAGGCGACGACGACCGCGCCGGGGTGCTGGGCCTTCCAGGCGCGGAGCTGCTCGGCGGTGATCGCGTCGGCGAGGCCGCAGCCCGCGGCCAGGTCGGGGAGCAGGACGGTCTTCTCCGGGTTGAGGATCTTGGCCGTCTCCGCCATGAACCGGACCCCGGCGAAGACGATCGTGCGGCGGCCGTCCTCGACGGCCTTGCGGGAGAGGTAGAGCGAGTCGCCGACGTAGTCGGCGAGGTCCTGCACCTCGGGACGCTGGTAGTTGTGCGCCAGGAGCACCGCGTCGCGGCTCGCCTTGAGCTCGCGGATCTCCTCCGGCAGCCCCACCGACCCCCCCCCGGACGGAGCACCGGGGGCGGGCTCTTAAGCCGGGCCCGGGGCCGAGGGGCGCCGCAGCACGAGGTGGAACGGGAGGGCGCGCGCCGAGTGCGTCAGCGACCCCATGCTGACCGCGTCGGCGCCGGTGCGCGCGTAGCGGGGCAGGTTCCGGAGCGTGATCCCCCCGGAGAGCTCGACCCAGACGCGCCGGCGGCGCCCCTCCGCCTCGAGCCGCCGCAGGAGCCTCCGGACGGTCGCCGGCGGGAGGTTGTCGAGCAGGATCGCGTCCGCCCCCGCGTCG
>DATJRQ010000024.1:0-10224 GCA_035504595.1 Thermoplasmata archaeon | reverse complement strand
GCGCACGTTCGCCGCCAATCCGTTCCGCCAGTTCGACTCGCTCGTGACCAAGCCGGCGGAGCTCGCACCGATCGTGCTGAAGTTGCGGCAGCGGCTGCTTCCGCCCGAGACCATCGAGCGAGACACCCCACTCGGCCGGGTCCGCCGTCTGGCGCCGGCGGTCCACTTCTCCCGCACGCCGGGGGGCTGGAACGACCCCATCCTCACCCCTATGGGGGCCGCTTCGCCCGCGTGGCTCGCGGCCGGGCCCCCCTAGCGGGGCCGAAGGCGGCGGCGGTTCAACGCTGCCGTGCCTCACCTCGGTCCCACGGCGAGCGGGCATCCCCGGCAAGACCGTTCGCGGGAGCGCAGCGGAGATGCCAAGTGCAGACCGCAGCGCCGAGGTCGCCTTGGGCCGGGACCCATCCCACAATCTGACCGAGGACGGGAGAGGGGCTCAAGCCGTGGAGTTCGCGAGAGTGCTCCGCCCCGGGGCTGGGCTCCGTCTCCGAGGCGCCCGAACAAGGCACGAGGGTCACTTCAGTCCAATTCGGTCGAGCGCATCCAGCGTTCGGCGTTGACGCGGGCCCTCCGTCCGGCAGGATTCGAGCGACTGCCGAGCACAGACGGGCGAACTGTGGGACCATAGGTGGATCCCGGCAGGCCCGCGCCCGAGTGCAAGGTGGCCCCGTATGACCTCCGATCCGTCCGGTCCACGGGTCAATTTCGGTTCACTCCGGGATTATGTGGCGACGCGGGGTAAAAATTACGATGTCGCCCTCCGAAGCTGCCGGGAAGCGGAAGCAATCCCCGTCACGGACACGTACGTATCTCGAGGCGCACGCGGGCGGAGCGCGTCGTTCGATCGAGGACGCTCTTCACCTTCCGCACCGCGCACGCGTCGGGCCGCGCCTCCCCCCCGTCGAGCACGCGGCTCCCGCCGAAGCCCGCGCGGCGGTGCTCCAGCTTCGGGCCGAACTCGTCGAGGAGCGGAAGGAGGTCCTCGAACCCCTGCTCCACCGAATGTCCGAACTCGCCGACTTGCTCACGCAAGGAAAGCCGGTGCCGGCCCAGGTCATTCGAGACGGACTTGACCTGTGGCAGGTGTACGTGGAGCGCCTCCACGACGTCCATGTCGGGCAGTTCGCGGCGGCCCGCTCATCGAGCCCGCACACCGATTCGTGCACGCTGCCCTTGGTGGAACTCTCCGAGGACCCGGAGCGGGCCGAACTCCGTATCGGGGAAGTACGACTGGTCCTGGTGAACTACGAGTCGAAACCGAAGCTCAATGCAGCGCTCCTCGGCTCCGTCCTCAACGGCTCGGTGCGCTCGGAGCTCGCCTGGGAGCACTTTGAGGAGGACCTGACGCGCTCGTGCCTCCCGAACCACCTCACGATCCCCGCCCTCCAACAGTGGGCGACCGCCCTCGTGGAAACCCACGCGGCAGCCGAGTCGACCCGGGCCAAGGTCGCCAGTTTTCTGGAGCGCACCGCGGCCGAGGCGATCGTGCCGGGTATGAAATCCGGCGTCTGAGAGAACGACACCCTCCGGCGGCCTCCCTCGCTCGAGGGGGCACCGTTCACGGGGCCGGGGCGGCGACCGTTGTCGGCGAGACCGAGGCGGCGGGGGCGATTGGACTCCGCGCCGGAGTCGACTTTCGCGCACCTTCCGCTTCGGCGCGGTTGAGCTCGTCCCAGCGGGCGGTCACTTCGGCCTGGATCGTATCGACCTCCTCCGCGGTCAAGTGGGCAAAGCGTCCTTGCATCTCGAGATACTCGCGTACCGGCTTGAGGCGGCCGTACCGACGCGTGATCCGGAGCCGTCCCTGCTCCACCTCGTAGAGAGGGAACAAGCCGGTCTCGGTCGCCAGGCGACCGACCTCGATCGTGTCCGCCGAGTCGTACCGCCAGCCCGGTGGGCAGGGCGTGATCGCGTGGAAGAACCGCGGTCCCGTCAGCTCGCGGGCCGTCTCGACCTTTGCGAGGAAGTCCTCGGGGAAGCTGGGGTTGACGGTGGCTGCGTAGACCGGGCGATGGGCGAGGACGATCCCCATGATGTCCTTCTTCGGCTCGGTCTTGCCGCGCTGGGCGGGACCGACCGGGGTGGTCGTCGTCCACGCGTGCCAGGGGGTCGCCCCGCTGCGCTGGACTCCCGTGTTCATGTACGCCTCGTTGTCGTACATCAGGTAGATCGCATTCGTGCGGCGCTCCAGCATCCCGCTGAGCGACTGGAGCCCGATGTCAGCGGTGCCGCCGTCCCCGGCGACCCCGACGATGGTCACGTCACTCATGCCGAGCGCATCGACCGCCGCGCGGAGCCCCGAGATCGACGCGCCAGTGGACTCGATCGGGCTGTCCAGCATCGCGACGCCGAGGGCCGTGGTGGGGTAGGGCGTGGCGATCACGGTCCAGCAGCAGGCAGGGACCGAAACGACCGTACGCGGACCGAGTCCCTTCAGCAGGAACCGGAGCGCAAGGGCGGGCGCGCACCCGGGGCAGGCCGAGTGTCCCGACCGTACCCATTCCTCGGGGGGAAGGGTGAGCTTAGCCATGGACGGTCGCCCCCGGCGCCGGTTCGAGGTCCATCCATACCGGCCGCTCCTCCTCTCCCGACTCGAGCCGCTCGAAAATCCGGCGGACCAGCGACGGGGTGACGTCGCGCCCACCGATCCCCGCGAGGAAGCTGGTCAACGGAGGTCGGCGGTGGGCGGTGTACAGGGCCGCGCGGACCTCGGTCGCGACGGCCCCCGTGAATCCGAATGTCCACGCCCGGTCGAGCACCCCGACCCGTACGGCGCTGGCGAGGGCGGCGCGTACCTCCGCCGCCGGGAACGGGCGAAGAAGCCGGATCTTGAGCAGGCCGGCCTTGTGCCCCTGGGCCCGGAGCTCGTCGACGACGGCGCGGGCGGTCGTCGACGCGGTGCCGAGGGTGACGAGGACGGTCGTGGCGTCCTCCAGGAGATACGGGACCACGGGCCCCCCCAGGGTTCGACCGAACGAGTGGAGGAACTCTTGCTCGACCCCGTCAAGGGTCGGGATCACCCGGTCCATCGCGGCCGCTTCCTGCTGACGGAATTTCACGTAATCCTCGGGACCAGTGAACGACCCCAATCGGCCCGGGACTCCCGGGACGAGGATCGCGCGTCCGACCCGGGGCGGCAGGAACGCATCCACGGTCTCCGCGGACGGAACGTCCACGGGTTCGACCGTGTGGGAGAGATAGAACGCATCTTCGCAGACCATGGCCGGCAGCCGAACCGCCACGTCCTCCGCCAGCCGGTACGCCTCCAGGACCATGTCCAGGACCTCCTGGTTGGTTTCGGCGTACAGTTGGATCCAGCCGGTATCCCGTTGCGCGAGCGTGTCGGCGTGGTCCGCTCCGGCGGACCAGGGCGGCGCGATCGCCCGGTTCACGACCCCCATGACGATGGGGGCCCGCATCCCGGAGGCCCAGTGGAGGAGCTCGTGCATCAGGAGCAGGCCCTGACTGGACGTGGCGGTGTACGTTCGGGCCCCGAGCGCGGCGGCGCTGACGCACACCTGCATCGCGCTGTGCTCCGACTCCACGCGAACGAATTGGGCCGGCAGCCGGCCCTGGGCGACGAAATCGGCGATGCCCTCGACGATCGTCGTCTGCGGCGTGATCGGATACGCCGCGACGACGTTGACGCGCGCGAGCCGCACCGCTTCGGACTGGGCGTGGTTGCCCGAGAGTACTTCCAGCGTCATCGCCCCTCTACGCCTCCGCGACCATCTCGATCGTCCTCGGCGGGCAAACCGACGCGCAGATCCCGCACCCCTTGCAGTGGTCGGCGACCAGCACCGGGAACCCCGCCGCGTCGATCGCGATCGCGGTATCGGGGCAGAACTTCCAGCAGAAGTTGCACCGAGTGCACCGGGTGAGATGGATCTCGGGTCGTTGGGTCCGCCAGGAGGCGGTCAGCAGGACGTCGCTGGGAACGGTCGCCATCGGGCCTTCCGGGAACGGCGGGGGGGTCGGCGTCGCGCGGGTCGGCGGAACCGGGACATCGGTGGAGCGGACCACGACCTCCGCATAGCCGGCCTGGCACGCGGCTCGGTTCTGCACCGGTCGAGCCGGCACGAACCGCTCGATCGCCCCCTCGAGCGCACCGAGGGAGACGACACCGGTGACCCGGGCGAGAGCGCCGAGGATCACCGTGTTCACGATGGGTGTCGCGGCTGTGCCGAGACCGAGCCGCAGAGCGATCCGGTCCGCGTCGACGGTGGCGAGGCGTACGTGCGGGGGGGCGACGAGGCCCGGGTCGTCCGCGCGCGCGTTCACGAGCAGGGTGCCGCCCTCGCGCAGGCCGTCCGTCGCCGGTACGGACCGGAGCAGTCCGTGCTCGAGGACGACCACGACGTCCGGCGTCGCGATCGAGGTGCGCACTCGGATCGGTCCGTCACTCACCCGCGCGTAGGCCGTGACCGGCGCCCCGCGTCGTTCGACCCCGAAGAACGGGAAGCTCTGGGGAACCTTGCCGTCCAGGAACGCCGCCTGCGCGAGGAGCTCCGCGGCGACCACCGCGCCCTGTCCGCCCCGGCCCCAGAATCGGATCTCCCACATGACGGGAGAGGAGGGGGCCGGGCCGCCTATAATCGAAAGGTCAAGCCGGGTTGACTGCACCCTTAACACGGCGAGCGGGGTTCGAAACTCGATGCCGCCGATCGTTCCGACGTCGCACATCTGGCTGGACGGAAAGCTGGTGCCGTGGGCGGAGGCGCAGATTCACGTCATGTCCCACGGATTGCACTACGGTTTCGCGATTTTCGAGGGGATCCGGTGCCACCGGGCGGCGAAAGGGAGCGCGGTGTTCCGTCTGCGAGAGCATTTCGAGCGGTTCCGGGACAGTGCGAAGATCTACGAACTGAAGCTCCCGTACTCCGTCGCCGAGCTCACGCAGGCGGTAGTCGACCTCGCGCGTGCAACCGGCATGCCCGAAGGATACATCCGACCTATCGCGTTCACCGGCTACGGGGAGATGGGGCTCGACCCGACAGGAAGTCCGGTCCGGGTGGCGATCGGGATGTGGCCGTGGGGGGCCTACCTCGGCGAGGCCGGAGTGGCCCGGGGCGTCCGCGCGACGGTGTCGAGCTGGACGCGCATCGACTCCCGCTCCTTGCCGCCGCAGGCGAAGTGCGCCGCGAACTACGCGAACGGCATCCTCGCGAAGATGGAGGCACGTGCCGGCGGGTACGATGAGGCGATCCTGCTCAATTCGAACGGCATCGTCGCCGAGGGACCCGGCGAGAACATCTTCCGGGTGCGGAACGGGGTGCTGAGCACGCCGCCCGCCAGCTCGGGGATCTTGCGGGGGATCACCCGCGACACGGTGGTTCAGCTGGCGCTCGAGAACGAGATCCCGTACCAACGCACGGGATTCACCCGCGAGGAGCTATTCACCGCGGACGAACTGTTCTACGCCGGCACGGCCGCCGGTGTCACGCCGATCCGAGAGGTCGACGGCCGCCCGATCGGGACCGGCTCGTACCCGATTGCCCACCGGCTTCAGGCCCTGTACGACGACGTGCTGCGGGGACGTTCGGACCGCCATGCGGACTGGCTCACCTACGTCGAGTGAAGGGGGCGGCGATGGACACCCCGACCTCCGGAGGTACCGGTGGGGCCGGCGTGCCGGTCGGGAGCCGTTCCGTGCTTCAGCGTTCGGACTTCCCGGGCTTCTTGGCGGCGATCGCCGCGGCGGGGTACGCGATCGTCGGCCCGACGGTCCGTGACGGAGCGATCGTCTACGGGCGGATCGAGAGCGAATCCGACCTTCCCGTCGGATGGACCGACCGGCAGGAGGCCGGAACGTACCGTCTCGAGCGACGGAACGACGGCGCGCTGTTCGGCTACAACGTCGGTCCGCACAGCTGGAAGAAGTACCTCTTCCCGTCCCGCGAGCGACTGTTCACAGCGCATCGAACGGACGCGTCGTTCTCGATATCCCCCGAACCGCCCGACGAGACCCCGATGGCGTACCTGGGCGTGCGGGCCTGCGAAGTCGCGGCCATCCGCATCCAGGACCGCGTGTTCACCGGCGGCGCCGCGGTCGACCCCGGTTACGCGGCGCGTCGCCGGCCGGTGCTGCTCGTCGCGGTGCAGTGCGGCCAGGCGGGGGCCACCTGCTTCTGCGCCTCCATGGGCACCGGCCCCGGCGTGAAGGAGGGCTTCGACCTCTCCCTCACCGAGCGGGTCGAGGGCGACCGGCACGAGTTCCTGGTCGAGGTCGGCACGGAGCGCGGGGCATCGGTCCTCAGCGGGGTACCGCTGCGGCCCGCCGAGTCTGACGACGTCGCCGCGATGACCGCCACCGTGCAACGAACGGCGCGGTCGATGGGGCGGACCCTCGATACGGACGGGATCCGCGACCTCCTCCTCGGTCGGCTCGAGGACCCCGAGTGGGAGAAGGTCGGCGAACGTTGCCTGGCCTGCACCAACTGTACCATGGCGTGTCCGACCTGCTTCTGCCACTCGACCGAAGAAGTACCGGCCCTGGATGCGACGCGCGTCGAGCGATGGCGGCGATGGGACTCCTGCTTCAATCTCGGATTCTCCGAACTCCACACGGGGAGCGTGCGGACGACGGTGCCGTCCCGGTACCGGCAGTGGATGACGCACAAGCTCGCCTCGTGGTTCGACCAGTTCGGCAGCTCGGGGTGCGTGGGGTGCGGACGATGCGTCACGTGGTGCCCGGTGGGGATCGACCTCACCGCCGAGGCCCGGACGATCCGGTCGAACGCCGCGGCGGCCTCGTCCGACGGAACTCCCACCGGGGGGAAGCCGTGAGCGCGAACGTGGACCCCTCCGACCTCGAGCGCCACCCGTTCGTTCGGGGCCTGGGGCCGCAGTTCCTCCGGGCGATCGCGACGCACACGGTCCGGCGCCGGTACGACACCGGCGCAACGATCGCGCGGGAGGGCGACCCCGCGCGGGAGTTCTTCCTGATTGAGGCCGGAAAGGTCGCGCTCGAGCTCGTTCCGCACGACCGTCCGCGCCTCACCATCCTCACGCTCGGTCCGGGCGAGGTGTTCGGCTGGTCGTGGCTGGTGGCGCCGCATCGGTGGCGCGTGGACGCCCGGGCGCTGAAACCGACCGACGTCCTCGTCGTCGCCGGGGGCGAGCTCCGCGTCCTTCTCGACTCCCACCCGGTCGAGGGGTACCAGTTCCTCCTTCGCCTCGTGCCGATCCTCGCGCTGAGATTGGACGCGACCCGTCTGCAGGTGCTCGATGCCCACGGTCCGTGAGCCGTCAGCGCGGGAGGACGTCCTCCCGGAGCCCCCCCTCGCCCCGAGCCCGTACACGGTGCTCGAGCGGACCGCGGACACGGCCGACACCGCGACGCTCGTGCTGATGCCGATGGACGGCCACGAATGCCCACCGTTCCTTCCCGGCCAGTTCAACATGGTCTCCCTCCTCGGACGGGGCGAGGCGGCGATCTCGATCAGCGGGGACCCCGACCGGCGCAGCGAGCTCGTCCATACGATCCGGGCCGCCGGTCTCGCCACCCAGGCGCTCGCGGGCACGGCCCCGGGGTCCGTCGTCGCGGTGCGTGGGCCCTACGGAACCGGCTGGCCGATCGACCGTGCACGCGGCAAGGATGTCGTCGTGATCGCGGGCGGGCTCGGCCTGGCGCCGCTCCGACCGCTGCTGTACGACGTGCTGCGGCATCGGGAGCGGTTCGGCCGGGTCGAGGTGATCTACGGCGCGCGGACGCCGGCCGATCTGGTGTACTACCACGAACTCCAAACCTGGCGCTCTCGCACCGACGCGCGCTTCCAGGTGACGGTCGACGCCGCGGGCCGGGACTGGTATGGCGATGTGGGCCTCGTCACGCTCCGGGTGCCCGACGCGCGATTCGATGGCCCGAACACGGTCGCGTTCCTCTGCGGCCCCGAGATCATGATGCGGTTCGCCGCGGAAGCACTCGAGGCCCGCGGGGTCCGCCGCGAGGAGATCTGGGTCTCGCTCGAACGGAACATGAAGTGCGGGATCGCTCAGTGCGGCCACTGTCAGTTCGGACCCTACCTGCTGTGCCGGGACGGTCCCGTCCTCCGGTATCGCGAGGTCGGTCCCCTGCTCCGGGTCCGGGGGCTCTGAGATGCCGAGCGCCACACGGCCGCGGCTCGCCGTCTGGAAGTTCGCGTCGTGCGACGGATGCCAGCTCTCCCTCCTCGATTGCGAGGACGAGCTCCTGGCCGTGGCCGGCCAGGTCGACATCGCGAACTTCGTCGAGGCGTCGAGCGCGGTCGCTCCCGGCCCGTACGACCTCTCGCTGGTCGAGGGGTCGATCACGACGCCGCATGACGCGGAACGGATCCTCCAGGTCCGGGCGCAGTCGCGCCGGCTCGTGACGATCGGGGCCTGCGCGACCTCGGGCGGGATCCAGGCGCTCCGCAACTTCGGGGACGTCGACGAGTTCCGCCGGGTCGTTTACGCCCGGCCCGAGTACATCGAGACCCTCGCCCGGTCGACCGCCATCGCGGACCATGTCCCGGTCGACTTCGAGCTCCGGGGCTGCCCGATCAACAAGCACCAGCTCCTCGAGGTCGTCGCCGCCTTCCTGCAGGGCCGTCGTCCGACGGTCCCCACGGACAGCGTCTGCATCGAGTGCAAGCGACGCGGCAACGTCTGCGTCGTCGTGGCGCACGGAACACCGTGCCTCGGGCCGGTCACGCAGGACGGGTGCGGTGCGATCTGCCCCGCGTACGACCGGGGGTGCTACGGCTGCTTCGGGCCGCAGGACACGCCCAACACGGCGGCGTGGACCCAGCGACTCCGGGACCTGGGGATGAGGTCGGAGGAGCTCGTACGGGTCTACCGAACGTTCAACGCCGCGGCGAAGCCGTTCCGGATGGCCGCGGAGGAGGCGGGCCGCGCGGACCCATGACCGAGCGGACGATCTCGGTCGATTACATCGCCCGCGTCGAGGGCGAGGGCGCGCTCCGCGTCCGTATCGAGGACGGCCGGGCCCGGGAGGTCGAGCTCCGCATCTTCGAGCCGCCGCGTTTCTTCGAGGCGATGCTGCGGGGGCGCGCGTACACCGAGGCACCCGACATCACCGCCCGCATCTGCGGGATCTGCCCCGTCGCGTACCAAATGAGCGCCTGCCACGCCCTGGAGCGAGCGCTCGGGATCCGCGTCGAGGGGCAACTGCGGGCGTTGCGGCGCTTGCTCTACTGTGGGGAGTGGATCGAGAGCCACGCGCTCCACATCTACCTCCTGCACGCACCGGACTTCCTCGGATACCCGGACGCCGTCCGACTCGCGAAGGACCACCCCCAGGAGGTCGCGAACGGCCTCGCGCTCAAGAAGGCCGGGAATACGATCATGCAGGTGCTCGGCGGGCGGGAGGTCCATCCGATCAACGTGCGGATCGGCGGGTTCTATCGGGCGCCGTCCCGCGACGACCTCGCCCCCCTGGTCCCCCAGCTCGAAGAGGCGTTCGCGCTCGCGGAGACGACCGCCCGATTCGCCGCGTCGCTCCCGTTCCCGAAGGTAACGGAAGAGTACGAGTTCGTGGCGCTGCGTCATCCCGATGAGTATCCGATGAACGAGGGGGACCTCGTGTCGAGCCGAGGTCTCCGCCTCCCGCAGGAGCGGTTCGAGGAGGAGTTCGAGGAGGTTCAGGTCCCGTACTCGCACGCCCTCCAGGCGCATCGCCGCGGCGGGGGGGCGTATCTGGTGGGACCGATGGCGCGGTACAGCCTCAACCGCGACCGGCTTCCGCCCCGGACGCGCGCGCTTGCCGAGGCGGTCGGTCTGGAACCGACCGTGGAAAACCCGTACCGCAGCATCGTCGTGCGGGCGATCGAGGTCGCCTTCGCCTGCGAGGAGTCGCTGCGGATCATCCGGGCGTATTCCGTTCCGACGGCACCGTTCGTAGCGCCCCCGACCTCGATCCCCGAGACGCGCGGAGCGGCGGTCACCGAGGCTCCCCGGGGCATCCTGTATCACCGATACGATGTCGCGGCCGGTGGCCTTCTTCGCGAGGCGAAGATCGTGCCGCCCACGTCGCAGAACCAGACCCGGATCGAGGAGGACCTGCGGCACGTGATCGACGCCGAGGTCCAGCGGTCGGACGCAGAGCTCGCGCTCGCGTGCGAGCGCGCGATCCGCAACCACGACCCGTGCATCTCCTGCGCGACGCATTTCCTGAAGCTCGAGGTGGAACGTGGCTGAGCCCGCCCGGACCGCACGGCCGCTCGTCATCGGCCTCGGGAACGA
>DATJRQ010000023.1:0-8564 GCA_035504595.1 Thermoplasmata archaeon | reverse complement strand
TAGCCCCGAGCGGATTCGAACCGCTGTCGCCGGCTCCAAAGGCCAGCATGCTTGGCCACTACACCACGGGGCTGCGGCGCTCCACGGTCATTTGTCCCTAAAGAAAGAATCGTTCGCCGGGACCGGCATGGGGACCTGGGCGCCTTCGCGGCGAGCTCGGGCCACGAACACCATGAAGGGCAGCGTGAGAAGTCCGACCCCCCCGGCGAACCACCAGGCCGCGGTGTACCCGACGTCCACCGCGAGGAATCCGAACGCGACGGCGAGCGCACTTCCTCCAAAGATCTGCACGCCGTTCAGGAGCGCCAGCGAGAGCGCGAATCCTTCGCCTCGGATTTCCGAGTAGTAGGAAGGGATCAGGTACAGCACCGCGAAGACCACGCCGTCCAGGAATCCGAGCAGGACGAAGAGGGCAACGAGCGCGTCGAGCGGCAGAAAGGGAATCAGGAGGACCGCCCCCGCGCTCGTGATGCCGGCGGCGGCGAGAGGGACCCGCATGTCCCGGGCTCTCTCCCCGAGCAGACCCCCGATGGGTCCGCCCACGACCTCGACGAGGATCATGACGGTGGGGAGTGCTACGGCGACCGCGAGGGGCCAGGTGGGGTGCACATCGCTCGCGTACGCGACGAAGAACTGCGCGACGATGAAGAACGCCGCCCACACTCCGGTCAGCGCGAGCGCGAGCGCCCAGACCGGGCGGGAGCGGAGTACCGGGCGCGCGGCACGCCGAAGGTCCGAGAACGTACTCGGACCCATCGGAGTGTCGACATGCGGAAGCACGATCCCCGCCGTCCCGGCCGCGATCAGGAGGGCCACGCCGCCGAGCCCCAGCGCCCACCCCCAACCGAGGGCCGCTCCCAGGAGCGCTCCGAGGACCAGCCCCGCCGCGGCGCCGACGCTGAAGCCGGCGTTGTAGAGCCCGATGATCGGACCTCGCGAACCGGGGGGGAAGTAGCTCGCGACGAGACCGAGGGCCGGTGCGAAGAACATCGCCGCCCCGGCGCCGACCCCGAACCGGAAGGCGATCAGCGCGTACCAGTTGGGGGCAAAGCCGGAGGCGATCGCGAAGGTGCCCATGACGGCGAGAGCGGCCAGTGAGACCCGCCGGCTCCCCCAGCGCATCGCGGCCAGCCCCGCGGGAAGCTGGAAGATCCCCGCGCCGACGAGAAAGGCGCCCAGGACGATGCCGAACTGGGCGACGTCGATGTGGAGGCCGGCCTCGATCGGACCGGGAACGGCCCCGACGTTGTACCAGCTGAAGGCATACACCGCTCGGGCGAGGAACAGCGTGACCGCGGCGTTCCGGCGGGTGCGGGCGTCGGGCGCCGTCAGCCCATCCCCTTCGAGGGCAACAGCCCGTGGGTCTCGAAGTACCGGAGGAACCCGCGCGCGGCGAGCTCGTAGCCCGAGACCAGCGTGGAGCGGTCGTCCGTCGTCGACCCGCCACCGGACGCCGATTCCCGGTCGTGCGCTCGCAGACGCGAGGTCACGTTCTCGACCTCGGGGTTCTCGCGCGCCGCCGCCAGCGCGACGTCCCGCCAATCCTCCACCGTCGATCGATACCGGGCGAGGTCGAGCGCCCCGTCGGGGCTCGGCCCGAAGTGGCTGTACAGCACGAGCGCAGGGTCGAGCCTCCGCATCGCCTCGATGCTGGAGAACAGCTGTTCGAGATCAAGGTCCGGGGGCGGGACGGCGGGGCGGGCCCGGGAGCTGCGTTCCAGGCGGACCCCGGCGCCGTCTCCGGTGAACACCCCGCGGATCGCGGAGTCGAAGAAGGCGAGATGGTGCTTGGCGTGGCCCGGCGTCGCGAGGACCGAGAGCGCGCCTCCCCGCAGCGGGAAACGCTCGCCCCCGCGCAGCGGCACGACCCGCGGCGACGGAACGGGGAGGATCGGCCCCCAGAGCGGGTCGGCGGCCGCGCCCCACGCACGCCGAGCGCTCGCCACCAGCTTCGTGGGGTCCACGAGATGGGGAACGCCGAGCTCGTGCGCGTAGAACGTGGCCCGGGGCAGCGAATCCGTCAGCGCGCCGACCCCTCCGGCGTGGTCGAGGTGGATGTGCGTGACGAAGACGTGGCGCACCTGGTCGCGGGCCACGCCCGCTCGGTCGATGCCGGCGAGCAGTGCGTCGTGGCAGGTCGACGGGCCGGTCTCGATGAGCGTCCAGCCCTCCTCCTCGGGCAGAAGGTACGCCGCCACGAGGCCCTCTGTGTCACGGAAGTCGATGTCGAGCAGCTGTCGGTCGTGCCCGAGCTCGAGGACCCTCGGCCGCGCCAACCTTCCCTCCTCCGTTCTCTACAACAGCGGCGTTCCGTACCAGAACAGGGCGAGCCAGCTTACTACCGCCATCGCCCCGGCGAGGACGAAGACCGCGGCCCAGACTCCCTTGCTCCAATGCATCACCTTCGCCCCGTCGAGTACCCCGACCGGGATCAGGTTGAAGGTGGCGAACCAGCAATTGACGAAGGCAAGGAGCAACAGCCAGGTGAACGCGGGGGCGCCGGCGTGGAAGGTAGCAAGCGCCGCTGCGTAGAACGTCCCGCCGAACACCAGGTTCAAGGTCGGCCCGGCGAGGGCGGTGCGGCCCCATTGTCGCGCGTCGGTCATCCCGCTGACGACGGTCGCACCGGGCGCGGCGAACAGGAATCCGAAGATCGCGGTGAAGACGGAGATCGCGAGACCGATGATCGAATAGCGGAACTCCGCCCAGTAGCCGCTCCGCTGCGCGACGATCTTGTGGGCCATTTCGTGGAGGACGAATCCCGTCAGGGCGGCCGCCGCGGCGACCACAACGATGGTCGGAGTCACAAGATAGACCGCGCCCGAGGTGTTCGTCCCGAAGAGGAGCCCCGTGCCGCTCAGGAGCAGCACCAGGTCGAAGGTGAGCACCAAGTACGCGATCGCGACCTGGAGGACCTCCGTTCGCGACGTGGTCACGCGACCCGAATTCGACTGGGCGGGCGTCCACGAATACCCGTAGGGCAGCGGGGGGGCCGTGCTCACGCGCTCGCCTCCGCGGCCGGTGCGACCCAGGTCTCGACCGGCATCGGTGGGGCTCCCCCCGATCGCGCGAGGAGCGCCCGCAGGAGTTCCACCCCGTCGGCCAGGCGAGGTCCGGGCCGCGAGAAGTACGCTTCGTCAGCGAGGTAGACGCCCCGCGGCGGATGCAATCGCGCGACTTCGTCGGCGATCCGGCGATCTTCCAGTTCACGCCGGGTACGATCCACCGAGAAACTGCAGGGGCTGATGACCACGAGATCCGGCCGGGCCTCGGCGACCGCGGACCACGTGCTCCGGACTCCGGGCTGGCCGCGGTGAACCTCCAAAGGGCGGCCCCCGGCGGCGCGCACCATATCCGGTGCCCAGAGTCCGGCCAGAATGGGCGGGTCGAGCCATTCCACAACGGCGATACGGGGTGCCGACCTCGGAACTCGCGGCGTCGCGGTCCGGTCGCGAAGTGTCCGGGCGAACGAGTGACCTTTTTCCGGTTCGTTGAGTGCCCGACCGACCGTTTCGACGCTCTCCCACACTCCCGAGAGCGTACGGGGGGTGAGCGACACGATCCGCGGTGCGACGTCGGCCTTGGCGCATGCCGCGGCGACCTCGGCGTCCGTCACGGAGCAGACCCCGCAGAGGTCCTGGGTGAGGATCACGTCCGGTTCCAGCGACCGCAGGAGGTCGATGTCCAGCTCGTACAGGCTCTCGTGGGAACCTCGAACTGCCTGAACGCGCGCGTCAATCTCCCGGGACGGGCGATCGGCGTCCTGAGTCCTCGGTCGCATCACGACGGGGAGGTCCCGGACCGATGCCGGATAGTCGCATTCGGCGCTTCGACCGACGAGCTCGTCGCGGCACCCGAGTGCACACACGATCTCGGTGGCGCTCGGAAGGACGGATACGACCCGCATCGTCACGCTCGAAATCGGCGACGAGTCGGCTCGGTCCTACTTACGTTTTCGGGGCGGCGTTCGCCGCTTCGTCGCGAGGGGGCGCGGCGGGCGCGCCGGTGACTTCGCCGACCGTGACCGATGGGCCGATTTCGTGGTCCGGCGCGCCGTCCGAGGCGCTGCCGGGGCCGGAACGTTCGTCGCATCGGGGCTCGGAGGAACGGGCGCTGGCAGGCCGAGGTGCTGGCAGAGCGCCGCCTCGCGGTCGTAGGTCAGGCCGAGGGCACGCGCCTCGTCGCGCTCCTGGAGTCCCGCGTCCTTTTCGCCGGTGTGAGCGAGCGTCACGGAGTGCAAGAACCGCAGTTGAGGGTCTTCCGGACGGCCCGAGAGCATCGCCTCGACCTCGACGCGAGCGGCCGTCCAATCCCCGAGCTCGACCAGCGCGGCCACGAGGTGCGCCCGGACCTCGACCCGTGCATCGTCCTCGGCGAGCAAGGCGCGATACACCTCGATCTCCTCCTTCGGGCGCGCGCGCGCACCGAGGACGGCGGCCTTACCGAGCCAGGCATCGAGGTCCGCGGGGCGCAGCGCGATCACCTCCATGAACGAGCGGTCGGCTTCGTCGACCAGACCGAGGCCGAGGAGGGAACGGCCGATTCCGATCTTTGCCGGAAGGAACCCCGGCTTCAGGGACCCTGCCTGCCGGTAGAAACGGAGGGAGAGCGCCGGGACGCCCCACTCGAGCCAGGTCCGGGCTCGTCCCATGGCGGCGTCGAGCTGCTGCGTGCTCGGGAGCTGGCGGGGGCGGGCCGCGGGGCGGGGACGAGGCTCCTCCCCGAGCATCGATTCCAACCCCAGCTGCCGGGCGAGCTCTTCGAACCGGGCCCCCTCCACGACGGTCCCGGACCGCTGGAGGATCTCGGCGGTGATCGCGAGGGGAAGGTGGCCGGGGGTGAGCACGACGAGCCGCAGGGGAGTCCCGTCACCGTTCTCGAACAGACGACGGACCGTATCGAGGGAGACCTCGTCGGGATCCTCGAGGAACGCGTAGAGGAAGTTGTCCTCGGTCAGCAGGACCATCCCTTCCGGGATCGTCTTCGCCGCATCGAGCTTCTGGCCCATCGCCTCGAGGAGCCCGCTCGCGAGTTGGACGAACGAAGTCGACGCCACGACAGTTGCACGCCCAAGTCCATTAAATACGTGGGAGTCCACGCGAAACCGCCGTGAAACTGGCGGATCTCTATCGGTACCTTCCCACGCTCGAGAAGGAGCTCCGCGCGTCCTACACCCGCGCCCGGACGGAAGCACCGCGGACCCTCCGGGACTATGTGGAAGTGAACGAGGAGTTCACGCTGCGCGGTGGGAAGCGGTTCCGAGCGATCCTGGTGCTGGCGGGGTATTATCTGGCCACCCGGCGCGCGCCGACTCCCGCGCTCCGGACCGCGGCCGCGATGGAGCACTTCCAAACGTGGATGCTGATCCACGACGATATCATCGACCACTCCGAGGAGCGCCGGGGGGGTCCGACAGTCCACCTGGCGCTCGCCGCGGAGCACCGTCGCGAACGTCGGGACGGCTCGAGCGAGGATTATGGTACCGGCATTGCCATCACGCTCGGCGATCTCGAGGAGCCGTTCACGGTCGACGCGATCTTGGGGACCCGGGCGCCCCCCGCGGCGCGTCTCGCCGCTCTCGGGGAGTACGTCCGGATGACCCGATTGACAGCCTACGGACAGTTGCTCGACATCCGGAACGGCACGCTCGAACCGGGGTCCGTCTCCGAGGAGGATGTGCTGAACGTCCATCGGCTGAAGTCGGCGATGTACACGGTCGCCTCACCGCTCCGGATCGGCGCGATGCTCGGTGGCATGCGCTCCCCCGGACTCGCGGACCTGGAGGCGATCGGGGTCGACCTCGGGATCGCCTTCCAGCTGCGCGACGACGTGCTGGGCGCGGGGTTCGAGGCGGACGAATCGGGCAAGAGCCCGAACGACCTGCCGGAAGGGAAGCGGACCCTCCTCGTCGTTCGTGCCTGGCGAGAAGCCTCCGACGCCGACCGTGTGCGATTGAAGCGGGTGCTCGGGAATCCGAACGCCACCCCCGAGGACATCGAGCGGGCGCGCGAGGTCATCCGCGCTACCGGTAGTCTGGCCTACTCGGAGCGTCGTATCGCAGAACTCGCCGCGCGCGCGCTGGCGCGGCTCGACCGAAGTCGGACCCTGACCGGTAACGTGCGACCGTTGATCCGCGAGGTCGGCGACCGTCTGGTTCGCCGGACGTCGTAGGGTCTACTCTTCCGGGGACCCGGTCGGCTGGATGCCGGCGGCCTGGAGCGCCTGGGTAAGCTCCTGCTGCATCGAGGTGTACCGCTCTTTGAGATGGGTTTCCTGGCGCTCGATCGACTTCACGCGCACCTCGAGCGTCTCCTTCTCCTCGGACAGGAGGTCCTCGACTTCCTTCTTGTTCTTCGCGCGAACGAGGAGACCGCCGATGGGGCGGTAGATAACCGCGTCGTCGGAGAGCGGCTTGAGTTCCTCGAGAGTGTGCGTGACCTCGCGCAGTTTGAGGTCGATCTGGAGGCGCTGCTGCTGCGTCGTTCCGAGCTCCTGCTGGAGGCGCTGGAACTGTTTCAGGTCGTTCTGGAGCTTGGCGGGGAGTGCCACGGGCGCCTGACCCCGAGCGGAAGATAAGCGCTTCGCCGGCGGTGGCTATCGGGGCGACTCGGGGGCGGCCGAGCGCAACGTCGCGGCGGAAAGCGCAACCCAGCCCAGGTACGTGTTGAGGGCGGCGCGCATCGCGCCGCCGTCCCGCGCTGTGACGTCGAGCTCGACCTCACGAGCGCTTGGGCGAGAGAGTCGGGCGCGGGCTCGCGGGACCTCCCGGTCGGCCTCGGGCCGGAGGGCCCGTTCGAGCATTTCCGCCGTGCGCTCACTGGAGGCCCGGACCCGGACCACGGCGGTCCATGTGCCGGGCTCCGCGCTCATGCGCGCAGGTCGCGCTCCAGACGCGCCACGACCCGATCGGTCTTCTCCGCGGCCGAACGAACGTAGCTCGCCGGCTCGAGAAGTTCCTCGATCTCCGCCGGGGCGAGCAATCGGGTCACGCGAGGGTCCGACTTCGCGCGGTCGACCAGTCCGGGGCCTTGCCCCGGGTCGCGCGTCAGATTGCGAAGGATCTCGTGCGCGTCCGAACGCGCGAGGCCCTTCGACGTAAGGGCGAGCATCAGGTTCTCGGTCATCGCCGTGCCACCGGATCGAGCGACCTCCTCGGCCATTCGCTCGGTGTTGACCTTCAGCCCGCGGAATACCTCGGCGAGCTTGACCAGGATGTCGTCCAGGAGGACGATCGAGTGGGGGATCACGATCCGCTCGTTCGCTGAGTTCGCGAGGTCCCGCTCGTGCCACTGGACCATGTTCTCGAGCGGCGGAAGCGCGAGCGCACGGACGAGCCGCGCGAGGCTGCTCACGTTCTCGGAAACGATCGGATTCCGCTTCTGTGGCATCGTCGAGCTCCCGACCTGGCGACTCTCGTCGAACGGTTCCGCGACCTCCGAGATCTCCGTCCGCTGCAGGTTGCGTACCTCGGTCGCGAGGCGCTCGGCGGTCGATGCGACGAGCGCCATCCAGTTCGCGAACTCGGCGAGCCGGTCCCGGCCGACGAGCTGCGTCGGGGCCTCGTCTGCTGATAGCCCGAGTCGCCGCATGACCGCCGACTCGACCTCCACCGCGTGACGGCCAAAGCCCGCGCCGGTCCCCACCGCGCCCGCCATCTTTCCCACCGTAAGGCGAGGGAGAAGTTCGTCGAGGCGTTGCCGGTGACGCACTACTTCGGCGGCGCCGACCGCTGCCTTGTACCCGAAGCTGATCGGGACGCCGTGCTGACCGTGCGTGCGCCCAATCTCGGGCGTTGCGCGGTGTCGCTTGGCGAGCTCGGTGAGCGCACGCGCTAGCCCGGTCAGGTCCTCGCGTAAGATCGAGCCGCTCTCCTTCAGCTCGAGGGCGAGCGCCGTGTCGTTGATGTCCTGGCTCGTTGCGCCGAAGTGCACCCACCGCCCCGCCGAGCCCGCGGCTTCCGCGAGAGCACGGGTCATCGCCATCACGTCATGCCGGAGCGATCGTTCGAGCTCGTCGACCTTTTCGACCGTAACGTGTTCGAGGTCGGCCGCGCCGGTGATCGTATCCGCCGCGTCCCTCGGGATCATCCCGAGCTCGCCCTCGGCCGCCGCGAGGGCCGCCTCGACCCGCAGCGCCCGCGCCAGTCGCGGCCCGCGAGCGAAGAGTTCGCGAGTCTTCACCCGCCCGTAACGGAACTCGAGCGGACAGAAGAGGTCCGAGTCGCCGGGGTCCACGCGCCCGGACCCGGGGCCGGCTATATTACCGTAGTGAAGTCGCGTGAGCGCCTCACGGGGAATCGGACCGAACCGAATCCTTCGGGCGCCCCGAGTTCCGTCCACGCTCCAAAGTACGAGCGATCCCGCTTCCGTACTGCAGGGCCCGTTTCGGACGGTCGGCGATCGAGGACGGAAGCCCGCGGTGCCGGGCCCATGCCCGGAACAGGGGTTTCGCCCCCACAGTCGGCATGCGGTCCGAGATCGGTATCCCCAGCGTCGCATCTACGAACTCCCGGGCGAGAAAGGGTGCCGCGATCGACCGGCCGAGTCGTCGCGCGATCCGGATCG
>DATJRQ010000022.1:0-8557 GCA_035504595.1 Thermoplasmata archaeon | reverse complement strand
GCCCTCGAGATGCTGATGGGTCTGCGCCGGTGCGAAGTCCTCCGCATCACCTTGGAGGACCTCGAGACCGACGCCCTGCGCGTCCACGGGAAGGGCCGCGGGGGCGGGAAGACCCGGTGGGTCCCCTACCATTCCGAGGTTCAGCGGATTCTCCCGGATCTTCTCGCGCACCGGGCGCAGCTCGTCGAGGGCCACACCGGCGAAGATCCGGGTTGGGTCTTCGTCCACACCTGGAGAAGTGGGGAGCTTCGATCATGGGGTCCGACGTACGTGGACGACCGAATCATGTCGCCGGCATTCGAGGAAGCCGGTGTACGGGTGACCTGGAACCTGAACCACGCTCTGCGTCGGACCTTCGGCCGCACTCTCTGGTCGGAGGGTGTCCCCCTCGAGGTCGTGAGCGATCTTCTGGGACACCGCGACACGAAGACCACGATCCGCTACCTCGCCCTTCGTCGGGACGACATGGTCTCGGCGATGCGGGTGCTGGACCGGGCGCTCCCGCCGTTGCAGGCAGCCGTTCCGGGGTGAAGTCGGATGGGGGGCGGAAAAGGGCACTTTCACTGTCGAGACGCGTTCGAATCCCCTCGGGCCCGTCGCTCGGCCGGGGAGCCGATCCCAAGTCGTTTTGGAGTCGGAGCGGGATTCCGTGACGGTGACCGCGCTCGAGCGGGAGGTGCATCGAGAGGATGGACGGGTTCTGCGCCTGCACGAGGGGGGCGACCCACGGGGTCGTCCGGTGTTCGTCCTCCACGGCACCCCGGGCTCCCGCCTCCTCTATCGAAAGCACGCGGAGGATGCCGCGCGGCGGGGGCTGAGGCTCATCGGCTACGACCGGCCCGGCTACGGCGGTTCGACCCCGATGCGCGGTCGCCGTGTCGTGGACGCCGCAGGCGACGTCCTCGCCATCGCCGATGCGCTGGGGCTCGAACGGTTCGCGGTGTGGGGCCACTCCGGAGGCGGGCACCACGCTCTCGCGTGCGCGGCCGTCCTGCCCGAACGGGTCGTCGCGGCGGCCAGCCTCGCCGCGGATGCGCCCTACACCGCCGTGACCGCCGAAGGCCTCGACTGGTTCCAGGGCATGAGCGAGTGGCACTCGCAGTTCTTTCGGGCGATGCTTAAGGATCCGACCGCCCTGGACGAGCTCCGCGCGCCCGAGATCGTCACTCGGGATCAGTTCCGGGAGCGGGTCTCCACCCTCCTTTCCGACGTGGATCGAGCCGCGCTCACTGATGAGCTCGTGGACTACGTCATGGCCTCCGAACGGGAGGGGCAGCGGGCGGGATTGGCCGGAGGAAGGGACGACAGCCTCGCCGAGCTCGCCTCCTGGGGCTTCGATCTCTCCGACGTACGGATCCCGCTCCAGCTCTGGCACGGCCGCCACGACCAGTTCGTCCCATTCTCGCAGGGGC
The DNA here is from genome assembly GCA_035504595.1 of Thermoplasmata archaeon. GTDB lineage: Archaea > Thermoplasmatota > Thermoplasmata > Lutacidiplasmatales > UBA184 > Lutacidiplasma. The sequence continues at coordinate 7,145 of DATJRQ010000022.1, read as the reverse complement.
AGTGGTTGGCCGCCCACGTCCCGGGCGCCGAGATACATTTCGAATCCGAAGAGGGACACGTATCGTTGTTCGAGCGACGCGTCCCCGACGTGCACGAGTGGCTCGCGTCCCATTTCTAGAGGGTCGCCGCCCCGGGTCGCACGGGTCCACCGGCCGACCCGGGGCGGGGGGGATCCGCGGGGGCGGCGTCGGTCGGCCCCAACGATCTAGGCGCGGGTTCCCGCGGTGACCCGCTGCCCCGCCCGGCTCGACGAGGCCGCCTCGGGTCCATCGGGCGCCCCGGGAAGCCGATACTGCTGCAGCAGCGCCTCGAACCTCGGGTCGTGCCGGATCGCGTCGAAGACGACGCCTTGGTAGTACAGCCAAAGGGTGGCGTCCCCCTGCCGGTAGTCCTGCTCCAGAAGATCGAGCGCCCGCTCGCGATCCCCGAGGGCGGAGTAGAGCTGGGAAAGGTGGGCGGTGGACGTGTAGGATTTCGCCTCGCCCCGCTCGACCTCCTCGGCCACCCGACGCCCCGCATCGGGGCGCCCCACCAGCGCGTTCAGGAGCGCGTGGTCGAACCGTTCCGAGTCGGTCGCTCCTTCCGCGGAGCGGTCCGCCATCCGGATCGCGTCGGCGCGACGCCCGGCCTGGAGGTAGAAGAGCCCGAGGTGCGTCGAGTGTGCGAGCGAGTCCCGGTGGTGGTGGCCGCCCCCCTCCTCGGCCAAGCGCACCCCGAGCTCGGTGTGGCCGGTCTCGAGCTCGACCAGGGCGAGCGCCATCTGGTCGTACCCGCCGGGGTCGAGCAGGATCGCGCGTCGGGTCACCTGGCGCGCCTCATCGTATCGGGCCAGGGTCCGCAAGAGCATCCCGTAGAACCGGTAGGCCGTGACGTTGCTCGAGTTGAGCGCGATGGCCGTGGCGAACTCGGTCTCCGCCGCGTCCCAGTCGTGGTCGCCCTGGAGCGCGATGTTCCCGAGCGCCGAGTGGGCCTCGGACAGATCCGGTGCGAGCTCCAGGGCCCGTTGCGCGAGCACGCGCGCGCGGGGCATGACGTCGCGCATCGGAACCTCGTCGCCGGCGACCGTGACGTACAGGTTCGCGCACGCGGCGTACGCCTCCGCCAGCCCCGGATCCAACCGGGTCGCGAGCTCGAAGAGGTGGATCGCCGGCTCGTACCCGTCCTCGTGGAGGTTGCTCGCCGCCACCAACCCGCGGAGATACAGGTCGTAGGCCTCTCCGGTGGTCACGGTCCCGAACCGGGGATTCGGGACCGCGGGGGCGCGCTCCTCCGAACGGTCGGTCTTGCCGATCTCCAATCGGAGCGCCGCCGACGTGCGCTTCGCGATGTCCTCCTGGACCGCGAACACGTCGCTGACCTCGCGGTCGTACCGATGGGTCCAGAGGCGCCGCTGGGTCTCCGCGTCGACCAGCGTGAGCGAGATCCGGACCTGATTCCCCGACTTCCGCACGCTCCCCTCCACGACCGTGTCGACCCCGAGCTCGCGGGCGACCTCGGGGATCGCCTTGGGGGCGGTCTTGTACGGCGCGACCGACGTGCGCGCGATCACGTTGAGGCCCCGGATCTGGGAGAGCTCCGAGATCAGCTCGTCGGTCAGGCCATCGGCGAAGTACTCGTCCGAGGGATCGGGACTGATGCTGGACAGGGGAAGGACGGCGAGGAGACGGTTCCGGGAGGGGCGCGCCTTCGATCGCGCGGTCGTCGGCGCGTCCCACACGGGGACCACCCGATAGATCTCCCCCGAGGCGCGCACGTTCTTGAGCGATACCGGGGGCAGCTTCGCGAACGCCGTCCCGGCCTTGTTCGCGACCTGGTCGTAGACCTGTTGGGAGAGGCAGATGCCCTCCGCGCCGGCGAGGGTCACGATGCGAGCGGCGATGTTCACCGAGTCGCCGAGGACGTCCCCGTCGGCCTCCACCACGTCCCCGACATGGATCCCGATCCGGATCCGGATCTTCCAGGCGTCGGCGATGCGGAGATTGTAGTAGTGGAGCATGCGCTGGACATCGAGGGCGCACCGCGTCGCGTCGAGCGCGCTCTCGAATTCAACCACGAAGGCGTCCCCGACCGTCTTCACCTCGCGTCCGTGGAACTTCAAGAAGATCGGGCGGAGGAGCCGGTTGTGCCGGTCGAGGAGCGCCAGTGCGGCGGCCTCATCGGCCTGGGCCCGCGCGCTGTAGCCCACCATGTCGGTGAACATGATGGCGGCCAGCCGGCGGCGTTCCTCGCCCACGACCCGGGCACTCCCTGGTCGCACGTTAAGGCTCCCTCCCGCGCCGGCGCCGGCGCGCCGACGTCGATCCCTCTCCGGTCTGTCGGTCCGCACGGAGCGCCCTGCTGGGACGCCCCGCCGGCCGGGGTACCCGTCGGGCCGTCCAGCCCCGTCAGAACCGGGAAGCCCGGAGCCCGGCGTCGGCGGGGCCCGGCGGCGCGGTCCGTGGCCACGGGGGGTCTGCGGACGAGGGAGTCCGGGCGGCACCCCCGCGGGATCGGGCCGGCCGGATCCCGCGGGTCGCCGGCCGGTGACGAAGGCGGCCCGGACGGACCGCCGTCCCGTCCGGGCTCAGCGCGCCGTAGGATTCGACACGCTGACCGAGTGGATCCCCGGGAACGTGTACGGCACCAGCTGCCAGGTGCGTCCGGAATCGGGGCTCACGAACAGCTGGCCCGTGGTCGTCCCGACGTAGATCCCCGGCGGATCCAGGTTGTCCGTCGAGATCCCTTCCCGCTGGACCCCGAAGTGGCCGGGGAACGCCGTCGGCGCGAGCAGCTTCCGCCACTTCCGCGTCTTGTCGTTCCACTCGTGCACCTGGAAGTGGCCTTCCCCCGTGACGCGGGCCATCCCGTCGAGTCGGACGAAGTACGCGAGGCCCGGCCGCGACGCGGGCGACGCGACGCAAAAGCCGAAGTCGTCGCCGAGGGGCTTTCCGATCCGCGTCCAGCGCTCCATGCGGTCGTGCGAGACGTACATTCCGCCGTGGTCCTGCCGGTAGAAGACGTCCGGGTTCGCCGCGTCCATCGCGACGTGGTGCACGCACTGCCCGGTCTCGGGATGCTTTTCCGGGAGGAACGGGGTCAGGACTCCCTTGTTGGTCGGTTTCCAGCTCTCGCCGGCGTCGTCCGTGCGGAAGGTGCCGACCGCCGACATGCCGACGTACATGCGCGAGGCGTCGCGCGGGTCCAGCAGAATGGTGTGGAGGCAGGCGCCCCCCGCCCCCGGCGACCACTTCTCCCGATTGGGATGCTCGTTGAGCGCCGGGAACGGCGTCCAGGAGGCGCCGAGGTCGTTGCTGCGGAACAACAGGTGCGGGTCCGCGCCGAGGAACAGCGTGTCCTCCTCCTCGGGTCGGCCGGGCTCGATGTGCCAGAGGTTCGCGATCGGCCGCTTCTCGGTGTCCTGCTCGCCGCTGTCGTCGAACATCGGCTTGCGGTCCTTCTTGAACGGGGAGAGCGGCGTGGCGATCTCCTTCCACGTCTTGCCCCAGTCGCGCGAGCGCTGGACCATCGGCCCCCAGAACCCGCTATTGACGGCGGCATAGAGGTCCCCCGGGTGACGGGGGTCGCCGACCACGTGGTACACCTCGGCTCCCGCATGGGCGACGGGGCCGACCTTCCAGCTCCGTCGCGACGCGTTCCCCTCGACGACGTACGTTCCCTTCCGCGTTCCGATCAGAATGCGCACCTTGTGGTCCTGCTTCGTGTTCCGCGCCATGGTTCAACCCCCCGCAATCGAGTGGAGGATATCGATGGTTTCGGCCTCGCTCAGCGAGGTCGCCACGCCGGTGGTTCCGCTCACGTCCTCGCCGTCGACGAAGACCCGGACGTACCGGCGCAGGTGCCCGGACTCGTCCCGCAGCTTGAACCGGAGGCGGGGGTAGCGCTGTTCGAGCGCGTCGAGCAGCTGGCCGACCGAATCGGCCGCGACCCGCTCCCGTCCGCGGGGCCCGAACTCCCGGAGCCAGCTATCGAGGCGCACGTCCAGCATCGGCGTCACGGCTCCCGCATGCACCACGGAGGGCATGAATGTCGTCGTCCCGCTCCGTCGGAGGCGCCCGGGGACCTCGCGGAGGTTCCGAGAAGGGGCCGGGCGACGCGCCGAAGGCGTCCCGACGGCATCATCCGCGCACCGTCCGGTAGTGGAGCACGACCTCGCCGTGCCGGAAGCTCTTCGCGCTCAGCAGCTCGAGGGTCTGCTGGGAGGGCAGGGGGGCGAAGAGGTTGCGGCCGCGGCCCAGCACGACGGGAAAGATCGTGAGGAAGTACTCGTCGATCAGCCCCCGCTTCATCAGCTCCTGGGCGAGGGTGGCGCCCCCGCCCACGGCGATCTCCTTGCCCGGCGCCCGCTTCAACCGCCGGATCTCGGACGCGAGCTCCCCGCGGGCGATCTCCGTCCGCTCCCAGTCGGCCGAGGTCAGTGACTTCGAGAAGACGACCTTCTGCACGCGGTCGAGGAACCGCGAGAATTCGTGGTAGAACGGGTGCTCGCCCGGAGTACGTTTCGATCGCGGCCAGAACTCGGCCCACTGCTCGTACGCATGCCGTCCGAGGAGGATGGTGTCGATCGCGTCCAGGTGGCTGAGCCACATCTCGGTCGCGACGGGGTCCGCGTCCTGGTTCGGGGGGTCGCCCGAGCCCGGGTATTCGGGGAACTCCGACCGACCGTCGAGCGTCACGTACATGTGGAGCGCGACCGAGCGCATCGTCCGGTTTCCACCTCCGTCCGGCGATCCTCCCGACCGGGCGGTCGCGGGAAATACGCTCGGTGACGCCGGTGCGAAGCCCTTAGTATCGACCCGAACGATGCGCGCCGCGTGAACGCGCGGGGGCTCTCGTCGTTCCTGTTCGAGATCGCCTCGAACGAGCGGCTGGAGATCCTGGCGGCCGTGCTCGAGCGACCGCGCAAGCACTCCGAGATCGCGCGACGGCTCTCGATGACCGGTTCGGAGACCACGCGTCACCTGGCCCGCCTGGCTTCCGCCGGCCTGGTGGAGAAGGGACCGAACGGCGCCTACGGGCCGACCCCCCTGGCCGAGCTGGTCTGGGCCGGGCTCCCCTTCCTCGACTTCGCGCACGAGCACCGGGACTACGTGCGACGTCATCGACTCCTCGCGCTCGATCCGGCGTTCGTCGCCCGGCTAGGGGAGCTCGCCCACGGATCGTTCAACGAGGGTGCCTACCAGGTCATCGCCGTCCAGGAGGCCGCGCTGCGCGCGGTGCGCCGGCGGGCGTGGATCGTCACCGTCCAGCGGTTCGAACAGGCGATCCCGATCCTCCGGGCAAAGCACGAGGCGGGGGCCGACGTCCGCGTGGTGCGGCCCCGGCCCCTCGTGGACGAGGAGCGCCGCGGCGGGCGCGACGTCCGGCGGAACTTCCCCCTGCGGCTCCTCCCCCGGGTCGATCTGTTCCTCGCCGTGCTGGACGACCAGGCCGGTGTGTGCTTGCCGTCGCTGGATGGCACCGTCGACATGACGACGATGATCCTGCTCACCGACCCGGGGGGCGTCCGGTGGGCCGAGGACCTGTTCCTGCGCCTGTGGGATCGCGCCCAGGACAGCCGGACGATCGGCGGACCCCGGTGACCGATCGCGCCGCCTTCGGCGCGCGATAGGGCAAAATAGCGCACCCGGCTCGGGCCGCGCACGAAACCACTGCCCGACCGTCGTCGGGCGGGGACCGCATGCCCACTCTCGTCGCGCAATCCATCACCCGCCGGTTCGGCCGCTTCACGGCCGTCGACCACGTCTCCTTCGAGGTCGGGGAGGGCGAGGTCTACGGGATCCTCGGGCCGAACGGCGCGGGCAAGACCACGACGCTCAAGATGCTCACCACGCTGCTGCCGATCTCGAGCGGGTCGGCGACCGTCGCGGGATTCGACGTCGCGCGCGAACCGGCCCGGGTCCGCGCGGTGATCGGCTACGTCCCCCAGCTGATCTCGGCGGACCCGCTCGTCACGGGGTACGACAACCTGCGGGTCTTCGCCCGGCTCTACCAGGTGCCGCGGACCGAGCGCGAGGCGCGCATCGCCTCGGCGCTCGAGTTCATGGGGCTCACGGAGTTCGCCCAGACGCCGGTCCGGTTCTACTCGGGCGGGATGATCCGTCGGCTCGAGATTGCCCAGTCGATGCTCCACCGGCCGCGCATCCTGTTCATGGACGAGCCGACGGTGGGGCTCGACCCGGTCGCCCGCGAGGCGGTCTGGGGGCAGATCGAGCGCCTGCGCCGGGAGTACCGCACGTCGATCGTGCTGACCACCCACTACATGGAGGAGGCCGACCGCCTCTGCGACCGCCTCGCGATCCTGCACCACGGGCGCATCGTCGCCACGGGCGCCCCGAGCGCGCTCAAGACGGATCTCGGCACGCCGGACGCCACGCTGGAGGACGTCTTCGCCCACTTCGCGGGCGAGGGACTCGACAGCGGCGGGAGCTTCCGGGAGACGCAGCGGACGCGGCGCACCGCGATCCGGCTGGAGTGAGATGAACGAGACCCCGACGGGCATCGCGACCGGCTTCTGGGACGGGCTCGCGGCCCACCTCGACCGGACCTACGCGATCGTCGACTACGAAGTGCGCAAGCTCCGACGGGACCCGTCCGAGCTGCTGCTGCGCGCCGTCCAGCCGGCGCTCTGGCTGCTGATCTTCGGCGAGGTCTTCACGCGGGTGCACGTGATCCCGACGGGGAATCTCACCTACCTGCAGTTCCTCGCGCCGGGGATCCTCTCCCAGAGCGTGCTGTTCATCGCGATCTTCTACGGGATCGCCTCGATCCGCGAGCGGGAGCTCGGGATCGCGTTCAAGTTCCTCGTCAGCCCGGCGTCGCGCGTCTCGCTCGTCACGGGCAAGGCGCTCTCGGCGAGCGTGCGCGGGCTCTCGCAGGCGACGATCGTCTACGTCCTCGCCGTCGCGCTCGGCGTGAATCCCAGCCTGAATCCGCTCTCGATCCTGGGGGTGCTCATCGCCGTGATCCTCGGCGCCTGCCTGTTCGCGACCCTCTCGATGATAATCGCGAGCCTCGTGAAGACCCAGGAGCGGTTCCTCGGGATCGGCCAGCTGATGACGATGCCGCTGTTCTTCGCGAGCAGCGCGATCTATCCGATCTCGATCATGCCGTCCTGGCTCCAGCCGGTCGCGTACGCGAACCCGCT
>DATJRQ010000021.1:0-37169 GCA_035504595.1 Thermoplasmata archaeon | reverse complement strand
CCGACCTCTCCGGCGGTGCTGGTGAGCGACCACGACCCGCCACCCGAACAGCACGTAACGGGGGAGGTCGACGGGGTGGTTACGTTGAGAAAAGGGGTCGCGGTCTCCGATTGGCTGCGGGGAGACCCGGCGACCCAATCGGCCACGGTCACGCAGTAGGATGTCGAGGGTCGGAGACCGACGAGGGTGGCGTTGTTGGTGGACCCGAAACCTATCCCGTCGGTGAAGGCGCATCCCGGGGTTCCCACGTACACGGTCGCGTTGAGGATCGTTGCGGCCGGGATGTTCGTCCACGTGAGACTGATGGTGGTGTCGCTGTCCGTGGTCAGTCGGATCCCGCTCGGCTGCAGGGCGAAGACGAACAGAACAGCGCTCGCTGGAGAGGCGCCTCCCAGGGCGACGGCGATCACGGTCACGCAGTAGGTGACCGGGCGAGCAAGACCCGTGAAGTTCCAGGAGGTGAACGACGTCGCGTCGTTCCCGGAAACTAGAATGGGGTAGCCGCAGCCGACCCCCGGCTGGTACCCCGCAACGAACGCTCGGTCGCCGGTGATCACCCCGTTCGGATTCGTCCAATCGACGTCGGCCCACCCGGACCCGCGCGCCACCACTTCGAGGTCCGACGGCGCGTCGGCCGGCCCACCGGGCGCGCCGGTGGTAAAGGTCAGCGAGGGGGACAGAGCCGAGTTGCCATCGGCGACCTCGTCCTCGACCGCGAAACAGTACGTGGTGAGGGGCGTCAGTCCCGTCAGGTCGTACTGCTCGACGGTCGGGTCGACTTCCTGCGCGATGTCCCAGTGGCCACACGACCCGCCGACGAAGATCGACAGTGCCGAGAGCGTCTCGGCCGCGGGCAGGGTCCAGTTGAGCGTCGCGTTCACGGCCGTGATCCCGGTCACGGAAAGGTTGGTGACGGGTGGGAACGTCGAGAGTTCCCCCGGATTCGCACAGCCCGTGGACACCGTTCCCTCGCCGTGAAGATTGGAGGCCGCGACCCCGTAGCAGACCAGGGTCCCCGGGGTGAGGTCGCCGAGGGTGAACGAGGTGGTCACGGAGGAGAGGTTCGTGGCGTTCGTCCAATGCGGACCGGGAGTCGGTCCCCAGAAGAACGTGTAGTTCAGCACCGGCGCGTTGGCGGGTGCCGCCCAATCGACCGTGATCGAGGTCGACGTGTTGCGTTCGGACACCACCACCGGGGACGGAGCGTACGGTTGATCCAGGGCCGCCGTCGCGGAGTACGGGAACTCCGAGGCACCGCTCGGGGAGAGCCAGTCGATCGTTCCGAGGGTGGTTCCGGCGGTGGTCCCGAGCAGCGGGCACACCCCGCTCGGGTGGCAGTTCACCGAGTAGGGCGTGATGCCGTAGCTCGCGTTGAGGAAGACGTTCGAGGCAACAGGACCCTGCGCGTAGTTCTGGCCCGTGAATTGGTTCTGGCAACCCACGTACTGTCCGGCCGCACAGACTTCGGCCGTTCCCGACGGAGCGTCGGTGTCGAAGTACTGCCCCGAGAACGGATTCACCGCCCAGCTCTGATTGTAGAAGTACGGGTCGTAATCCGACGCGTCGATCGGAGCTCCGGTCGATACGCTCACCCGGTGCTCGTCGGCGAGCGGGTCCCCGTAGGCGACTGCGGAGATCCGCACGCCCACCTCTCTGCGGATCAGGTCGTGGGCGAACGAATAGGTCGCCACGACGAGCGTGTTCTTCGAGTACGAGCCGAACGCGAACGCGAACTCGTTCAGGGTGAGGTTGAAAACGAGCCCGTCGACGAAGTTGGACTTGATGGCCGCGCCGGTGATCTGACCGGTATAGACGTCGACCAGACGGAGACCGGCGCCGATCGGTTCGAGCTCCGCCTCGTTCAGGTCGTCCGTCGTTTCGCCGTTCGCCTCGACCGAGACGAACGCGTTGAGGAACGGCACCCAGTAGGCATTGTTCGCTTCAAAGAACGGCAGCTGCCCGAGGATGAACTGGGTGCCGTTCCAGAGGCCGTAGCCGTACACCACCCCGGAGGAGAGCAGGAGAGCCACCGTCGAGTCGTTCCCGTTCAGGCCGATCAGGTTGACCCCGAGGTTCGTCTTCGTGCTGAGCTCGACGAGACCGTTGACGTTCCAGACGAACGTCTGGCCGGTCGAGATGTTCACGGCCCGGACCTCGAAGTGCGAGGAGGGCGCGCAGAGCAGGGTGCACCCGAGCTCGTAGGCGTAGGTTCCGTCCAAGGTCAGAAAGAACGCGTTCTCGAGGTCACCGGCATAGTCGGCGACGTTCTCATAGAGCGGAGTCCACGACGCGATCGACTCAAGGGTCTGGGTAGCGAACGAGTAGAAGACGAGGTCCGATTCCAGATCGATGTAGAAGACGCCGTCCGCGCTGTACGAGACCACGGGCACCTGGGTGTTGAAGTCAGAATTGTTGACGTAGGGGGTGAGAGGAGTGTACTCCGGAAGGACGAACGTCGAATTCGTGTAGCTCAGCTCGAGGTAGGAGGTCAGGTTCACGTCGGCGATATCCGCCGCGTACACGGTGATGTTCTTCGTATCGCCCCCGAAGCCGGCGCGGGGCAGTGAATAGACCAGCCAATCTCCCGTGGGCAGCATCAGGGTGTAGGCGCCGGAGGAGTCGGTGACGTCACTGGTCGTCGGCGCGCACGCCCCCGGAACGAACTCGGTAATCGGGCAGCCCGACCCGGGGACGGCGCGCACGGTATCTCCATCGATTGGGATCGGGGTCGCCGTAGGGGAACTTCCCGGCAACCCGAGGACCACACCGCTCACGGCGTAGGTGGAGACGGCCGGTATCACGGGGGCCCGTGGTGAGGTCGCCGGGCCGGACGGGGTAAGGAGATTCCCGCTCGGCACGAGGAGGATGAGCAACAAGAAGGCCGCCCCGAGAGCCCCCAGGAGGGGTCTCCCTGCCACCCCTCCCCGCCCCATGGGATGTCCGGGATGGTCGTCGCCCCTCGTTTAGCTATGTGGGCGAGCCCCCCGCGCGGTGGGCAGGGTTTCACCTATCTTCGCCGGGTGCGTCCCGAGCCGGGAACTATGTCCTCGATCGAGGAGGGGCTCGAGAAGGGCCGGAAAGCCGGAAAGCGATACACCGAATTCCTGCGGGTCTCGACGATGAGCGCGGGAGTGTACGCTCTGCCCGTGGGGGGCGTGGACACTCAACAACCGCATTCCGAGGACGAGGTCTACTACGTGGTCCGAGGCCGCGGCCGCTTCCAGCACGGGGGCGTCGAGCAGGCGGCCGAGCCCGGGGACCTCCTCTTCGTTCCGGCCAAGGAACCGCACCACTTCCACTCGATCACCGAGGAGCTGGTGCTGCTCGTCGTCTTCGCCCCACCGGAGCGGGACGGGTAGGTCGACCCCTTAGACGGACTCCTCGATCTCGCCGGCCTGGGGCGTCCCCGCCAGGCGCTCGGCGACCGACCCCAGGATCTCGAGATGCCGATCCACGTCTGCTTCTGTGTGCTGGACCGAGATCGTCCACTGCTCGTCTGGTCCCGTTCCGGAGGGGATCAGGCCCGCGTTGAGGCAGTGGTAATAGTACAGCATGGAGCGGTCTCCGTCGACCGTCAGGAAGTCGCGCCAGTTCCGAACGGGGTGGTCCGAGAAGTACACCGTGCCCGACACCCCGTCCGCCGAGACGTGGGCGGTCACGCCGGCATCGTCCATCACTTCGGCATACCCCTTCGCGAGCCGGGCGTTGAGCGCGGCCGAGCGCTCGAGGCCCTCCTCGGTCAGGATGTGATCGAGCGACGCGATGCAGGCGGTGAGGGCGAGGGGATTCGAGTTGTACGTTCCCGCGTGAGCGACCTTCCGGGGCCCGACCTCGTCCATGATGCCCGGTCCCGCGGCGATCGCGGATAGCGGGACGCCGCACGCGATCGACTTTCCGAGGGTCACGATGTCCGGCTTGGCCCCCACGACGTCCTGGGCGCCGTGCAGGTACTTCGCGCCGGTCTTGATCTCGTCGAAGATCAGAAGCGCCCCGAGGTCGTTGCACAGCTCCCGGACCCCGGGGAAGAACCCCTCGTCGGGCAGGACGAACCCCATGTTCATCGGGATCGCTTCCGCGATCACCGCCGCGAGGTCGTTCTTGTGCTCGAGCGCGATCTCGCGCGTCGCTTCGAGGTCGTTGAACGGAGCGACGAGCGTCCGCTGGGAAAGCTCAGGAAGGATCCCCGGGGTCGCGGGCGCGGAGTTCGGCTTTCTCGCTTCTCCCGCCACTTGGACCCGGGGTTTCACCCCGACGAGCAGGGTATCGTGGGAGCCGTGGTACGACCCTTCGAACTTCAGGACGTACCGTTTCTTCGTGAACGCCCGGGCGAACCGGATCGCGTGATGGGTCGCCTCGAGGCCGGTCGTGCTGAACCGGACCTTGTCCATCCGGTACCGCTGGCAGATCCGTTCGGAGACCTCGGGAGCGCGCTCCCACTCGTAGCCGTAGACCGTCCCGTCCTCGAGCTGACGGGCCATTGCCTCGACGAGCTTGGGGTGGGCGTGGCCGCTCTGCAGCGAACCGAATCCCATGTTGAAGTCGAGGTAGTCGTTCTCGTCCGCGTCCCAGAGATGGACCCCGTGCGCGCGGTGCACGTAGAACGGGTACGGATCTAGAAATCGGTAGTTGGAATGGACGCCCAGGGGCGTCCAGCGGTGCGCCCGCTCCCAGAGTTCCTTGGAGCGCGGGGTGCGGCGCTGGTACTCGGCGAAGGCCGCCTCGAATCGAGGGTCCAGAGTCCCATCTCCCGTGCCCGCTCAGGTCGCCCCGAGGCGGTACGGTTCGGAGCCGGAGGGGTTACAAAAGGGCTCCGCGGACCGTCCTGCGGCGCGCCCCGCGACCGTCAATACCCTCCGTGGTTCCGAGCCGAACAGGTCCCCCATGGCCGGCGCGGTGGTGCTGGAAAATTTCGTGGGCGGAGCGTGGGTCCGGCCGGCCGCGACGGGGCTGCTCGACGTCCCGGATCCGTCCACGGGTTCCCTCCTCGCTCGCGTCCCTCGTTCGGACGCCACCGATGTGGACGCCGCCGTCCGCGCGGCGTGTGCGGCATTCCCCTCCTGGCGCGATACTCCGGCGCCCGAGCGGGCCCGGAAGGTGCTCGCCCTCCGTCACCTCCTGGAGACCCACTTCGACGAGCTCGTTGAGAGCGTGGTCCGAGAGAATGGGAAAACCGTCGACGAGGCCCGCGGGTCGGTGCGTCGGGGCGTCGAAGCGACAGAGTTCGCCGCGTCCGCGCCGACGACCCTCCAAGGGTCTTTCCTCGAGGAGGTCAGTCCGGGGGTCGACACCACGCTCCTGCGACAGCCGGTCGGGGTGGCCGCCGGCATCACCCCGTTCAACTTTCCCGTCATGATCCCGCTGTGGATGGCGCCACTGGCGCTCGTCTGTGGCAACACCTTCGTGCTGAAGCCGTCCGAGCGCGTCCCGCTGTCGGCGACCCTTCTGGCCCGGCTCTTCGCGGAGGCCGGCTTCCCGGCGGGGACGTTCAATCTTGTGCACGGCGACGCCGCCGCGGTGGACGCCCTACTCATCCACCCCCGGGTCGACGCGGTCTCGTTCGTCGGTTCCGCGCCTACGGCCCGCCACGTGTACACCACGGCCGCGGCCCACGGGAAGCGCGTCCAGGCGCTGGCGGGCGCGAAGAATCACATCGTCGTGATGCCGGACGCCGACCTAGACCGGTCGGTGCCGGCGATCCTCTCGAGCGCGTTCGGTCAGTCCGGCGAGCGTTGCCTCGCGGGCAGCGTGCTCCTCGCGGTCGACCCCGTCGGGGACGCTCTCGTGGGGAAGCTCGCGGAGTCGGTCCGGAAACTGCACGTCGGCCCCGCCGGGGAGGCGGCGACCGACGTCGGGCCCGTGATCCGGGCCGAGCACCGCTCCCGAGTGCGCCGATGGATCGAGGAGGGCGAGGCCGGGGGAGCGAAGGTCGTGGCCCGGGGCCCTACGCCGAGCTCGGAGGACGGCTACTACGTTGCCCCGACCTTGTTCGACGGCGTGCGGCCCGACATGTCGATCGCCCAGGAGGAGATCTTCGGCCCGGTCCTCGTGGTGATCCGGGTTCCCAGCCTGGAGGAGGCGCTCGCCGTCGCGAACCGCTCTCGCTTCGGGAACGCCGCCGCGATCTTCACGCGGGACGGGAAGGCTGCCCGAGAGTTCTCGCACCGGATCGAGGCCGGCATGGTCGGGGTCAATATCGGCGTCCCCTCCCCCCCCGCCTACTTCCCGTTCGTCGGATGGAAAGGTTCGTTCTTCGGCGACCTCCACGCCACGGGGCGGGACGCGGTCGAGTTCTACACCCGGAAGAAGGTCGTCACGACCCGCTGGTTCTAGACCGGGTCCGCGAGATCATCCGCGACCTTCAGGGCCCGGTCGAGCACCTCGAGCCCGAGGTCGAGCTCCGGCCGAGTGACGATGAGCGGCGGAGCGATCACGAGGTGGGAGACCCACCCCACACAGTAGACGCCCTCCTTCATCATCGCGGCCGTCACCTGCTCCACCACGAGCGGCTTTCCCGCCATCTTCTCCTCGTCCGTGTTGAACGGCTGCCGGGTCGCCCGGTTCTTGACCAGCTCCACCGCGGCGAAGAGACCGAGGCCCCGAACCTCCCCCACCGAGCGGTGGCGCTCCTGGATCTCCCGAAGCCGGGCGAGAAGGTACTCGCCGTCCCTCCGAGATTTCTGGATCAGGTCGAGGCGCCGGTACTCCTCAATCGCCGCGACGCCGGGAGCCAGCGTGAGCGGGTGCGCCTCGTACGTGTGACCGTGCGGGAAATACGAGTCCTGGAACCGGTCGTGGATCGCGCTCGTGGTGGCGGTGAGGCCCAGGGGGATGTGGGCCCCGGTGATCCCCTTCGCGGTCGTGAGAATGTCCGGCGTGACGCTCCAGTGGTCGACCGCGAACCACTCCCCGACGCGTCCCCATGCGCTCATCACCTCGTCCGCGATCAGGAGCACGTCGTGCTTTCGCGTGATCTCGCGGATCCGGGGCAGGTACTCCGGGACCGGCACGATCACGCCGTTGGTGCCGACCACCGGTTCGACGATCATCGCGGCGACGTCCCCCTCCCGGGCGATCTGGCCGTCGACGTACTCGGCGCACTCCACGTGGCAGCTGGGGTACGTGAGGCCGAACGGGCATCGGTAACAGTAGCAGTCGGGGGCGAACACCGTCCCCGGGACCTTCTGCAGCTTCTCGATCGGCCGGCGTCGGAACTCGCCGGTGACCGAGATCGAGGCCGCGGTCGAACCGTGATAGGATCGGTACCGCGAGACGACCTTCGTCCGCCCGGTCGCGAGACGGGCGATCTTGAGCGCGGCCTCGTTCGCCTCGGTCCCCGAGGTACTGAAGAAGAATCGGTCGAGTCCCTTCGGGAGGACCTCGAGGAGGGCGGCGCTCAGTCGCGCCCGAGGCTCGGTCGCGAACCCGGGCACCGCGTAGGAGAGGGTCTTCGCCTGCTCAGCGATGGCGGCCACGACCTTCGGGTTCGCGTGGCCCAGGTTCGTCGCGATCAGCTGCGAGGAGAAGTCGAGGTACTCCTTCCCCGCGGCGTCCCAGAACTTCGAGCCCTCCGCGCGCGTGACGACAAGCGGATTCCAACCCCCCTGTCGCCGCCACGTCACGTAGTTCGTTTCGCGGACGATGCGCTGGATCTCCGCCGGGTCCATCGGGGGGCCCAACCGGTGGTCTCGTTTAAGGTGGGGCGCTCAGGTCGACCGGCGCCTCGCTCGGCTCGGCCGCCGGGGCCGTTCCCTGACCCAACTGGTACGGCTGGACCAGGATCCACTGGGTCAGCTTCGAATCCCGGCCCTTCCGGTTCTCGGTGATGTTCAATCGTCGGTCCTCGACGACCTGACGGACCCGCTGGAACCCCTCCTCCGACAGCTCGATGGTCGGGACGTTCTTGTCCCGCAGCCAGATGAGCAGATACTCGCGGTGCACGGGGGCGTGGGCCGGCCGCGCGACGAGACTGAACGCGAGGTCCGGGTCGGTCCAGGAAAGCCCCCGGACGTCGCCGTTGTGCAGCATCAGCTCGATCCCACCGTCCCACAGGAGCGCCCGGTCGGGCCAGTGCTCCCGGTCCCGCTTCAGGAGGAAGTGCTGCGCGCCGCCGAGGACCATCAGGATCGCACCGAACACGGCGATGGGGAGGTCGATGACCGCGCGGCTGGTGACGAAGAGGAGGAGGCCGGCGGCGGCCACGATCGCGCCGAGCATCAGGAAGAAGGTCATCCCGAGCCGGGACGGGCGCTCGAGCCGCTCGCGGAGCACCGCGGTC
Organism: Thermoplasmata archaeon; assembly: GCA_035504595.1. Lineage (GTDB taxonomy): Archaea > Thermoplasmatota > Thermoplasmata > Lutacidiplasmatales > UBA184 > Lutacidiplasma. Next base: position 28,894 of record DATJRQ010000021.1, on the reverse strand, counting down.
GACCCGTCCGAGCGAAGGATCGAGATCCCTTCCCCCTCGGTCGCTCCGGGCGACTCCTCGTACGACGCCGGGTCGACGTCCATTCCGGGACCTCGGAGGGGCGCGCCGGGTTATCACCCCGGTCGTGCGTAACTGCCGTAAGTTCGGTAACTCGGGTCCGGAGCCCCGGAGTTTAGGCGCCCGGCCCCGTCCGCGCGGTCGCTCCGAACAGCCGCCGGGCGTTGCCTCCCAGGATCTTCGCGCGGTCCTCCGCCGGGAGGTCGAGCCGGTCGATCAGCTGGACCGACTGGCTCAGCTCCTGCAGCGGCCAATCCGACCCGTACAGGATCCGGTCGCTCGACCCGACCGTGAGGATGGCCGAGAGGAGGCGCTCCCGGCACTGCTCGACCATGCGCGGGAAGAACGGCGCCGAGGGGTGCGCGAGCAGCCCCGAGGTATCGACGTAGATGTTCTCGTTCTTGTACACGAGCTCGGCCGCCTCGTCGATCCACGGGTTCCCGAAGTGGCACAGGACGAACCGCACGTCCGGGTACTGGACGGCGACCTCGTCGAGCTCGATCGGGCGTGCGAACTTGAGCAGCCCGTCCTTGTGGAGGGTGTCGCCCTGGTGGACGAGCACCGGCAGCGCCCGCTTCCGCGCGAACTCGTACACGGGTGCGAGCCGCCGGTCGTGCGGATAGAACGGACGGTACCCGGGGAACAGCTTGATGCCGGCGATCCCGAGCTCCATCTCCCAGAGCCCGAGCGTGGAGTCGATCGTCGCGCTCCCCTTCGTGGGGTCCACGGTCACAACCGGGCGAAGCCGCCCGCCGCTCTCCTTCAGGATCGAGCGGCTCTCCGCGAGTCCCGATCTGGCATCCGGGGTCTCCACGATCTGGATCGCGAGCCCGAAATCGATGCCGTTGGCGGTCATCTCCCGAAGGAGCCCTTGCACGGTGTAGTCGAGGTCCGGCCGGTAGCCGGTGCGGGCGAGCTCGGGCCACCACTGGCTCAGGTGCAGGTGGGTATCGGCCCGGGGCAGAGGGGTCACGGCGATCGCTTCCGACCCGCGATGCAGCGGCGGGCGCGGTTAATCCTTGCCGGACGGCCGGCCGGCCCCGTCCCAGACCTGATAACCCCGAATCCGGTAGTGCGAACCGGAGGCCGACATGACGGACAGTTCGGGGTGGCTCAGCTTCCCGGATGCGCCCCGGATCGTCGCGCCCCCGCCCGGGCCGAAATCCCGGAAGCTGCTCGCCGAGCAGGGCCGGTGGGAGACCGAGGCGGTCGGGTACCCGCGCTACTTCCCGATGGCCCCGAAGGTCGCCCAGGGCTCGACCATCGAGGACGTCGACGGGAACCGGTACGTCGACTGGGTCGCGGGCATCTGCGTCCTCAACCTGGGGCATCGGCATCCCCGAATCGTCCAGGCGGTCGAGGCGCAGTCGCAGCAGATCTGGCACGCGCTCGAGCTACCGACCGAGGCCCGCATCCGGTTCCTCGAGGAGCTGGAGGGATCCCTACCGGGAACGCTGCGGAACCACGCCAAGGTACTGTTCAGCATCACCGGCGGCGACTGCATCGAGACCGCAGTGAGCCTCGCCGACTTTGCCCAGGGCAAGCGGGGCACGGTCGCGTTCTCGGGTGCCTACCACGGTGTCCACGGCGGTGCGGTCGCCCTGACGAGCGGACGACGCTACCACGTGACGAGCTCGTTCGGCGGGGGAGCGGTGGTCCGTGTGCCGTACCCGGACCCGTACCGGCCGGTGCTCGGCGCCGACGACGGGGCCGCCGGCACGATCGCGTACCTGGAGCACCTGGTCAACGACCCGTACTCCGGGGTCGATTCCATCTCCTCCGTGCTCGTCGAGCCGATCCTGGGGGAGGGCGGATACGTGCTGCCGCCCGACGACTTCCTCCCGTCCCTCCGGGAGTTCTGCGACCGGCACCACCTCCTGCTGATCGCCGACGAGGTGCAGACGGGCCTCGGCCGCACGGGCAAGATGTGGGCGGTCGAGCACTCCGGCGTGACGCCCGACATCCTGTGCATCGCGAAATCGATCGGCGGCGGGATACCGCTCGCGGTCGTGGCTTACCGCTCCGACCTCGTGAAGGAGCTCCCGAAGGGGTTCCATCTCGGCACGTTCCGGGCGAACCCGCTCGCGCTGGCGGCCGGCACCGAAGTGCTGAAGGTGCTCCGGGAGGGCGCTCTCCTCGACCGGACTCGAAAGCGGGGACACGCGCTGGTGGAGCGGTTCCGGGAGATGTCGCACCGGCACACCTCGATCGGCGACGTCCGGGGTCGGGGGTTCATGGTCGGCGTCGAGTTCGTGCGCGACCCCGCGACCAAGAGCGCGTGGGGGGACCGCGCGAAGTCGATGCGCTCCGAGCTGTTCTCGCGCGGGGTCCTCATGCATTCGTGCGGCTCATGGGACCAGACGCTCCGGTTCATGGCCCCCCTCACGATCGAGGACGAGCTTCTCGAGCGCGGCCTCGGCGCGTTCGAGGACGCCCTCGGCGGCTCCGAGACGGCGACCGCGACCCGGCACCCCCTCCCGTCCACCTCTCCCCCGGTGACGGTGGAGGAGCCGTTCCATCCGACCTCCCCGTCGCACCCGCCCCCCGTCGTCCCACCGGCGCCCGGCCGGACGTTCCCCGAAGGCCGTCGCTAGATCCGGGTCAGTTCCCGGCGTAGTTCACCGAGATCAGCTTGACCTCGGTCATCTCTTCCATCGCGAACCGGAGCCCTTCGCGGCCGAGGCCGCTCTCCTTCACGCCGCCGAACGGCAGCGCGTCCCACCGGAGGTTCGTCGGGTCGTTCAGGTGCACCCCGCCGGCCCGGATCATCTTCGCCAGCCGGAAGCCGCGGGCGATGTCCTTCGTGTACACCGCCGCCTGGAGCCCGTACGGCGTGGAGTTCGCGATGCGCACCGCGCTCTCGAGGTCGGAGAACCGGGCGATCGGAGCGAGCGGTCCGAACGGCTCTTCGCGCAGGACGCGGGCCTCCTCGGGGACCTCGTCGAGCACAGTCGGTTCGTAGAAATGGCCCTCCGTGCGGCCGCGCGGTCGCTCCCCGCCCGCGAGCACCTTGGCGGAACGGTCGCGGGCGTCCTCGACCAGCGACTCCATCCGCTCCACCGCGCCGCCGTCGATCAGCGGCCCGACCTCGGTGCTCTCCTCGAGCGCCGGGCCTACTCGGAGCGCCTTTGCCTTCTCGGCAAGCGCCGCCGCGAACTTCGGGGCGATCCCGTCCTCGACCAGGAACCGCTTCGACGCGGTGCACACCTGACCGGAGTAGCTGAAGATCCCCCGGGCCGCCGCCTGGACCGTGAGCTCGAGCGGCGCGTCATCGAGCACGACGAACGGGTCCATCCCGCCCATCTCGAGGATCACCCGCTTGGCGTGCCGTCCGGCCTTCCCGGCGATCGCCTTCCCGACGTCGGTCGAGCCGGTGAAGGTGACGAGCCGCGTGCGGGGGTGCTCCACCAAGGCATCGCCGACCGAACCGCCCGGGCCGACCACGACGTTGATCACACCCGCGGGGACGCCGGCGGCGCTGAGGTGCTCGGCGAGACGCAGGGCGGTGAACGGCGCGGCGCTCGTCGGCTTGGCGACCACCGGGTTGCCCGCCGCGAGGGCCGGGGCGACCTTGTGGGATAGGAGGTTGAGCGGGAAGTTGAACGGACCGATCGCGACGACCACGCCGACCGGGTCCCGCACGGAGAACAGGAATCGGTGCTCGTTCCCCGCGGGGCGCTCGTAGGCGTCCGCCGGGTAGCTCTCCCCGCCGAGATGCCGGATCTCCTCCGCCGCGAGGAGGTACACGCCGACCGCCCGCTCGGCTTCGACCCGCGCCTCGACGATCGGTTTGCCGACCTCCCGCGCGATCAGCCGGGCCATCGTCTCCCGGTCGGCGCGCAGGCGCTCGGCCGCGGCACGAAGGATACGGGCCCGCTCGTGCCCCGGCGTGCTCCCCCAGCGGTCCTCCGCGTCGGCCGCGGCATCGACCGCGGCGCGCGCTTCGTCAACCGAGGCGACCGGCGCCTCTCCGATCACGTGGCCGGTCGATGGGTCATGGACCTCGGAGTAACGCCCGCTCGACGGCGCGAGCCACGCTCCGCCGATGAGCAGCCGACCTTTGCCGCCCACCGGGATCCCGTCGGCCGCCATGATCGATCCTACGCGGGGTCGCCGTAGGTCGTGTAATGCCACGCCTTCCGCGCCTGGCCGGTGAGGTCGACGTAGATGTTCTTCACCGCCGTGTAGTCGTACAGGGAGTCGGTCCCGAGGTCCTTGCCGAACCCGGACTGCTTGAACCCGCCGTGCGGCGTCTCCGAACCGAGCGGCAGGTGGTCGTTGACCCAGACATCCCCGAACCGGAGCGCGTTCGCCGCCTTCATCGCGGTGCGGAGGTCGTTGGTCCATACACTGCCGGCGAGCCCGTACTCGACCCCGTTAGCGATGTCGATCGCCTCGTCGAACGTGGAGAACTCGAGCACATCGAGCACCGGACCGAACACCTCCTTCTGCGCGATCGCCATGTCGGGGGCCACGGCGTCGAACACCGCCGGAGCGACGAACGCCCCGTGGGGATGTCCCTTCGGGGCCTCCGAGCTGCCCGCCACGAGCTTGGCGCCCTCCTCCTTCCCCTTCACCACGAAGTCGAGCACTCGCTTCTGGTGGGTCGGGTGCACGAGCGGTCCGAGGTCGGTCTGACGCGAGAGGGGGTCGCCGATCCGGATGGTGGCGACGCGCTCGAGGAGGTGCTTCAGGAACTTCGCGCGGACGTTCGCATGGACGATCAGGCGGGTCGCCGCCGTGCAGTCCTGGCCGCCGTTGACGTACCCCGCGACGATCGCACCTTCGACCGCGGCCGGAACGTCCGCGTCCTCGAAGACGACAAAGGGGGCCTTGCCGCCGAGCTCCAGTTGCACGCGCTTGACCGTGCTGCTCGCGGCCTCCATGATCTTGCGGCCGGTCGCGGTGTCGCCCGTCAGCGAGACCATGTCGACCTTCGGGTTGCGCGACAGCTCGTCGCCCACTTCCCCGCCCGGCCCGGTGATGACGTTGAGCGCCCCGGCGGGAAGCCCCGCGTCCTGGAACGCCTTCCCGAGCTCGAGGGTCGTCAGCGGCGTCCAGCTCGCCGGCTTCAGCACGACGGTGTTGCCGGTGATCAGCGCCGGACCGACCTTCCAGACGGCCATCATGATCGGATAGTTCCACGGCGTGATCGAGGCGACCACGCCCACCGGCTCGCGCCGGAAGATCGTCGTGCCGTCCCCGGTGAACTCCCCGGGGTTCTTCGATTCCATCGTGCGGCCGGCGCCGGCGTAAAAGATCAGATTGTCCACGGAGAACGGCAGGTCCGCATCCTGGGCCTGCTTGATCGTCTTGCCCTGGTTCCGGCTCTCGAGCTGTGCCAACTCGGGCAGCCGCTGCGTCAGAATCGCGGCGGCCTTCAGGAACACCTCGCCGCGTGCGCGCGGGGGGAGCCGCGGCCACGGACCCTTGTCAAACGCTGCCCGCGCCGCGTCGATCGCCCGCTTGGCATCCTCGCGGGAGCCGAGCGGGACCGTGCCGAGCGATGCGCCGTCGAACGGGCTCGCGACGGGGCTCGTCGACCCGTTCGACGCAGCGACCCACTCGCCCCCGATCAGCATTGTCCGGTCCATCGCCCTCGCCCGGGGCGCCGAGCCCGGGCCCGCTAAAGAGGTTCCCGGAGGGGGCGACGGCACCGCCGAAAAATCGGGCTTCGCATACTATATCAGGGAGAAGCCCCTCCTTGGCCCTCGGCCTCCGAGGGGCTCCGAATGGACCCGAAGTGGCGGAACTGCATCATTCTCGCCATCGTTGTCATTCTCATCGTGGCGGCCTTTTCGCTGCGGTTCGCCACCCAGCGGTGCCTCCAGGAGACGAACCCCCTCATCGTGGACCAGGCGGAGATACCGGATTCTCTCGACCCGGGGGAGACGTTCTCGACGCCCGGCTGGGCCGCGGTCCAGCAGGTGTACCAGGGCCTCGTCAACTACAACGGCAGCAGCTCCACGAACTTCTCGGGCGTACTGGCCTCCAATTGGACCGAGTCGAACGGAGGCCTCACGTGGGTGTTCGACCTCCGCCCCGGCGTCACCTTCTCGAACGGTGACCCCTACAACGCCTACGTCCAGTGGTTCAGCTTCTACCGGAGCCTGGTCCTCGAGAGCGGCCCCCAGTTCATCCTCGAGCAGAACTTCTACTCGACGAACTTCAACGCCTCGAACCCGCTGAACTACTACTCGAACGCCACCAACGACTCGGACGCCAACGCGACCCTCGTCAACGACCTCAATACGTGGAACTTCGACGACCCGAACGCGACCGATATCGCGCTGATGGAAACGGCGAACCAGTCGTTCCAGGTGCTGAACGCCTCGGCGATCGAGCTGAACGTCGGGTACGGCTACCTCGACGGCCCCCCGTGGGCCCCGACACCGTACGGCTACCTCCTTGCCTCGATCTCCGCTCCCAACTCCTACGCGGTCGACCCGAACGTCGTGCAGGCGAACGGCGGGGTCGTCGAGGGAAGCCCGAACACCTACCTGGCGACGAACATGCTCGGGACCGGCCAGTACACTCTGGCGTACTACGACGGGCTCCCCGGCGGCGGGTACGAGCTGACCCCGAACTCCCACTATTGGGGCGACAGCGCGGCAGCGGCGGAGCCGTGGAACAACATGATCCAGCCGGCGAACACGACGATCGACGTCATCTTCCAGGACTCGGTCGACATTACGACGAACAACCTCAAGGTCGGGGACGCGGCGAGCGCCTCGTTCGCCTACATCGGTCCCGGAACGGTCCACGTACTCCAGGGGGACTCCTGCCTCACCGTGCAGGCCCTCCCCGAGATCTACGGCTCCACCAGCGGGTCGTGGTGGATCTACCTCAACCAGAACGTCTTCCCATTCAACAACTGGTCGGTGCGCGCCGCGATCGCGCACGCGATCAACTACCAGCAGATCATCCAGGAGGCGTTCGGCGGCTACGCGGACCAGTGGGTCGGCCCGGTCCCGCCCCAGTACCCCTACTACAACCCCCAGAACCTGTCCCCGTACCAGTACAACCTGTCGCTCGCGAAGGCGGAGATCGCCGACTCTCCGTGTGCCAACAACGCCTGCGCCGGCCAGTCGATCAAGTACGAGTACCTCGACACCGGCATCGACTGGGCCGAGACGGCGGCGTTCCTGCAGAACGACCTCGCGCAGATCGGTCTCACGATCAATCCGATCCCGATCTCGCTCGACGACCTGTACGAAGAGCAGGCGCTGACGAACGGCGTCTGCACGACCCAGACGAGCGCCAACAACGGACCGTTCAACATGGGCCAGGAGTTCTACACGTCCGATTACATCTCACCGGACGACTGGACGCAGAACGACGCGGTGAGCACGGGCAGCGCGAACCTGTGCATGTCGCAGTACGCGAACGCGACGATGGACGGGCTCGTGTACTCGGCCGCCGCGGACTCGAACACGACGAACCTCACGATCGATTACTCGAACATGACCCAGATGATGTACGACAACTACACCGACATCTGGCTGGTCGTCCCGACCTCGTTCGCGGTGTACTCGACCCAGCTCCAGGGCGTGATCGAGAACCCGATGGCGAGCGCCGAGCCGTTCGCCTTCCTGTTCAACACGCAGTGGGCGAAGTAGCGCCCTACGCGGTCGCCGCGTCGGACACCGAGACGGGCGGCACCTTCGACGCCTGGTCCGCGGAGACGAGCAGCTCGCCGGGCGCGACGTTCAAGACTTCCTCGGCCCGGTGGCACGCGGCGAGCTGACCCGGCGGCCCGCCCGGGATCGGGCGCAGCTCGGGGTACTCGGTGCGGCACCGGGGGATGACGAACGGGCAGCGCGGCGCGAACCGGCAGCCGGGCTTCGGGTCGACGAGCGACGGAACGTCCCCCCCGATGCGGAACAGGGTGCGGCGCCGCCGCACGTCCGCCACCGGGACCGCCGCGAGGAGCGCTTTCGTGTACGGGTGGATCGGATGCTCGAGGACGCCCCGGACGCTGCCGACCTCCACGAGCCGGCCGAGGTACATCACCGCCACGCGGTCCGCGACGTACCGGACGGCCGCGACGTTGTGGGTGATCAGCAGGTAGGCGATCGTGCGCTCGCGCTGGATGTCGACCAGCCGGTTCAGGATCTGCGCCTGCACGGCGACGTCGAGCGCGCTCGTCGGCTCGTCGAGCACGATCAGCTTCGGGTTGACGCTGAACGCCCGCGCGAGCGAGAGGCGCTGGCGCCCGCCCCCGGAGAACTCGTGCGGGTACTGGTCGAGGCAGTCGGCGGGGAGCCCGACGGTCGGGAGCAGCTGCCGGACCATCTCGCGCACCTTCGGTCGAGAGTCGATCCCCTGCGCCCGGAGCGGCTCGCCGACGATCTGCCACACCTTCAGCCGCGGGTCGAGGGACCCGACCGGGTCCTGGAAGACGATCTGGACGTTCCGGCGCCAGTGGCGGAGCTTCTCCCCGTCGAGCTTCGCGATATCCTCGCCCTCGAACCGGTAGCTGCCCCGGGTCGGCCGATGCAGCTTGGCGACCAGCCAGCCGAGGGTCGTCTTGCCCGAGCCGGATTCTCCGATGAGCCCGAGGGTCTCGCGGGGCCCGATCGATAATGAGACCCCGTCGACCGCGTGCACCTGGCGGGCCTTCTGGCCGCCGGTCCACTCCGAGAACGACCGCGTGAGCGGGAAGAACTTCTCGAGCTGGTCGATCTGGACGAGCGGGCCCGTTCCCGGCGTGGCCGCCGGCGCGGGGGGGGTCACGGTCGCCGCGCTCACGGGATCCCCTCCACCTCGTTCGGGTAGAAGCAGGCGCTCGTGTGGTTGGCCGACGCGCCCGCGACCGCCGCGAGGGGAGGTCCGGGCGCGACCTTGCAGTTGTCCTGGGCGATCGGGCACCGCGGATGGAACCGGCAGCCCGGCGGAGGCCGCGACAGGTTCGGCACGTTCCCCGAGATCGAGCGCAGCGGCCCCTCCGACTTGTACCGGGTGGGGGCCGCGCGCAAGAGCGCCTTCGTGTACGGGTGCTTCGGGTGGTCGAACAGCTCGCCGACCGGCCCGAACTCGACGAGCTTGCCGGCGTACATCACGCCGAGCTCGTCCGCCGTCTCGGCGATAACGCCGAGGTCGTGGCTGATGAACAGGATCGTCGTGTTGACCTCCTGGATCAGCTCCTTCATCAGCGTCAGCACCTGCGCCTGGATCGTTACGTCGAGCGCGCTCGTCGGCTCGTCCGCGATGAGGAGCTTCGGCTTCTCGCAGAGCGCCATCGCGATCATGACGCGCTGGCGCATCCCGCCGGAGAGCTCGTGCGGGTACAGGTTCAGGATCGTCTCCGGGTCGTTGATCCGGACGAGCTTCAGGTAATCGAGCACCTCGTCCTTGAGTTCCCGGACGTCCCCACCGGCCTGGTGCTCCACGTGGGTGCGGTGGATCTTCTCGGCGGCAGCGCCGCCGGGGAGCAAGCGCCCGCCGTACGCGTCCGTGAGGGTCGGCGCCGGGCGCTTGGAGTAGTCGAACGGACCCGTCGCGTCCTTGTCCATCCGCGCCGCCCCGGCCTTGCCCTGGTCGCGCAACCGGCGGATGTGCACCGCCTCGGCGACCTGGTCGTAGATGCGGAACGCCGGGTTGAGCGAGTTCAGTGGCTCCTGAAAGATCATGCTGATCCCGGTGCCGCGCACCAGCGGCATCTTCCACATCGGGATCTTGACGAGGTCGATCCCCTCGAAGAGGATCCGGCCGCCGCCGATCGTCGCGGGCGGCTCGGGCAGGAGACGGGGGATCGCCTGGGCGAGCGTGCTCTTCCCGCAGCCGGTCTCCCCGACGATCCCGACCACGTGGCCCCGCGGTACATCGAGTGAGACGTCCGAGACGGCGCGGAACCGGCCGGCCCCGACGACGTAGTCGATGCTGAGCCCCTGGATCGATATCGTCGGCGGGTCGGTCATCCGATCGCCCCCGAGGTCGGGGCCGCCGGCGCCCCCACCTCCGTGTCCGTGCCGCCGACGGGGAGGCTCGCCGCGGGCGGTGGCGGCTCGACGGTGCCGGCGCCGATGGCGCCCGTGCCGGTCCCCGCGAGCACGCGACGGCTGCGCGGGTCGAGGATGTCGCGAAGACCGTCACCGAGGAGGCTGAAGGCAAGCACCGTGACGAAGATCGCGAGGCCGGGGCCGAGCACCGTCCACGGGGTGCTCGTGATCAGGCCGGCGCCCTGGTAGTAGGAGATCATCCCGCCCCACTCGGCCACCCCGGGGTACGGAGGGCCGAGGCCGACGAAGCCGATCGTCGAGAGCGTGACGAGTACCGTGCCGATGTCGAGGGTGAAGTACACGACGACCGGCTCGAGGACGTTCCGGAGCACATGGCGCAGCACGATCCGCCCGTCGGTCACGCCCGCAGCGCGGGCGGCGGTGACGTACGGCAGATGCTTCACGGCGAGCGTCTCGCCGCGGACGAGACGCACGTAGAAGGGCCACCACGTGAGCAGGACGGCGAGGATGAGGTCGCCGACGGAATGACCGAGCGATACCGCGATCGCGAGCGCGAGGATCAGGCTGGGGAACGCGAGGAAGATGTCGGTGATCCGGAGGATCACGACCGAGACGACTCCCCCGACGGTACCGGGACGGTCCCAGAACCCGGCGACAAGACCGAGCGCCCCACCGCCGACCATCGCCACGCCGGCGATGACGAACGCGAGGGCGAGGTCGAGCGGGAGGGCGTACAGCGTCTCGGAGTAGATGTCGATCCCCGCGCCGTCCGTACCGAACGGATGCGTCCACGACGGAGCCTGCGAGTACGCGAACGAGACGTGGTCTGGCGGGTACGGCGCCAGGGCGCGCGGCGCGACGACCATCAGGATCGCCGCGATGACCAGGACCGCCACGATCAGGAACCCGACGAATGTGAGAGGATTCGCCCGGAGGACGCGGATCGTGGAGACCGCCCCGCTGCCGACCCGCTTCAGGATCGGTTGCGGCGGCGGGAGGGGCGCCATCTTTGCGATCGTGGGGGTGGTCACGTGCTACCTCCAGTCCACCCGCGGGTCGAGGACGCCGTAGAGAATGTCCGCGATCAGGTTCGCGACGACGACGCCGATCGCGAAGACGATCACGACCGCGATCGCGCCGTCGAAGTTCGGCGGGTTCCCGCCGCCGCCGATCGACGTGAACGCGTAGGCGCCGATCCCGGGCCAGGTGAACACCTCCTCGATGACGACCGTGCCCGCGAGAAGTCCGCCCGCGGTGACGCCGAGCACAGTCGTGGTGGTGATCAGGGCGTTGCGGAGCGCGTGCTTGTACAGGACCCAGAACTCCGACAGGCCCTTCATCCGCGCGCTTTTCACGAAGTCGAGCGGCATCACCTCGAGCATCGAGCTTCGCGTCATCCGGGTCGCGATGCCCATGTTGATGAACGCGAGGACCCCAGCCGGCAGGATCAGGTGCTCGATCGCGTCCGCCGTCCACTTCGGGTTCAACGCGATCATCGCGTCGATCACCGACATGTGGGTGTACTGAGGGAACGGCGGCGGCGAGGTGGTGTACTCACCGCCCGACGGCAACCCGAAATACGGCGCTAAAAAGATCGCCGCGATCACCGCGCCGAGGTACGTCGGGGTCGCCCAGCCAGTGAGGTAGAAGATCCGGACCAGGTGGTCGCCGAGGCGGCCCGAGGACTGGGCCGCGACGACCCCCAGCGGGATCCCGATGACGATCATGAGGAACAGCGCAGCGAGGACGAGCTCGAGGGTCGCGGGGACCCCGTCCGCGATCGCGGGGTAGACGGGAACGCCGCTCTGGGAGGCGCCCCAGTTGCCGTGGAGCAGGTTCACAAAGTACGTCCAGAACTGCTGGAGGATCGGCTTGGAGAACTGCGCCTGGCAGTTCGCGAGCGTCGTCGGGTCGGCGTGCGGGTACCAGACGGCGCAGTTGACGACCGAAATGTGGGTGAAAATGAACGCGAGGACGATGATGCCGAAGAGAACGGGGATCAGCTGGAGCAGGCGCTTACCGATGAAGATCGCAAGGTCCGACGGACTGCGTCCCAATCCCCACCCCCCCTAGGCGAGGCGCGGCGGTTCGGCCCACCAACGCATCCCGTGCGGTAGAGTGTCATGGTATAAAGTAGGGCTCGACGCGCGCCCGGTCGCCGGAATTTGCGCGCGTCTACGGGAGGTAATCTCGGGGGAGCGTGTGGAGCTCCTTGAACGTCTCGTGCGCCACCGAGACGAACTTGTCGATGTCCTTCTCCGTGTGCGCGCTCGAGAACGTGATCCGCTCGTAGCCGTCGGGGTGGATGTAGATCCCCCGGTCGAGCAAGAGCTGGTGGTGCCGCAGGTACAGGTTCCAGTCGATCTGGAGCGACTCGCGGTAGTTCTGGATCTTCTTGCGGCGCGTGAAGAAGAACTGGAGCATCCCGTTCACCGACTGGACGACGACCGACACCTTCGAGTCCCGCCCGGCCTCCTCGAGCCCCTTCTCGAGCTTCTCGGTGAGCCGCCCCATCCGGGCGTACAGGTCCTCGCCGCCCCGGTTCAGCATCTTCAGGTTCGCGAGCGACCCCGCAAGCGACAGGTTGTTCGCGAAGTAGGTGCCGCCGAACGAGATCCGCCCGGGGGCGATCATGTCCATGTACTCCGCCTTCCCCGACACCGCGGAGATCGGGACGCCGCCGCCGAGCGCCTTCGCCCAGCAGGAGATGTCCGGCTGGACGCCGTACAGCTGCTGCGCGCCGCCCGGCGCGACCCGGAAGCCGGTGAACACCTCGTCGAAGATGACGAGCATGTCGTTCTCGTGGGCGATCTCGATCACCTGCTTCAGGTAGTCCGGGACCGGCGGGATCACGCCCGCGTTCGCCATGATCGGCTCGAGGATCACGCACGCCAGACGGTCGCGGTACCGCTTGACCATCCGCTCGAAGGAGACGATCGAGTTGTACTGCGCTACCATCACGTAGTCCGTGACGCCCGGCGGGATCCCCGCCGAGTTCGGCAGGGGCCGGGGGTACTCGTCGAGCCCCGCGACGACCGGAGGCGCCTCCGCGCTGATCAGCGCGTAGTCGTGCTGCCCGTGGTAGTGGCCCTCGAACTTCAGAATCGCGTCCTTGCCCGTTACGGCGCGCGCGATCCGGATCGCGTTCATGGTCGCGTCCGAGCCGTTCGAACAGAACGCCACGCGCTCGGCGTTCGGGACCATCTTGCGGAACAGCTTCGCAACCTCGATCTCGAGCGCCGTCGGCGCCGCGAAGTGGAGGCCGAGCTCGGCCCGGTCCTGGATCGCCTTGACCTGCTCCTTCGGCGCGTGGCCGTTGATGAGGCAGCCGTAGCCGAGGTTGAAGTCGAGGTACTCGTTCCCGTCCTCGTCCCAGATCCGGGCGCCTTTGCCCGCCGCGATGAACGGCGGGCACGGGTCGTAGGAGGCGACCCGGATGAGGGAGCTCGACGAGTTCGGTATGTACTTTTTGCCCTCCTCGAAGAGCTTCGCGCTCTTCCTCAGCTTCGGAACGAGGCGCGCGATCGGGATCGGGAGACTTTCGGCCGCCGGCTTCTCCTCCGCGTGCGGCTCCGCGACCGGCTTTCCTTCGGACGCGGTCGGCGGGCTCTCGGCGGGGGGGGCTTTCTTCGATTCCTCGTGGGGAGGCGTCGGAGGGGTCTGGACCTCCGCGTCGGCGGCTTTCAGCGCTCCCGCAGGGAGCCGGTCCCCCCGGGATTCCCGGGTCAGACCGCCGCTGTCCCGGTCCGGGACGGTCGGCAATGGGGCGGGATGCGGTTCCGCCATAATCCACACATCGTGGGCGGTTTCGGACCCCGAGTGGCCTACATATAATTGGCGTAGCAAATGATTGAATTATATCCTTCAAATAGCAAAGTAGCCGGCGGTATCGAACTAGTGCTTTCGGACCCCTAAAATCGCAGAATCCCCCATTCAATCGCTCGAAATCAACCAAAAACAGGCGGACACCGCCAGTTCGGTTCGGGGTTCACTCGTTCCGGACGGGCGGGAGGGGGTTTTCCGGCGGGACGATGGTCGTCTCGATACCGCGCCGGTGAAGCGCCTCGCGGAACGGCCCCGCGGGGATGCACCGCTCGGGCGGAACGACCCCGACGGCCGTCACGAGACCGTCGGCGATCAGCTCGGCGCCGACCGCCCCGGCGACCCCGACCGCGTACTCGGTCGCGACCAGGTGCCAGTCACGGCGCGCGGGGAACCGGGCGATCGCATGGCGGGTGATCGGCGCGCCGCCTTTCGTCCCCGTGATCTCGATGTCGCAGATCTCCCAGTCGACCGCGTCGACCCCCTCGGGCATGCCGAGGAGCTTCTCTCGCTTCACCAGGGCGAGCGTGAACTCCTTGGGGCTGACCGTCTGCCCCCGTACGTCGAGCGGTCGGTCGGAGCCCAGCCCGAGCAACGCCATCGTCCGAAGCACCTCGATCCCCGGTCCGCCCTCCTTCCACTCGCAGTGGCGGAGCCCCTTCGCCTTCAGGCTGTCTGGCAGGGTCGCCGGTTCGGAGTGGAGGGTCCGGTAGACGCGCGTCGTGCCGACCGGGTTCCCGAAGTCGAACTCCTCGGCGCCGCTCATCGCGGGATACTCCTTGTACGCCCCGCCCTCCCAGACGACGGCCGGCATCACCATCTCGTCGAGGAACGTGCTCGGCGACCAGGTGAACGCGATCTCCGGCCCGCCGACGGTGAAATCCTTCCAGCCGTCCCGGACGATGATCGAGTCGACGCGGTCGAGGTCCTTCGACGCCTCCATGGCGAGGACGTTCGAGACGCCCGGCACCTGGCCGAGACCGGGGATCGCGAGCAGGGTCGCCGCGCGGAACTCCGCGTCGCGCGCGAGCTGCTTCTTCGTGGTGTGGAACAGGCCGCCGAAGTCGAGGTACGGCACGCGCGCCTCGAGCGCCGCGTCCATCACCGTCAGGTTGAACCCGTACTGGACCGCGTTCACGACGACCGTGGCCCCGCGGAGCAGCTCCACGAGCGCAACCCTGTTCCGCACGTCGAGGGGCATCGCGCTCGCCCGCGGTCCCGCGGCCGTGGCGGCCGCTTCCGCCAGGGACGCATCGAGGTCCGCCGCGACAACGGAGTCAAACTTCCCGCCCGTCGCGAGGTCGCGGACGGCGCATCGGCCGGTCAGGCCCCCGCCACCGAGCACCACGACGCGTCGACCCGGCATCGGCCGTCGGAGGAGGGAGCCCTATACGAAGGATTGGGTGCGCGGAGGGCGACCGAGTGCCCTAGTGCGCCTTCGGCTTGGCCCGTGACTTCTTCGCGGGGGCCGTCGGGGCGGGGGCCGCGGCCGGCACCGGAGCCGCCGGCGCAGCGGGCGCGTTCGAGGTCCGGGTCAGAAGGTCCCGGAACGTCTCGAAATGTTTCAGGAACGGGTCGGCGCGGCGCCGCTCCTCGAGCTCGAGCAGCGCGATCTCGAGCTGCGCCTTCGCCTTGGGGTCGCCCGAGAGCGAATTGATGAGATAGACGCACAGCACCTGGTAGTGCGGCAGCACGAACGCGTCGGTCCGCGGCGTGCTCATGTCGCCCTTCCGCGGCCGGTAGATCCGGTCGATCGGCACCTTGGCGGCGACCGCCTTCCGGTGCGAGAAGCCAAAGTACCGTCCCGGGCCGAGTATCCGCGTCACCTCGCGGATGTTCCCGTTCAGGTTGTTGGTGAGCCGGTCGCACTCGTGCCACAGCCAGAGCCCGAAGCCGTAGTCACCGTCCCGGTAGGCTTCCCAGGCGAGCCCGTAGAGGTCGTGCTCCTTCTGCTCCTCGGAGAGCACCGGGTCGAGGCCGGCGCGCATGTCCGAGATCAGCACGTCGACCCGCATCGACGGGGAGAACTCCTTCATCGCCGGGACGTCGGACGGGGCGGACACGACCGGTACGAGCCGGGCGGGGTTTACACCGTTTGCCCTGCCGGAGCCGCGACGCCGCGCGCGACGCGGACGCCGGCGACCCATGTCTCGCGCACCGCGGCGTTCCCGAACGAGATCGCGGCGAGCAGGCTCGGCCGGTCGGTGACAACAAAGTCCGCCGGCGAGCCCGGCTCCAGTATCCCGAGGTTCGGCTCCCCGAATGCGGTCCCGGCGTTGGCGGTGTACATCGTGACCGCCTGCTCCGCGGTGAGCGCCTCCTCCGGCGCGGGATTGGCGGAGCGTCCGTCGCGGTCGATGCGACGGACGGCCGCGAACAGCCCCCGCCAGGGGTCGACGGGGTCGTACGGGGCGTCGCTGGAGCCGACCAACGGGAGCCCCCGCTCGATCAGCGTCCGGAAGGCGTACGCCCACCGGAGTCGGTCCGGGCCGAGCCGGGCCGCCAGCCAGTGGTCGCTCCAGTTGAACCCCGGCTGGACGACGAGGGTGGGCCGGGCGCGCGCGAGGATATCGATCAGGTCCGGCGGGGTCAGCGCGGCATGCTCGATGCGCGGAGTGGCCCCGGGACGGATCGGGAACGTGTCCAGCATACCGAGCGCGGTCCCGATCGCCCGGTCGCCGATCGCGTGGAGCGCCGGAACGAGCCGGCGCCTCGCGAGCGACTCGAACAGCGGCCGCAGGGTCTCCTCGCCCGCCACCGGCACCCCGACCGTGCTCGGCTCATCGGTGTACGGCTCGGACAACCAGGCGGTGTGGGGGCCGAACGCCCCGTCCATGTACTCCTTCACCCCGAGCACCGCGAATCGGCCCGGGGGACCGTGCGGCCCGGGGGGCGCCCGGAAGAACTCCTCCCAACGGCGAGCGTGCAGGTAGACCCGGACCCGGCCCGGCATCGTCCCGGTGGCCGCGAGGTCGCGCAGCGCGAGCGCCTCCTCCGGCATCGCGCTCATCGCCCCGAGCGTGGTGAGTCCGAATCCCGCAGCCCACTCGAGCGTGCGCCGCAGGCCGGCCGGGTCGACCGGGTCCCGGAACGGGACACGCGCCTCCAGGAGGCCGATCGCGGCCTCGTAGAGGCGCCCGTCCGGCGTCCCGTCGGCGTCACGGCCGAGGCGACCTCCGGTGGGGTCCGCAGTACCGCGCTCCAGTCCCGCCGTCTCGAGGAGGACCGAGTTGACGATCATGGCGTGTCCGCTCGCGTGGACGACCGCCGCCGGCCGGTCGGGGACCGCGCGGTCGAGGTCGCGACGGGTCGGCCACGCGCGAGAGGCGGACCGTTCCGGGTCCCATCCTCGGCCGACCACGAGGCCCGGATGCGCGGCGGCCCAGTTTCGGAGCGCGTCCTCGAGCTCCTCGAGCCGGTGCACCCCACCGAGGTCGAGCCCCTCCCGCGCGCGGGTGACGTCCGCGACATGGAAGTGGGCGTCGATCAATCCGGGCAGCACGGTCCCCCCCGCGAGCGCGTGGACCCGCGTGCCGACCGCGGCGACGTTGCGGGCTTCCCGCTCCGAGCCCGCGACGAGCACTTCCCCGTCCTCGACGAGGAGGGCTTCCGCGTAGCCGCGGCCGGTGAACACCCGGCCGCCAACGAACAGTTCGGACTCGCTCACGGGAACCGGGTCGCGTAGGCCCGGCCGAAGGAAAGGGTTCGCCCCGGGACCGTCGGCGCTCGCCTAGACGTCGAGGTACCGGTAGAACTCGTACGGGTGGGGCCGCAGGTTCAGCTCGAGCTGCTCCTGGCGCTTCAGCTCGACGTACGTCTCGATGAGCGAGTTCGAGAACGCCGGACGCAGGAACGCGTGGTCCGACTCGAGCTCGTCCAGGGACTCGCCGAGCGACCCGGGCAGCTCGCGGATCTCGAGCTCCCGGCGGCGTTCGGGCGTCAGCTTGTAGATGTTCTCGTCGACCGGCGCGGGCGGCTCGATCTTTTTCTTGATGCCGTCCAGTCCCGCGAGCGCGAGCGCGGCCTCGGTAAGGTAGATGTTGGCGGCGGAGTCCGGCGTCCGGTACTCGATCCGCTTCGGCGCCATCCGGCCGCGGAAATAGGCGGGGATCCGGATGCTCGCCGAGCGGTTCGCCCGGCTCCACGCAATGAACACGGGCGCTTCGTACCCCGGGACGAGCCGCCGGTAGGAGTTCGTCGTCGGGTTCGTGATCGCGCAAAGTGCCCGGGAGTGCTTCATCAGGCCGCCGACGTAATACCGGCACGTCTGGCTGACCTCCGCGTACTTGTCGCGCGCGTCGTAGAAGATGTTCTTCCCGGCGTTCCAGAGCGATTGGTTCGTGTGCATGCCGATCGCATTGTCGCCGTAGACGGGTTTCGGCATCAGGCAGCCGACCTTCCCGTGCTTGCGCGCGACGTTCTTGATCACGTACCGGACGTCCTGGATGTGGTCGGCCATGGGGACCAGTTCGTCGAACCGGATGTTGATCTCCGACTGGCTCGCGGTCGCCACCTCGTGGTGGTGCGCGTCCATCGTGAGGTGGAACTGGTCGGCGAGGATGTTGCACATCTCCGCCCGGAGCCCGACCAAGGAGTCGGTCGGAGGGGTCCGGTGGTACCCCTCCTTGAACCGGACGGTCGAGACAACGGGGCCGATGTGCCACGGCGCTTCGTCGTGGTTGATCTGGTACCCCGCGCCGGCCCAGGCGTCGTGGACGCCCTGGTACGACGGGAGCAGTTGCACCGAGTCGAACACCCAGAACTCGATCTCGGGCCCCCAGTACGACTTGTCGTAGCCGTTCTCGGCGAGCACCTGCTCGGTCTTCCGAGCGACCCACCGCGGGTCGTGGTCGTACGGGCTCGTCGTGCCGCCGAGCCGGACGTCGCAGATGAACCGGACCGTGCCGCCGGCCTCAGGGTTCCACGGGATCGTGGCGAGGGTCCGCAGGTCGGGGACGAGGAGCATGTCGGACTCGAAGATCTCGCGGAACCCGCGGACCGACGAACCGTCGAGCTTCGGCACGCCCGAGACGAACGAGTCCTCGCCCAGCGTGTGGAGCGGCACGTCGACCTGGTTGTAGCCGCCAAAGACGTCGGTGTAGAACAGCTGCACCCACCGGACGTTCTGCGCTTTGAGCTCGGCGAGGACGCGCGCGGCGTCCGAGACCGGTTTCGACTCTTTCTTGGGCGATCGCTTCGGGGCCATCGCGTCCGAGGACGGGGACGGCCTACATCAACGTTCGGCTCGCGGAAGTGGACGTTCGACCAGTTTTTGTTCGGAATGGTTTAACTTAGGTCGGTTCATATGACCAAGCATGCGGCGGACGTCCACACTGGACGAGCTCGACCGGGCGATCCTCACGGAGCTGAACATCGACGCGCGCACGAGCCACCGCACCATCGCGAGCCGGCTCAAGGTCTCCCCGACGACGGTGAGTGCGCGGATCACCCAGATGACCGAGCAGAAGATCATCAAAGGGTACATCCCGCTCCTCGACGACGAGCAGCTCGGCTGGGACCTGTGGGCGGCGATGGGGATCCGGATCTCGCGGGGGAAGCTTCGCGAGGTCGAGGAGCGGTTGGCGAAGGACCCGCGGGCGTACGCGATCTACGATATCACCGGCGAAACGGACGCGCTTCTGATCGGTCGGTTCCGGGACCGTCGCGACCTCGACCGGTTCGTGAAGCAGACCCTCCAGGACGCCCACGTCGAGCGGACGAACACCCAGGTCGTACTGAACCGCGTCAAGGAGGAACGGCGCGTGCCGGTGTCGGCGCGGGGCCTCGAGGCGCCGGCCGAGACGTGAGCGGCGGCCCGTCCGGCAAAGCCTAAGGGGCCCGGCCTCTCCGGCTCGGTCGAGGCAACGACGATGGACTGGGGGATGGAGAATCGGATCGCTCGGATGTTCTCCCCCGCGAGCCACAACACGGTGATGCTCGCGGTCGACCACGGCTACTTCATGGGCCCGACCCATCACCTCGAGGACGCGCGGTCGACCATCGCTCCGCTTCTCCCCCACGCGGACGCGCTCGCGCTCACCCGCGGGATCCTCCGTCGCTGCGTGCCGCCGCAGACGTCCACGCCCATCGTCCTCCGCGTGTCCGGCGGGGCGACCGTGCTGAAAGAGGACCTCTCCGACGAGAAGATCACCACCTCCATCCGCGAGGCGGCGCGACTGAACGTCAGCGCGGTCGCGATGAGCGTCTTCGTCGGCGCGCCCCACGAGCATGAGTCGCTGGTCCATCTCGGTGAGCTCGTCGACCAAGGGGAGGAGGCCGGGATCCCCGTGATGGCGATCACGGCGGTCGGGAAGGAGCTCGAGAAGCGCGACGCGCGGTACCTCGCGCTCGCCTGCCGGGTCTCCGCCGAGCTCGGCGCCCACGTCGTCAAGACGTACTACTGCGACGACTTTGCCAAGGTCGTGGAGGGATGCCCCGTTCCGCTCGTGGTCGCGGGCGGGCCGAAGCTGGACAGCGACCGCGCCGCCCTCGAGCTCGCCCACCACGCGATCGAGGAGGGGGCGCACGGGATCGACATGGGCCGCAACATCTGGCAGTCCGACCACCCGGTGCCGATGCTCCGGGCGCTGCGCGCGATCGTCCACGAGAAGGCGACCGTCCGCGAGGCGCTCGACGTGCTCGAGGGCGAGAAGATGCACCCGCGCCCCCGCGCGACCGCGTAGCCCTCGACCGGCGGCAGAACGGTCATAAACCCAACGTCGCTCCGAGACAGTCGCGCGGGGATCGCCCAGCTTGGCCAAAGGCGCCAGATTCAGGGTCTGGTCTCGTAGGAGTTCGTGGGTTCAAATCCCTCTCCCCGCAGCGAACTTCCGCTCCGGTGCCGACGCGTCGGGCCTCCGTGGCGACGCTACCTCTAAGTAGGTCCCTCGGTACTGTTTCGGTCGGCGGAGGCGTCCGCCAGCCACTCCCGGCAAACTGCCCTCACCGGCCAATGACGCCTGCTCCCCGAACACGGAGTAGGCAGAATGGACTGGGCAACGCAGGTCGTCAACGTCCTCCAAGCGGCGACCGTCCTGCTGCTGGCGCCGTTGGTCGCGGGGGTCTCCTACCGATTTAAGGCGTGGACGGAGTCGCGGAGCGGCCCGTCGATCTTTCAGCCGTACTTCGACCTCGCGAAGTACCTCCGCAAGGAGACGCTGCTCCCCGAGAACGCCTCCCGGATATTCCTCGTCGCGCCGTTCGTCGCGTTCGGGGCGTACCTCCTCATCTCGATGGTGGTCCCGGTGATCACCCCGTACCCGATCCCGTACGCTCCCACCGTCGACTTCCTCGGGGGCGGGTTGCTCTTCGGCCTCGCCGGAACCGTGACCCTGCTCGCCGCCCTCGACTCGGGGAGCAACTACGCCGCCCTCGGGGCGAGCCGCACCGTCTCGTTCGCCGCGTTCGCGGAACCAACCCTCATCATCGTCTTCTTCGGCGTCGCGGTGATCACGGGTACCAACAACCCGTACGTCACGAACAATCTCATCTCGTCGTCCACTTCCGCGTATCTCTCCCCGACCCACCTGCTCGTTACCGCGGCGTTCTTCCTGCTCCTGCTCGCCGAGACCGGCAAGCTCCCCGTCGAGAGCGCCGGGCTGATGGAGTTCGGCATGCTCGAGGACGGGCGGATCTACGAGCACTCCGGCCGGCTGCTCGGGATCAACCGGTGGAACGGCTGGCTGAAGCAGTTCCTCCTCTACTCCGTCTTCGTCAACGTCTTCGCGCTGCCGTGGGGAATGTCGGCCGCCCCGACGGTGGCGGGCGCCGCGGGCAACATCGTTCTCCTGCTGGTCAAGCTTCTGCTGCTGGTCGCGGTCATCACCCTGGTCGAGGCGACGGTCGCCAAGGTGCGGCTGTTCAAGATCCGGGACTTCCTCGCGTTGTCGTTCTCGCTCGCCGTGCTCGCGGTGTTCGCGTTCGCGGTGCTGGGGGTGCCGTAGGTGGACGGAACGACCGAGGTGGTGGCGCTCGTCGGCGTCGGCATCCTGCTGACCGCGCTGTACCTACAGTCCGAGTCGTTCGTCGACCCGCTCATCCGGGCGATCGCGCTCCAGTCCCTCCTGCTCGCGGGACTGCTCGGTTGGCTCGCCTGGACCGAGCAGAGCGTGGACCTCGCGATCCTCGCGGGCCTGGCGGTCGCCGTTCGCGCGCTGTTCATCCCGTACGTCCTCCGGCGGCAGATCCGCGCCTTCCGCTGGCGGGCCCGTGAGCTGCACGCCGCCCACCGCGTGACCGGCCACGCGCTCGCCGCGGTCGCGCTCGCGATCATCTCCTGGTTCGTCTTCCAGCAGACGCTCGCCTCGGTGTTCCCGGAACCGGGCGCGGCCCTGCCGTTCGTCCTGCTCGTCCAGGGCCTCCTCATGCTGGCGACCCGGTCGAACACGATCGTCCAGGTGATCGGCTACCTGGAGGAGGAGAACTCGGTCGTGTACGCCGGCGCGCTGTTCGCGCAGGCATTCCCGCTGTTCGTTGAGGTCGTCGTCTTCCTCGACGTGCTCGGCGTCGTCCTGGTCGCGGTGATCCTGTCGATCCAGCGGGACGTGACGGGGACGCCCGAAGAGGCCGCGCTGGAGGAGCTCTCCGGATGATCGCCGCGGACCCCCCGTTCCTCTTGTTCCTCCTCCTCGCGAGCCCGTCCGCGGCGTCGATCCTCGCGCTCGTTCCCGACGCGCGGGTGAGCGAGACGGCGGCCCGCGTGGGGTCGCTGGTGTCGCTGGGAGCCGCCCTCCTGCTGCTCGCGAGCGCGGTGTCGGGCCGATGGGGCGCCTACCTCGGGGTCGACCCGCTCAGCGAGGTGTTCCTGTTCATGGTCACCGGGATCTACTCGACGTCGGTGTGGTACTCGCGGTCGTACCTGCGAGCCGTGCACCGGCCGTTCCTCACGCCGCAGGTGTACTACGCTCTGCTCAGCGCCTTCGCATTCTCGATGGTCGCGGTCCTGGTCGTGACGGACCTCGGCCTGATGTGGATCGGTGTCGAGGCGACGACCGTCGCGAGCGCGCTCCTGATCGTGCTCGAACGGAAGCCGGCGAGCGTCGAGGCGGCGTGGCGGTACACCCTGATCGCCTCCGCCGGCCTCACGATCGCGCTGTTCGCGTTGCTCATCCTGTACACGGCGACCGGCACGCTCGACGGATTTGCGCTCGCCGCGAACCACCCCGCGGTCTCGCTGCCGATCGAGATGGCCGTCGCCCTCGCCCTGGTCGGCTACGGGACGAAGGTCGGGCTGTTCCCCATGCACACCTGGCTGCCCGACGCCCACTCGGAAGCGCCGTCGCCGGTATCGGCGATGTTCTCCGGCGTCCTGCTCCCGACCGCCCTCTATGCGTTCCTCCGGGTGTACAACGTCCTCCCCGACCCGGCCCCCGCGCTCGTCAGCAACCTGCTCCTCGCCTTCGGGATCGTCACCGCCCTCGTCGCTGCGTTCCTGCTGCAGCGTCAGCGGTCGTTCAAGCGGCTGCTCGCGTACTCGAGCATGGAGGTGATGGGTCTCGCCGTCATCGGGATCGCGATCGGCGGGATCGCGCTCTACGGCGCGCTGGTCCTGATCGTCGCGCACGCCTTCGCCAAGTCCGCCGCGTTCTACTGCGCCGGCAACGTGCTGCGCACGACCGGCACGAACCGCATCGACCAGGTGCGGAACCTGCGCGAGACGATGCCCCGGACCGGCGTCGCGTGGGTCGTCTCGGCAGTGGCCGTCACGGGAGCGCCGCCGTTCGGCACCTTCCTCGGGGAGCTGTTGATCGTCGTCGGGGCCCTCGCCGCGGGACTCGTCTGGGTCGCGGGTGTCCTCGTGGTCGCGATCCTGGTCGCGTTCCTCGGGGTGAACTCGCAGATCGGGCGGATGGTGTTCGGGGAACCGACCGGAGGCAGCGCGACGCCGATCGCCGGGCCGGACTCCGGCTGGGGCCTCGCCTACCTGAACCTCGCCGTCGCGCTCGCGATCGGGGTCGCGGCGCTGCCGTACCTCTCCACCGGGCTGCGGGCCGCCGCTGTCCTCCTCGGGGGGTCCCTCCCATGAGCCGCACCCCGTGGCGCGTGGAGCCCGAAACGTCGGCGGGTCCCGAGCGCGCGCTCGCGTACGCCTCGGAGGACGGCGCGTTCTCGCTCTACAACGAGTATTCGGAGGGGGTCTCGATCCTGATACCGCGACCGACGCGCACTCGGGGCGACGAACCGGGAGCGACCTGGCGGACGGACGGGACATCGCAGGGGGTGCACCCCCTCGGCCCCGCCCCCGCGATGGAAGGGTACGGGGTGTTCACCTTCCCGTACGGCCCCGTCTCGATGGGGGTTCCCGAGGCGGGCCGGTTCGATGTCCGGACGTACGGCGAGCGCGTCCTGAATCTCGTGCCGGTCGGCGGGTTCAAGCCCCGCCGGATCCGCGAATCGGTCGTCGGAACGGCGGTCGAGGATGCGGCCTTGCGGATCGAACGCATGGCGGGGAACTTCTCCGCCGCGCACGTCTCGGCGTTCCTTTCCGCCGTGGAGAGTGCCGCTCACCTCGAGGTCCCGAGCGTCGAGCTGTGGACCCGGGGTCTTGCCCAGGAGCTCCAGCGGATCTACAATCACCTCCATGTCCTCGCCCGGGTCGCCGAGGCCGCCTCCCAGAACGTCGGCCTCGCCCAGACCCACGCGCTCGCGGAGGAGGTGCTGCGGGTCCAGGGCCGAACGTTCGGGCACCGGTGGCTGTTCGGGGCCCTGCTACCGAAGGGCCCCCCGCGCCGGCTCGACCCGGTCGGCCGCTCCGACGTCGCCGGCGCGCTCGCACGGCTCTCGTCGGAGTTCGAGGCCCTCTGGGAGCTGTTCCTCGAGTCCCGGACGTTCATCGACCGGATCCAGTCGACGTGCGTGGTGGACCGGGCGGATGCGATCCGCTGGGGAGCCGTCGGTCCGACGCTGCGCGCGTGCAACGTGAACTGGGACGACCGCCTCCGAATCCCCTCCGCCCCGTACACGGACCTGTTCGTCGCGCTGCCGCACGAGTCGAGCGGCGACGCGCTCGCCCGGGTGGCGGTACGGGCCGCCGAGGTCCGCGCGAGCTTCCTTCTGCTCGAGCAGATGCTCGACCGGTGGCCCCGCTCCCCGACCTCCCTCGAGACGCCGGCGCCGCCGGTCGCGCCCGGTCGAGGGATCGGCCGGGTGGAAGCCCCGAGCGGCGACCTGGTGTACGACGTCGCGGTCTCGGACGGGCGCGTGCGCTCCCTCGGGTTCCGGTCCCCCAGCCAGGCGAACTGGCCGCTGTTCGCGGCGGGGATGCGGAACGCGGTGTTCACGGACTTTCACTTCGCGTTCGAGAGCTTCGGCCTCGTGTTCGCCGAAACGGACGGGTGAGGCGCATGTCGAGCTGGATCGAGCGATCGGTGACGCGGGGGATCCTCACGAGCCGGTACCCCCGGGAGACGGCCACCGATGAGGAGCTGCCGGTGACCGCCCGCGCCCCGCGGCCGGTTCCGGGGGCGCCTCCCTCGGCCGCGGCGGTGTCGTCGTGTCCGGTCGCGGCGATCTCGGAGAAGGAGGTGGACCAGGGAAAGTGCATCCGTTGCGCCCGTTGCCTGCCGAACGGGCTCTCCTTCACCGGCCCCGCCGAAGCGGCCACCCGGTCCCGGGCGGAGCTGCGCGAAGGGGCGGCGACGCCTCCGGGGACGGTCGGGTTGGGCGCTCCGCTCCGCGAGCTCGGGCGCTCGCTGCACGTGTTCCTCATCGACGTCGGCAGCTGCAACGCCTGCAACCTCGAGGTGCTCGCGCTCGCGAACCCGTTCTACGACTCCCAGCGATTGGGCATCTTCTTCACGAACTCGCCGCGGCACGCGGACGTGCTGCTCGTCGTGGGTGTGCCCACCGCCGAGATGGTCGAACCGCTCCGCCGCGCGTACGAGGCCCTGCCCGCGCCGAAGGCCGTCGTGGCGGTCGGCGCGTGCCCGATCAGCGGTGGGGCGTTCGCCGGCACGCCGGGCCTCGCCCCGGTCCTCGCTGAGCTGCTGCCGGTCGACGTCTTCGTCCCCGGCTGCCCCCCCACGCCCGTGAACCTCCTCGACGGGCTTCTGATGCTCAGCGGTCGCGACCGGCGCTCGAGGGGCGCGTGACGATGGACGCGCTCGGGTACCTCCTGACGGTGGCGGTCGTCGGCCTCTTCGCCGGCGCTCCGCTCTCGCTCGTGCACCGTCGCGTGGGATACGGCACGGCCGCCGTCGCGTCGGCCCTGCTGTTCGCCGTCGCGGTGGCGGCGCTCGTCGGGGGCCCGGTGCAGGGCGCCAGCTGGTCGGGGCCGCTGTCGGATCCGGAGTCCCTGCGGTTGGACGGACTTTCCGCGTTCTTCGCGCTCGCGGCGGCCGTCGTCTGGGTCGCGACGTCGGTCTACTCGGTCTATTACGACGATCGGTCGACGCCGTACCTCGCGATCTGCTACTCGCTCACCCTCGCGTCGATCGCGCTGCTGATCTCCTCGACCAGTCTCCTCCTGTTCCTCCTCGGCTGGGAGACGATGACCCTCGCCTCCTACGGGATGATCCTGCAGGCACACGGTCGACCCGGGAAGGTGTTCTCGGCCGCGTTCGTCTTCCTGGCGTTCGGCGAGGCGAGCACCCTGCTCGTCTTCGTGGCGGTCGCGGCCCTGCGTGCGATGACCGGGTCGTTCGCCGAGGTTCCCGTCGTGGTCGGCGGTTCGCTCGCCACGGTCGTCTTCGTCGCGGGGTTGATCGGCTTCGGGCTGAAGATGGGGGTCGCCCCGTTCCATATGAGCGAGTGGCTGCCGATCGCCCACTCCTCGGCGCCGTCGAACGCGTCGGCGGTGCTGAGCTCGACCCTCACGCTGGCCGGGGCGTACGGCCTGTTCCGGATCCTGAGCCTCCTCCCGTCGCCTCCCCTGTGGTGGGGCGCGGTCGTGCTCGGCATCGGGGCCGTCTCGGTCCTCCTCGGCGCGCTGTTCGCGGCGGTCAGCGAGCACACGAAGGGGCTTCCTGCCTACAGCACGATCGAGAACAACGGGCTGATCCTCGTCGCCCTCGGCATCGCGATGATCGCCCGGACGGACGGGCTCACCGACCTGTATGTGTTCGCGCTGTTCGCCGCGTTCTACCAGGCGCTCGCGCACGCGGTGGCCAAGACGGCGTTGTTCCTGAGCGCCGGGTATATCGAGCACTCGGCCGGGACGTTCGACCTCAACTCCGTCGCGGGACGGGCCAAGGGAGCGGACGGGAGCGCCTACGCGGGAACGCTCGCCGCGACCCTCAGCCTCGCGGCCGCGCCCCCCCTCGCCGGGTTCGTGAGCGAGTGGATGGTGCTCGAGGCGCTGTTCCAATCGTACCGATTCTCGCCGGAATGGGTCGAGTTCGAAGGGCTGCTCACCGGTGCCGCGGTCGCCCTCGCCGCCGGGCTGATCCTCGTGGCGATGGTGAAGTTCCTGGGATTCTCCCTGCTCTGGAAACCTCGCGCCGCCCGGACCGGGGGCCGGTCCTGGGGGCTCGGGGCGCCGATCGCCGCAGCCGGGGCCGTGGTCGCCGGCATCGGGATCGGCGCGCCGTGGGTCCTCCGGTTCCTCACCCCGAGCGTCGCGGCGTTCGCCGGAACCCCGGTGGTCGCCCCGGTCGGCGGCCTTCTCTCCGTGCCGGACGGCTGGTCGATCCTCTCCGGCTCCCCGTTCGGCATCCTCTCTCCGCCGATGATCCCGATCGGCCTCGGGGCGGGGGCGCTGGTCGCGCTGGCCTACTACGGTCTGGGACGCCGGTCCGGCGCACGGAGGGCCGCTCCGTGGATGGCGGGGAGTCCCCCCGGACGCGAGGGGGAGACGTACACGTCGTTCGGCTACAGCACCGGGGTCCGGATCATGATGGAGTCGGTGCTCCAGACCCGAGAGGTCCGGACCCATGTCGGATCGGTGGCGGCGGAGGAGCCGGCATCGCCGTTCTCGTACAACGTGGACCTCGAGGTCCTGGACGTGTTCAAGCTGTTCTACGATTATCTCGTGCGATTCGGCGACAGCGTGTCCTCCGTTCTGAAATCCGGTGTCATGCCGGGTCGGCTGGGGCGGTACCTGGCCTACATCCTCATCGTCACCTTGGCGGTCGTCATCTACGTCGCGGCCGCGGCGTAGGACCCGCGCTCGGGGCGCGGGGTCCCTCAGGGCACGACCGTGACCGGCCGGTTCGAGTGGGTCATGACCTCCGTGGAGACCGAACCGAGCAGCAGCCGGCTGGCTCCCCGCAACCCCCGGGTCCCCACCACGATGAGGTCCGCGCGCGCCTCGGCGGCGGCGTCGAGCACCACGTTCGCCGCCTTGCCTTCCCTCACCCAGACGTGCATGCGGATCCCGGACGGGTCGGCCGCCGACTGGATCGCGCGCAGGCTCTGCTCGATCGCGGTCGACTCCGAGCCTTGCTCCTCCTCGGTCCGGGGTTCCGCCACGGTGCGCGGAGGGTCGGTGGCGTGGACGATCCATATCTCGGCCCCCTCGCCCGCCATGAATCGCAGCGCGAACTGGACGGCGCGTACCGAGGCGTCCGACCCGTCGTAGGCGACCACGATCCGTCGGACTCGGAGTGGAGGGGGGGTCGGCGGGCGGGTCCGGGGCGGGTCCGGGTCAGCCTGATCACCCCGCTCCGCCCCCCGGCGATGTTCGGCCGTCGTGGGGAGTCTCTCTGCGCTGCGGGCGTCCATCGTTGCTGCCTCCCAGGGGTCATCGGCAGCGTGCTGCGGTTCCCGCCCGCGACTCGCGGACGGCGGCTGACCCCACAGCCACCGGGGGGAAGTCCTCGGTGGTATTTGGGACGTCTCCCCGCGCGACGGTTCGCTGCCGTTCGCCCCTCGCCTCAGCGCGACGTACCGGCCGCCGATCACCGGAGAAAAAGGAAGGAAGGGGTTGGTCCCGGGAACTCGCTCTCGACCTAGGTCGGCGGCGGGTTCGACGAGCTGTCCGTCGACTCCGTCATGGTGCTGGAGTCCGAGGTGGACTGCCAGCTCTGCGGCGGGTTGCTGGTGGGCGGCTTGCGGCGGGCGAAGTACAGCGTGGTGATCAGGAAGATCACCGCGAGCGCCACGAACAGCCCGATCAA
>DATJRQ010000020.1:0-68286 GCA_035504595.1 Thermoplasmata archaeon | reverse complement strand
TGGGCGGACGAGGCGGCGGCGATCGAGGCGGCCTACGGCGCCGGATCCACGGTCCACGTGAGTCTCGAGGAGTTCGCCCGCACCCTCACGCCGGCGCGGGAGGACCGCGAGCGGTTCCGGGAGGGAGGAGTGAGGTCGCGGGCGCTCGCCGCTCGCCTGCGGGAGTCCGTCGCATCGGGTCAGCGGCAGCGGATGCACGAAGCCTTCGAGCGGTACCGCGCGTTCGACCGACCGAACGTCCTCCACCTGTTCGCCACGCTCCGACGCGACCCCGGGTTCACCCGCGAGTTTCCGGCGGCCGTGCAGACGGGTCCGCTGTGGTCCGGCGCGCGCGCCCCGGCCGCCCGCCGGCGCCGGACCGAATGGGTCTGGTACGCGAGCCCGGCGAGCGCCGAGACGATCGCCCCCGCGGTCGAGGCAGGGCTCGCGGCCGCGGCGCGGCCGGTGCGACTCGTGATCCGGCGGGACCGGGTCTGGGGAAAGGTCCCGGGATCGGCCACGACCGAGCATCTGCTCACGCCGGTGCCCGCGGTCGCGTGGCGCGCGCGATTCGCCGCCGCGGACCTGCGGGTCGTGACCGGGAGCCGCTCGCTGCTCGAGGCG
The DNA here is from genome assembly GCA_035504595.1 of Thermoplasmata archaeon. Lineage (GTDB taxonomy): Archaea > Thermoplasmatota > Thermoplasmata > Lutacidiplasmatales > UBA184 > Lutacidiplasma. The sequence continues at coordinate 67,683 of DATJRQ010000020.1, read as the reverse complement.
ATCGAGGTCGGCGGTCCGTTCCTCTACTTCAACGGGATCCTGGGACGCGGGGCCACTCGGCGACGGCACCGGCCCGAGAAGCTTCGCGAGCTGCTAACGGTCCTTCGGCAGCGCGACTCGCCCGAGGACCTGCTCCGCGACCTGGCGGACTTCGGGTCGGGTCGGCGGGTCGCCGCGGTGGTCACCCGGGCCGCGAACCGGGAGGGCGGGTGGCGACGGTTCCCCCGACGGGTGGCCCCGGTCGGCTTCCGCGCGCCGTACGACGACGCCGGACGGCTGATCGTCGCGGTCGCGCGCCGGCTCGCCGGCCGGCCGAACGACGCCGCCGCGATCGTCGCACTCGCGCGGTCGGGTCGGGCCCTTTAACCGCCGCGTCCCTCCCGGCACGCGATGTCGACCGGTGAGGCGAGCCCTCCGGCGGTCGCGCGCGCTCTGCTCGGGAGTGTGCTGCACGTACGCCGCGGCGAGCACGTCGCCGTCGTCACGTGGAGCCACACGCTTCCGTGGGCGAGCGCGTGCGTCGCGGAGGGGCGACGGCTCGGGGCGCTGCCGTTCCTCGTTCTCGAGGACGAGGCGGCGTTCTGGCGGAGCGTCGACCTCGCGCCGTCGACGCGACGTTGGGCGCCGCCCGCGGCCCCGGTCGTCGCGACGATCGCGCGCAGCGACGCGCTCGTCTACTTCCCCGGGCCGGCCGACCGCGCCCGGCTCCACGCGCTCCCGCCGGGGCAGCTCACGCCGTTCCTCGGGGCGGACGACCGCTGGCTCCGCGACACGAGCCGCGCGAAGGTCCGGGGGGTCCGCTGCCTCCTCGGGTACGCCTCGGACGCGAACGCGGAGCGGTGGGGGGTCCCGGGGGCGACCTGGCGGAGCCAGCTGATCCGCGGGATCGCCGACTCGGACTATCCGGCCGTCGTCCGAACGGGGCGTCGGGTCGCCGAGATCCTCGCGACCGGCCGGACGCTCCAGCTCACCGCGACGAACGGGACCGACCTCACCCTCCGGCTCCGGGGTCGCCGTCCGTGGGTGGACGACGGCGTGGTCGACGCCGACGACCGCCGGCGGGGACGGACGCTCGCGACGAGCCCCGGCGGCTCCGTGATCGTCGCCGTCGACGAACGGTCGGCGCACGGCACGGTGGTCGGGAACCGGCCGAGCTTCCTCGGGTCGGGACGCGTCGACGGGGCCCAGTGGGAGATCGAGGGAGGGCGCCTTAGGAACTACTGGTACACGGAGGGTTCGCCGACCTTCGAGGCGGAGTTCGTCCACGCGCCGCGGGGTCGAGAGGTCGTCGGGCTGTTCGCCCTCGGCCTGAACGAGGCGATCGCGCCCTCGGTCCCGCAGGCCGAGGACGCCGCCGTCGGGACCGTGACCGTCGCGATCGGCGGCAACTCGCTGTACGGCGGGCGCAACCGGTGTCGGTACCTCTCCTGGATTACCGTCGGGGAGGCGACGGTCGCCGTCGATGGGCATCCGCTCGTGGACCGCGGCAAGATCCTCTGAGGGGCGCCTGCGCCGGGCGTTCTTCGACCGACCGGCGACGGGGCTCGCGCGGGCCTTGCTCGGCGCCCGGCTGCGGGTGGCCGGGCCGAACGGGGCGCGGACCGCGCGGCTGGTCGAGGTCGAGGCGTACCTGCGCGGAGACCCGGCCAGCCACGCCTACCGGGGTCGCACCCGACGGAACCGCTCGATGTTCCGATCGCCGGGAACGCTCTACGTGTACCGGATCCACCAGGTCGTGTGCGCCAACCTCGTGGCCCGCCGCGGCGAGGCGGTCCTCCTCCGGGCCGCGGCGATCGAGGGGGACGGCGACCCGCGCGAAGGGCGAGGGCCCGGGCGCCTGTGCCGGGCGCTCGGGATCACGATTGCCGATGACGGGGCGACCGTCGTCGGACCCGGACGGTTCGTCGTCTACGGACCGGCACGCTCCCCCCGCGTCGTCCGGCGAGGACCACGGATCGGGATCCGGAGGGCGGCGGAGCGACCGTTGCGATTCTGGCTCGAGGGCGAGCCGTCGGTCTCGCGCCCGAGGCGCACTACCGCTTCAGCTTCGCCCACTCGTAGCCGCGACGGCGGGCGGTATCCCCGAAGCCGCACGAGGAGCAGACCTTCTTCTGGCGGTGGTAGGCGTGGCGGCCGCACCGCCGGCAGATGACGTGATTGATCTTGCCGCCGCGGCTCGAGGGCGTTCCCTTCGACATGGTCCGTTCGATGCCTCCCTACGGTGAGATGTAGATGATGGAGTCGCCCCGCACGAGCGTGAGGCCCTGGCGCGGGGTCACGACGTCCTTCACGACCTCCTCGGCCGCGGAGAGGACGAGGTTCAGGTGCTGGTCGTAGGCGTCGAGCACGCCCCGGTACGAGCGTCCGCCCTTCATCTCGACCAGCACGCGCTGGTGCAGGCTCTGTTGGAGGACGTCGAGGGGGCGCATCGGGGGAGGACGGCGAGGCGAGGCGGCGTTCATAACGGTTGCCCGAGCTCCCCCTCGAGGGCACGGAGCACGCGTTCCGCGAGGCCCTCCGGGGCGAACCCTCGGGGGCCCTCGGCGACCGCCCGCGCCGCGCGACGCGCGACCGCCTCGGCCGACCCGTTCGCGTCGACGGCGGTGAGACGGCTCCCGAGGACCGTGCCGAGTGGCCCGAAGTAGATCCGTCGCTCCTCCGTCCCGACCCGTTCGTGTCGGTCGGCGAGGGCGGGCGGGTGGCCGGTCGGGTCCGAACGGACCCGGCGGGCCCGCGTGACCGGGGCGCTATCGAGCCACACTACGCGGTCCGGGGCGCCCCACAGATACCGGTCCTTCAGCGAACGCGCCGACCGCACGAGCGCTCGGAACACGGTCGGCGCGCAGAGGTCGAGCGTGGCCAGGGCCCGGGTGTAAGTGAGCGTCCCGAAGAAGCCCGTGTCGACCACCACGCTGCCGCCGCCCCCCGCGATCTGGTCGGCCTCCCGATACCGTGCCGCGTCCTCCTCCAGGAGCCGCTCCTCGAGTCGGAGCAGCGCGCGGTCCGTGCCGAACGCGAGCGACGGCCGGGGGCGGAGCCGCGCGTACGCCTCGGCGAGGAGCTCCGCGTCGAGGGCCCGCGCGAGGCGCGGCGCGACCGTGCTCTTGCCGGAGCCCGAGATCCCCTCGAGCGCGACGACCTGACCCCGACCCCTGCGCCGGCCGACCATCGGTCGGGAGCACGGGCCGACGGCCAAGACGGTTCCCGAGCTCGCTGCAGCGGCCCCTCGGTCCCGTTTTTACCCCGGCGCGGGTCGGCGTCGCGTGGCCGCTCCGCCGTCCGCCGCACCGGGTCGGCATCGGTTCGGGGCGCGCGTGCTCGAGTGGGAGCGGCTCGACGAGATCGCCCGCGAGATCGAGCGCACCGAGAGCGACCCCGAGGGCGTCGGGATCATGACCCGGAAGGGTCGGATCTTCCCCGTGCGGCTCGACGGGGTGTCGTTGAAGGCGTCCCCGCTGCTGAAGCAGGAGGTCCTGTCGGTCGGCGGCGACGCGGCGCACGCGCGGGGCATCGCGGATCACTCGGTCGCGGCGAGCCCGGTCGTGCTGCTCGCCACCTGGGGCCAGTACCGCCGCCTGCTCCCGAAGCTCCGGCGGCAACCGTTTCGACTGACCGAGCTGGCCGACGAGGTCGACCGGGCCCTGCGGGCCTACGTCGCGCACGGGCCCCGCACGATCGCCGGGCCGCATCGGTCCCTCGTCGTCGGGGATCGTCCCCGCGTGATGGGCGTCGTGAACGTGACCCCGGACTCCTTCTCGGACGGCGGGAGGTTCGCCGAGCCCGCCGCGGCGATCGAACACGCGATCGCGCTCGCTCGGGAGGGCGCGAGCGTCCTCGACGTCGGTGGGGAGTCGACCCGGCCCGGAGCGACGCCCGTCTCCGCGGAGGTCGAGTGGCGGCGGGTGGGGCCGGTGCTCGCCGGCCTGGCCGGTGCGACCGATGTGCCGATCTCGATCGATACCCGGCACGCGGAGGTCGCCGAGCGCGCGATCGACGCCGGCGCCGACCTCGTCAACGATGTGGAGGGGCTCCGCTCGGAGGCGATGCGCCGCGTCGTCGCCCGGTCCGGCGCCGCCGCCGTGGTGATGCACATGCGGGGGACCCCGGCCACGATGCAGCAGGACCTCGCCTACCGCGACGTGCGGGCCGAGGTCTACCGCGCCCTCGCGGATGCGACGGACGCCGCGGTCGCGGACGGCGTTCCGCCCGACCACCTCCTCGTCGACCCGGGGCTCGGCTTCGGGAAGTCGGCCGAGCAGAGCCTGGAGCTCCTGGTCCACGCCGGGGAGTTCCGCAGCCTCGGCTATCCGGTCGTGGTCGGGCCGTCGCGCAAGTCGTTCCTGGGGACGCTGCTCCCCGAGGGCGCCGCGGCCGATCGCCTCGAGGCGGGGCTCGCCGCCGCCGTGATCGCGGCGGAGCGCGGCGCCGCGCTGGTGCGGACGCACGACGTCCGCGCCACGGTCCGGGCGCTCGCGGTCGTGGCCGCGGTCGACCGGGCGACGACGCGACCCGGCGCGTCCCTCGCGACCGAGTCGCCCGACGAGTAGCCCCGCCCCGTTCGCGCTACCGGAGCGGCGTCCCGTCGTCCGCGACGTCGACCTCGAGGACGAGCGACCCCTGGTAGTTGCAGTCGGGGCACCGGTACACCTGGCCGAGGATCTGGCCGGCGATCAGCTGGATCTTCACCGACCCGCACATCGGGCAGCGAAGGATCCGGTTACGGTGCCTCGCCCGGGGGCGCGGCATCGTCCTCCCCGTCGCCCGCGAGCCCGGGCCCGTCGTCGTCGTCGGGCTCGTCCTCCTCGTCCGGCGGCGCGTCGTCCGGGTCCGGCGGGGACGGGACGTCGTCCGGCGAGGGGAGCTCGCCCTCGGCGGGCGGGAGCGACGGCTCGATCTCCCCGTTCGTCTCCGCCCGCTCCTCGAGGATCAGCGCGTCGCGCACCTCGTCCCCGTCGTCGAGCCGGATGATGCGGACGCCCATCGTGTCGCGGCCCTGCGCGCGGATCGTGTTCACCGCCATGCGGATCGTGACCCCGTTCTTGGTCGTGACGAGGAGCTCCGACGACTCGGTCGTCGGCAGCACCGTGACGACGAATCCGTTCCGCTCCCCGGTCTTGATGGTCACCACGCCCTTGGCGCCCCGCCGCGTCCGGCGGTACGAACCGGTCGGGCTCCGCTTTCCGTACCCCTTCGAGGCAATCGACAGGAGCGTCGGATACTTCGGGCTCACCGGGGCCATCGCGACGACCCGGTCGCCCTCCGCGTCGGAGAGCCGCACGCCGATGACCCCGTACGTCGCGCGTCCCATCGCACGGACCTCCGACAGCGGGAAGCGGACCAGCTGGCCGGCGCGGGTCGCGAGCAGGATCTCGGTCGCCTCGTCGCTGAGGTGCGCGACGCCGACCAGCTCGTCGCCCTCCTCGAGGAGGATCGCCTGGATGCCGCTCACGCGGATGTTCTGGAACTGGTCGAGCGCGGTCCGCTTGACTAGGCCGCGACGGGTCGCGAAGAACAGCGCGCCCGCGCTCGCCACGTCGTAGATCGGCAGCAGCGTCTGCACGCGCTCCCCCTCCTTGAGCCGCGGGAGGAGGTTGATGATCGCCTTCCCCTTCGAGTGGCGGCTCCCCTCGGGGAGCTCGTAGGCGGTGAGCTGGTAGACCCGGCCGAGGTTCGTGAAGAACAGCACGTCCCCGTGCGTCCGCGTGACGAACGCCCGGATGACGAAGTCCTCCTCCTTCGTCTCCATCTGGAGGAGGCCGCGGCCGCCGCGCCGCTGTCGCCGGTACTGGTCGAGCGGGAGGCGCTTGATGTAGCCGTCCCGGGTGACCAGGACGACCACGTCCGTGTCGGGGATGAGGTCCTCGAGCGTGCGCTCGGTGAACGCCGGTACGATGCGGGTGCGCCGCGGGTCGCCGAGACGCGACTTGAGCTCGGTCAGCTCGTCGACGATCAGCTGGTCGAGCTTCTGCGGCGAGGCGAGGATCTCCCGCAGCGTGCGGGCCAGCGACTCCTTCTCCGCCTTCTCCTGCTCGACCGACTCCCGCTCGAGCGCGGTGAGACGGGCGAGTCGCATGTCGAGGATCGCCTTCGCCTGCTCGGTCGAAAGCAGGAACTTTCCCATCAGGCTCGCCTCGGCCTGGGGCACGTCCTGGGAGCGACGGATGATCCGGATCACCTCGTCGATGTGGTCGATCGCGGTGAGGAACCCTTCGAGGAGGTGGAGCCGCTCCTCGGTCTTGCGGAGGTCGAAGGTCGTCCGCCGCGTGAGGATCGTGCGGCGGTGGGTGAGGTGGAGGAGGAGCAGCTCCTTGAGGGGGAGCACCCGCGGCTGGCCGTCGACGAGGCAGAGGTTGATCACGCCGAAGCTGGTCTCGAGCGGCGTGTGCTCGTAGAGGCGGTTGAGCACGATCTCGGCGGGGACGTCGCGTCGAAGCTCGAGGACGACGCTCGTGCCGTGGCGGTCCGACTCGTCGCGCAGGTCGGTGACCCCGTCGATCCGCTTGTTCTTGACGAGGTCGGCGATCAGCTCGAGGAGCGCGGTCTTGTTCACCTCGTACGGGATGTCGGTGATCACGATCTCGTCGCGACCGTCCCGCTCGCGCACCTCGGTCGTGCCGCGCAGGTGGAGGGTGCCGCGGCCGGTCGCGTACGCCTCACGGATACCGTCGGTGGCGAGGTAGCCGCCGTTCGGGAAATCCGGGCCGGGCAGGACCTTGAGGAGCGCGTCCAGGTCGGCCTCCGGCCGCGCGATCAGGAGCAGCAGCGCGTCCGCGACCTCGGAAAGGTTGTGCGGCGGCATGTTGGTCGCCATGCCGACCGCGATCCCCGCCGATCCGTTCACGAGAAGGTTCGGGACCTTCGACGGGACGTCGAGCGGCTCCTTGAGCGTCGAGTCGAAGTTGTCGGTCCAGTCGACCGTCTCCTTCTCGATGTCGGTGAGCAGCTCCTCCGCGAACACCGAGAGCCGCGCCTCGGTGTACCGCATCGCGGCCGGCGAGTCGCCGTCGATCGAGCCGAAGTTGCCCTGTCCGTCGATGAGCGGATAGCGGAGGCTGAACGGTTGCGCCATCCGCACCAGCGCGTCGTACACGGCGAGGTCGCCGTGCGGGTGGTACTTCCCGAGCACGTCCCCGACGGTGCGGGCGCTCTTCCGGTAGGGGTGGTCGTGGGTGGCGCCGGACTCCCACATCGACCAGAGGATGCGGCGCTGCACCGGTTTCAGGCCGTTCCGTCCGTCGGGCAGGGCACGCCCGACGATGACGCTCATCGCGTAGTCGATGTACGAGGTGTGCATCTCCCGCTCGAGCGGGCGGTCGTGCACGCGATCCACGGCCGGCGTCGGCGCGGCCTCGGGCGTCTCGCCGCTCATGCGGCGACCGTCCCCGCCAGCTGACGCGCGACGAGGCGGTTCGCCTCGTCCAGGAACTTCGACTGGGTGCCCGACGGGATCGTGGCGCCGCTCGCGATGCGGTGGCCGCCGCCTTCCCCGCCGACCGCTCGCGCCGCGTCACGACATGCGGACGACAGGTCGAGGCCGCGGTCGACCAGCTCCCGGGTCGCCCGGGAGCTGATCTTCACCGGCGCGCCGGTGCCGCCCGTCAGGACGAACACGGGCCGGTTCGCGTCGAGCAGGTACAGGATCGCCATGCCGGCCTGGGTCCCCGCCAGGGTCGGGTCGGGGCTCTCGAACCACTGGAGAGAACTCATCGAATTTACACCCTCGTCCTCGAGTCGCAGCAGTCCCTTCAGGATCCCGTCCCGCCAGCGCTCCTCCGACGCCCGGAGCTGCTGGGCGGCCGCCGGGTCCCCGAGGGCGTAGGCGACCCCGAGCCCGGGGGTCTTCGCGCGGCCGGCCGAGCTCTGCAGGTTCGAGACCTCCTCCGCGTCGAGGCCGAGCGACGGCAGGAACCACCGCGGCTGGTCGAGGAGCTTGAGCCCGTCGGGCGCGGCGGGGGCGGCCTCCAGGCGCGCCCGCAGCGCCTCCGCGAGCCGGCGCGCCTCGTCGGCCGTGAGGGACGCGGGCGATCGGGCGGGGTCGATCGAGAGCTCCTCCAGGAACCGGCCCACCGCTTCCGGCCGGCCGGAGAGGCGCCGGACGAACGGGTCGATCCCGTGCGTGAGCGCTCCGCCGACCGTCGGGCCGAAGAGGGGAAGTCCGGGACGACGGACCACGAGCGAGCGGTGGATCGCCTCGTCCACGAGCGTCGCGTTCAGTCCGCGGAAGCCGCCAACGTGCTGCCGGTCGCCGATCGCGCCCGAGAGGCCCCACGGCGCGTTGTCCCAGTTCCTCGGGTCGAGGAAGATCGTGAACAGCCAGGTGAGGGTCGCGGCGCACATCTCGCTCATCCCGTCGACCCCCCAGTCGAGCGGGTTCACCGCCGCCACGTGCTCGGGGAGCGCCGGCGGGTGGGGGACGCCGGGGTACTGATGGTGGTCGAGCACGACGACCGGCGCCGAGTGCGCCGGGTACAGGTCGAGCCACGCGAAGCCGGTGTCGACGATCAGCACCGCGCCCGGGGTCGCCTCGAGGAGCGCGGCCATCCGTCCGCGCTCGACGCCGGCGAGCGCCGTCGCCTGGGCGGGATACCCGAGCCGGGAGAACGCGCGGAGCGCCGACGACGCGCTCGCGATCCCGTCCGCGTCGTAGTGGTAGACGACGGTCCAGCGCCCGGGGTGCCCCAGCACGAGGGCGCGGGCGCGCTCGAACTCGGTTCGGTACGCCGGATCGGCCGAGAAGCTGTCGGGGCCCGAAGGCATCACTCCACCTGGAGCGCCGCACCGGCCGCGGAGTACCGCCAGGTCTCGGGGAGGCGGTGGCGGCGCCGGTAGTAGCGGGCCAGGCGGCGGATCCTCGACTCCATCAGGGAGAGCCCCCGCCGGTTCGACAGATCCTTCGGGTGGGTTTGCAGGTGACGCTGGAGGTGGACGACGCGCTTGAGGAGCGCCTGGAGGTCGTCGGGGATGTCGCTCGTGACGCCGTTCTCGCGGAGAAGGACGGTGAGCCGCTTCCCCGTCACGACCCTCGAGAGCGGGACCCCGTAGGAATCGCGGAGCGTCTGGCCGACGAGCGCGGGACCCGCGCCGCCCTTCGCGAGCTGGACGGCCTGCGTCGCGACCTCCTCGGACGTCGCGGTCACCCACTCCGGCTTGGTCATCGGGTACGGGCGGTGCGAGCCGGCCCGGCCCTTGTGCCCGGAGTGGATCCTCGACATGGGGGTCGGCCCACCGGCGTGGGCTACTTAAGAGTGATTCCGAGGGCGAAACCGGAGCCCCGCAATCACGGGATCCGGTCGCTCTGCTGCTGGACGTCCACGAGGAACTGCTTCCCCGTGGCGGTGATCGTGTAGCGGGCCCGGGGGGGTGGCCGGGATCCCTTCGAGGTCGCCGGGAAGTTGCCCGCCGCGTGGGCCTCGACCATCCCGTTCCGGACCAGGAGGCCGAGGGCCAGCGGCACCTTGACCGCGTCCTTGCTCACGGCCCAGAAGTCCGAGAGGATCCGCTCGAGGTCGGAGAGTTCGAGCGCCTGGTCGCGGGTCTTTCCCTCGTTCAGCGATTCCGCCCGGTTGAGCTGCTGGAGGATCGCGACGATCGTCGCGCGGACCGGGTCGGGGCCATCGCGCGTGGGCATGTGCCGTCGATTACGCGGGCTTCCTCTACTTAAATGAACGCGGCGCGCGCCGCGTCCTATACGCGGTTGACGCGCTCGATCTCCTTCAGGAGGAGCCGCTTGCCCTCGAGGGTGATAGTGAACCGCTCCCCGACCGTGCGACCGCGGTCCCAGGCGTACTCGGAGCCCTCGATCGCCCGCGCGTAGCCGTTCGCGAGCAGCACCTGGAGGCTGCGCTCCACGTCGGTGAGCGTCGCGTTCGGGAACCCGGCCTTCGGCATCAGGTGGAGGAGCTCTTCGCGCTCGAACCCGTCGACCCCCTGATGCTCCTCCTCCACGCGGTTGAGGAGCTTCAGCATCTCCAGCAGCTCGAGGTGGAGCTCGCGCGCCTGCTCGTCGGGCGTCGGTTCGACCACGCGTGGGCAGGGGGGACGCCGGTTCTTGAGGATTCCCCACCGGTCGCAGGCTGGGAGTCGCCCGCCGCCCTTTTAGACCGGGGCGAACGGTACCTTTCTGCTATGACCTGCACGTGCCGCAATCCGGCCCGGTGTCCGGTTTGCAACCAGCCGGTGCGGGTTCCGCTGTCGAACCTCGAGAACCAGGCGGGGGGCGCGATCCTCGTCGAGCGGTTCGCGCGCCGGGACTCATCCTCCTCGCGGGAAGGGCTCCGGCGTCTGATCGAGGGATGGGCCACCTGCCCGTCGTGCGGCCACTCGATCCACCACGAGCACTCGCGCTCGTGCGTCGCGGAGGCGCTCAGCACCGCGGGCGTGCCGCTCAGCGAGCGCGAGTCGATCCTGGCCAAGATCACGTTCCCCGAAGGGTGACCCGCCCCCGATGCCCGACCCCGACGAGTTCGTCGTCACGCCGTACGAGGTCCGCGGGCGGATCGACTACGAACGGCTCCGCGAGCAGTTCGGAACCCAGTCGCTGACCCCCGAGCTCCTCGCGCGCCTCCACCACCTGGCGGGCGGCGAGCTGCCGCCCGCGCTGACGCGGGGGATCTACTACTCGCACCGCGACCTCGGCCCGCTGCTCGACGGGTACGCGCACGGCCAGCCGTTCTTTCTCTACTCCGGGCGCGGTCCGTCGGGCCCGCTCCACACCTCGCATCTCGTCCCGTTCGAGCTGTGCGTATGGTTGCAGAAGCGGCTCGGCCTGCCGATGTACATCCAGATCACGGACGACGAGAAGTACTGGGCCCGGGCCGGCCTCACCCGCGAGGAGACCGCGCACTGGGGCCTGGAGAACCTGTACGACATCCTCGCGCTCGGGTTCGACCCGAAGCGGACGCACGTCTTCTTCGACTCCCGGTCGATCGCCGCGCTGTACCCGCTCGCGATCCGCGTCGCCCGGAAGATCAACTTCTCCAACGTGAAGGCGGTCTTCGGGTTCGAGGGGAGCACGAACATCGGGCTCGTCTTCTACACCGCGCTCCAGTCGGTCCCGTGCTTCTGGCCGTCCTGGGCCGAGGGGCGGAGCGTGCCGTGCCTGATCCCGTGCGGGATCGACCAGGACCCCCACTTCCGTCTCACCCGCGACATCGCGGAGGGCCTGGGGTACCCGAAGCCGGCGCTGATCCACTCGAAGATGATCCCCGGCCTGCTCGGCGAGGGAGTGATGTCGACGACGGGCAACCGTGCGGACGACGCGCTGTTCCTGAACGACCCCCCGAAGGTCGTCGAGAAGAAACTGAAGAACGCGTTCACCGGCGGTCGCGCGACCGTCGAGGAGCAGCGACGGCTCGGCGCCACGCCCGAGATCTGCTCGATCTGGGCGCTCTGGCGGACCCGGTTCGCCGCCTCCGATCGCGAGTTCGAGGAGATCACGCGGACGTGCCGGTCGGGCGAGCTCCTCTGCGGGGACTGCAAGGGGCGTCTGATCGAGCGGGTCCACACGTTCTTCGACCAGCACGCCGCGGCCCGCGAGAAGGCGAAGGGGTGGGCCGAGTCGACGATCGTGACCCAGGCGCCGAAGCCGGTCTGAACCGGGTTCAGACGGCGCCCGGCACGGTCGGTTCCGGCGCGGGGCGCCGGACGGTCGGCCCCTCGGGGCGTCCCGGCAGCGCGGCGGCACCGGGCGGCGCCGGTCCTCCGGCGCCCTGGACGGCGCTGAGCAGCTTGAGCATCGGCCGGAACAGCGAGCGCGCCGCGCGGTCCGGGTCGAGCGTGTAGGCGCGGTCGTAGGCCGCGATCGCCTCCTCCTCTTCGCCCAGGGTCAGGAGGGACAGCGCGAGCTCGAGCCAGCTCTTCGCCTCCCGGGTGCCCTCGCGGGGCCCGGTCTCGTCAAGGTGGTCATCGCCCGACCTCGCGACCGAGCGGTTCGGCTCGTCGGGTCCCGGTTCGTCGCGCGACAGGACCAGGGCACGCTCGAAGGCGGCCGCGGCCCCGGATTCGTCCCCCGACTCCGCGAGCGCGACCCCGAGCCGGTGCCACGCCACGAGATCGGCGGGGGCGAGCGCTACGGCGCGTCGGTAGGCGAGCGCGGCGTCCCCCCACTCCTCGCGGAGGGAGCGGGCCACGCCGAGGTGGAACCAGGTCTCCGCGTTCCCCGGCTGCAGCGCCACCGCGCGGGCGAGCGCCGCCTCGGCCTCCGCCGCCTGGCCCAGGTGCGCGAGGCAGATGCCGTAGTACGACCAGGCGCTGCCGTCCGCCGGATGCTCGCGCACCACGTCGTGGAACGCTCGCTGGGCGAGGTCGTACTCGCGGCGGAGAAAGTGATGCACTCCGAGGTCGAAACGCTGGCTCACGGCTCTCGAACGGAAGCTCCGCGGAAGGGAGGTTAAACCTGCCGCCCGACCGGCAGCCGATCACGCCAACGAGCGACCCGCTCGACGCGCGCCGGTCGGGGTCGCTCCGGGGCGCTCCGCCTCGGGGGGGAGCCCGGAGCCCGGTCCGTGTGCCGTCGTCGCGCGGGGTCGCCGGCTTTATATGCGCCGTGCGGCCATGCGCCGTCAGAGGAATCCGCGAGCCCAGCCTGATTCGAGCGTCCCGCCCGTCCGTTTTCCGACGAGTGTTCGCACGACTTGGCCAGCCCCAATTCCTCTGACCCAAAAGCGAACCCGAAAGGAAGGCGAACGAAGCATGGTGGACAAGCCGTTGACGAAAGTGCGAGACCTAACGCCGAACTCGAAGCAAGTGAACGTCCTCGCGAAGGTGCAGAGCGTGGGCGAACCGAAGGAGGTCATGGGCAAGTTCGGCGATCCGAGGAAGGTCTGTGAGGCCGTCGTCGGCGACGACTCGGCCGTGATCACCCTCTCCCTGTGGAACGAGCAGATCGGGACGATCGCCAAGGACGAGGTCATCCTCGTCGACAACGGCTACGTCTCCCTCGTGCGCGGCCACATGCGCCTCAATGTGGGGCGGTACGGGAACCTCACGAAGTCGACCGAAGCGATCGGCGACGTGAACCAGACCCTCGACATGAGCCAGCAGGAGTTCGAGAGCGAGCGGCGCTCGTTCGGCGGCGGCGGCTTCCGTGACCGCGGCAGCGGTGGCTACGGCGGCGGCGGTGGCGGCGGCGGCCGGTACTCCGGCGGCGGCAGTGGCGGCGGGGGCGGCCGAGACCGCTCCGACAGCTACAAGCGCTACTGATCGCGCTTCGGCGCGACCCGTAGGGCCGAACCCCTTCCCCCGCCCTTCCGGGCGGGGGGTTTTCGAACTTCTTTCCTCCCCTTTTGATTAAATACAGCGCCCCACCTTGCGCCGACGCCGATGGCCGACGAGTCCCGGGAACTGATCCTGTACATCCAATCGAAGCGAGCGATCACGACGTTCTACCGTCCCCCCGCGTCGGAGGGGAACGTTCCGGGGGCCCGCGCCACCGCCGCCTCCGCCACGACCGGCGAAGGGACGACCGACACCCGGGGGGAAGAGGGGGTCCTGTTCCTCTCGGACGACCAGGCGCGCGCGATGGCGCTCACCGAAGAGGTCGCGCGCCGACGCGGTTACCACATCAAGGTCGTCGACATCGAGAAGGTCGGTCGGGTCGAGCGCCTGATCGCCGAGCATCTCCGGGGCGTGCAGACGTTCCCGGTCCTCACGTCGCCCCGCGGCACGCGCCTCGAGGGCGTCGACATGTTCACCGAGGAACGGTTGTCCGAGGTGATGCCGACCGAGCTCCGCAGCCAGCGCGCGTTCAGCTACATCAAGGTCCGCGGCGGGGACCTCGACCGGATCCGCTCGATGCTCGAGTCGTTCGGCCAGGTCAAGGAGCTCCACCTGCTCACGGGGGACTGGGACGTCCTCGCGGTCCTCGACTTCCCGTCGTCGGCGAACAAGCGCGCGGTCCTCGACTTCGTGACCGAGCGGATCCGCGGGATCCCCGAGGTGCTCGACACCTCGACGGTCGTTCCCGAGTTCTCGGTGACGAAGTTCCCGATCGAGTGAGCCCGGAGGCTCACCCCTTCCGCCGCTTGCGCCGGGGTCTCCGCGGCACCACGGGCAGCTGGCGGGTCGCGCGCGGTTCCGTTCCGGGTTCCGGCGTCCCGTACAGCGGCTCGACCGTCAGCGGGTGGTCCTCGAGCCACGCGACCCCGTCCACGTACGCCGTGAACGACTCGAGGCTCGTGAACAGCGGGATCCCCAGCTCGACCGCGCGGCGGCGGAGGATGTACTCGTCCTCGAGCATCCGCTCGAACTTCTCCTGGGTCAGGGAGAGCGGCACGTTGAGCAGAAGGTCGATCTCCCCGCGGTCGAGCGCCTCCGTCACGTTCGGGTGGCGCTCCGGCTCGCTGACCTTGTGGAGGATCCGGACCCCGCGCACCCCGCGGGCGGCGAGGAACGCCCCCGTGTCCTCCGTCGCGGCGACGCCGAGACCGAGCGTCCGGAGGTGGTGGGCCACGGGGAGCAGCTGCTCCTTGAGCGCGGGCCCGCCGACCGACAGGAACGCGGTGCCGCGGCGCGGGACCAGCTTCACGCCCGTGGCGACCAGTGCTTTGACCAGGGCGTCGGAGAACGTCGGACCGAAGCAGGCGACCTCGCCGGTCGACTGCATCTCGACGCCGAGGAGCGGGTCCGAGCCGGTCAGCTGCAGGAACGAGAACTGGGGGACCTTCACGCCCCACCGGCCCGGCGGGAGCGGTGCCACGCCCTCGCGCGAGATCGTCTTGCCGAGCATCGCGCGGGCGGCCTCGCGCAGGAGCGGGACCCCGGTCGCCTTCGTGAGGAACGGGAGCGATCGGCTCGCGCGCAGGTTGAGCTCGATGATCTGGTACGCCTCGTCCTTCACGAGGAACTGGACGTTGAACGGGCCGCGGATCTCGAGCGTGCGCGCAAGCCGGCCGGCCGCCTCGAGGAGCTTCGCCTGCACCTCGGAGGAGGTGTGGCGGGGCGGCAGGCAGAAGATCGCGTCGCCGGAGTGGACCCCGGCCCGCTCCACATGCTCGAGGATGCCACCGACCAGGACGCGGTCCCCGTCCGAGATCCCGTCGAGCTCGACCTCGTCCGCCCCCTCGACGAACTTCGTGAGGACGACCGGGTGCTGCGGCGACACGCGCGCCGCCTCGGTGAGGAACCGGGCGAGGTCGGCGCGCCCGGCGATCACCCGCATCGCCTGCCCGCTCAGCACGTACGACGGCCGGACGAGCACGGGGTAGCCGACCTCGTCGGCGAACGCGCTCGCCTCGTCGATCGTCGTGAAGGCGCGCCACGCGGGCTGCGGGATCTTGAGCTTCTCGAGGAGGCGGCCGAACTTCGCCCGGTCCTCCGCGCTGTCGATCGATTTCGGTGAGGTCCCGAGCACCGAGATCCCGCACGTCTCCAGCAGCGGGGTCAGGTTCTGCGCGAGCTGGCTGCCGACGCACGTGACGACGCCCCGGAACGACTCGAAGTCGACGAGGTCGCGGACCCGCTCGAGCGTGATCTCCTCGAAGTAGAGGCGGTCGGAGCGGTCGTAGTCGGTCGAGACCGTCTCCGGATTCGAGTTGAGGACCGAGACGCCCGGGACGCCCTCGGCCTTCAGGCCGTCGACGAGGTTCATCGTCGACCAGTCGAACTCGACGCTCGACCCGATCCGGTACGGTCCCGCCCCGATGACCAGGATCGAGCCTTTCGGCATCGGACGGACGTCGTCGGCGTCCGCGCGGTAGGTGAGGTACAGGTAGTTGGTGCGGGCCGGCCACTCGCCCGCGAGCGTGTCGATCATCCGGACCCGGGGGCGGATCCCATCGGCGAGCCGTCGCCGGCGAACGTCCTCCTCGTCGAGACGCGCGGTCCGGGCGATCGCGCGGTCGGAGAGGCCGAGCTCCTTCGCCCGTCGCAGGAGCGGCGCCGGGAGCTCGCCGGCCGGGAGCGCGGCGATCGCGCGCTGCGCACCCTCGATCTCCGATAGGCAGTCGACGAACCACCGGTCGATCCAGGAGGTGCGGCTGATCGTCTCCACATCGATCCCCGCGCGGAGCCCCTCGAGCACCCGGTTCAGGATGTCGGGCGTCGGGGCCGCAAGGTCGGCGAGGATCGCGTCCCGGTCGCGCACCTCGGTCGGGGCGAGGAGGTCGGCGCGGGGCTCGCCCATCCGGACCGCCTTCGAGATCGCCTCGGGGAACGAGGCGCCGATGCCCATCACCTCGCCGACCGACTTCATCGCCGGCCCGAGCCGCCGATCGGCGCGCTCGAACTTGTCGAGGTCCCACTGGGGCAGCTTCACGACGACGTAGTCCATCGACGGCTCGAAGCAGGCGGTCGTGACGCCGGTGATGCGGTTCTTCAGCTCGGGGAGCGAGTAACCGAGCGCGAGCTTCGCGGCGACGTAGGCGAGCGGGTACCCTGTCGCCTTGCTCGCGAGCGCGCTGGACCGGGAGAGCCGCGCGTTGATCTCGATCGCGTAGTACTCCTCGCTCGTCGGGTCGAGGCAGAACTGGATGTTGCACTCGCCCACGATCCCGACCGCGTCGACCGCCCGGAGCGCGGCCTGACGGAGCATCTGATACTCGTAGTCGGTGAGCGTCTGGCTCGGCGCGACAACGATGTTGTCACCGGTGTGGACACGCATGGAGAGGACGTTCTCCATGTTGCAGACGGTCAGCTTGTTCCCCGTCGCGTCCCGGACGACCTCGTACTCGAGCTGCTTGAACTCCCCGACGTACCGCTCGAGGAGGATCTGCCCGACCGGGCTCGCCCGCAGGCCGCGCGCGGCGACCTCGCGAAGCTCGTCGCGCGTGCGCGCGACGCCTCCGCCCTTCCCGCCGAGGGTGTAGGCGACCCGGACCATGACGGGGTAGCCGAACGCCTCGGCCGAGTCGAGCGCCTCCTCGACGGAGTACACCGCCTTGCTCGGGAGGGTCGGGACCTTCGCCCGGTTCATGGTCTTCACGAACTTCGCGCGGTCCTCGGTCGCCTTGATACCAAGGAGCGGAGTTCCCAGTACGCGGGTACCCGACTTTTTCAGAGTCCCGGAGTCGGAGAGCTGGACGCCGCAGTTGAGCGCCGTCTGGCCGCCGAAAGAGAGAAGGATCCCCTCCGGTCGCTCGGCTTCGAGGATCGGCGCGACGAACTCCGGTACGAGGGGCTGGAAGTAGACCCGTCCGCGCTCCGGCGGGTCGGTCTGCAGCGTCGCGATGTTGGGGTTGACGACGATCGAGTAGACCCCCTCTTCGGCGAGCGCCTTCAGGCACTGACTGCCCGAGTAGTCGAACTCGCCGGCCTCGCCGATCTTGAGCGCCCCGCTCCCGAGGAGCATCACTTTCGAGGGGAGGGAGACCGTCATGCGCGCCGCTTCACCTTCCCGACGAACCGGTCGAAGACGAAACCGGCCTCCTGGGGGCCGGGGTGGCCCTCGGGGTGTCCCTGGAGCGTCAGGACGCGGCCGGTCCCGTCGCGCAGTCCCTCGAGGGTACCGTCGTCCGGGTTCGTGGCCCACGGTTCGAGACCGGTCTCCTTCAGCGAGGTCGGTTCGACCGCGTACCCGTGGTTCTCGCTCATGATGAGCGCGCGGCCGTCCGTGAAGCAGATCGTCTTGTTCTGGCCGCGGTGGCCGTACTTCAGCTTGAACGTGGTCGCCCCGCGCGAGAGCGCGACGAGCTGCTGGCCGAGGCAGATCCCGAGCGTCGGCAGCGCGCGGTTCGACGGCCGCCCAAGCTCCTCGATCGCCGCCGCCAACTGGACCGGGTCCCCCGGGCCGTTCCCGACGAGCAGGCCCGCAATGCGGCGGCCCTGCCAACGGGTCGGCACTTCGTGATCGTAGGGGAGCCGGAGCACCGAGACCTTGCGCTCGAGAAGGTTGCGCAGGATGCTCGTCTTGATCCCGCAATCGAGCACCGCGACGAGGGCCCCGCCCCGGCGCGCGATCAGGGTCGGCTCGCGCGGGGCAACCTCGGCCATGAAATTCTCGTCACCGTACTCGGGCGCGGCCCGGATCGACCGGCGGAGCTCTTCGTCCGACGGGGGCTCGTCGGTCGGGGCGACGTCGAGGACCCCGCGGACCACGCCCTTGGCCCGAAGATGCTCGGTCAGCCGCCGGGTGTCGACGCCGACGATCCCGGGTACCTTTTCGGCCTTGAGCCAGGCATCCAGCGACGTGTTGCTCTGCCAGTGGTTCGGGGCCGTCGTGCCGCGCAGCACCACGCCGCGCGGTTGGACCTCCGTGCTCTCCAGTCGGGGCAGTCCGTCCGCGTCCCGGTCGTTTTTCGGAACGCCGTAGTTGCCGATCAGCGGGTACGTGAACGTCAGGATCTGGCCCCGGAACGACGGGTCCGTCAGCGACTCGGGGTACCCGACCATCCCGGTCGTGAAGACGACCTCGCCGACGCGGCGGCCGGCCGCACCGAGCCCATCGCCGTCGAACCGCGTTCCATCCTCGAGAAATAGAGTCCCCCGCAGCGCGCTCTTCGCGGCGCGGGCCGGCACAGCCGTCAGGAACCCGAAGAGAAGGAGGAGGAGGTTCGTTCTTAGCATTTGCCGTCGCGCGTCGCGTCGGCCGAGAAAAAAACGGCGCGCGAGGTGCCCGCGCCCGCGAAGGAGTCCTGAAATTCCCGCACGGGGTGGAGCCGGCCGTGCCGGGACTTCCGCGGCTGAAGGCGTCGTACGACGTGGTCGTGATCGGGGGCGGACACGCCGGCCTCCAGGCGGGCTACAAGGCCGCGCTCCTGGGGTACACGGCGGCGATCATCGACCGCGGTCCGAAGTACAGCCGGTCGTACTATGCCCCGAAGATGGACAACATCCCCGGGTTCCCGAACGGGATCTCGGGCCACAAGCTCCTCGATGAGCAGGTCGCCGCGGTGAAGAGCAGCGAGGCGGTCGGGTACTTCACGCCCGCGCGGGCGGTTCGGGCGGAGCGGACCGACACGGGCTACGCGGTCACCTTTGACTGGCTGAAGCAGACGCAGGTCGCCCGGGGTCGGGTGCTCGTGCTGGCCCAGGGCGTGGTCGACCGGATTCCCGAGGTCGGGGGCCAGATCGACCCGATCTTCCCCTGGGCGAACCAGGGCCTCGTTGATTTCTGCATCCTCTGCGACGGCCACGAGCTCACCGGCAAGTCGGTCGCGGTGATCGGGCACGACCCGTTCGCGGTCCGAACGGCTCTCGACGTGGTCCACTTCCGCCCGACCGCCGTTCACCTGCTCACGCACGGCAAGAGATTGCTTGACGGCGCCTCGGACGAGGACCGGACGACGCTCACCGCCGCCCTTGCCGAGCACGCGATCGGCCACACCGACCTCGAGATGGTCGGGTTCGACGAGATCCGGGAGAAGCGCTTCGGGGTGAAGTTCGCGGACGGGACTCACGGGAGCTGGGACCGCGGCTTCAGCGCGCTGGGTTGGTACGACATGCACCAGGAGTTCCCTCGGTCGCTCGGGTGCCGGTTCGACGCCGAAGGCTCCGTGGTCACCGACGAGGATTGCCGCGCGCTCTCCGAGAGCGACGGAGCGCCGATCCCGGGGTTGTACTGCGTGGGGGACCAGCGGAACGGGTGGAATCAGATCCCCGAGGCGTGGGCGACCGCGGAGCGGGCGATCATCCACGCGTACGCGACGTATCTCTGACGGTCCGGTCGCTCACTCGGCCGGGGTCGCCCGGGGCGACGAAAGTACGCCGAGATGGCGGCCGAGCTCGGGGAGGTCCTTCGCAACGGCCGACGCGCCGGCGGCGAGGAAACGGTCGGTCGTCATCGGCTCCGGATTCTGCTCGGAGGGGTCGGGCAGGACGCCGTAGAACCGGACCCGCGCGCGGGTCGCGCATTCCGCGTCGATCAGGTGGTCCCCGACGTACAGCGAGCGCTCTCCCGGGATCCCCATCTCCGTGAGCAGGAGCTTCAAGGCCTCGGGCGACGGCTTCGCCGGTCCGGGCGCGCTGCGGGACCGCAGGTACGGGAAGAACGCGTGGAGCTCCGTCTGGCGGAGCGCGGCGCGGGCGAAGAACTCCGAGCTTCGGGTGAGCACGCCGAGGCGATACCCACGTTCGGCGAGCGTTCGCAGCAGCTCGGGGGCCCCGGTGCGGACCACCGTGCGGGGCAGGGCCTCCACCTCGATCGCGTCGATCACCTTCGGGTACTCCGCTTCGAACCGGAAGAGGTCCCCTTCGGGACGTCCCGAGCTCACGAGCTCCTGGCGGGCCGTCTCGACGATCCGGTGGATCGGTTCCTGGACGCTCAGGTGGCCGGGGACGACCCCGTACTTCTCGGCGATGCGGATCACTTCGGCCCGCATCCGACCGAAGTCGTGGTGCGAGAGGACGAGGGTTCCGTCGAGGTCAAAGACGACGCCCAGGAGCGGTTCGACGAAGTGGGGTTCGGCATCCGGGGGCGGCATCTCCCCTCCCGATAGAGCGTGGCGCGAGGGTCAGGTAAGGGTTTCCTTCGAGCGGAATCCGTCGGGAAAGCGGCTACCGCGGGCGGTCGCGCGCTACGTCGAGTGGTGGAACGCGATCCCGTACCAGGTCGCCCGGTCCCGGTCGTACGTCGTCCCGCACTGGTAACAGAAGAAGATGCGGGCGGGAGCGTCCTTCGGCTCGGAGTCCATCGGGGTGCCGCAGATCGGGCAGCGGAGCTTGGTTTCCGCCTCGGGAAGGCCGTGCCAGAGGTCGCGCTTGCGGTCGTACACCACGCCGTGGTACGCGCAGAGGAACATCGGGAACGGTACGGCGGGCGAGCTCGGGCCGGTCATGAGGCGCCCACACACCGGGCAGTACATCCCGGTCTACACGGCGGCCGAAGGGCGAAAACCTACCGCTCGAGCGTGACGACGGACTCGCGGAGGAGGAACGAGCGGCGCTGACCGCTCCGCCGGGTTCGCGCGACCTCGACCGAGGCGATCCGGAATCCCAGCGACGCGCCGATCCGCGCCGCGAGGAGGTCGCCCGGCACGTACGTTCCGGCGAGGAGGGAGTCCCCGACGACGAGGACGAACTTTCCGCCGTGGCGGAGCGCATCGCGCACCCGCACCATCACCGGGACCAGGTCCGCAAAGTACCGGTGCACGACCGCGTGGACGTCGGCCCGGCGGTACGAGCCCTTCCGACGCACGTTCTCCCGGATGCGGGGCAATATCTCCGAGAGCCACGGGTCGGGGGTGTCCGTGACGCCGAGGTACGCCGAGGTCTCGGCGCGAGGCAGGTTGTCGCAGGCCACCTCGGCACTGCGCAACGTCGCGAGGTCGGCGTAGGAGTTGGCATAGCCGAGCCACGCGAGGTCGAGCTTGTAGTTCATGACGTAGTCGAGGCCGTTCACGTACGGCGGGCTCGTGACCGCGAGGTCGACCGAGCCGCGCGGCCAGGCGACGGACCGCGCGTCCCCGACCCGCACCTCCGCGGCCGGGCCCCACGAGGCCCGCTCCCCCTGGAGGCCCACGAGGTCCTCGGTCATCTCGTCGATCGCGGTGAGGAACAGGTCGTACGGGTCCGGGTGCACCCGGTGCCGTCGCCGGTCGTAGCCGAGGCAGGGCGACCGGTGGAGCTTGCTCGACGGGATCAGGACGCGACCGAAGGCGAGGCGCACTGCATCGCCGAGCAGGGTCCCGCCCGCGGGCAGCGCGTCGCGCAGGCAGAGCAGGTCGGTGAGCGCTTCGGGGTCGAACTGCTGGAGCGTCTCGCGCAGGAACGGAAGGGGCCCCGGGTGACCGCGACGGGCGCGGTCGATGGTGCGCTGTGCGGCGGAGCGCAACGCGACGGGGTCCGTTTCGAATCGCGTCTTCACGCGGGCCGCGAGGACCGCGGGAGCGAGGAGCTCCGTGCCGAGGGCGGTCGCGCCGGCCCGGCGGGATTCTACGAGCGTCGTGCCGCTTCCCGCGAACGGGTCGAGGACCGCGGCACCGCGCGGGAGGTGCGCCGCCTCGACGACCCCGCGGACGAACTCGGCGGAGTATCCCTGCACGTACGGCCACCAGCGGTGGATCGGCAGCGTCTCGTTCGACCGGAACGTGATCGGACCGGCGTACCGGCCCAGGTCGACGCCGTTCTCCCGGGAGAACCGTTCGACGAACTGCCGCGGGTCGACGAAATCGCTGCGCTCGTCCAGGTGCTCGAACTGCCGGAGCACGTAGAGGCCGCGGCCCATCCGGAGGACGTCCCCGGCTCGCTCCAGGTGGGTGAGGGCGGCCTCGACGCGGTCGGGCCGGTCGGAGAGCCGGGCGGCGAGCTGTCGGACCGTGGCGCCCGTCGCTCCGGACTCTCCGAGGGCGCCCCGGAGCCCTCCGTCGAGCGTCGTGCGGAGCGAGGACGGCACACGGACTCCAGAGAATCGTTCCCTATGAGGGTGCCAGTCCGGCAGCCGTCGATGGGGCCGTTTCCGGCGGCTTGGGCCATCGGGTCGCCTTCAGAGCGCGCCGCACCGAGCCGCGCGCCTTCCGCCGCTCCTTCTTGAGCATCTGACCCCACGCGGTCGCCCTCAACTCGGGGTCGAGCCCCGCGATCACGAGGTCGAGGTCGTGCAATCGCCCGAGCCGGCTCTGGAGCCGGCGCACGGTCGAGGGGAAGGCGATGCGGTTCGTCGGCTGGAGCCGGCGCCGCACCTCGCTGAGGTGGCGGAGGCGGCGCACTTCGATGCGCAACTGGTGGAGTCGGTTCGAGCTCGGCCGCTTGCGCGCCCGGCGCTGCGCGCTCCGAACGTCCGCACGTCGCTCCGACTGCTCTTCCCGGAGCACTTCCGCGAGCTGGGGCGCGGCCCCGCGGCGCGGGGTGAAATCCACGCTCTCCCGGAGCCCTTCGAAGAGATGCGCATCCCGTTCCGAGCGAAGGTATACGCGAAGGAGTTCGCGGCCCGTGCGGGCGTCGTCGCGCAGCCGGGAGCGCAGCCGGGCGACCGCCCAGGCGTCCCGGCCCGATGGCTTGGGCAGGCTCCCGCCTTCGATCAGGTCGAGCATCACGTCCCGGTCCCGCACCCGTCCCACGAGGCGGGCGAGCCGCTTCAGGCGCGCATCGAGCGGCCGCACGAGCGCGCGGTCTCGGGCGGACAGCAGGCGCTGCCAGATCCCGAGCGCGTGGCGGAGCCGCCGCATCTCCCGGTGCAACTGATGCAGGCTTTCCGGAAGAGGATGCGGCCGGTCGGCCACGTCGTCGACGGTGCCGGCCACATCGGAGAGCAGGCGCTCGAGCTCCCGGGCGAGGGTCTCGGGCGGTACCGCGGGCCGAGCGGGACGCCGCGCCACTTCTCGTCCAACCCCCTCGTTCGTGACGTGCGGCGCTTTGTAAGGACTCGGTCGGCACCTGCCCCGCGGGCATCTCTATTAGGGCCCTCCCTTCTCCGAGCGCGTGGACCGTTCCCGATCGCTCGAACTGCAGCGACCGACCGACTTTTCGAGGTCCCGGCCCGGCCGCACGATCGGCGTGATCGACGTCGGGTCGAACACGGCCCGCTGCGTGGCGTTCGAAGCGTCGGCGTCCGGGAGCGTGCGGGCGTTCTACGAGACCAAGGAGTCTCCCCGGCTCGGGCTCGACACCCGTCCGGACGGCCGTCTGAGCGCGGAGGCGATCCAGCGGGGGATCGTCGCGATGGAGCACTTTGCTCTCACGATCGAGTCGCTGGACCTCTCCAAAACGATCGGGGTCGCGACCAGCGCGGTCCGGGACGCGCCCAACGGCGCGGATTTCGTTCGGCAGGTCGAGCGGAGTACCGGGATCTCGCTTCGGATCATCTCGGGAGCCGAAGAAGCTCGCTACGGATACCTCGGCGTCGCCAGTGCGTGGGAGCTCGACAACTCCCTCATCTTCGACCTCGGCGGAGGCTCGATGCAACTGGTGGAGGTGCGCGAGGGGAAACTCCGCAACTCCGTCAGCGTCCCCCTCGGCGTGCTGCGACTGACCCAGCGTTTCTTCGACCATGACCCTCCCAAGCGACGGGAGCTCGACGAACTTCGCGAGCACGTGCGCGAGACGCTCCGGTCCGTGCTCGAGGCGTTCGGCGGAACGCAGTACCGCGTCTACGGGGTCGGCGGCACCCTCCGCTCGCTCGCCCGCGCGGCGATCGAGTTCCGCGATTATCCGATCGAGCGGGTACATGGCTATCCGCTGTGGGACCACGACCTCGAAGCCCTCGGCGAACTTCTCGGGGAAATGTCCGCGGAGAAACGACGGGCGATCCCCGGGATCGGGTCCGACCGGGCCGACGTGGTCGTCGCCGGCATCGTCGTGCTGGGGGAGCTGATCCGGGCCACGGACGCGGGACGGATCGTGGTGGCCGGCACCGGCATTCGAGAAGGGCTCGCGCTCGAGGCGATCGGTGCGAAGTTACCCGCATCGGCCGAGGAGCTCGCCGAACGGTCCGCGTCGGCCGCGTCGGAGTCGTTCGCGTTCCGGCTGGACCACGGCCGCGAGGTCGCGGAGACCGCGCTCCGGATGTTCGACGTGCTGGCCGGCGAGTTCGAGTGGGGACGGAGCGAGGGCCTCGCGCTCCGCGTCGCCGGCTGGATGCACGACTCGGGGGCGGCGATCGACCTGTGGCGCCACGCGCATCACTCGGCGTACATCATCCAGAACTATCCGATCTGGGGGCTCGACCAGCGCGAAGTGCTGCTCGCCGCGATGGCGGCGCGGATGCACGAGGGGGAGAGCCTGCCGGGGGACTGGAAGAAGGCGTTCCTGCCGATCATCCGGGCCGCCGATTTCGACACGGCGCGTCGTCTCGGAGCGATCCTCGAAGTCGCGGAGCTGACCGCCGCCGCCCGACCGCGCTTCTCGCTCGGAAGCGCGGGAAAGGTGCTCGCGGTGGTCTTTTCTGCCCCGGCCGATACGACCCTCCCCGCCCACTGGGAGGACCGGGTTCGACGAACGATGGAGAGGACGATCGAGCGGGAAGTACGGTTCCGTGATGCCTGAAACCCCCAGTCCGAACCACGGCTACCCCGGACGGCTGTTCGTCTTCGAAGGGCTCGACGGCAGCGGCAAGTCGACGCAGGCCGCGCTCCTCGGAAAGTGGCTGCAGGCGCAGGGGTACCGGGTCTTCTTCACGGAGTGGAACTCGTCGGAGCTGACGGCCGCGACGATCCGCCGCGGCAAGAAGAAGAACCTCCTCACGCCCACGACGTTCTCCCTGCTCCACGCGACCGACTTCGCGGACCGTTTCGAGCGCAAGATCCTTCCCCCGCTCCGCGCGGGGTACGTCGTCGTCTGCGATCGGTACGCCTTCACGGCGTTCGTCCGCGACGCCGCCCGCGGATGCGACCCGGCGTGGGTGCGGAACATGTACTCGTTCGCCCCGCGGCCGGACTGCGTGTTCTATTTCCGGGTCCCGGTGGCGGTGACGCTGCAGCGGAAGGTCGCCTCCCGCCTCAAGATCAACTACTACGAGGCCGGAATGGACCTCGGCCTCTCCGACGACGTCGAGGACAGCTACCAGCGTTTCCAGACCCGCCTGAAGCAGGAGTACGAGCGGATGGTCAAGACCGACCAGTTCACCGTGATCGACTCGAGCCGGTCGGTGGAGACGATCCAGCAGCAGCTGCGCGGGATCGTTCGCCCGATCCTCGAGAACTTCCCGATGGCGACCAGGTTGATGCATGACAGTGGGTAGCACCTACGGGACGCGCCTCCCCGGCCTCCCGGACCACGCGCTTCCCGGCAAGCTGATCGTCATCGAGGGAGCGGACGGCTCCGGACGCACGACCGAGGTCGTGCTGCTCCGCGAGTGGCTCGAGGTGGAGGGGCACGCGGTCGTCGACACGGGCCTCCGCCGATCGACCCTGGTCGCCGAGGAGATCGACCGGGCGAAGCAGGGGCACACGCTCGGAGCGACCACCATGGCGCTCCTGTACTGCGTCGACTTCGCCGACCAGCTCGAGAACAAGATCATCCCCGCGCTCGCCGCGGGGAGCACCGTCCTTGCCGACCGGTATATCTACACGCTGATGGCCCGCGCGGTCGTCCGCGGCGCGTCGCGCGACTGGGCGCGCGAGCTGTACGCCTTCGCGATCCAGCCGGACCTCGTCGTCTTCCTCGAGGCCCGACCCGAGATCCTCCTCCACCGCGCGATCGCGAAGTACGGTTCGCTCGACTACTGGGAGTCCGGCATGGACCTTTCCCTCTCCCGCGACCTGTTCGAGAGCTTCTTCGCGTACCAGGACCGGCTCTCGAAGGAGTTCGCCTGGGTCGGCGCCGAGTACGGTTTCCACCGCGTGGACGCGAATCGCGTGCCGGAAAAGGTCCACGAGGACGTGCGCGCGCTGGTCGCCCCGCTGTACTCCGGGAAGGGTTCTCGCGCGCCCCCGCGGGCGCCCCTCAGTCGCCCGCGCCGGCCAACTGCTTCCGCGTGAGCAACCAGAGGAGCCGCGCCGAACCCGCTCGCACCGAGCGCGGGAACTCCACGCACGCCGCGCCCGCCTTCGTCAACCGGGCGAACTCGATGCTCTCGCCCGCGAGGGCGAGCCCGAGGAACTCCGACAGCGTCGGGTCGTGCCCCACGAGCACCACGGTCGTTCCGACGGACAGCTCGGGCCGCACGCGCGCGAGCAGACCGGCCGCCCCGGAGCCGATGTCGAGCTCGGGCCACAGCTGCGGCCGTCGCGGGGGGTCGAGCGCGCGACCGAGGATCTCGGCCGTGCTGCGGGCCCGGGCGGCGGGGCTCGTCGCGAGTCGGGTCACCGTCCCCACCTGGTCCACGAGCCCGCGCACCGTGCGACGGGTCTGCTCGGTCCCTTTCCGGCTCAGCGGTCGGAGCCCGTCGTCCGGCCAGCGCGCCGGGTCGCGCGTCTCCGCCGGCCCGTGACGGAACACCACCACGCGCGCGTTCTCGGGACCGTCGACCACCGCAGCTGCTCCGGAAGACGTCCTCCCAGCCGGCGGCACAGAAAGAGGTTCCGGGCCGCGCTTACGACGCGAGAGGCCCGTGTTCGACGGTGGCTCCTTCGGCGAGCGTCACCGGGATCGCCCGGTCGAGCACGACCTGGGCGATGTCCTGGGCGTAGGCGACCGTCCGGCCGATCGACTCGAGGATGCGGCTCACCGCGGCCGCGGTCGCCGGCGGCATCGTCCCGCCCCCCACCGCGGGGAGCAGCCGGTCCGCGAGCGCCCGGCCCGAGGCCAGGAGCGCCTCGCCCATGTCGAGAAGGTCGTTCGCCGCCGCATCGTCCCGGGCGTTGAGCACGCCCTCGAGGTGGTCCATCGCCTGGTGGTGGAACTGCTGCAGCGAGGTGAGCGTGGCCGCGCCGCGCGGGAGCTCCACGAGCCGGCGGCCGGTCTCGCCGATCGCGGTCGCGTGGTCGGCGATCCGCTCCAGGCTGCGGGCGATCGTCCAGGGGCCGAGGAGCGCGACCCCCGTCCCGTCGAGCTGGAGCCGGAGCGCCGCCAGCCGCTGGACGTACCAGGCCTCGCGGTCGATCTCATCGTCCCGGCGCTCCCAGTTGTCGTCCTCTCCGAGGGGAAGCTCGGTCCAGCTCTCCACCGCCTCGCGGTGGAACGTCAGAACGATGCGCCCCATCCGGGTGAGCCGCTCGGAGAGCGGCACGGGGGTCTCGAAGGCGAGGTCCCGGAGCCGGATCACGCCGCCTTCCTCCGAGACGACCTCGGGTTGGCGGGTGCGGCGGCAGAACGTGCGGACGACCTCCCGGGTGGCGATCGACACTTCCGGTCGGTCGATCACGACGAACTCGCGGGCCCCCCCGAGGTAGGCGCCGAGGAGCCGACGGAACAAGTGTTCGGGCGACTCGCTCGGGCCCACCGTCACGGTCCCGACCGAGGCGCGTCCGAGGAGGGGGGCGGGGAACGGCGCCACCACGTCGCCCACCCGTCGCGGGAGGCGGGCGGGGGAAAAGGTCGGTCCAGCCTGACGCGGCATGGACTCCGGCGGCGCCGTCTCGCGCGTTCGGCGGCTTCGGGAGGGACCCCGGCGATTCGCCGGTTCCTCCGCGGGAGACTCTTCGTTCATCGGGCTTTAAATGGCCCGGAGGAACATATATAGAATTTCAATTTACACTATACATCATTCTATAGTGACGGTAGTCGAACGGCATTCCGCGAGGGACCTCAGCGGGGAGCGAGCCGGACGCCGTCCCCGGACTCAACGATCAAACCGGCATTGCGGCACTGCTGGAGGGTCCGGTTGAGGCCAGCGAGCGAGATCCGGTGGCCCTGTCGGTCCAGTTCCTCGAGCAGAGCGCGTCGCCGCACCGGGGTCGGGGAGCTCCCCAGGATCCCGAGCACGGCCTCGACCATTCCCGGCGGGACGCCCGGCACGACGGTCGGAGTCACGGCGCCGCGACGAGTCGGCCGTCGGAAGGTAGGTGGGCCGGGACGGATTCGAACCGCCGATCTCCGCGTTGTAAGCGCGACGTCATAACCGCTAGACCACCGGCCCTGGGTCCGAGGCAGGTTCGTCCCCCGTCATGGGAGTGTCGGTCGGTCCGTGCTCCCGGTGGCGCACGCGGGCGGCCAGTCCGTGGCCCAGTTCGGTCATCAGCCGACCGGGCAGGACCGCCTCGCCAACGCCCGCGAGGGCCCCCGAGCGCAGGAGGACCACGCTGTCCCCCGCCCGGATCGCGCGATCGGCCGAACGGATCCCGGGGGTGAACAGGTCGCCCGAGAGCGAGAGGGTCGGGTCGACTTCGACGGCCAGCGGGGGGGCGGGCATGACCCGTCGAGCCCCGGCGACCGTGAGATGGAAGAGCCCGCGCTCCTCGCGTAACGTGGCGAGGTCGATCCGCCCGTCGGTGAGGCGCTGGAACCACGGGCGACCGGCCAGGCGGACCGAGGGGGAGTACAGGCGCTCGGCGGCGTCGCGTCCGAACTGCACGCTCGCCACCTCCCGCAGCTCCTCGCGGACCACCGAGAGCGGCCCTCCGGGCACCGGCGTCTCGCTCTCGAGGGCGGCGGCGAGGGCGTCGTGCAGGGCTCGCACCGCCTCGGGCGTCGTGGTGCGGTCGTCCGCGATCGTCCACGCGACCGGGACCGTTTCGGGCAGCGCCGGTCGCAGGAACCCATACTCCTCCGGATCCAGGTGGACGACGACCGATCGGTACTGCCCGTGGACGAGCAGGTGGCGAACCCCGGCGACCACCGCGTCGCGCTCCGGCCCGACCCACTCACCGGTGACCGGGATGTCGTAGTGGCGAGCGGGCGGCAGGTCCTCGAGCTCCCGGGGCACGAGACCGATCGGGGAGCTCACCGACACGACGTGGATCCGTTCGGCCGCCCGCATCCCCTCCCAGGCCGTGGCGAACCGCCGGTGCGAGCGCGACTGGCGGTACGGTTTTCGGCGCGAGCACGGGACCAGGAGAAGGACCCTCTTCGAGGGAGGGGGCCGGTACCGCTCGATCAGTCGATGGCGGAATCGCGCCATCTCCGGGCGACGGAACGATTCGAGGAGCACATAGTTCGCGGAGCCGCTGCCCGTCACGGGGCAGCGCTCCTCGAGGAGGTTCCCGAGGTCGCGGTCGGCATACCGGAGCATCTCCGCGAGGGCGGGCTCGGCGGTCTGGCGGGACTCGACCAGCTCCCGCAGTCGCCCAAGTCGCGCCGCCGCCCTCGTTTCCGTGAGCGCCCGCCGATAGGCGTGGACGGCGTGCTCGGCCAGCGCGCTCGCGCCGCCCGAGGCACATCCCGGGCAGTCGCACAGGCCCTCCGGTCGATCGGTCCCCGCGGCGAGCACGCCGAACGTTGGGTCGAGGAACTCTCCCCGCGCGGCCGCAAGGAGACCTTCCGTCGTGTCGAGGAGGTCGACCCCGAGGTAGACGAGAAGTGGCACCCGGTGCGGCAGGGCCACGCGAGGCGCCCACAGCACCGGGCCCCCGCCCAGCGATTCGCGCAGCTGTCGGATCGCGGCGACAAAGGGCCGGCCATCGGCCCACAGAGCGTGGGCGTTCCCGAGAGCGACGAGGTCGAGCGGTCCGCCGCCGTCTCCGCCCGGGCCGAGCGGGGCGTGGACGAGCGCGACCCGCTCGGACACCGGGATCGGTGCGCTCGGCGCGCCAGTTACCTCCGGTGCGAGGACCGGGAACGGGAGTTCCAGCGATCCGACCGCATCGCTCAGGAGGAGCCGGCGCGTGCCCGTCGGCGCGGGCACGGACCGGAGCCGGAGCGACGTGGGGGGGAGCTCTCCCTCGCCGCTCTCGACGAGCCCCGGCGTCGGGAAGGAGATCGGACCGACCCTCGCCGCGCCGAGGAGCGCGAGCCCCTCGAGTCGTTCGACGGTCCGTGCCACGGTACTCCCCCGCTCCTCAGCTGGAGTCGCCGGGCTTCGCGGGTCGCTTCCGGGGACGGGAGGCCGGGGACGCGGGGAAGAACGCCTGCCATGCCGGCACGAGGGCTTCGCGCCGATCGGCGCCCGCCTCCGAGCGACCCCGCCTCCCGAACAGGGGGTCGTGGGAGTCGCGCACCTCGCGCAGGAACTCCGCCGGGTTCTCGCTCGCCTTCTCGAAGCCGTAGAGGATCAGCTCCCGCAGGAAGCTCGACTGCCCGCGCCAGCCGATGCGGCGCCGGACCGCGGGGTTCAGGTGGCGCTTCGCGAGCCGCCACACCTCGTTCGTCGTTCGGTGGTCGCGGGCCGAGAGGCCGATCATCACCTGCGGCATGGGAACGTCCGAGGGACCCGGGGCCGTGCTTTAGCTCGTTCGGGCCCGGGCTCTACGCCAGTCCGTGGAGGATCCAGACGGGACCGAGCGGGAGGAACACCGCGAGGCCCGCCCCGACCATGTAGATCGTGCCGAGGAGGGCGTGCCGGTAGAACGGGAGGCGGGTCTCCGTCGGGCGGCGGATCAGCGCGATATCGCTCGCGCCCGCGATCGCGGCCATGAGCGCGAGGGCGAGGAAGTAGACCGGCGTGAGCCCGACTGCGAGGCCGAACAGCGCGAGCAGGGCGAGGGCGGCGGCGTGGAGTCCGGGAACGAGGCGGGCCGAGCGCGAGGGCCCGAGCCGCACGGGCAAGGAATGGAGGCCGAGCTCCCGGTCGCTCGCGAGGTCGCCGAGGCTGTGCACCGTCTCGAAGGCGGTCCCCCAGCACAGCAGTCCCCCGACAGCCAGCAGCACGAACGGAGGCAGCGTCCCCTGCACCGCAATGTACACTGCGGCCGGGGTGATCGCCTCGACGAGCCCGAGAAACGCGGTAGTGAACGACGTCACGCGTTTCGTGTAGCTGTACCCGAAGATCAGGGCGAGCGCGATCGGGGCGAGCACGAACGCGAGCGGGTTCAGCAGGTACGCCGCGACGAGGAGCACGGCCGCGTTGGCCGCGCAGAATGCCAGGGCGAACGTCGACGAACCACGACCGGACGCGAGGAGGCGCCCCCGGGTCCGTGGGTTCTTCGCGTCGATCTCCCGGTCGGCCCAGCGGTTGAAGCTGTGGCCGGCGTTCCGCGCCGCGACGAACGCGACGACGACGAGGAGCACGACGCGCCACGACGGGACCCCGTCCGCCGCGAGGATCAGGAACGCGACCGCGAACGGCAGGTTGAGTCCGAGGTTCTGAATCTCGAGGAACCGCCCGAGCTCCTTCGCCGGTGATCGCGCCGGCGGGTCGGGGGCGCTCACCGCGCCGACCGACCCCAGAGTCGGGCGAGCGCGGGGTCCTCGCGCATCGTCTGCTCGGCGGCACGCACCGCGTCCGGGTCGGAGCGGATCTCCTCGGGCCACGGCCGCGGGAATCCGTCCTCCGGGCGCTTCCGGGTCGCGTCGATCCCGACCTTGCCGCCGATGTTCGGAACGGGGTTCGAGATCGAAAGCTGGTCGACCGGTCCCTGACTGAGCTCGAGGTCGCGCGCCGGGTCGGCCTGTAGCCCGACGCGGTACAGCACCTCGGACAGGTCGTGGACGTTCACGTCGTCGTCCACCACGATGAGGTAGCGGACGAACATCATCTGACCGAGCCCCCAGAGGGCGTGCATCACCTTCCGCGGGTGGTCGGGGTAGGACTTCTTGATCGAGACGACCCCCACGTTGATGAACAGGCCCGGGACGGGGAGGTTCATGTCCACGAGCTCGGGGAGAACGAGCCGGACCACGGGCAGGAAGATCCGCTCGACCGCCTTCCCGAGCACCGCATCCTCGGTCGGCGGCTTGCCGGTCACGGTCGTGAGGTACACCGGCTTCGCCCGGTGCGTGACTCGGGTGACATGGAACACCGGGAACGGCTCCGGCGCGGAGTAGTACCCGGTGTGGTCGCCGAACGGTCCCTCGACTTTTCGCTCGGTCGGGTCCACGTATCCTTCGAGCACGATCTCCGCCTGCGCCGGGACCTCGAGGTCGACCGTCCTCGCGGGGACGAGCTCGACCGGCTCGGAACGCAGGAAACCCGCGAACACGAAGTTCGAGACCCCCTCGGGGACGGGGGCGAGACCGGAGAAGACCGTCGCCGGGTCGGCGCCGATCACGGCGGCGACCGGCATCTTCTCGCCGCGCGCGGCCCACTTGCGGTAGTTGTTCGCGCCGATCCGGTGCACCTGAAAGTGCATCCCCAGGGTGTCCGGGCCGTACTGCTGCAGCCGGTAGATCCCGGTGTGCTGCTCCTTGGTGTCCGGGTCGCAGGTGATCACGACGGGGAAGGTGACGGTCCGGCCGCCGTCCTTCGGCCAGCATTTCAGGATCGGGATCCGGTCGAGGTTGACGTCCGGCTCGTCGACCTCCTGGCACGGCCCGGAGCGCACGTGCTTCGGAGCGAGGGAACGGAGCGTGGAGAGGACCTCGATCGTGCCCGACAGGTCCTTCATCGCGCCGAGCACGCCCGCAGGGGGCCGCAGGTGGACGAGGCGCTGGATCCGGTCGGCGACCGCGTCGAGATTCGGCGCGTCCAACGCGAGCGCGATGCGGCGGGGCGAGCCGAGGAGGTTGGTCACCACGGGCATCGCCGCCCCTTTCACGTTCTCGAACAGGAGCGCCGGCCCGTCGGCTCGGAGCGCGCGCTGGGTGATCTCCGTGATCTCGAGGTCGCGGGAGACCGGCCGGCTCACCCGGACGAGATCCCCCGACTGTTCGAGCCGGGAGAGGAACTCTCCCAGGTGCTGAAACGTCACGGCGGCGAGCGAGCCGTCCTCGGTATTTAACCCACGGAGCGGCAGGACCGTAGGTTCATATGGGAACCTTCGCTCGGCGGCCCGACAATGCAGTCCGTCACGCTCGAGTTCCGTTCGGAGGACCTCGAGCTCCTCGGCGTGCTCCCGCCGAGGCTGTTCGAGAAGTACGAGGAGATCGAGCTCCTCGAGACGCTGCGCCTGGAGCAGGGCTGGCGTCTCCAGCTGCTCCGGGTGCGCCGTCGCGGAGCACTGCGCACCGCGACCGAGCTCGAACGAGAGTCCCGGCGCATCCGATCGATGTACGGGCTCGAGAGCTTCGAGCTCGTGGAGCGGCGCCCGCGCACCCGGGACTACATCCTGTTGGTCCGCCAGCGGAACCCCGAACGGCTGCGCCGGCTCCTCTCGCTCGCGGGAGGCGAGATCTCCCCGACCGCCCCGTTCCGGATGAACGCCGAGAAGGTCGTCGCGTCGTTCCGGGGCGAGGAACGCGCTCTCCGACGCGTCTTGAAGCGGCTCGACCGCGAGGAGTTCCCGTACAAGATCCTCCGGGCCTCCGGCCGTCCGTTCGTAGCGGAAGGGACCACGGCGGTACTCACCCCGCTCCAGGGTCAGTTGCTCGCGCGGGCGTGGGTGCTCGGGTACTTCGCCGTGCCGCGCCGCATCACGCTCCACCGGCTGGCCCGTCAAACGGGCCGAAGCCCGCCCGCGCTCGGGAAGGTACTGCGGCGGGCGGAGGGACGCCTGGTCGCCCAGTGGCTCTCCGGCGAGGGGGCGCTCCCGGACGGGGGGGTCGCCGCCGCCGCGCCGTCTCGGGAAGAATAAAGAGAATCGCCGGCTCGCGAAGCTCGTGGTGCGTCGGGTCCGGTCGGTCGTCGTTGAGTCGGTCGACCCGTCGCTGCCGACCCGGGTTCCGGTCCGGGCGACCGACGGTTCCGCGTGCTTCGACCTCGTCGCCGCCGAACCAGCCGAGCTCGTGCGCGGCCGGGTGTCGCTGGTTCGCACCGGGCTTCGGATGCGGTGCCCGCCGGGGACGTTCCTCGAGGTTCGGCCGCGCAGCGGTCTCAGTTCGAAGGGGGTCCTCATGGTGAACTCCCCCGGGACGATCGACCGGGACTACTCCGGAGAGGTCCGCGTCCCGCTCACGTTCCTGTTCGACGGGTCGTACTCCATCCTGGCGGGGGACCGCATCGGGCAGATCCGACTGGTCGAGGACCTCCCGACTCGCTTTCGCTCGGGCCCGGTACCGGTCGTCGCGACGCGGTCGGGCGGGTTCGGGAGCACGGGCCGCTAGTTCGGGTCAGAGGGTCTTCTGGACCGCCCGCTTCGGGGGCGGCGCCAGTCCGGCGCCGGAGCTCGCGTCGTGTTCTACCTGCTCGAGCATCGTGTGCATCCGACGCTCCCGCGCGGAAGCGGCGCGGTTCAGGCCCTCGTCCCGAGTCCCGGCGGCGACGAGCACCAGCACCCGGCCCGTTCGTGCGCGACCCGTGCGGCCGCGTCGCTGGATCGTCCGGATCACGTCCGGGATCGGTTCGTAGAACACGACGAGGTCGGTCGCCGGGATGTCGAGGCCCTCCTCGGCGACCGACGTGGCCACCAAGCAGTTCACGGCACCCGACCGGAACGAGTCCAGGATGCGCACCTGTTCGCGCTGGTTGAGGCCGACGTCGTCGCCGTGCGTCGCCTGCCCCACGAAACGAGCGGGCCGAAGGTTCGGGTCGTGGAGCGACTGGAGCTCCTCGACGATCCGGTCCACGGTGTCGCGATACTGCGCGAAGACGATGACGCGTGCCGACGGCTTCTTCTGCAGCTCCTCCCGGACGATCTCGGCGGTCTTCGCGATTTTCGGATGCTCCACCGTCAGCTGCGTGAGCTGGTGCTCCACCTCCACGACGTCGGGGTCCTGCAGGAACGCCCGTTGGGAGGGGGTCATCCGCTTCCCGGCCGCCGGCCGCTGGCGCTTGAAGAACTCCCGCAGGGAGTCGACGCCCTGGCTCTCGATCAGCTCGAGCGCGTGCGTCGCCTTCATCGCGGCCGCCTGTGCCGTGACCGCCTTCCACAGGTTCGGCGTGGAGGTCCCGTTGCGACGCTCGGCGTCGATCGCGCGCCGGAGCTGCACCCCGGCGTCCAGGAGGCCGCGCCGACCCATGTCGGCGCCCGGCAGCAGACCGAGCTGGCGGAGCGTCTCGACCTGCCGCTGCTCGGCCGCGCGCAGCCGAACGGCGAGATGCTGGACCTCGACCGGCACGGTGACCGGAACGGTCTCCACCCCGATCCCGTGAACGTACGGGAGGACGTCCCCCGAACGGTCGGTGCGGTACTCGAATCGCTCGATCCCGAGGTGGCTCCACACCTCCCGGATCCGGGACAGGCTCCCGCCCGGTGACGCGGTCATCGCGAGGACCCTCGCGTTCGGTCCGGCGCGGTTCGCTTCGCCGATCCCGACGTACGGATAGTCGCCCACGGCGCGGTGGGCTTCGTCGAAGACGATCAGCGAGAACGTGTCGAGGGGGAACCCCCCTTCCGCGAGGTCGTTCGCGATCACCTGCGGGGTCGCGACGACTACCTGGGGAGGGTGGAGCAGGTCGCCCCGCCGCTCCGGGGGGATCGCGCCGGTGAGCGTGAGGGGCTCCGGCGCGAAGAGGGACGTCGCCACGCTGCGGGCGTGCTGCACGACAAGCGGCCGGGTGGGGGCGAGCAGCAGGATCGACTGCGTCGGGAACCGACGGAGATACTCCGCGATCACCCGCAGGGCGATCGCCGTCTTGCCGAGCCCCGTGGGGAGCACGACGAGCGTGTTGTGGTCGGTCGCCGTGGCCGCGATCCGCTCCTGGTAGAGTCGGTCCTCGAGCACGCCGGGCCGCACGCGAGGATGCTCGACCGTCTCCATCGACGAACGCTCGGAGACCGGAGCCGAGGGGACTTTATTAGGGGCCATCTACGCGACGACGATGTTGCCGCTCTGGGTCACGCTCCTCCTTGTCGTCGGCGCGGTGCTGGTGCTCCTGTACCAGGGCGCGGCGATCCTGTTCGCGTATCAACTGACGCGGCTCGAGCCGCTGCCGCCCGAGTCCGCGCCGACCTCCCGGGGCCGTGTGAGCGTCATCATCGCCGCTCGGAACGAGGCCGATGACCTCGGGGGGACGCTCGACGACCTCCTCGCGCAGGATTATCCGGACCTCGAGATCGTCGTCGTCGAGGGCGGCTCGACCGACGCGACGCGGGACGTCATCGCGGCCCGCGGCCCCCGGGTTCGACTCGTGGACGAGCCGCCGCTCCCCGCGGGATGGGTCGGAAAGAGCTGGGCCTGCTGGGTGGGCGCACGGGCGACCGATGCGCCGTGGCTGCTGTTCCTGGACGCCGACGTGCGGACCCACCCCGCGGCGGTGCGCACCACCGTCGCGTGGGCGGAGCGGGAGCACCTCGACCTCGCGAGCATCGGGGTCCGGGTGGAGATGGTCGGCGTCTGGGAGAAGCTGGTGCTTCCGATCTGGGTCCAGCGGATCCTCCTGACGTACCGGCCCGCGCACATGCAGCGGGCGCGCCCGCGAGCCCCGATGGCGAACGGGCAGTTCTGGCTCACCCCGCGCTCCGCGTACCAGCGGGTCGGGGGCCACGAGGCGGTGAAGTCGTGGATCATGGAGGACATTGCGATCGCCCGACGGTATCGGGACTTCGGGCTGGCGCTACGGTTCGCGTGGTCTGCCCCGCTCGGTCGCACCCGGATGTACCGGGACCGTCACGAGATGTACGAAGGGCTGCTGAAGAACGCGCACGGGCTCGAATTCTCCGCGGCGCGTCAGACCGGCACGCTGGTCGCGCTGTTCGCGTTCTATCTCTTGCCGCTCGGCCTCCTGCCGCTCGCGATCGTGGAGGGGAGCGGCCTGCTCCTCATCGGGCTCGGTGCGTTCCTCTGGGTCGCCCTCTTCGGCAAGCACGTAGGATTCGCCGTCTCGATCGGAGCGCCGGCCGCGTACGGACTCCTGTATCCGGTGGGGATCGCGTGGTACATCGGGGTCACCGCCGTATCGCTCGTGCGGGGGATCCGGCGGCGTCCGGTGACGTGGAAAGGCCGTGCGTACGCCCTTCATCGGTGACCCTTCCACTATCGCTAAGTGGTCGACGGCGCTCCTTCTCCGATACCATGGCGACCGCCCCGTCGGCGAGCTACGAGCTGTTCATCGGCGGACGAGATACCCCCGCGACGAACGGGGGGCGGCGCACCCTTCTCGACCCCGCCACGAACGCGCCGATCGCCTCGACCGCGATCGCGACCCGGGACGACGCGCGCGCCGCAATGGAGTCGGCCGACCGCGCGTTCCGCGAGTCGGGATGGGCCGCGGACGACGGGGCCCGTCGCGGACGGGCCCTCCAGAAGCTTGCCCAGCTCGTCGAGGCGCAGGCCGACGCCCTCGCACGGCTCGAGACGACGAACATGGGGAAGCCGCTTCGCGAGTCGAAGGGCGACATCGGGTTCGTGGTTCGTACGCTGGAATACTTTGCCGGCCTCGCGGACAAGGTCGAAGGGGAGACGATCCCGGTACCGGGCCCCCGGTTCGATTACACGGTCCGCGAGCCGCTCGGCGTTACGGTCCACATCGCGCCGTGGAACTATCCGCTCGTGCTCTCGGTCCGCTCGCTCGCCCCCGCCCTCGCCGCGGGAAACGCGGCGGTGCTCAAGCCGGCGAGCCTCACGCCCCTGACCGCGCTCGCGCTCGCGAAGCTCGCGAAGGAGGCCGGCATCCCCGACGGCATCCTGAACGTCGTCAGCGGGAGCGGCGCGGAGGTCGGAGAGGCCCTCGTCAACGACCCCCGGTGCCGCTCGGTCACGTTCACCGGGAGCGGCGAGGTCGGGCTCCGGATCGCCGAGCTCGCGGCCCGGCGCCTCGTGCCCGCCACCATGGAGCTCGGCGGGAAAGGCCCGGTCGTGGTGTTCCCGGACGCGGACGTCGACCGCGTGGCCAAGGCGATCGGCTACGGCATCTTTGGGAACGCCGGCCAGATGTGCTGGGCCGCGTCGCGCCTCCTCGTCCACGAGAGCCTCCGAGCACCGCTGCTCGAGAAGGTCCGCGCGATCGCGGAGGGGCTCAAGGTCGGTCCCGGCCTCGAGGACGGTACGGAGATGGGCCCCCTCGTCTCGAAGGAGCACACGGAGACCGTGCTCGGGTTCGTCGAGGACGCCAAGCAGAACGGCGGGACCGTGGTCACCGGTGGGGAGCGCATCCGCGACGGAAAGCTGGACGCCGGCAACTTCGTCCGACCGACGATCCTTGCCGACCTTCCGGTCGCGGCGCGCGCCGTTCGCGAGGAGGTGTTCGGACCGGTCCTCACGGTCGGCTCGTTCTCGGACGTCGACGACGCCGTTCGCGCCGCGAACGATACCCCGTATGGGCTGATGGCCGCCGTGTGGACCCGGGACCTCGGGACCGCGCACTCGGTCGCGCGGCGCCTCGAGGCGGGGATGGTGGTCGTGAACGATGCGCCCATGACGTTCCCCCAGGCCCCGTTCGCGGGCGTCAAGGGGAGCGGGGTCGGCTTCGAGCAGGGCCAGCGCGCGCTCGAACCGTTCACCCGCCGGAAGAACGTACTGATCAACCTCGGCGGGGCGAAGAGGAAAGGGTAGCGCGGCCGGGTTCGTACGAAAGGAGAAAAGACGACCTTCGGGTCGTCGCGCCGACGTGACGGACGCACCGCCGGGCCCGGGCACGTGGGGCCTCTGCAGCTTCTGCGGGGGAGCCGTGCCGCCCGAGGCGAAGAAATGCCCCATCTGCGGCGCGGACGGCCCCGTGCGCGCCGGGCAGCTCGCGAGCGCACCGAAGCGGGTGCGTCGCCGCATTCGCGTGTCGGGTACGTTGCGGTCCGTGATCGTGGTGGCCGCGGTGGTCGCCCTCGGCTACGCGATGGTCGGGGCCGTCCTCTCCGGACCCCCCGTCGTCGCCGACCCGCTCACCACCTCGGGCACGTACACGCTCGGCCCGGGCAACTACACGGTCCTGTCGGGGAACATCACCGGCGGCGACTACATCCAGGGGAACTACAGCTCGGTGACGCCGCCCGGCATGGACATCTCGGTCGCGGTGTACAACTCGAGCGAGTGGAACTGGTTCACGAACGGTACCGGTAACCCCGGTACCCAGTGGAACAACACGCCCGCCTGGTCCGGACCGATCGTCTTCGCGGCCGAGTACACCGACACGTACTACTTCGTCTTCTCGAACCCGCTCCCGCCGTCGAGCGGGATCACGATCGAGATCTACGTCTCGACCGAGTACGAGTCCGACGTCGCCGAGGACGGCGGCGTCTAAGCTCGGTCCGCTCAGTCTCCGCCCGCCGGAGCGGGCGCGTCGGGGGGCGGAGCGAATTCGATCCGCTTCAGGTACTCCGGAGGGACCTTTTCCACCAGGAAGACGGTCTTACCGGCCTGCATGATCACGATCCCGTCCGTACGGGCCCGGTTCGCGTCGACCTCGAGGATCACCGGGTTCGGTCGGCGAACGGAGCCGGCCGAGTGCGCGTCGAGCGCGGTCTTGGACAGATGCACCTTCCGCCGGTCGGACGGCTTCAACCCGACCTCGAGGACGATCGCGGCCTCCTCCTCGGTGACGGGGTAGTACAGGTGGTCCGGAATGTTCTCCGTGGGCAGGTCGAGGTCGACCTCGACCGTGTGCGCGTACGTCGCGCGGATCCGGTCGTCGCGCACCTCGTAGCGGCCCTTCGGGTCGGTCTCGGCGATCGCGACCAGGTGCTGGGTGCGGAGCCAATGGTACGCCGGATGCTTCTGGCTGATCGCCCGGACGATCTGGGGCAGGGAGATCCAGCCCCGCTCGTCGATCGTGAGGGAGTACCGGTCCGGGAAGTGACGGAGGATCCCCGTCAGGATGCGGCCGAGGTGGTCGAGCTCCCGGTCGTTCATCAGGAAGCGACCGGGTTGGCCGCACACCGGGCACGTCTCAGCCCGGAAGTACCCGTGCTGGGCGCACTCCTTCAGCATCGTGCGGGCGACCTCGTTACGCCTTGACCTTGTCCGCCTTCTTCTCGAAGTCGGTGAGGAGGTCGCCGTACATGTCCGCGAGGTCCTTCAGGACCCGCTTCAGGATCTGCTGCGGTTTCTCTCCCTTCGTCTTCAGGATGAGGGTGGGGCGCTCGAGGTACGGGTGGCCGAGGTAGTAGCGTGCCTCCACGACCTTCTCCTCCTTCTGGAGGGCCTCCACGAGCGGGATCAGGAGCGTCTCCTCCCCGCGAGGAAGCTCCATGCGGATCATGTCGTTGGTTTTCTCGACGACGCGCAGCTCCATCGAAAGCACCGAGAGTCGGCCCACCGTCGCTCGGTTCTTAAGGGTGGCGGGAGCGACACCGACGGCCCGCCGGCGCCGTCCGACGTGGATATAACTCTCGCCGCTTCCCACTCGCCGGTCCGCATGCGATTCCTCGTCGTCGGAGGGGGCGCGCGGGAGCACGCGATCGCGGTCCCGCTCGACCGGGCAGGGGCGGAGATCCTCGTCGCGAGCTCGAACGCGAACCCCGGGCTCGACCGCCTCGCCCGGACGTTCGTGCGGGTCGACCCGACGGATGGCCCGAAGGTCGTGGCGTTCGCGAAGCGGGAACGAGCCGAGGTCGCGGTCATCGGCCCGGAGGCCCCGCTCGCGGCCGGGGTCGCCGACGCGCTGCGCGCCGCCGGTATCCCGACCGTCGGACCGAATCGCGACGGCGCGCAGCTCGAGACGTCGAAGACGTTCACCCGGGAGCTCCTGAAGCGGCACGGCGTGGACGCCTCGCCGAAAGCGATCGCGCCGACGGGCGTGGAGGAGGTGGACCGGGCGATCGCGGAGATCGCCGGTCCGTTCGTCGTGAAGCCGGACGGGCTGACGGCGGGCAAGGGGGTGTGGGTCCAGGGCTCCGATTTCACCGACCCGAAGGAGGGCGCGACGTACGCCAAGTCGCTCCTGCTCCAGGGCGGCCGCGTCCTGCTCGAGGAGAAGCTCGAAGGTGAGGAATTCAGCCAGATGGCGTTCGTGACCGACAGCGGGATCTTCCCGATGCCGGCGGTGCAGGACTTCAAGCGTGCCCTCGAGGGGGACCGCGGACGGAACACGGGCGGCATGGGCTCCTACTCCCAGCGCGACCACTCGCTCCCGTTCCTCCCCCTCGCGGACCGCGAGACCGCGATCGGGATCCTGCGGCAGAGCGTCGACGCGCTCCGGGCCGAGGGCATTGGCTACCGCGGGATCCTGTATGGCGGGTTCATGCTCACCGCACGGGGTCCGAAGCTCGTCGAGTACAACGCCCGGTTCGGCGACCCC
Source organism: Thermoplasmata archaeon (assembly GCA_035504595.1). Lineage (GTDB taxonomy): Archaea > Thermoplasmatota > Thermoplasmata > Lutacidiplasmatales > UBA184 > Lutacidiplasma. The sequence goes on along the minus strand of DATJRQ010000020.1, from coordinate 26,417 downwards.
GAAGGGATCAACGCGCTCACCCTCTACGAGGAGGGGAACTTCGCGGAGCTGATGGAGGGCGTCGCGACGGGGCACGTCGACCCGAACCTGGTTCGGTTCCGGCTCCGGTCGACCGTCGTGAAGTACCTCGTGCCCCCCGGCTACGGGGAGCTCCCCAAGCCGGGCGGTGTGCTGCAGCTCGACACGGAGGCGATCGAGGCCGACGGGGTGCATGTCCTGTACGGTTCCGTCGACGCGGCCGGGCCCGGGGCCGTGCGGCTCGGTACCTCGCGGGGCGTCGCCCTCGTCGGGGAGGCGAGCGCGATCCACGAGGCGAGCACCCGGGTCGAGTCGTCCCTGAAGCACATCCGCGGCGAGTACTACCTGCGCCACGACATCGGAACGAAGGAGGACCTTGCGCGACGCGTGGAGCACCTTCGACAGATGCTCGCGCCCGGAGCGAAGCCCTCGCCATTGCCCCTCAGCGTGGCGCCCGCGTCCGCTCCGCCGTCCAGCGCCGGCACCGTCGAGCAGCGAATATGATCCTAGGGTCCGCCGCTCCGTCGGGTGCCGGGGCCCGTCCCTCGCGCACCGTGCGGCCGGCGCGCGGAACCCCGGGCGGTTCTCGGCTCCACCGTTAAATACCGTCCTCCCGGTGATACGGCTCCCATGTTCTGTCCCGATTGCAAGCGGTTGATGCGGCCCGACCGCGCCGCCGGGGTGTGGAAGTGCTCGGCGTGCGGCAAGAAGATCCCCCTCGGCCGCGGGGTGGAGGTCGGCCGCTCCACGCCCGCGGGCCGCGAGATGGCGGTGGTCGACACGAAGACCGTGACGTTGCCGACCGCCGAGGAACTCTGCTCGAAGTGCGGCAACACGAAGGCGTACTGGGTGCTCCGACAGACCCGCGGTTCCGACGAACCGGAGACGCGGATCTTCGAGTGCACGAAGTGCGGCTACAAGTGGCGTGAATACCAGTGAGCGCGCCGTCGATCGTCCCGGTCTCCCGTGTCTTCGCTCCCGACTCCGTCGGAGCGACGGTCCGCCTCCGCGGATGGGTCCAGAAGACCCGCTCCTCGGGCGGGATCCTCTTCCTGCTCGTCCGGGACCGGACCGGGACGGTCCAGGCGACCGCGAAGAAGGATACGATCGGGCCCGAGCGGTTCGACGCGGTCGAGCACGTCCAGGTGGAAGGGACGATCGAGGTCGAGGGGACGGTCGCCGAGGACCCGCGCGCCCCCGGGGGGCGGGAGGTGCGCGCGAGCGCGATCACGATCTTCGACGCGGGCCTGCCGTTCCCGATCTTCCAGGAGCAGACCGAGGAGTTCCGCCTCGACAAGCGCCATCTCGTGATCCGGTCCGCGCCGCACGTCGCCACGTTCCGCGTGAAGGCGGAGCTGTTGCGCGCGATGCGTGACTTCCTCGCCGCCGAGGACGTCCTCGAAGTAACCCCGCCGATCCTCACCGGCAACGCCGCCGAGGGGGGCGCCGAGGCGTTCCAGATCGAGTACTTCGGACGGCCGGGGTACCTCTCGCAGACCGCGCAACTGTACCTCGAGGCGATGCTCTCCCCGCACGAGCGGGTGTACTCGCTGACGCCGTCGTTCCGCGCGGAGAAGTCGCGGACGCCGCGCCACATCACCGAGTTCCAGCACCTGGAAGGCGAGCTCGCCTGGGTCAACCTGGACGGGCTGATGGATTTCCTCGAGCGGATGGTGAGCGCCGCGTGCCGCGCGGTCGCCGAGCGGCGGCCGTCTGAGCTGAGGACGCTCGGCCGGGCGCCGGAAGAACTGCTCGCGGTGCGGCCCCCGTTCCCGCGCATCACGTACGCCGAGGCGATCGACAAGCTGGCGAAACTCGGCCTTCCTGTCCACTGGGGAAGCGACCTCGCGACCGCCGAGGAGCGGGCCCTCACCCTGGAGGAAAAGCTCCCGTTGTTCGTGACCCGCTACCCGCGGGAACTGAAGGCGTTCTACATGGAACGGACGCCGGGCGACCCCCGGACCGTCGAGGCCGTAGACCTGCTCGCTCCCGAAGGGTACGGCGAGATGGTCGGAGCCTCCTGCCGGGAAACGAACCTCGAGTCGCTGCGCGAGCGGATCGTCGAGATCGGCGCGAACCCCGAGGAATACGAGTGGTACCTCGACCTGCGGCGGCACGGGAACGTCCCGCACGCCGGCTTCGGCCTCGGGGTCGAGCGCATCCTGCGCTGGATGCTCCGGCTGGAGCACATCCGCGACGCGACCCCGTTCCCGCGCACTCCGTCGCGCCTCACGCCCTGAGCGCGCCGGTTTTCGCCCGGTCCGGGGGTAAGGTTCATGAGCGACGGCGCACGTGGGCACGTTGCACCTCTCCGGAGTTTCGAGTTTGGCGGCGAATCACGGGTCCGACCGGGGAGGAGAGCGCGCGCCCGCGCCGGTCGAGAAAGGCACTGTCGCGGCGCTCGTCGTCGAGCGGATCACGCACCAGGACGTGCCGGAGATCTGCGCGCTGTACCGGCGGGTGTGGGAATCCCCGCCGATCCCCGGCCTCCCGGTCGAGCTCGTGAAGTCCTGGCAGCCGGCCCCGCTCGAGTTCACGAGCTGGATGGAGGGGGTCACCTACTTTGCCGCCCGTCGCGACGGTCGGCTTCTCGGTGTCATCGGCTGTGAGGTCGAGCGCGGGAACTGCCGTCTCGTGAGCATCGCGGTCGACCCCGGCGCGCGGCGCCAGGGGATCGGCACCGCTCTGGTCAACGCCGGCGTCGAATGGGCCCGCCACGCGACCGCGACCCAGGTGTGGACGGACGGTCTCGCCCGGCTGACCGGTTTCTCCGAGCTGTTCAAGCACCTCGGCTTCACCGAGTGCGGTGTCCTCCACAAGCACGAGTGGAGCGAGGACGTCCGCCTGTTCGAGCGTCTGCTCTAGCGCCGCGCGCTCGAGCGCGCCGCCCGTCCGGGCGGCACCCCGTGGGTCTGCTGGAGCGCGCGCAACCGGCGCAGCCCCTCTTCGGGGTGCCCGCGGAAGAACTCCCGCGCGCCGCGGGCGAGCTCGGTCGCCTCGAGCTCGGTCGCGATGCCGTGCGCCCGCTCGTCGAGCAGGTAGTCGCCGTACTCCGAAATGTAGCGCGGAAGCCCGGCCTTGAGCCGGTTGACGGCTTGAAGCCTCAGCGTCCGGATCTGCTGCTTCAGCGGGGCGAGCTTCCCCGCGCGCAGCTCGCTTTCGAGCTCCTCCTCGACCGTCGCCGGGTCCTGCGGAGGTTCGACCCCGAGCGCCTGCATGTCGCGCATCAGCGCCACGACGCGCTCCAGCTCCTCGCGCGCCTGGTCGAGGTGATGCTCCTTGAGCGAAACGACTCGGTCGACCTGCTGGAACGTCGCGAGCGCCTGGGCGATATCCCCGGTGCGAGCGGAGTGGAGCGTGTCGTCGATCTGGTCCCGTTCGAGCCGGCTGTCAACCGCATACGCCTCGAGTCGGGTCAGTCGGGCGCGGGTCCGCTTCTGCCACTCCTCGAACCCGGCGATGATCCGCTTCTGCGCGATCCGCTCGATCCCGCGAACGGCCTCCGCCCACGGCTCCGGGTTCCAGGAGGTACGGGCCGCTTCCTCGGCCCAGTCGGGGAGCTGGGGGATCTGGACGCCGAGCGGCTGGGCGCCCTCGGCCCACTGGGCCACGCGGGCGAGCCGTCGGGACAGCTCGGCGGCGAACGGGTTGGCCGGCGGTGTCGCGGCCCGCCGCGCGGGCGAGCGTGACGGGGCGGACGGCAACGGGATCGGGGGCTCCTCGCGAGCGGGGACCGGGTCCACGGCCGGAGCGGGTGGCGGAAGGTCCGCGGTCGTCGGCACCGAAGGGGGGTCCGTCGAGGGCGGACCCGGGTCCGGCGGCCCCGCGGGCGGAGCCGATTCGATCCCCGGCGAGACGGACTCCGGTACCGTCGGCGCCGGCTGCGGCGCCGGGACGTCGAGCGGCGTGTGGCAGGTGGGGCAGATCAACGCCCCCTCCGGCACGGGCGCGCCGCAGTGGGGGCAATCGCGAGAGGTGTCCGGCATTCGGGCTCCGGAATGGTATGCAGGGGGTGAGATTTGAACTCACGAACTCCTACGAGACCAGGACCTCAACCTGGCGCCTTTGACCAAGCTGGGCCACCCCTGCACGACCGGTCGCGCGTACGAGGCCCGAGCGATAACCTTTGCGAGCGCGGACGTCCACCGGCACGAGCGAGGCACGGCCGCGCGCAAAAAGCCTTGTACGGAGCCGCGGTAGTCGAGAACTCATGGCCGGAGGGACGGGGCGGGCTTCCGCCGGGGACGGTGCGACCGTCTTCATCGGTCTGAAGCCGACGATGACGTACGTCTTCCAGGTCGTCACGCAGCTCAACTCCGGCGCCGGACCCGTCGTGGTGAAGGCGCGCGGGAATGCGATCGCAAAGGCCGTCGATGTGGTCGAGGTCGTCCGCCGTCGGTTCCTCGAAGGACAGGTCGAGATCGGTCAGATCGCGATCGGCACGGAGCGGCTCACGAACCGCGACGGACGGGACGCGAACGTCTCGTCCATCGCGATCCCGCTCATCCGGACGGGCCCCCTCCCGACGGCGCCGGCACCGACGCCGTCGGCGGGGCCCCCCGCGGCGCCGCGGGCGGGGTAGACCGGACGACCCACGTACCCGCGACCAGGTCGCCCCACCGCTGCCGCTCCGACGTGAGCAGGATCACCAGTACGCCGAGCACCCCGAGCAGACCGACCCCGATCGCGACGAAGAGGAGCGCCCCGAGCGCGTCGAGGAGTCCCGCCGGGACGGGGAGGCCGCCGCCCGGTGAGTACGTGGTGCCGCTCCCCCCCTTGATCAGCAGGAGGAGGGCGATCGCGACCCCGACGCTCACGACCGCGAGGATCGGAAGTCGTGAGGAGTTTCGGACCATCGCGGCGGAGAACGTTGGCCGTTCCAGCGACCGGTTGCGTACGGACAGACCGAGGAGCGCCTTCCCGACGGTACGTCCCGTGAACGTCTCGGCGAGCGCGAAGTAGAAGAACGCGAGGGCGGCGAAGCCGTAGATCGACGCGTTGAACGGGACGTTCTCGGCGAGCGTGGTCAGCGACCCCGGCGTCGTCTGGATGAGGTACACCCAGAGCAGCACGGCCGGTGCGGTCACGATCGAGAGGTCGATCAGGAACGCTGCGATGCGGGCGCCGACCGACCCAAAGCGCCGGGCGCCGAGCTCCTTGCCGAGGAGCACTAGCCACCGGGCGGTGAGGAACGCCCGGAAACCTTCCCGCCCATCGGTCGAACCGCTCTTCGCGACCGAATCGAGGTTTGCCTGGTCGCTGACGACCCAGCCCGGCACGGCGAGGCCCTGCCAGGGGCGGTCGGCGGGCGCGGGCGGCACCCCGAGGAGGCGGTGCGCCTGCGCCGCCGCCTCGTGGCTCGCGGCAGAGGCGGCGAAGAGCGCCTCATCGATCTGGCCATCGACCCCGGAGCGGAACGACCGGCCGAGCCGGCCGATCGGTGTGGGCGTCGGCTCCGCCAAGGCGGCGCCGACCGGGCTGTAGCCGCGGCCGAGGGCGCGGTGAACGACCCACGCCCCGGCGAACGCAAGGAGGCCGGATAGGTACACGAGGTCGAGGACCCCGGCGCCCCCGATCGCGTAAAGCCCGGGCGCGCTCCCCGCGACGTAGAGGGGGGGCTGGCGCAGGACGTCCGCGCCGACGAGCACCCCGAACGTTCCGGCCGCGAAGGCGGCCGGGAGCGCGAACCCCTCCGCTCCCGGGAACACCCACTCTGCGACCAGTGCCGCGACGGCGCCGGCGGCGAGCGGGCCGAGCAGGTAGACGGGAAACAGTTCCTCGATGCCGACCCCCGGGATGGCGGTCGATCCGGCGAACGTGACGAGCAGCACGCCCGAGGTGAGCCCGAGCAGTACCGCGACCCGGCCCAGCGTGGCGCGGTGGGCGGCAAGCGCGGCCGCGCCGGTCAGCGCGGGGACCGCGATGACGGCGACCGCGACCCCGATGAGCTGTCCGCGGGCCGAGGCTACCTCGAGCACGACGCCGAGGGACGCCGTGCTCAGCACCGCGAGCAGAACCAGGTAGAGCGTCACGCTCTCGCGCGCCGGCGGGGCGAACCGCTCGAACGCGAGGAGCGCGACGAGGATCGGGAACAGCGCGCCCGCGAGGCTGATCGCCAACCAGTCGTTCGTGACCGGGGCGATCGGGAACAGGGCGAGGCTCGCGAGGAGCGCGCCCGGGAGGAGCAGCCAGAACGTCCGGCGGCCGAATCCGATGCTCGCCGCGAACGGACCGTGCTCCCACGCGAGCGCGTAGAGCAAGCCCCAGAGAAGTGCTGGGAGCGCGAGGGTCGCCGCATTTCCAGCGATGTCGTTCGAGAGTTCGATGGGATCGATCACGGGGAATCGCCGGCGTCCGGCGGGCGGACGGGGCCGCCAGCCGGCGCGGAGTAAAGGGTTTTGTCGCCGTCCTCGCTCCGCCGACCATGGTCCCCCTGCGGACGGAGAAGGATTCGCTCGGACCGCGCGAGGTCCCCGATGACGTGTATTGGGGGATCCAGACGTTGCGGGCGAAAGAGAACTTTCCCGTGAGCGGGCTCACGGAGTCGAAGCACCTCATCCGCGCCTACGCCCTCCTGAAGCTCGCCGCCGTTCGGGCGAACGTCGCGAAGGGTGGACTGGACGAACGGAGAGGGAAGGCGCTCGCCCAGGCGGCCGAGGAGATGGCGTCGGGCCGGTTCGACGCGCAATTCCCGGTGGACGTCTTCCAAGCCGGCGCCGGAACGTCGTTCCACATGAACGTCAACGAGGTGCTGACGAACCGCGGGCTCGAGATCCTCGGGAAGCCTCGGGGCGATTACGCGGACCTCTCCCCCAACGACCACGTGAACCGGGGCCAGTCAACGAACGACACATTCCCCTCCGCGTCGCAGGTCGCCGTGCTGATGGCCCTCACGGAGCTCCGGCAATCGGTCACGACCCTCGCGCAAAGTCTCCGCAGAAAGGGCGACGAGTTCGGGCAGCTCCCGAAAGCGGGCCGAACGCACCTCAAGGACGCGATGCCGATCACGCTTGGCGCGGAGTTCCGTGCGTACTCCTCCGCGCTCGACCACGTCCTCGAGGCGCTGCCCACGGTCGAGCGGGCGCTCGCCGAACTCCCGCTCGGCGGGAGCGCCGTCGGGAGCGGGGTGAACTCGGTCCCGGGATTCCGCGCCGCGTCGGTCGCAGAGTATGCCCGCCTGACGAACCTCCCGCTCGTGGTCGCGCGCGACCCGTTCGAGTCGATGCAGAGCCGCTGGCCGCTCGGCGCCGCGTCGGCCTGGCTCCGGACGCTCGCCCTCGAGCTCGGCCGCATTGCCGGTGACCTCCGCCTGATGTCGAGCGGACCCGCGACCGGGCTGGATGAGATCCGGCTCCCCGAGATCCAGCCGGGGTCGTCGATCATGCCGGCGAAGGTGAACCCGTCGGCCGCGGAGTGCCTCTCGATGATCGCCTACCACGTGATCGGTTCGGACGCGGCGACCGCCCACGCCGTGCTCGCGGGGCAGCTCGAGATCAACGTGATGATGCCGCTCGCGACGTACGAGGTCCTGTTCTCGGCCGAGATCCTCACCCGGTACCTCCCGGTCTTCGCCCGGACGTGCGTGGACGGGATCGTGCCGAACCCGGCGCGCCTCGAGAAGTTCCTGGTCGAGTCGGCGGCGCTCGCGACGGTCCTGACCCCCAAGCTCGGGTACCTGAAGGTCGCCGAGCTCCTGCACGAGGCTGAGCGGTCCGGCCGTCCGGTGAAGGCACTCCTGGTCGAGAAGGGGATCCTCAGCGCCGTCGAGGCGGACGACCTGCTCGGCCCACGCGCGCTCCTGAAGCTCACCCACCCGGTCCCGTGACACGGCGGGGCCGCAGGCACCGTTAAGACGGCCCCGCACCGTCCTCGACCGTTCCGGCCATGGCGACGATCGAGGAAGCGGCGGTCGCGCTCGGCAGTCCGTCGAGCGAGGAGTTCCGGCGCGCCGCGGAAGTGCTCGGCAAGGTCGGCCTCACCCAGTACGAGGCGCGCGCGTACATCGCTCTGGTCGCTCGCGGAGTGGGGGATGCCGCGACGCTCGCGACCGCCGCCGGGATCCCGCGGACGAGCGCGTACAAGGTGCTCGAGTCGCTCGCGGAGAAGGGGTACGCCCAGCCGACCGGCGGCAAGCCGATCCTGTTCCGCCCGACCGCCCCGCTCGAGGTCGCCGACCAGCTGAAGGTCGCGATCCAGGAAGTGTTCGAGAAGCTCGACCACCTGCACCGGACGGTCGCGGAGCACGGCGAGCCCCAGCTCGTTTACCTGCTCTCCGGCCACGACAAGGTCGTCGCGAAGATCGGGGAGCTGCTCGACCAGTCGATGCAGACGTTCATTCTCACGACGCCGCAGGTCGCTGACGTCCGGGACGAGCTGATGAAGAAGATCCAGCACGCCGTGAAGCGCGGCGTCCGGGTCACGTTCGTGACGTCGCCCCGGCAGCGGATGCCGGAGGGCGTCGAGTACCTCCCGCGCGAGAACCTTCGCGCCACCGAGGTGCTCGCGGACGGGGCGCACGCGCTGCTCGCGGCCCCCGGTCTCGAGGCCTGCGGATTCACCGACAACCCGATCCTGACGGCCCATCTCAAGCAGTTCCTCGAGGTCATCCTCGAAGCGGGCTCCGAGCGCCCCGCCGCCTGACGAGCCCGATGCCCGCCACGCACCCGGTCCGCGGCCCGCGTCGCTCGCCGGCCGACCGGGTGCGGGACCGCGTGCGCGAGAGCGCCGGGGATCGACCGGCGCTGGAGATGCCCGACGGCTACCAGCGGATGGGCCGGGTGCTCCTCCTCCGGCTGCCGGCCCGCTACCGGCCGTACGCCGCCGTCATCGGCACGGCGTGGCAGCGCGAGCTCGGTGTGGCGACGGTCCTCAACCAGGTCGGCCCGGTCCAAGGGGAGTTTCGGGAGCCCCGGGTCGAGGTGTGGGCCGGAGGCGAGACCGAGACCGAGGTCCTCGAGTTCGGCGTACGGTGGCGGTTCGACGCCGCGCATCTCATGTTCGCCGCGGGGAACCGCACCGAACGTCGTCGGGTCCGCTCGCTGGTGCGGCCGGGCGAAACGGTCGTGGACCTGTTCGCCGGGATCGGCTACTTCACGATACCGGCCGCGCTTTCGGACCCGACGACGCGGGTGCTCGCCGTCGAGAAGAACCCGCGAGCGTTCCGGTACCTGGTCGAGAACGTCGTGCGCAACGAGGTCGCCGAACGGGTCGACTGCGTGCTCGGAGAGAACCGTTCGGTCGAGCTGCCGGCCGGGGTCGCGGACCGGGTGTTCCTGGGGTATCTGCCCGATTCGATGCCGTGGATCCCCCGTGCCGTGGAACTGTTGCGCGCGGGCGGAGGATGGGTGCATGCCCACACCGTCGTCGACGTGCGCGAGGGGACGAGCGAGGCGGTCCGCCAGCTCACAGTTGCGGCCGCCGAGTGCGGCGCCGCACCAACCGAGGCCCCCCGGGCGCGCGTCGTGAAACCGTACGGACCCGGCCGGGTCCACGTGGTCGTCGACGCGCGGCTCGCCCGGTCCCACTAACGGACCGGCGGGGTGGCCGGCGGCGCGAGCGCGCGGACGGCGGCCGGAAAGGCGCGGGCGAACCGATCGATGTCCGCGGGGGGGTTCGAGAACGACACGCGAACAAACTTCGAGCCGTGGGCCGGGGAGAGATAGTTGCCGGCCCGCACGAACACGCCGTGCTTCACCAGCAGTTCCTCCTGGAGCGCGTCCGGCCCGAGCCCCAGTTTCGCCACGTCGATCACCATCATGTTCGCCTGCGAGGGGAACACGGGCAGACTCGCGCCCGCGACGGAGTCGACCACCGATCGGATCCGCTCCCCGTTCTCGCGCGTCTGGCGCTTCACGGCCGGGAACCACTCCGACTTCGTCCGCATCGCGGCGAGGGCGGCGACCTGCGCGAGGACGTTGACGCCGAGGTCGTTGGTGTTGTACCGGGCGATCTTCTTCACGAGCTCTCCCGGGCCGGCGAAACCGCCGATCCGCATCCCGGCGAGGCCGCAGTTCTTCGAGACCGACCAGACGGTGATCGTCTCCTCCGGAGCGAACTCCCCCGCGAGCGTGTGCCGGTCCGAGAAGTCCCGGTACGTGACATCGTTGAGCAGGAGGAGGTGGTGGTCGTGCGCGACCTCGGCGATCGCCCGAACCTCGTCGCGCGGGTAGCCGGACCCGAGTGGGTTCAACGGGTCGATGAGCAGGATCATCCGGGTCTTCGGGCCGATCGCGGCCTGCACGCGGTCCGCACTCAATCGGTACGGGGGCGCGTAGATGTCGAGGTTCTGGGTCCGCGCACCGGCGAGCTCGATGAACTTGTGAATGATCAGGTAGCTCGGGTCGGAGGCGATGACCTCGTCCCCCGGTGCGAGCAGCGCGCGGGTCATCATGTACAGAGACTCGGTACCCCCCGCGGTCAGGAACGGGGTGATCCCGGGCAGGCCGAGGTCGCGCACGACGAGCTCGAGCAGCTCCGGGTCGCCCGGCGCGTACGGGTATCCCTCGTAGCGTCGCTCCCGGATCGCGGTCTCGAGCGCGCCTCGGATGACGGCGGGCGGCACGAGGTGGTTCGTGTTCTGGCTCAGCCAGGCGACCTCTTGGCGATGGGCGTGGGCGTAGCGAAAGGCGTCGAACGGCACGGCAGTCCCTCGCCTTCTCCGAGCCCTCGCACGCGACTTAACGGCTTCGCCGGTCGCTGGCTTCGGCGAGGAACGTGGTGACGATCCCCATCGATTGGAGGTCCGCCTCGACGCGTCCGAATCCCGCGCGGCCGAGTGCCTCCAGGAACTGCGGGCGGGGCGGGAGGCGCTTCAGCGACTCCGGGAGGTAGCGGTACGGGCCTTCGCTGTCCACCGCCGCGCCAAGCCACGGGACGACGTGGTCGAAGTACGCATGGAACACCGCGCCGAACGTCGGGGAGGCCGGCTCGGTGATCTCGAGGATCATCAGCACGCCTCCGGGCCGAAGCACCCGGCGCATCTCGACGAGCGCACGGTCGAGGTCGACCAGGTTCCGGGCCAGGAACGCGTTCGTCAGAAGGTCGAAGCTGCCGTCGGGGAAGGGGAGGCGCATGGCGGTGCCGCGACCGTACCGGATCCGTCCCGCCTCGGGCCCGCCCGCGGTCCTTCGGCGGGCGACATCGATCATCGCGGCCGTGAAATCCATCCCCACGACCCGGGCACCGGGAAAGTGGCGCGCCGCAAGACGGGTCAGTTCCCCCGTGCCGCACCCGATGTCCAGAACGCGCGCGACCGGAGGACCGGACCGGAACCGGTCCAGGTCCCACAGCGCCCGGGGTCGCCAGAGCAGGTCGTTCCCGAGCGAGGCGACGTGGTCGAACCACTCGTACCGCTGGGCGATGTGCGTGAACATCCGTCGGACGTCCCGCTCGAACGTCGCTCCCCCGCGTTCCGGGTGCGGGGAGCCGTCGACCGCCATCGCACCGCGGACCCGTCCGTCCGCCTTAACGCTCGGGGCTAGGCGGCGTCCTTCAGCGCCGCCTCGAGCGTCGTCACGCGAGGGATCAGGTCCCCCCGGATCTTCTCGATGCCCGCCGCCCGTGCGGCGGCGAGCCGCTCCCGCGCCACGGCGGGGTTCCCCCGGGAGTAGGCGACGTGGGCGAGACGGTACAGCATCTCGGCGACCTCGGGGTCCGCGTGGAGCGCGCGGGCCTGCCGCAGCGCATCCTCGAAGTGGCTCTCCGCCGCGTCGTACTCCTGCGCCGCCTCCGAGAGGAGTCCCTGGGCGAGGGAGATCTGCTCGGGGGCGAGGCGATCCCCCAGCGGGATCAGGAGCGAGGAGGCCCGTTCGAGCGCCGACTTCGCGGTGACGGACCGCCCGAGCTCGGCCTCCATCTGGGCGCGGTTCAGGTAACAGTATCCGATCCAGATCGGCGAACGGGACCGCTCGGCGGCCTCGATGGCGAGGTCGAGGCCGGCCAGCGCCTCGGCGGTCCGGCCCGAGGAGTACAGGAGCACCGCCCGGTTCATCAGGACCCGGGCGCGCGCCGCGAGGTCCTGGCCGCTGCCGAACAGCTCGGCCGCCTGTTCGTAGTACTCGAGCGCCTGGGCGAAGCCGCGGTCGTCGCGTTGGAGCATCACGTTCGCGACGTCCACGAGCGCGTGTCCGCGTTCGATCGGCGTCCCTTCCCGGGTGGCGATGTCGAGGACGATGCGGAGCTGGGTCTCCGCCTCGGCGAGCTTACCGAGCCGCCAAGCGACGATCCCGAGGATCCGGTTGGCGGTCATCACCTCGCGCGGCGTCCCGTGCCGCTCCAGCCGCGAGAACGCCTCCCGCGCGAGCGCCTCGGCCGACGCGAATTCGCTCTGGTCCTGCCGGGTCTGGGCGAGGCTCAGGAGCGCGCGACCCAACTCGGCCTCGAGGTCGGTCCGCGTCCGCGCGAGCAGCACCGACTCGGAGAGCACGATCTCCGAGCGATGAAGGTCCCCGAGCTCGTCGAGGGCCCTCCCGAGCTCGTTCAGGACGTGGAGCTCCCGGCTCAGGTCGCGGTCGGGTCGTCGCCGTTCCGCTTCGAGCGCCCGGTCGAGGTACGGCACCGCGGTCTCGAAGGCGAACGCGCGCATCGCCGTCAGCGCGGCCCGAAGGTTGTACTCCGAGGCCTTCGCGTCGTCGCGCCCGAGATAGAATTGGCGGGCGAGCTCGAACTCGCTGGCGGGGCCGTTCGCCTCCAGCGTCCGCCCGATACGACGGTGGAGGAGACGCCGTCGGGTCTCGGTCAGCTCCGCGTAGACGCCGGCGCGGACCCCCTCCGTGACGAACTCGACGACGCCGTCGCCCTTCTCCCGGAGGAGGCCGAGCCCGACGAGCCGGTCGAGGCTCTCGGTGACCCGCTCTTCGCTCGTCTCGGAGATCGTGACCAGGTCCGCGAGCTCGAACTCTTTCCCGAGCAAGGACGCGTAGGTCAGGATCCGGGCCTCGACCGGGTCGAGTTCCCGGACCCGGGCGAGCAGGATCTCGCGAAGCCCGGCGGTGCCTCCCTCCGCGGTTCCCGCCGGCCGCACCCCGACCCCGGTCGACGAGCGCACCAGCTGCTCGACGAACAGCGGGTTCCCCTCGGTCTGGGCGTGCCAGCGCAGCACGTCGGCCGGGTCGGGGGCGATCCCTCGCCGCAGCCAGGTGGCGAACTCGGCGACCTCGGCGGAGCTGAACGGGCGAAGCGGCATGGTGCGTACGGGGGCCGAGCGCACGAGCGTGTCCAGGACCCCCCGGACCCGCTCGGGCACCCGGCTGCCCGCGGCCACCGTCGCGACCAGCGCGACCGGTCGCTCCCCGATCTTGGTCACGAACCGCGCGAGGAACTCGATGGAGGAGGAGTCCGCGAAGTGCAGGTCGTCGACCGCGAGCAGGAGCCGTTCCTCGGCCGCCAGGTCGAGCAGGTACTGGGAGAGGTTGCCGAACAGCTCCTCGCGGCTCGCGCCCAGCCACTCCCCCGGAGTGTCCGCGGGCATGAACAGACGCCGGATCCCTTCCGCGTCCGCCGCGGGCGCGGCCCGTTCACCGGCCGCCCCGGTACCGTCCTCGGTCGGAGTTCCGACCGGGGTGAAGAACATCGGAAGGCTCGCGTCCGGCGAGACGCCCGGGCCCTCGGTCCGAGGCCGAGCCTCCGCCGAGCGGAGCAGGTCCCGGACCAGCGAGAACGGCTGCGGGATCTCTTCCGGCAGCGCTCGCCCTTCGAGCACCCGGAACCCCCGCTGTCGGGCCCGAGCGACGACCGACCGGAGGACGTGGCTCTTGCCGGAGCCGTCCTCGCCGGTGAGCAGGAGCCCCTCGCCCCGGCCGGACTCGGCCCTCTCGAGGACGCGTTCGATCTCGGCGACCGCGTCCGTCCGGCCGAAGACAGGGGGGATCGACGACCCCCGGAGGACGTCGGAGGCGGACACAGTCGATTTTGACGCGCCCCGGGTAGAAAAACCAATGGTCCGCCGGCGGGGGGGTCAGACGCCGCCGTTCGTGTCGGGAGGCGAGGTCCGGCCCGCCTCGTCGAGCTGGTGACGGAGCTCGAGGAACTGGGCAGCGAGGTTCGGTCGGAGCTCGGGCAGGCCGAGGGACTCGGCGGCGCGGAAGGCGTGGCGGGACGCGTCCAGGTCGCGCGTCTTGAACCGCAACCGGGCGAGGTAAAAGTACACCTCCGCCTCATCGGCGCGGAGCCGGAACTTCCGGCAAATTTCCATCGCCTTCTCATACGCCCGTTCGGCGTCCTCCCACTGTCCCTGCTTCTCGGCGATCAGGCCACGGTTCACCTCCACCTGCTCGAGGCCGAGGTCATCGGCGAGACGCTCCAGCAGGCGGCCGGCCTGCTCGTTGTCCCGCGCGGCCTCCTCGAGCTGTCCGAGCGCGAGGCGGAGCTCGACCCCCGAGAGGAGCGCGCGCCCGACGGACCGAGGGTCGTGGGCGCGGTCTCCGCTCTCCCGGGCCCGCTCCAGGTACTCGAGCCCGTCCTGGGGGTGAAGTTCCCCGACGGAGACGCCGAGATTGTGGTAGGCGCGGGAGAGCTCGACCCAGTCGCGGGCCTGGGTCAGCCGCTCGATCGCCTTGTCGTACCAGTGGAGCGCGTCGGACCGCACTTCCGGCCCGAGCAGCGCGAACGCGTTCCCGATGTCGATCGACAGCTGGCCGAGGAGCCGCGGGTCGCGCCGGTCCCCGACCGCCTCGAGCGCCCGCATGCTCTCGTCGAGCGCCTCGCGGTAGGCGCCGCGGTGGAAGGAGACCCGACCGAGCAAGCGGTAGGTCTGCCCGCGGCCGAGGGCGTCCCCGGTCATCTCGAACAACTTCAGGGCCTCGAGCGCCTGGCGCGTCGCGGTCTCGATGTCGAGCCCTTCGCGGGCGATCTCCGCCTTCGCGAGCAGGAGGCGGGCGCGGATGCGCGGCTCGTCGCTCCCCGCGAGCCCGAGCGCCTCCGTGAAGAACCGGTCGGCCGCGGCGAAGTTCCCGACCGAATAGTACAGCTCGCCGAGCGTCTCGTCGACCTGTCCGAGCTCGTGCGGCCGGGTCGGACGCGCGGCCTCGAGGTCGACGCGGACGCGCTCCAGGTACTGGGCGGCGGACTCCGGGTCATCGTTCGCCCGCGCCGTCTCGGCAGCGCGGAGGTTGTAGTCGCGGGATTTCTCGGGGACCTTCCCCAGGAAGAAGTGCCGGCCGAGCTCGGCGACGGTCTCCGGGCCCGGGGTCGGGTGCATCTTCTCCATCGACTCGGCGATCTTCCGATGGAGGACCCGCAGGCGGCTCTCGGTGAGCGACCGGTACACCTGGGCGCGCACCTCCTCCGCGGCGAAAACGAACCGATCGCCGCCCGCCCGCTCCTTCAGCACGCCGAGGTGGACGAGGTGCTCGAGCTGCTCGGCGAGGGATTCCTCGCCGAGGCCCATCGCGGCGACCAGGAGCGGGAAGTCGAACTCGGAGCCGATCGAACTGGCGTAGGCGAGGATGCGCTGCTGCTCGGGCGCGAGCCGCTCGAACTCACCGCCGCCCCCCCGGAGGTCCGAGCTCCCCGCCGGCGAATCGGCCATCGGGACCGTTCTAGCCCGAGGCATCGGTTAAATGTGCGCCCGAGTCGCCGGCCCGGGAGGCGGCCGCCCCCGATCCCGCGTCCCGTAAGGGTTATCTAACGAGGGCCGGGTCGATTGACGATGGAGGACGCGGAGCCCGTGGCGGCACCGTCGGAACCGGCGCAGTTCCGGGAGATGTCGCTCCCGCGACAGCTTTCGTTCTGGGGATTCGCGGCGCTGGTCGTCCTCGCGGTCGGATTCTACGTCTGGTGGGGCGTTTCGTTCGGTGTCTGGATCGACAACGGCGTCTACGCTGTCGTGATCACGTTGCTCCTCTTCGGGCTCGCGGGGATGTGGCTCGTCCTGCCCAACCCGCCGGTCGCCTCGCCCCCGGCGACCCGACCGTAGTCCGTCAGAGCGGCTGGCCCGCGACCGCCCATCGGGCGCCCTCGGCCCGGCCGCAGGCGATGCACGTGACCTCGGCCGGCACGGGGATCGGCAGTTCCTCCTCGGGCGTGCCGAGGAGCGCCCCGTCGACCGCGGTCTCGATCCGATGGCCGCACTCCTCCGAGCCGCACCACCCGACGATCCGCACGGTCGTCGAGCCCGCGAGCTCCGCCAGCGTGCGGGCGAGGGAGTACGAGGCCACGAACGCGGCGCGCGCCCGTTCGGTGAGCTCCCGGTCGAATTCGAGCAGGCGCTCCGCCACTCCGCGCTCGAGCTGGTCGAGCGCGACCTTCGACTTCCGGCCGAGGCGGTCCGCGACGCTGACGGAGCGCGACTCCGCCTCGCGCCGGCCGACCTCGAGGCGGAGCGGCACCCCACGCAGCTCCCAGCGGTAGTACTTCGCCCCGGGTCGCTCCTCGCCGTCGTCGAGGTGGACCCGGAACCCGTGGTGCCGCAGTCGTTCGGCAACCTCGGCGGCGACCCGGGCGGGGGCGTCCCCCGCGTCGGTGCCGAGGATCGGGATCACGACGACCTGGTGCGGCGCGATCGCGGACGGGAACACCGCGCCCTTCGAGTCCCCGTGGACGGCGATGATCGCGCCGAGCAGGCGCTCGGAGAGCCCGAACGTCGTCTGGTGGACGAACTGCTGGGAGCCGTCCGCCGCCTCGTACTGGATCCCGTACGGCCGCGAGAAGTTCTCCCGATAGTGGTGGACGGTGCCGATCTGGAGCGTCTGCGGGCCTCCGATGGGGGTGTCGAGGGCGATGGAGTAGTGGGCCCCCGGGAACTTGTCCCAGTCCGGGCGACGCGTGGCCAGGTAGGGCAGCGCGAACGCCTCGGCCATCTTGCGGAACGCCCCGAGATTCGACCGGACCCGCGCCGTCGCGTGCTCCTCGTTCGCCTGGCAGGTGTGCTCCTCGAAGAAGTGGATCTCCCGGATGCGGATGAACGGCCGCGTGGTCTTCGTCTCGTACCGCCAGACGTTGACGACCTGGTAGACGTTGAGCGGCAGGTCCCGGTGCGACCGGACCCAGAGGGCGAAGACCGGGTACATCGAGGTCTCGCTCGTCGGACGGAGCGCGAGCGGGATGTCGAGGGTCGACAGGCCGCCCTTCGTCACCCAGAACACCTGGCCGTCGAACCCCTTGATGTGCTCCTTCTCCTTCGCGAGCTCCGTCGCGGGGATCAGCGCCGGGAACTCGATCGCTTCGGAGCCGGTCGCCTCGATCTCCCGGATGAGGACCGTGTCGAGATTCCGGCGCGCCCGGAACCCGTACGGCGTCCAGACGTTCATCCCCTTGATGCCGTACCGCTTGTCGGAGAGGTTCGCGCCCTCGACGACCGCGAGATACCAATCGATGAACGCGGTCTTCTTGTCGGGCAGGTCCGCCATCGAACGGCGAACGGGGGCCGGCTACGTAATAGCGTGTGCGGCGGGGGGCGCCCGGGCTCGGTGACAGCTAACTCGTCGCAGATCGGACGACGAATTCCTTATCCGACCCCCCCGCCATACTCCATGGGCCATGCGCCTGGTCGTCTGCATCGACCGCGACGACGACCTCGGGCGTAAGGCGGCGGTCGCCGGTCCGGTCGTCGGGCGCGCGAACGTCCTCGACGCCGCGGTGAAGCTCGGGACCGTCGACCCGGAAGATTCCGACACGAACGCGCTGTTCGCCGCGGTGAGCCTGCTCGACGAGCTCCGCGGGGCCGGCGAGGAGTGCGAGGTGTGCGTCCTCACCGGCTCGGGGAAGGTCGGGGTGATGTCTGACCGTCGCGTCGCCGACCAGTTCGACGACGTGCTCGCGCGCACGGTCGCCAAGTCCGCCTACCTCGTCAGCGACGGCGCGGAGGATGAGTTCCTCTTCCCGATCCTCGCGTCGCGCGTCAAGGTCGATGGGGTCCGTCGCGTCTACGTTCGCCAGAACGCGAGCATCGAGTCGACCTACTACACGGTCGTCCGGGCCCTCAAGGACCCGAAGCTGCGCGCGAAGACGGTCCTCCCGTTCGCCCTCGTCCTCCTGATCCTCGGGATCGCCGCGGCGGAGGGGGTCATCCTCTGGGGCGTGATCGGCCTCGCGGTGCTCCTCGGCGTCTACCTCATCTTCTGGACGTTCGACATCGACGAGGCGATCATCGACTCGGTCCGGAGCGCCTCGACCGACATCCGGCAGGGGTCGGTCGCGTTCGGGTTCGGCCTCTTCTCAATCGCCCTCATCGGCGTCGGGTTCCTCTCCGGGTACAACGCGTACTTCGCCGGCTCGGGCGGGACGCTCGACCGGACCCTCTATTTCCTCACCGACGGCCTGATCTGGTGGCTGTTCGCGGCGCTCGTCTGGGAGACGGGACGCGCGATCCGTCGCACTCTCGCCCGCGGGCGGTTCCCCCGTTCGTTCGCGGTCGCGACGATCTCGATCGTCGGCATCGGACTCGTGAGCTTCGGGATCGTGCTCCTCGTCCGGTATCTGCAGGGCGTCAGCCCGTACGGCGACCTTCCGATCCTGGTCGCGCTCCTGATGGGCGGGTTCGGGATGGTGATCGGCGCCGGCGTCCTCTACCAGTACTTCAAGCTGCTCGCCGCGCGGGCGACCTCCGCCGAGCCCGTGACGACCGGCTGATCCGGCCGGGTCAGTCGCCCTTCGTCCAACGCCCGACCCGTTCCAGGTCGGCGACCGGGACGTCGAGACCGCAACGCTCCCGGAGGGTCCGCTGCACCTCGACCACCCCGGAACCGCCGTGCTCGACCGCCCGCTGCGCGAGCTGGACCAGGTCCTCCCAGTAGTTCCACGGGAAGACGATCCAGACCCAGGCGTCCCGCCGGATCTCCTCGGCGGTGTACGTCGGCCGGTACTTCGAGTGCTCGATGTGCAGGAACGTGGCGCTCTCCAGCCGCGTCGGGCCTTGCGACGCGACCTGGGCGACCGCCAGGGCGAGGCTCTCTCCGGTATCCGTGATGTCGTCGACGACCAGCACCCGCTGGCCCCCGACCGGTCCGCTCAGTCCCTCGGTGACCTGCGCCGCGCCCGTCGGGGTCGCCGTGACCCCCCAGTGCTGGGCGCGCATCGACACGATCCGGTGAACGCCGAGGCGGTCGGCGAGCAGCCGCGCCGGCACCCACCCGCCCCGGGTGAGGCCGACGATCGTCTCGGGGACCGCGTCGTGGCCCCGCACGTCCGCCGCGACCGCATCGGCCCACCCGTCGACGTCCTTCCACGTCGCCCGCCGGCAGCGTGGAAGGTCCGCCATCGGGGGATCGGCCCGCTTACGGGTAGATGCCGCGGAGCTTCAGCGCGTCGACGACCCGCTGGATCGCGACGACGTACGCCGCCGTCCGGTTGTGCACCTTGTACTCGCCCGCGGTCTTGTGGACCGCGTTGTACGAGTCGACCATCGTCCGCTCGAGCCGGGTGTTCACCTCGGCGAGGTCCCAGAAGTACCCCTGGATGTCCTGCGCCCACTCGAAGTAGCTGACGGTGACGCCGCCCGCGTTCGCGAGCACGTCAGGGAGCACGTAGATCTTCTTCTCGAAGAGGATCGTGTCGGCCTCCGGGAGGGTCGGTCCGTTCGCCGCCTCGGCGACGATCTTCGCCTGGATCTTGTCCGCGTTCTTCTTCGAGATCTGGTTCTCGAGCGCCGCGGGGATCAGGATGTCCGCCTTGGTCTCGAGGAGCTCATCGTTCGAGACCGCCTTCGAGCCGGGGAACCCGACGACCGAGCCGGTCTTCGCCTTGTGAGCCTCGACCGCCTTGACGTTCAGGCCGTCGGCCTTGTAGATGCCGCCCTTGGAGTCGGAGACCGCGACGATCTTCGCGCCCTGCTCCTCGGAGAGGATGTTCGCGGCGACGCTGCCCGCGTTCCCGAATCCCTGGACCGCGACTGTGCCGCCCTTCACTCGGACGCCGAGGTCCTTGGCGGCCTCGCGGATGACGTAGGCGCAGCCGCGCCCCGTCGCTTCGCCGCGTCCCTGCGAGCCGCCGAGGCTGATCGGCTTGCCCGTGACGACGCCGGGGACGGAGTAGCCCTTCTGCATCGAGTACGTGTCCATGATCCACGCCATCGTCTGGGAGTCGGTGTAGACGTCCGGTGCGGGAATGTCCATCTCGGGCCCGATGATCGGGGCGATCTCGCTCGCGTACCGACGGGTCATGCGCTCGAGCTCGCCCATCGACATGTGCTTCGGGTCGCAGATGACCCCGCCCTTCGCGCCCCCGTACGGGATGTTGACGACCGCGCACTTCCACGTCATCCACGCGGCGAGCGCGCGGACCTCGTCGAGCGTGACCTGCGGGTGGTACCGGATCCCGCCCTTGGTCGGGCCCCGGGCCATGTTGTACTGGACGCGGTATCCGGTGTACACCCGGTACGACCCGTCGTCCATGCGGACCGGGAAGTTCACCGTGAGCTCGCGCTTCGGGTGCTTCAGGACCTCGGACAGGCCGCCGTCGAGTCCGATGAGCTTCGCGACGATATCGACTTGCTGTTTGGCGGTTTCGAACGGATTAACGGTGGCAGAGTTGTTCGGCATGTTCCCACACCTACTCGTGGTAACGGCGGGAGCCGGTACCCCCTACTTGAGGGTAGCGAGAACCTTGCGACGGTGCGGCACGGCTGCGACCGCCGCCGGACCCGGGGCTCACTCCAGTCGCTTCTCCATCAGGAGGACCTCAAACTCGTTGCCGTGGGGGTACGGGACGACGCGTACCGGGCGAAACCCGGCCGCCTCGTAGTACGCAATGATCGACCGGTTGGTCGCGACGCAGTCGAGGCGGATCCACGGACGCTTCGCTTCCCGGACCAGGGATTCCGCGCGGTCGACGAGCCGCCGACCGAGCCCGCGAACGGGGCGATCCCGGCGGACCGCCAGCTGGTGCAGGTACCCGGCCACGGGCGGTTGCGGTCCCCAGAACGCCTCGTCGTCGTACCGCAGGACGAACGAACCCACGATCTCCCCGTTCCATTCCGCCACGTACAGCTCTCCCCTCTCGAGCGACGGTCGAACGGCCTCTTCCGGGAACGGGACCGGCCATCCCAGCTCTCCTCGTTCGCGCGACCATTGCGCCGCGGAGGTCAGCGAGCACAGGACGCCGGCGAGATCGGGCGGGGTGGCCGGGCGTACCGTCGTGTCCCGGAGGGGATCGCCGCTCACCCGACCTCCTTCTCGAACAGCTGGACGTTCCGGTCGTCGCCCGGGTACGGCCGGGGCACGAGGCGAACCCTCCGGAACCCCGCGTTCTCGTAGTATCGGACCAACGAGCCGTTGGTCGCGAGGCAGTCGAGCCGCAGCAGCGGACGCCCGTTCTCGCGGGTCCGGTCGGCCGCCCACGCCAGCAGGATCTCCCCGAGGCCCCGCACGGGGCGGTCCTTTCGCACGGCGAGCATGTGGACGTAGCCGGCGACCGGCGGCTCCTCGCCCCACACCTTCACGTCCTCCCACTTGAACACCATCGTGCCCACCACCTCGCCGCCCGACTCGGCCACGAACAGGTGGCCCGCCTCGAGCGCCGGCCGAAGTCGCTCCGCCGGGAACGGCACCGGCCACCACCGCTCGATGCCTCGGTCGCGCGCCCAGGCGGCCGCGCTCGTCAGGACGTCCCGCGCGGGCTCGAAATCGTCCGGGCCGGCGGTCCGGATCCGTACCTCGCGCAGGGTGCGATCGACGGGCATCGCCCCCTGCGTGCCGTGACCCGCCCTTACGGTTTACCGTGGTGAGACCGAAGAAGGGGCCACCGGGCGCGGGCTCGCTCGGCCCGCGCCCGGGGAAGGAAGGGGTTCGGTGAGCGCCGGAGAGCTCGCGTTACGGAGGTGCTCCCAGGTGGCCCCACGCGGTGTTGTAGCCGTAGTAGAGCGCGGCGACGCCCGCGAGCAGCACCAGGAGGAGGAATCCTCCGAGGAAGACCCGCCACATCCACGGGTACTTCGGCGTCGGGTCGCTCGGCATCGGCTCGGCCGCCGGCTCGGACGGGCCGACCACGAACCAGTCGATGTACAGCGAGATCGGGTACACCGCGATCGCGACCGCCCCGAACCCGAGGAACATCAGGAACGTCGGGAGCGGGTCCAGGGTCAGCGAAAGGTTGTACGCCCGGTATCCGTAGAACAGGATCGCTCCGCCCGCGATCCCCGCCGCGAGCCCGACCATATGGGTCGGGCGCTTCATCTGGACGGCGAGCGCGAACGACACGAGGACGAACGCGAGCAGGACGAGCGAGTCGAAGAACAGAAGGTCGTACGCCGCGAGGACGTTCGAGCCACCGATCGACAGGGCGAGCGGCCAGGTGAACTCCCCCCATAGGGCGATCAGGCCGAGTAGCGCGCCGAGGCACCCCAGGAGGAACGTGCCTTCCTTCAGGTGGCTGATCGCGCGGACGCGGTCCTTCCGAGCCATCTCGAACCACACCATCACGCCGGTGTAGAACGCGACGACCGTGACCAGGATCAGCAGGTCGAGGACCAGGGTCAGGTCATCGGTGAACGTCATCGCCCTACCTCCCTCGGGGGGTGCCGTTCTTCGGGTTCGTTCGGCGAGAGGTCGGCGCTCCGGGCTGGGTGGTCGGGGTGTCGATCGTCACGGTTTCCTCGGGGGAACGAGCGGGACGAGGGGTATTTGGAACCCTTATCAACCCGAATTGACCCGCGGGGACCGCGCTCGGGGGCTCCGGGTGCGCCGTTGCTCGAACGGTTGCCATCCGGCGGGCGGCATCGGAACGCGTCCTTCCGCGGTCTCGAGCCAGGCACCGGCGCCCCGTTCCACGCGCCCGATCCGGCTGAGGCGGCCTCCGGCGCGTCGTACCGCCCTTTCCGCGGCGACCCACTCCCGACCGGGGAGCGCCGCGAACAGCTCGTAATCCCCGCCGAAGAAGGCCAGCGCGCGGCGGCGCGCCGGCGTTCGCGCCTGCGAGCGAACTCCCGCGGCGAGCGGGAGTCGCTCCTCCTCGACGACGAGCCGGACCCGGCTCGAGGTGGCGACGAGGCGGGCCGAATCCGCCAACCCGTCCGACGTATCGATCAGGGCGTGGGCGAACGGGGCCAGCACGATGCCTTCCCGGACGCGGGGCCGAACGTCGAGGAGCTCGACCAGGGCCCGTCGCGATCGGGGACCGTTCGACCGAAGGCGGGCGGCGGCGAGCCCGCCCCGGCCCACCTCCCCGGTCACTGCGAGGATATCGCCCGGACGCGCCCCCGACCGGGGAGCGAGGTGCGCCGGGTCGCCCCACCCGAGCACGGTGCTGACGACCGCACGCACGGGCCCCGGTTTCGTGTCGCCGCCCACCACGTGGGCCCCGAACCGGGCGCCGAGCCGTTCCGCTCCGCGGAGGACCGATTGGGCCCACCGTTCCGGCGTGCCGACGGGCAGGACGAGGGCGAGGAGGATGGCATCCGGTGTGGCGCCCTTCGCCGCGACGTCCGAGAGACTGACCGCCGCGGCGGCCGCCCCGACCCGCTCCGGAGGGGACCGGGGTTCGAAGTGGGACCCTTCCACCAGGGTGTCGGTCGAGATCACCGCGACGTGGCGCGCCGGGGGCCGGAGGGCCGCGGCATCGTCCCCGATCGGGAGGAGCCCGGCGTGCCCGGCGGGGAGGTTCTTCGAGATCCACGCGTGGAAGGCGCGTTCCTTCACGGCACGGGCGCCGGTGCGGCGCTTCCCCGTCATCGCCGGCTCACTTGTACGGGAGGAATTCCTTCCCGAGGAGCTCGCGAGCGAGGATGATCCGCATGATGTTGAGCCCGCCCTCCGCGCCGACCAGGTACGACATGATCCCCCGGAACCCGAGCTCGAGGCCGACGTCCTTGGTGTAGCCCGCGGCGCCGAACCACATCATGACCCGCTTGACGCACTCGAACGCGATCGGGGGCGCGGTGAGCTTGACGCTGGCGACCGCGCGGTCGACCTCGGAGCGATGCGATGCATCCCCCTTCAACGTGTACGTGTCCAGCAGCCACGCCGCGCGGCGGCACTGCCACTTGACGGCCTCGACCTGGGTCCACAGGTCGACGAGCTCGAACTGGATCCCCTCGAACTTCCCGAGCGGCTGGCCGAACACCTGCCGCTCGCGGATGTACGCCATGCCGGTCTCGAGGGCCCGCTCGGCCGCGCCGATGCACGCCGCGCTGACGAACGTGCGGGCGACGGAGAACCCCTCCATCGCGTACTCGAACCCCTTGCCTTCCTGGCCGAGAAGGTACTTCTCCGGCACGCGGACGTCCGCGTAGGTGAGGCCTCCGGTCGAGATCCCCATCCGGCCCATGTTCTCGAACTTCTGGGTCGTGATCGCGTCCGAACGCGTGGGAACGTAGAGGAGGTTGAACCCGGCGCCGGCCGAGTTCTTGGAGAGGGTCAGGTGACCGCCGCCGAGGCGCTTCGCCTCCTCGACACCGGAGACGAACGCCTTTTCCCCGTGCAGCACGAACTCGGCCCCGTCCCGACGCGAGCGGGTCCGCATGTTGGCCAGGTCGCTCCCCCCCGTCGGTTCGGTGGTCGCGATGCCGAGGAACGCTTCCCCGCGGCACACCGGCGGGAGCACCTCCCGCCTCGCCTCTTCGGTGCCGTGGCGGCTGAGGAGATACCCCCATCCCGCCTCGAGCAGGAAGAACACCGCCGTCGCCATCGAGAAGTCGCCCCGTCCGATCTCCTCGGCCGCCAGCTCCGTCAGCATCGCGGAGGCGCCGATGCCGCCGTACTCGGTGGGCACCGGCATCGCGAGCAGTCCGAGTTCGGCCATCGCACGAAGTACCTCGGCCGGGATCCGCCCCTCGGCGTCGATATGGCGCTCGTGGGTCCGGAGGACCTTGTCGCCGAACTTCCGGCACGCGGCCTGGAACGCCGCTTCCTCGTCGCTCAGCTCGAAATCCATCGGAGGTCGCGCGGCGACTCCTCCCCGGGGATATAGGCTATCGCGCGCCCGCTCCCCGCGGATACGCCTTTATTCCGGGTCTCGCTCGCAACACCGGAGAGAAGGCCGGTGCGGGTCCGGGTCGCGATCAACGGGTACGGCACGATCGGGAAGCGCGTCGCCGACGCGGTGGCGAAGCAGCCCGACATGGAGGTCGTCGGGGTCGTCAAGACCCGACCGAGCTTCGAGGCGGAGCGCGCCGCCCAGATGGGATTCCCGCTCTTCGTCGGGGGCGACGGAACGGCCGCCGATTTCGACGCCGCCGGGCTCCGGGTCGCCGGGACCGTCGCCGACCTGCTCGGAAAGTCGGATGTCGTCGTCGACGCCACCCCCGACAAGGTCGGAAAGGAGAACCGGAAGCTGTACGAGGCCGCCAACGTCCGGGCCATTTTCCAGGGCGGCGAGAAGGCCGATGTCGCCGAAGTGTCGTTCAACGCGCTCGGGAACTTCGCCGCGGCGAAGGGGAAGCGCCGGGTCCGGGTCGTCTCGTGCAACACGACCGGGATCTCCCGGGCCGTCGCCGTGCTCCTCCCGCGCTGGGGGGTCGACCGTTGGGACGTCACCCTGGTCCGACGCGCCGCGGACCCGGCCGAGTCGAAGAAGGGCCCGATCAACGGGATCGTGCCGACGTTCCAGCTTCCCTCGCACCACGGGCCGGACGTGAAGACGATCTTCCCCGGATTGCCGATCTTTACGACCGCGGTCGTCGTCCCGACGACCCTCATGCACGTGCACGTGAACCGAGTGCGCCTGCACACCGCGCCGAAGGACGCCGGCGAGCTCCTCGCGGCGTTCCGGGCGAGCCCGCGGTTCCGCCTGTTCGCCCCGTGGGAGCACGTGGACGGGACCCCCCAGGTGATGGAGTTCGCCCGGGGACGAGGGCTCGGCTCGGGGGACATGTTCGAGAACGCTCTCTGGCAGGACGGAGTCGGGCTCGACGGGGCGGACGCGTTCTTCTTCCAGGCGATCCACCAGGAGTCGATCACCGTGCCCGAGAACATCGACGCGATCCGGGCGATGTTCGAGCTCGCGCCGGATGGGCCGGCCTCCATCGCGATGACCGACCGCGCGCTCGGGCTCCGCGCGTAGCCGCGGCCGAATTCTCGGCGGGGTCAGCGCCGACTCCAGATCCCCTCCCACTGGTCCCAGTGACCGACCGAAGGGGGCGGGCGTTGCATCACGGCTCGGCGGAGAGGCAGGACGGGCGCAAAGTCCGGCGCGAAGAGCCCGTCGATCTCCGTCTCGCTGAAGAAATGGATGAGGAGGTCCTCTTTGGGGCCGGCGAGGTACCGGACCGTTTCCGAACCGTCGGGGCCCCGCTCGACCACTTCGGTCGGGTGCTCGTACTGCGACCCGACCGCGTTGACGCGAAGGCAGAACAGGCCCCCCGGAACGAGATGTCGCTGCGCGGTCGCGATGTTCCCGGCGCACGTCGCCCGGTCCCCGTGCTGGAAGACCTGAAGGGCAACGAGCAACGCGTACCGGGACTCGGCCGGCACGGCCTCCCAGCCGCCGACCCGGAGCCGGGTCGAGTACTGCGGGCATCGCTCCCGAAGCTG
>DATJRQ010000019.1:0-13017 GCA_035504595.1 Thermoplasmata archaeon | reverse complement strand
AGGTCGATCGCCGTGCGACGCCGACGAGAGTTCCCCTCCCAGTCCAGGTGGTTCAATACCTGGATCAGGAGCTCGCGGGGCGGCCGTTTCGCCGTCCACCGGTAATACCCGGCCCACGCCTTCGGGGAGACGCGGGGCGTCCGTTTCGTTGCGGCCACTTCACGCCGGCGAGCGCCCCCCGTGCATGCGCCGCCCCATCCGGGGGGGCCAGGACGGCCCAGTACGTAGCGGCTTCGAAGGGGGCAAAACGCGGCGAGGCGGGATCCACGAGACCACTCCGTTAAGCGGCCCGTGCGCGGTGACATCACGATGGCGCAGAGGAAGGCGGTGGAGCCGAGCGCGAAGAAGTCCGCGAGCGGATTTACTCCCGAGGAGCGAGCCGCGATGCGGGAACGCGTGCGCGAGCTCAAGGCACGCGCGCTCGCCGAGGATGGCGAACGCGCCGTAGCGGCGAAGATCGCCGCGATGCCGAAATCGGACCGGGTGATCGGCGAGCGGATCCACGCGATCGTGAAGGCGACCGCCCCGGGCCTCACTCCAAGGACCTGGTACGGAATGCCGGCGTTCTCCCGGGGCGAGAGGATCGTCTGTTTCTTCCGGCCCGCGGAGAAGTTCAAGACGCGCTACGCGACGCTCGGTTTCAGCGACGAGTCGAACCTGGACGAGGGGTCGATGTGGCCCACCGATTTCGCGATCACCGGATTGGGGCCGTCCGAAGAGGCGAAAATCATCGCCCTCGTAAAACGGGCCGTGAGCGAACCAAAGGGCGCCGGACGGTGACGAGGTCGATTCGGACTGGCTCACACGTTCGGGAGTCCGTCCTCCTAGGGGGGTGCAGTGCGCGAGGTGCGGCCGATGCGACCCGGAGATGCCGGGGACCACACCGAGCACCTCTCGCCCCGACCTTTTGGTTGGGGGCGGCTTAATCTAACCCTCGCCATCCTCGAGACGTGGCTTCGTCCCGTCGGCTCGCGGCCGTGATGTTCACGGACACGGTCGGGTACACCGCGTCGACCCAGTTGAACGAAGGACGGACCCTCGACCTGCTGCGGCAGCAAACGGAGATCCTGCGCCCGATCGTGGCGCTTCACCAAGGGCGGGAGATCAAGTCGACGGGAGACGGATTCCTGGTCGAGTTCGACAGCGCGCTCAAGGCGGTGCAGTGCGCGATCAACGTCCAGCGCCGCCTGTACGAGCGCAACTCCGAAGGGGGGTTCGCGCCCATACGGATTCGAATCGGAGTTCACCTCGGGGACGTGGTCCAGAACGGTACCGACATCCTGGGTGACGCCGTGAACATTGCGGCGCGGATCGAGCCTCTGGCCGACCCGGGAGGGGTATGCGTGTCGGGGGCCGTCTACGAGCAGGTTCGGACGAAGGTTCCCGACAAATTCTCCAAGATTCCGTCCGACGGACTGAAGGGACTCCAATCCCCGATCGACGTCTACCGCGTCGTGCTCCCATGGAACGACGGTGCGGGAACGAGCTCCGACGACGATGCAAGTCCGCCGGACCCGAACCGTCTCGCGGTACTGCCGTTCGCGAACATCAGCCCGGATCCCGGCGACGAGTATTTCGCCGACGGTCTCACCGAGGAGTTGATCGCGAACCTGTCCCTGGTCTCCGGTCTCAAGGTGATCGCCCGAACCTCCGTCATCGGCTACAAGAAGACGGACAAATCGGTCGCGACGATCGGCAAGGAACTCGGGGTCGCAACGGTCGTCGAAGGAAGTGTTCGGCGAGCGGCCAACCGGATCCGCGTGACGGTGCAGGTCATCGACGTGGCTACGGAGGAGCATCTCTGGACGGCCAAATACGACGATGACCTGAACGACATCTTTGCCGTTCAGAGCGACATCGCCACGAAAGTCGCCACGTCACTACCGGGGAGCCTGGTGAAGGGTCGGGTCAACGTTCCCTCGCTCGAGAAACCGGCGGAGACCGAGGCCTACCTCGCCTATCTGCAGGGGCAAGCGCTGTTGTGGAATCAGGACGAGGCCTCGCTCCGGGAGGCGGTGGCCCTGTTCGACAAGGCGATCCGGCAGGACCCGACCTTCGCGCGGGCGTACGCGGGGCTCGCTCGGGCGATCGTCGCGCTCGGTGCGGAGGGGTTCATTCCGTGGCTGGAAGCGATCAAGCGCGGTCGCCAGGCCGCGGAGAAGGCGTCGGCGATCGACCCGGACATCGCCGAAGCGCACGCCATCCGGGCGGAGCTGGCCTTCATGGCGGATGAGCCGTCGGACACTCTGAACCGGGAGGTCCGAAAGGCCCTCGAGCTGAACCCCAACCAGGCCCAGGCGCACTCGACGCTCGCGGCAATGGCCGCCACGTTCGGTGTGGTCGAGGCGTTCGTGCTCCAGGCCGAGGAGGCGTACCACCTGGACCCGCTCTCGTCCGAGACCATCCGGCGGGTGGGAGATGCGTACTTCCTTTCGGGCCGGTTCGACCAGGCGCAAGAGCACTGGAACAAGAATCTGGAGCGGGCCCCCGTGAACGGCTATCGCGGCATGTTCGACCTGAACGTCCTACGCGGGGACCTCGAGCAGGCCGAGAAATGTGTGCAGGAGCTGGAACGCCTCGCCCCGACGAGCGATTATGCCCTCCTCTGCCGAGGATTCCTCTCCGGCCTCAAGGGGGACCGGCCCGCCGCGATGAGCGTCATCGCGAAGCTCAACGAGGCCCGTCACGAAGGGAGCTCGCGTCGCTACTCGTCGATGGGATTCATCTACTTCTCGCTCGGAGATCTCGACCGGTTCTTCGATTGCATGAACATCGCCTCGAAGGAGCACACGCTGCAGCTCGGTCGGATCCGAACCTCCCCCCTGTTCGCGTCGGCGCGAAAGGACCCTCGCTTCCTCGAGTTACTGTCAGGGTACTACCTTCCGGACCCCACGGTCAAGTAACGGCGCCCGCCGGGCCGGCGCCGCGGTGAGCCGACTCACGTCGCACGAGCGTGACGGTCCGTGAAATCGAGGATGCGCTTCCACGAGTCCCGGCAGGCCTCGGCGTGCTCGGCGAACGAACGGTCGAAGTAGCTGTGCGGTGCGCCCGAGTACGTGTGAGACTCGACCTCGACGCCCTGCGCCCGGACCTTCTGGGCGAACTCCTCGAACTCGGCGGGCGGGGTTCCCTGGTCGGCCCCGGCGAGCAACATGAGCAGGGGAGCGGTCATGCGCGGGATCGCCGACCCGGCCCGGTCCATCGGATGGCCCCCGTAGAATCCAATGCAACCCGCGAGGCCGTGCCCCTCGCCCGACTGCCGCCAGGAGTTGGCCCCCCCGAAGCAGAAACCGACCGTGAAGATCGCGAGCGGGGGACCCTTCGCGTTCCCCCGGAGCTGTTCGACCGCCGCGCGGACATCGTGCGCCACGCCTTCGGTCGTCACCTGCTGAAAGTGCGACTTCCAGTCGAACGAATCGTCGCGCTTCCCGATGCCCGCGCTACGACCAAAATAGTCGATCGCAACGGTGGCGAATCCGGCTTCGGCGAACCGCATCGTGAGGTCCTCGTAGAAGGGGTGGAGCCCTCGGACGTCGGGGAGGATGACCATGCCGGCCACGGCGGCCTGCGCCGGAATCGCTCGGAACGCTCGAAAACGACTCCCGTCGGACGTGCTCAGCTCCAGCTCGCCGTGTTCGCCCACCGGGCCTTTTCGAGGGGGCTCGGGAGCCCGCGAGTCGTCCGTGTGGCACATGCGGACGCCGAAGCGGGTCGCCTTACTATCTCTAGCGGGGGCGGGATGCGGGACGGCAGCCACCAGCTTCCGGTGGTGGGGACGAGAACGCGGACGGTCCGAGGCAGAACCGTTATGCGGGAAAGCGGAATCGAGCGGCCACGGACCCCCTGCCGTGAAAGCAAACACCCCGTCGCGCCCATCCGCATCGCCGAGCCTTCTTCCGCCCGGAACGCCCGCCCCCGACTTCAGCCTCCCTTCGACCCCCGACCAGAAGGTCTCCCTCTCCGACCTTCGGGGTCGCCCGGTGGTCCTGGCGTTTTATCCGGCGGACTGGAGCCCCGTTTGTTCCGATCAGATGGGGCTGTACAACGAGATACTTCCGGAGTTCGAGAAATTCGATGCCGAGATCATGGGTATCTCGGTCGACGGCGCGTGGAGCCACGCCGCGTTCGCTCGCGATCGGAAGCTCCACTTCCCCCTGCTCGCCGATTTTGAACCGAAGGGCGCGGTGGCCCGGCTGTATGGGGTGTACATGGAGAAGGAGGGGGAGAGCGCCCGCGCGCTCTTTGTGATCGACCGGAAGGGCACGATTCGGTGGAACCACCTCGCCCCGACCGGGATCAACCCCGGCGCCGAAGGTATACTAGCGGCCCTGGAAGGGCTGTCGAGGTCGAAGTCCTCCAAATGATGGCGGAAGACGACTCCCCTCAACTGACCCTCCCGGTCGGTTCGCGCGACCACATTCAGGGCCCGAGCACCGCCGGGGTGACTCTCCTCGAGTACGGGGACTACGAGTGCCCGTACTGCGGGGCGGCGTACCCCATCGTGAAAGAGTTGCAGAAGCGGGTCGGCGCCTCGATGAGGTTCGTGTTCCGCAACTTCCCGCTCGAGAATGCCCACCCTCACGCGCGGCAGGCCGCCGAGGCCGCGGAGGTGGTCGGCGCGAAGGGGAACTTCTGGGCCATGCACGACCTGCTGTACGAGAACCAGCGCGCGTTGACGACCGACGACCTCGTCGGCTACGCCGAGCGATCGGGCGTTCCGCCCCCGACCTTCCGCACCGAGCTGCGTCGGCCCGTCTACGGCGAACGCGTTCGACAGGATTTTGAGAGCGGCGTGCGAAGCGGGGTCAACGGGACTCCGACCTTCTACATCAACGGGATTCGGCACAACGGGTCCTACGAGCTCGAGGAACTCCTGGCGGCGGTCGAAGCCGCCGGCGCCCCTGCGCAGGGCCCTCCCCCCGGTGCGAACCGGAGCCGAAGCCCGCGAAAGCGGACGGTCGGCTGATCCGGCCCCCCGGGAGGGGTCAGTTCCGGGCCGGGACCCGGAGGGTGCGGCTTTAAATACTTGTTTATATACTATTTATAGAGTTATGACGCGAATTCGAATTGAGAACGTGGTCGCTTCCACTTCGCTCGGAGACCACCTCGATCTCCAACGCATCGCGACGCACCTCGATGGCGCCGAGTACGAGCCCTCGGAGTTCCCGGGCCTTATCTACCGCATGAAGGACCCGAAGACCGCGGTCCTGCTGTTCCAGTCGGGAAAGCTCGTCTGCACGGGGGGGAAGAGCTGGAAACAGGTCGACGAGTCGATCCGATCCATCTCCGCCCTGATCCGGAAGACCGGTCAGAAGGTGCTCGAGCATCCGAAGATCGAGATCCAGAACATCGTCGCGACCTCGAACCTGGAGACCGAGATCAACCTGAACTCCATCGCCGTCACCCTCGGGCTCGACCGCGTGGAATACGAGCCGGAGCAGTTCCCGGGTCTGGTGTGCCGACTCGACTCACCGCGGGTCGTCCTCCTCCTCTTTGGCAGTGGCAAGCTGGTCTGCACGGGGGCGCGCCGACCGAAGGACGTCGAGCTCGCGGTCGAGCAGATCACCAAGGAACTCACCCAGGCCGGGCTCCTCGGGGGCCGGCAGACCACGACGCCCACCGCCGCGGATCCGCCCGCGCGCCGAGCTCGGCCCGCCTCGAACGCGCCCGCGATGGTCGAACCCCAACGGATGACGACACCGAACCGGCCGGCTTCGTCCGAAACCGCCGCGGTGTGACGTCGTGAAGAAGATCAAGCAGCATTACCCGCGCCGCGGAGCGATGCTCGACGCCCCCTTCGAGCCGCTGTCGGACGAGGACTTTCGACGGTTCGTCGCCTCGGGGGCGGCCAGTCCCACCCAGAAGGGCGGTGCGCTGATCGTCACGAAGTGGCAGGACGGGCCGCACATGGGCGCCGACGAGTTCCTCCAGCGCCTCCACGCGGAAGGGTCGTCGCTCGCGGTCCGCGATTTTCACGCCGACGTCAACATCCGCGTCATTCGCGCCGCTCGCGCGTCGGCGAGATCGGAAGGCGTCTCCCGCGTTCCGAAATCCCGTAGCTGAGCCCTCGCGTCCGTCGTCCCGGGGCGGGCGCCCGCTCGGTCGGGTCCCGGTCGTGGGGTTGTGACCGGGATTCCCACCGACCAGTCGTTATCTCGTGCGGGAACTCCCACGGACGTGCACGTGCTGGGGAGCGCCCCGTCCGACCTGCCTCGTCCGGGGCGGTACGTGCTCCCGCTCCTCGAGAGCCGCACGGTCTCCCCCTCATCGATGACGTTCCACTTTTCCACCGAAGGCTCGGGCTTTCGGTATCTGTCGAACCAGGCGATCCGGCTCGCTCTCCCCGGGGTCGACGACCCGTGGGGCGCGGTGCGGAGCTTCTCGCTCTCGTCGAGCCCGACCGAGTCCGACCGCATCTCGGTCACCTGCAAGATCACCGACACGCCGTTCAAGCAGGCGCTGTCGCGTCTACGACCCGGTGACACCGCGGAGGTCTACGGTCCCCTCGGTCTCTTCCTGCTCGACCGGGCTCGTCCGAGCGTTTTCCTGGCGGGGGGCATTGGAATCTCTCCCTTCCGCGGCATGATGCGGTACTCGGCCGACTCGGGCGATCGGCACGAACGTCGCCTCCTCTACTCCGCGCGTGTCCCCGAGGAGCTCGTGTTTCGGGAGGAGCTCGACGGGTTGGCGAAGGTGTTCCCTCATCTGCGCACCGAATACACGGTGACCCGCCCCGCGGAGTCCCAGATGCCCTGGGAGGGACGGGTAGGTCGGATCGACGCGGGATGGATCCGGCAGACCGCTGCCTCCCTGGACCGCCCGAAGTACTACGTGGTCGGCCTGCCGGAAATGGTTTCCACCACCGTGTCGATCCTTCAGGCGGCCCTGAACGTTCCCGAGGACGACATCGACTACGAGGTGTTCCGGGGGTTCTGATCGGACGCGCCCGTGCCCCGCGTGGGACGACAGTAGCCGGGGGCGCGGGTCCGAGATGGAAGTGCGTCGGAACCGGTGGTCAGGTCCGTTCTATTAACCCATCCCCGGCGTTCCATCGCGAGATGGTGACGAAGGGCAAGTCAAAACGCGTCTGGACAGCGGCGGCTGTGACCGAGCAGAGGGTCGCTTCGAACGCCCGGAAGGTCGGGCGAAAGGTCCGGGCGGATGCGATCCGAGTGGGTCAAGCCACGCAACGGAGCGCGGGCCGAGTCGAGCGCCGTGCGGGGCAAACCGCGAAGAGCGTATCGTTCTCGGCTCGACGATGGGTGCGGAGCCGAAAGGCCTCTCGCTGACCCGGTTCCGGCAGGTCGGGCGCCGAACCCACGCCGCGCGACGGTTCCGCCGTCCGTCGCCAACCCGTTGGGCCCTTGAGCGAGCTCGCCAGGGCGTGCACCCGCCGCCCGGTCGGGCCCCAAACTCGAAGGCATAAGTGCCCCCAAGATTGCTGGTAGCGCATGGTGAAGCGCGGTTCGAGGACCTCGGGATCTCGCTCCAAATCGGACGACTCGAAAGCGAAGGAGCCCCGAGATTGGCGGCCGGCGATGGTTTCCCGACTTCGGCGGTTGATCGAGGAAGCCGATCCCGCGGCGATCGAGCAGCAGAAGTGGAAAAAGCCGTCCAACCCCGCCGGGGTTCCGGTGTGGTATCACGACGGGATCGTGTGCCTGGTCAATGAACTGAAGGGCCGTGTACGACTGACCTTCCCCGAAGGGTCTCAGCTCAACGATGCGAAAGGGCTGTTCAACGCCACCCTCGACGCCAACTGGATGCGGGGCATCGACATTCCCGAGGGGGCCGAGATCGACGCCGAGGGCATCCGGGCGCTCGTTCGGGCGGCCGTCGCCCGCAACGTGGCCGCAGCGCGCGATCGCCACTAGGACCCGACTCCGGGATCGCCCGAGCCTCGTCGCACGGTCCGACGCGCTTCAGGGCCGGTCCGTTCGGTCCCTCCGGAGGGGGGAGTCGTCCGCAGCTCCCGAGGCGTCGCGGCGATCGATGACGTCGAGACTGCCCGTGCAACGCTAAGACGCGCCGCAAGCTTTAGGTTGGGAAGTGGACGGAACGCCGCTCACGACGTCACTCGAGGGCGCTCGGCGGCTGGTGGTGGTGAAACAGAGGCTGGCCGGCAAGCCACCGGCGCGAGTCTCCGCGAACTCCATCGTCGACCTCGTCCGCGACCTCGGATTCGTCCAGTGGGACCCCATTTCGGTCGTCGCGCCCTCGCACCTTCTGTCCATTCGGAGTCGCCTGGGCAACTTCGACCCCGCGGTGCTCGAACGCCTCCTATGGAGCGACAAGAAGCTGTTCGAGCACTGGACGCCGATCGCGTCACTGGTCCTCACCGAGGATTACCCACTCTACTACTCGCTGATGCGACGCTACCCCGCGTCGATGTCCCGTTCGTGGGGGAGCCAGGGAAAGCGCGCCGCGAAGTTCCTCCGGGACAACGCGGACCTGCGACGGCGGATGCTCCGGGAGTTGCGGGAGGGACCCCGCACGCTCGGGAGCTTCACGGACCACGTTCGAACGAAGCGGGCCGACGGCGAATGGGCCCCGACGAGCGACGTCGCGCAGATGCTGTACCACCTGACCATGACCGGCGAGGTGATGGTGGTGGGACATGAGGGGAATCAGAACCTGTGGGGACTCACCACGGGATTCTTGCCCAGTTGGGCGCGACGAGTGAAGATGCCCGCTGACGAGTTCGAGGCAGCCTCCGCGGAACGGGCGATCCTCGCGCAGGGGATCGCCACCCCTCGCGAGACGCTGTTCTACTTTGTCCGGGGTCGATACGAAACCCTCGACACGACGTTGGAGAAGTTGGAACGGAGTTCGAGGATCCGTCGGATCCAGGTCGAAGGGCTGGACGATCGCAAGACACGGTACATCCATGCGCAGGACGTGCCGCTCCTGGAGTCCCTGGCGGCGGGGAAGCGGTGGGAGCCTCGTCTCTCGCTGTTGCCGCCCTTTGACAATCTCGTGGGGAATCAGGACCGGCTGCAGCGTCTCTTTGGCTTCCGTTACATCCGCGAGCAGTTCTTCCCGCCCGAGAAACGGCAGTTCGGTTTC
The DNA here is from genome assembly GCA_035504595.1 of Thermoplasmata archaeon. Taxonomy (GTDB): domain Archaea; phylum Thermoplasmatota; class Thermoplasmata; order Lutacidiplasmatales; family UBA184; genus Lutacidiplasma. Next base: position 3,951 of record DATJRQ010000019.1, on the reverse strand, counting down.
TACGTCCTTCCCGTGCTGCGCGGCGAGAGGTTCATCGGTCGGATCGACCCCCGGATGGACCGGGAGTCGGAGACCCTGGTCATCAACTCCGTCCACGCGGAGCCGGGGGCACCGATGGACCGGTCGGTCGGGGTCGAACTTCGCGACGCCATCGACGACCTGGCAAACTTCGTCGGGGCCGCGCGCGTGGCGTACACCTCCCAGGTTCCCGGTCCGTGGAAGGGCGTGCTCCACTGATGCCTGCTCGATCCTCGGTCGCGTCGGGGCCCGGGTCGGGACGTGCCGGGGCGTCGCCGCGGGGCAGAGTCGGGCGGCGAACTTCGCGGGGTCGAGCGCCCCCGCGGGCCGTGACCGCTGTATCCCGGCGGAGTGGGGGCACGCGGTCGCTTGGTGTTCGGGGCCAAAGGGTCAAGACGGCCGAGCCGGTCGCCCGACCGTGAGTACCATGGACGACGAGCTTCCGAAACTGGTTCTCCCGTTGGACGAGCGAGACCACGTGATCGGCCCACTCTCCGCGAAGTACACTCTCGTGGAGTACGGGGACTACGAGTCCCCCGAGTGCCGCAATGTGATCGGGACCGTCCGGGAGCTCATTCGCGAGCTGGGCGACGACCTTTGCTTCGCGTATCGGAGCTACCCGCAACCGAAGAGGTATCCGCGGGCTCAGTTTGCGGCCGAAGCCGCCGAAGCGGCCGGTTTTCAGGCGAAATTCTGGTTGATGCACGACCGCATCTTCGATCACCAGGGCGCGCTCTCCGACCATGACCTCACGGAGCTCGCCCGGGGCCTGCCGGTCGACATGACGGTCTACGAGCGGGACCTTGCCTCGGGAGAAGCCCGCGACCGTGTCAACGAGGACATGGAGCTCGCGGACGAGGACGGTGTGGGGGACACTCCGACGTTCTTCGTCAACGGTACGATGTACACCGGCCAGTACGAGTTCCTGCCCCTGCTCGAGGCGCTGAAATCGTCCGCGAGCCGCGCGCACAGCGGAAGGACCTCGGCGGGCGGGAGATTCCGGCCTCCGGGCGGGGATCCCGACCTGACGCTCCGGTAGCGGACGAGCTTTCTCGGGTGGGAGGGTCCGCGCGCCCGCGGTCCGGCCTCTTCCCGCGCGGACCGCCGCTCAGCGGTGACGATCGGTCCCGCGGGTCGCGCGAAGCAACGGGCCCATCAACGTCGCGAGTCGGTGGAGTCCGGCGCGCATCTCGTCCTCGTCGAGGCCGATGTAGTGTACGGTCTGGTCGAGGGAAGAGTGCCCGTAGAGATTCTTCAGCTGTACCAGGTCCATCCCGGCCTTGTGCGCCACGCGCCCGAACGTCCGTCGAAGATCGTGGTGGGAGACGCGGAGGCCGAGACCCGGAAATCCCGCGCGTTGGGCCACCCGACGAAGCACCAGGTCCACGCCCGACCGGGAGAGCGGGATCACCTTCGCGTTCTCGTCGGACCCCGACGAGGCGGCGCGGAGCACGCGCTCGGTCTCGGAGAACATCGGGAGCGTCCTCCACTTGCCACCGTTGCGCCCTTTCCCGAGGACGCGGAGACGCTGGCGGTCGAAGTCGATGTCCTTGAGGCGCAGCCGCAGCACCTCCACCCGGCGGAGACCGTTGAACCCCTCCAGTGCCACCAGCACGCGCTCGCGGCCGCGCGCGGCGCGATAGAGGCGGGCGAGCTGATCGGGAGCCAGCCATCTCCGGCGGCCGGTGGTGCCGGCGGGAACCGACCAGACCGCGGCCTGGGCCCCCAGCGGATTGTCGGCCCACCGCAGTAGCCGTCGGAGAGCGGCGAAATGCAGCGTGAACGTCGCCGGGCTCCACGGAAGACCCCGCTTGAGCTGGTCGACGTGGGTCGCTCGCACCGTCGCCGGGGTGGTCGGCGGTGTCTCCATCCCGACCCGCCGAAGGAGAGACGGGGTACGGCCCACCTCGTACAGCACTCGACGCCTCCAGGGGTCTCCGATGGCGGCTCCGGCGAGGTCCTCGATATCGAAGCGCCGGACGGCCGCGTTCCAACGCGCGTCCGGGGCCTCTCGGTGGGATCGAACCGCCCTCCGTGTTCTCGATCGAGACCGCACGCCGGGGAGGGAGGCGGGCGACCCACCAATTTTCGGGGAACGCCGAACGATGGGAGGTGGAGTCCGTCACGCGGGATACTGCGTCGAGCTCGAAGCCGGAGGCCCTTGGGGCGCCGAGACGAGCTATATTGGGAAGAAAATCTTCCGACGTCCCTGCGAGGACAGGCCTCCTGTGACGTCCCCCATCGAATCCAACGGCGGAACCGTCGCGCCGCAACCGGTGCTGGGTTCGTTGACCCGGTCCGCTCTCTTCCTTACGGTGGTCGCCACCCCCGGCACGGAGTCCCGCGCCGTCCTTCGATCGCTCTGCGGCGACCTGTCGGGGATCGTGCGGGCGGTGGGGTTTCGCGAACCCGAGCGCACGCTCTCCTGCGTCGTAGCCTTCGGCTCGTCGCTCTGGGACCCGCTCTTCGGCGCTCCGCGACCCGCTGAACTGCACCCCTTCCGCGAGATCCGGGCCGGGAACCGGCGCGCGGTAGCGACCCCCGGTGACGTGCTCTTCCACATCCGCGCGGATCGCACGGACCTCTGTTTCGAGCTCGAAACCCAGATCCTGGACCGTCTGCGACCCGTGGTGGAGGTCGCCGACGAAGTGCCGGGGTTTCGCTACTTCGACAACCGCGACCTCATCGGATTCGTCGACGGGACGGAAAATCCCCAGGGAGCGGAAGCCGCCGACGCCGTCCTGGTCGGTTCGGAGGACCGGGCGTTCGAAGGCGGTAGCTACGTCATCGTCCAGAAGTACCTGCACGACCTCGCGGGGTGGAACGCGCTCCCGACCGAGCAGCAAGAACGGATCGTCGGTCGGCAAAAGTTGACGGACATCGAGCTCCCGGACGACGTCAAGCCCAGCTACGCGCACAATGCGTTGACCACGATCGTCGAGAACGGGGAGGAGGTCAGCATTCTTCGCGACAACATGCCGTTCGGCAGTCCCGCTCGCGGTGAGTTCGGGACGTACTTCATCGGCTACAGCCGGTCGCCCCGCACGACCGAGCGGATGCTCGAGAACATGTTCGTCGGCAACCCCCCCGGCAACTACGACCGCCTGCTCGACTTCAGCCGGGCGGTGACGGGGAACCTCTTTTTCGCGCCCTCCGCCGCGTTCCTCGACCACGTTTCCGACCCCTGATGCGATGGGAGCGTTGAGGACCAACGTCAACTAGCCCGGGAGCGTGGACCGATCGAGGGTCGACGTGCTCTCGATTCCCACGCCCTGCTGTCAGGGGTGCTTGCCCTCCCATCGGGCGGATTGGGAGGTTCGACCCAATCCACAGTTGCTCTACGGGACCGGGGGTTCTCGCTGCGCGTACTGCGCTTCCCCGGACCCTGGGTGGATCCTCGCGAGCGCATGCCCCGTCGGCCGATCGGGTGGTCGGGTCGACTCGGCGGGAACCGGGGCGGCCAGCTAGCAGCTTCGGTCCCCGGACGGGGACGCGGAGACCTTCCGCCGGGCCGGCTTCTCACGGAGGGTCGTTCTTCGGCCGCAGCGGCTGGAACAGCGAGAATTTTCGCATGCGGTGGATGACCTTCACGTCGTCCACATCGTATCGCTTCTCCGTCCACGGGTCCGCGATGTTCGAGTAGCCCCGTACTTCCCAGAATCCCGGCTCGTCCACCGCCACGAACTTCAGCCCTCGGAGCCACTTGGCGGACTTGTAGAAGTACCGCTTCGGTACGAGCATTCGAACGGGCCCTCCGTGATCGGCCGGGAGCGGTTGTCCCTCGACGGAGTGGGCCACCAGGACGTCGTCCTCCCGCAGCGCCTCCAACGGGAGCGATGTGGTGAACCCCTGTTCGCACTCCATCACGACGAACCGGGCGTCGGGCTTCGGTGCGACGAGCTCGGCCAGCGCCGTGAACGGCACCCCCGTCCA
>DATJRQ010000018.1:0-147123 GCA_035504595.1 Thermoplasmata archaeon | reverse complement strand
GGTTCATGGGGAGCTTCGGCTGGAAGATGACGTACATCTTCTGGGGCGTGTAGATCATGTAGGAGCCCTTGGAGACCGAGTTCTCGTAGCGCGTGGTCATGGTGAGGCAGCCCTCCGGGCAGGCGTCGGAGCAGAAGCCGCAGTACGAGCATTTCCCGTAGTCGATCTCCGGGCACTTCTTCGGGTGCTTCGGGTCGCCCCCGGGGACGGTGACCATGTCGATGCAGAGGTCCGGGCAGCTGAACGCGCACAGGTTGCAGGAGATGCAGGTGGCGACGTTGAGTGCGTGGACCCCCCGGTAGTTGTCCCAGACCTGCCCCACGCCGATCGGCTTGCCGGAGGCCACCGCCACGCGGTCGCGGAACTGCGGGTCCTCGAGCCGCTCGTACGGGTAGACGATGGTGGACGGGTGGACGAGGCTCTTCCCGAACTGGCGGGCCGCGGTGAGCATCGGTCGGGCGACCCAGAGCAGCGGGTTCTCCTGGGGCGGCCGCTCGGCCCGGAGCGGCTCGGCCGGCTTGTTCCCCGTCTCCGCCATGGACTTCCTTCCTACCTCAGCTCCCCACGTTGGGGATGCACCCGACGAACGGGAGGCACTTCACGAGGACGAGACCGACGGCCAGCACGACCGAGAGGAGCGAGAGGGGGATCATCCGCATCCATCCGACGCGCAGGAGCTGGTCGGTGCGCACGCGCGGGAGCGACGCCCGGACCCAGACGAAGACGAGGAAGACCGCGTAGGTCTTGACGGTGAACCAGAAGATCCCCGAGAGGGGGAAGGAGGTGAGACCGGCCGGCACCCAGCCCGGCATCGTCCAGCCCCCCAGGAAGAGCAGGACGACCAGGAAGCTCCCGACGAGGGCGCGGACGTAGTCGGCGAGCATGAAGAAGGCGAAGAGCATGCCCCCGTACTCCGTGTTCCACCCCTCCACGAGCTCGGCCTCGGCCTCGGGGAGGTCGAAGGGGATCCGCTCCATCTCCGCGAGCATCCCGACCACGAAGACGATCAGCGCCAGGAAGAGCGGGCCCCAGAACCAGTAGTTCTGCTGCTCGTAGACGATGGTGTTCAGGTCGAAGCTGCCGGCGACGACGACGACCGCCACCACCGCCAGGAGGAGCGGCACCTCGTAGGCGATCATCTGGGCGGCGCTGCGCATCCCGCCGAGCAGGGAGTACTTGTTGTTCGAGGACCAGGCGCTGATGAAGATGAACAGCGGGGCGAACGAGAACAGGGCCAGCGCGAGGAGCAACGTCAGGGGGAGCGGACCCGAATTCCAACCGGTCGAGATCGGGAGAACGCCGAAGATGATGAGACTCGTGACCATGTACGCGACGGGTCCGGAGTAGAAGCCGAGCGAGTCGGCGTCTTTCGGCTGGAAGGTGTGCTTGCGGAACAACTTCAGCCCGTCCGCAAAGTTCTGCAGGAGCCCGGCGTAACCAACGTGCATCGCACCGCGTCGGTCCATGAACCGGCCCAGCATCTTTCGTTCGAACCAGATGAGCACGATCGTGTTGATCATGCTCGCCGCGAGGAGGATGGCGGCGAAGATCAGGACCGAGAGTCCGAGGATAACGTCCGAGTTCGTGAGCCAGCCGTGCAGCGGTTGCGGCAGGATCGAACCGATCCCGTGGAGCAGGACGCTCGACAGGTCGAAGGAGACCGAGTAGAGGGTCACGTTCGACATGGGCGCCTAGCGATCGACCTCCCCGACACACACGTCCACGCTCCCCATGATCGGCGGGATGTCCGCAACATGGTACCCGACCAGGTACTGGCGCGCCGCGCTGACGTTGGCGAAGACGGGGGAGCGGAACTTTACGCGATACGGGTGCTCCCCGCCCTCGTTCACGACGTACGCCTGGGCCTCGCCGTGGGGTTCTTCGACCGCGGAGAATCCAACCCCCTTCGGGTAGCTGCGCTTGAGCAGGTACCCTTCGTTGCCGATCGGAGCGTACGGCGCCCCGAGCCAGCGGGGCAGCCGCTCGGCGATCACGGGACCCGGATGTCGGTCGAGCCAGTCGAGCACCTGGTGGAGGATCCGCACCGATTGGCGCATCTCCTCCATGCGGACGAGATAGCGCGCGGTCACGTCCGCCGCGTCGGCGACCGCGATGTCGAAGTCCAGCTGGTTGTACACCGCGTACGGCCGGTCGCGCCGCAGGTCCCGCTTCACACCGGCCGCCCGGATCATCGGACCGGTAACGCCGTGAGCGATGCAGTCGTTCGCCTTCAGGATCCCGAGCTCGTCGCACCGTTCGCGGAAGATCGTGGATCCGACGCACAGCTGGTCGTACTCGGGAAATCGGTCGGAGAGCCAGCGGAGCACCTGGCGCGCCTGGTCGGTGAATCCGTACGGAACATCGGACCGCACGCCACCGACCCGCATGTACTCGTAGGTCATCCGGGCGCCGGTGTAGCTCTGGAAGAGGTCAAGGACGAGGTCCCGGTCCCGCATTCCGTACAGGAACGGGCTCATCAGACCGATGTCCTGCACGAAGGCGGCGTACCACATCAGGTGCGAGCCGAGGCGCTGGAACTCATCGCACATTACCCGAAGGTACTCCGCGCGCTCGGGCGGGACGATGTGGAGCGACTCTTCCGCGGCCAGGATGTACAGATGCTCCCAGGCGAACCCCGCAACGTAGCAGCACCGGTCCATCAGCGTGATGACCTCGTTGTAGTGCCGGTCCTCGCTGATCTTCTCGATCCCCCGGTGGAGGTACCCCATCTCCGGGTCGACGTCCAGGATCATCTCCCCGTCGATCTTCACGCGAAGATTCCACAGCCCGTGCGTCATGGGGTGCTGCGGCCCCATGTTGATCCACATCTCAGACACGGCGCTGCTTGACCTCCAGCTCCTCGGGCTCGTGGAGCTTGAACGAACGGAGCAACGGGTGGAACGTGTAGCCGTCGGGGAGCAGGAGGTGACGAAGGTCCGGGTGGTGGTCGAACGCGATGTCGACGAGCTCCCAGGTCTCCCGCTCGTGCCAGTTCGCGCTCGGCCAGACTGGCGAGGCTGACTCGATGTGCGCCGCTTCGGCGGGAAGGTCGGCGGAAAGGACCACGTACTGCTTCGTGCCGTCGGACCAGGCGATGTAGAACACCTCGCGGTGGTCGACCCAGTCGATCCCTCCGACCATCGAGAGGTGGCCGAACTGGAGGTCGTCCCGTACCGCGCGGAACAGCTCGAGCGCCGCGTCGGGTCGGAAGCGGACCCGACCGGCGGTGCCGGGGAACGGGTCCACCCCGAGGAGGCGATCCCCCAACTTCGGGCCCAATACCCGCGACAGGTCGTCCGGCAGCACCGCTCTCTCTCCTTCGGCGGGGTCGGGGCGCCGCCTATTCCTTGCGCTCCCGAATCAGTTCCTCGAGTTTCAGGATCCCGTCCAACATCGCCTCGGGCCGCGGCGGGCACCCCGCGATGTAGATGTCGACGGGAACGAGCTTGTCCACGCCCGGCACGACGGAGTACGCGGTGCGGAACGGGCCGCCCCCGGTCGCGCAGTTCCCCATGGCGATGACCCACTTCGGCTCGGGCATCTGCTCGTAGAGCGTGATCAGTTTGTGCGCGACCTTCCAGGTGACGGTGCCGTTCACGATCATCAGGTCGCACTGCCGAGGCGACGACCGCGGGACGACCCCGAACCGCTCGGCGTCCCAGCGGGCACCGAACGCCGCCGCGAACTCGATCGCGCAGCACGCAAGGCCCCAGTGCAACGGGAACAGGGAGTTCCGGCCCGCCCAGTTGAACACGGGGCGGATCACTTTCGCCTGCCCCTGCTCTGCGATCATGGAGGAGAGCGCCTCTCGAGCGGCCGGGATGAACTCCTTCGCGCGGAGCGTCTCGAGCTCGAGGAACGGGACCGCGGCCGAGGTCGCCATGGGCAGCTCCCCCTCGAGGCGGAACTCCTCCGCCGCGCGCCGCGGCGGTGCGGTCTGCGCTGCGGGGGTCGTCAGATCACCCACCTCTTCTCGCCGCTCAGCGCGTAGTAGATTCCGGTGATCGCGAGCGCCGTGAACCCGACCGCGATAAAGATCGGGAACCACGCCGAGTTCGGTCCCCGGAAGGTCAGGGCCCAGAGGGCCAGGATGAATCCCAGGACGTCCACCGCGACGAAGACGATCGCGAACGTGTAGTGCTGCGTCGGGAAGTCGATCTGCGCCTCTCCCTCGGCCTCCTCCCCGCATTCGTAGGTCGTCAACTGGAGGTACGACTGGCGACGCTTGGCGCCCAGCGTTCGGTTCGCGACGATGGATCCCACGCCGAAGGCGGCGGCGACGAACACGAAAACCAGGAACGTCGTGGTGCCCGCTTCCACCGAAACCTCCTACCGGTCGCCGGTGACAATTTGACGACCTCTTGACGTTATTTAACCTCCACCGGCCCGGACGCGAATCGTCGCGCCCCGGGCCTCCGTTGCCGTTATGGAATCGGGTCCGGTGCGGACGGAAAATGGACGAGCACAGCTTCCGAACCCCGGTCTCCCTTCGCGGTCGGTACATCGAGCTCGTGCCGCTGCTCCGGGGGCACCGGGACGCTCTGTTCGCCGCAGCTCGCGACCCCGCGGTCTTCCGCTACCTCCGCGTCGGCTCGGTCGGCTCGGCGCGGGACATGGACCACGTGATCGACGTGATACTCGCCGAGCAGACCGCAGGGACCGGGTTGCCGTTCACCGCCACGATCCTCCCCGACCGCCGTCCGATTGGAATGACCCGGTTCCTGCGCGTCGATCGCGAGAACCGGTCGGTCGAGGTCGGAGGCACGTGGTTCGCCCCGGAGTACTGGCGTACCCCGGTAAACTCGGAGTCGAAGCTCCTGATGCTCGGCCATGCGTTCGAAAGGGAGCACGCGCACCGGGTGCAACTCCAGACCGACCTGCGCAACGAACGCTCGCAGGCCGCCATCGCGCGTCTCGGAGCGGTTCGTGAGGGCGTCCATCGGGAGGACGCGCTGCTCCCCGACGGATACCTTCGTTCCTCGGTGTTCTTCAGCATCCTCGATCGCGAGTGGCCGGACGTGCGGAGGCGCCTCGAGTCCTCGCTCGAGCGCCCATGGACCGGCCCCGTTGCCCCCTAAGGACCGCCGAATCTCGGCGTACGCTTCTCCCGGAACGCTCGGATGCCCTCGGGGAGCTCCGTCCCTTCGGCCGCCTCCACTGCGCCTCGCCGCTCGAGCATCATCTGGCTCTCGAGGCTCTCGCTGAACGCCGCGGTCATGAGCCGCTTCATCCAGCCGTACGCGAACGTTGGACCCGCCGCCAGTTCCTGGGCGCGGGCCCACGCTCGGACGTCCAGTTCGGCGGGCGGGACGATCTCGTGAACGAGACCGAGCTCGCGCGCGCGGACGGCGGGGATCTTCGCGTTCGAGAAGAGAATCTCCTGAGCCAGCCCGATGCCGAGGAAATGGGGGAGGAAGTACGTGAGCCCGCCGTCCGGTACCGCACCGAGCCCGGGGAACGCGGGGACCAGGACGGCGTTCTCCGCGGCGATCCTCCAGTCCGCGGCCAGCGCGAGGGAAAGTCCTCCGCCGGCAGCGACCCCCGGCAGAGAGGCGAGCACCGGCTTTCGCATCCCGACGATCTCCCGGATCGCGAGCTCCTGGCCCGCGGTGAGGTCGTGGAAGAGGAGGGGGAGTGTTCCCCGGGCACGATGCTCGTCCATCGTCGCGACATCGCCCCCGGCCGAGAACGCGCGACCCTCTCCGGTCAAGATGACCGCGCGCACGCCCCGGTCCAGGGCCGCCGCCTGGAGCTCCTTGCGAAACAACGCGAAGGTCGGGACGTCGATCGCGTTCAGCCGGTCGGGTCGGTTGATCCGGATCTCTACGACGGCCCCCTCCCGGTGCGTCAGGATCGGCTCGCTCATATTCGTGGCTGGGAGTCATCGCCGCCGCTTATAGGTGGTGCGCAATCGCTTGACCCGTGGGGCGAGGGGAGGGACGACCGGGGCGGGGTGCGCCGACGCCACCGGTCGACGTTCTGCTCGCCACGTTCAACTCCGCCCGCGACCTGCATGCGTGCCTCGCGGCGGCTCGAGCGCACCTTCCGATCGGGAAGCTGATCGTCGTCGATCGTCACAGCACGGACCGCACCGCGGAGATCGCCCGCCAGTTTGGGGCCGAGCTCCACTTCGAAGAGGTCGGGCTCGGCTACGCCCGAACGCTCGCCCTCTCGCTCGCGACGTCGGACCTCGTACTGTTCCTCGACGGGGACGTGATCGTCCGGCGCCCCGACTTCTATGAACGGGCGCTCGAGGAGCTCGAAAAACCGCGCACGGCGGCGGTGGTCGGCGCGTCGGTCGGGCACCGCTTCCTCTACGGTTTGCCCTTGGGACTCACGCTGCTCCGTCGGAAATGGGCCACGTCGGTCGCCATTCCCCCCGAGGCGCAAGGAGCCGAGACGTTCTATCTCCGTCGTGCAGTTCGCCGGCAGCACCTCCGCGTCCGCTACGTGCCGGACGCGATGGAGCACCGGGCGATCTACCGCGTCCGGAACTGGCCCGAATGGCAAGGGGCGCAGCTGCGACGCGCGGCCGGCGTGAGCGCCTACGAGCTCGCCAACGCCGCCGAGGTCGTCCTTCTGATCTCGCTGAACAGTCGCCGACCTCGTGCGGTGGTCCACGCACCGTTCGTGTATGGCAAACTGTTGCGGGGATTTTTCGCCCCGGATCGCTGGGGATCGATGGACCGTCGTCGAGTGACGCCAGTCCGCTAGGCCGGCATCCGCAGCAGGTGGTCGCGACGCCTGACGGGTGGCCGGGGCGTCGGCGGGAAGGGCCACCGTCGGCGACGAGCGGCCCACCGTTCCACGACCTCCCGCCGTGTACAAATACGCGGGCCGAGGTAGGCCCCGGGCCATGCCAAAGACTCCGTCCAAGCGGCAGCGCGTCGCGGCCCGCAGCGTTGTGACCAAGTATCTCCGGGTCCGCGCGGGGGAGAACGTGATCATCGAGTCATGGGACCACACGATGCCGATGGCGTCGGCGATGGTGGACGAGGTCCGCCGGGTCGGCGGCCGGGTGCTCTTCCTGTACGGCGACGAGAACTCATGGTGGCGTGCCATCGACCGGAAGCAGAGCAGGCTCCTCGGGGAGTCGAGCGCCCCCGAGTGGGCTGCGCTGCGCGCCGCCGACGTGTACGTGAACTTCTGGGGGCCGGGCGATACCGACCGGCTCGAAACGTTTCCCGACAGCGCCAATGACGCCTTCGACTGGAACTGGCCGTGGTACGAGGTCGCCCGAAAGGCGGGGCTCCGCGGGGTCCGGATGACCAGCGGTTTCGTGACCGCGCAACGGGCCAAAGAATGGCGTTTGGACCTCGCCCGGTGGGAGGAAGGCATGCAGCAGGCCCTGCTCACCGACCCCGAGGTGATGGCCAAGAGCGGCGCGCGGCTGAGCAAAGCCCTCGCGAACGGAACGACGGTCCGGATCACGCATTCCAACGGCACCGACGTGGAAGTCGGCCTGGCCGGCGCGGGACTTCGCCTGACCGACGGGAGACCGAAGCCGTGGAGAAAGGGCGATCCCGCCTCGGGGATGCTCCAGCAAGCCCCGGCGGGAACGGTCGACGTCGCGCTCGACTCCAAGACCGCGGAGGGGAGCTTTCACGCCAACCGTCGGACCAACATCTGGTGGAACTGGCACGCCGGAGGCGCCCTGAGATTCGTGCATGGCAAGCTGGCCAACTACTCGGTGAAGGAAGGGGGACGGGAGTTGGCCCGTCAGTACAAGAGCGGCACCGCGGGCAAGGACCGCGCCAGCATTCTCAAGTTCGGGCTGAACCCCGCCGTCACGGACATTCCGAACCTCGAGACGGTTGAGGGCGGCAGCGTTTCCTTGCAGATCGGCGGGAACCGGTTCCTCAACGGATCCAACCGGTCGAATTTCTTCACCTGGTTCTCGCTCGCCGGCGCCGAGATCGCCGTCGACGGCACCCCGGTCATTCGGGCCGGTCGCATCCTCTAGTACCGCGCGCGCGGCCGGGTGACGGCCCGGAACCGGCCGCGTCGCGGTCCCCGCTTCGCACGGCCGGCGGCGCTACGCGTTCGAACGGGCCGAGTGCTCCTCGGCGAGGGCGTCCGCGATGGCGGGGATCTCGTAGTCGAGGTCCTCGACCACCGTGTCGCCCCACGGGCGTCGCTCGAGCACCACCCCGCGCCTCGACATCAGGAACAGGTACGAGCGGTCCTTCATGTCGACGCCGAGGCAGACCCCGTGGTCCGACACGAGGTACTTGATCGCGAGACGCTCCGAATAGATCTTCATCGATGCCCGCCCGGCGTCTCGGACGGCTACTTGGCCGATGAGGACGGTCGCTGCTTCTTGGGGTCCGCTGCCCCGGTCTGCGGGGAGGGACCCGCGGAAGCGGCGACACCCGACTGGGCCACCGGGGCCGGCGGCGGTGCGAAGCCGTCCGCATCGGGGAGGTCGGGCCCGACGGCGGCGGTGCGACCGCCCTTCCCGAACGAGCTCACCACGCTCGAGGAGTCCTCGGATTCCGCCTTGATCTCTTCCTCGATCGTCTTGATCTCGGTGAGCAGCTCTTCCTGCTTCGGGATCGGCCCGAGAATATCGTCCATCGAGCCGATGCGCGCCTCGAGGTCGTTCAACGAGTTGAGCGGTCGGTCGGGTACCTGGCGGCTCGTGCCGAGGTACTCGGACGCGCCTTCCATCAGGCGCGAGAACTCGAACGGGAACAGGATCTTCGTCGCCTGTCCGTTGCCGACCTGCGCGACGGTGTCGAGCGACAGGACGGTCAGGGCCTTCGCGTCCAGGGTGCCCGCGCCGAGCGCAAGGATCCGGAGCCGCTGCGCCTCTCCCTGGGCCTCAAGGATCGTCGCGACCCGAGCCCCTTCGGCCTCGAGGATCTGCGACTGCCGAACGCCTTCGGCCTGCAGGATGCGAGAACGCTTCTGCCCCTCGGAAACGAGGATCGCGCTCCGCTTCTCGCCGTCCGCGCGCAGCACCGCGGCCCGCCGCTGGCGTTCCGCGGAGGTTTGCTCCTCCATCGCGGTCTTGACCGGACCGACGGGGTCGACTTCCTTGATCTCGACCGCGTCGACGCGTACGCCCCACTTGTCAGTGGACTCGTCGAGGATGTCCCGGAGCCGGGCGTTGATCCGCTCGCGGTTGTACAGCACTTCGTCGAGCTCCATGTCGCCGATGATCGACCGGAGGGTCGTCTGGGCGAGGGCGAGCGTGGCGACCTGGTAGTTCTGAACCTGGAAGATCGCCTTCGGCGCGTCGACCACTTTGATGTAGATGATCGCGTCGACGTTGGTCGGCGAGTTGTCCTTGGTGATGACCTCCTGGCGCGGAACTTCGAGTACCTGCGTACGAAGGTCGATCTTGAGCACCTGGGCGAGCGGGCTCACCATGTTGAACCCGGGGTTGATCATCCGTTTGTACGAGCCGAGGAGCGTGACGATCCCCTGCTGGTACGGTGCGATCGTGTAGATCATCCGTGTCAGCAGCACGAGCAGGATGACCAGGATCAGCAGTATCGCTACGATGACGTCCGTGTAGTCCATGGTGTTCGTTCTCCTCAGTTCGCCGGCGGCGAGTCGATCGGCTGTACGGTCACGGAAACGCCCTCGCCGTGGACGACCCGTACCCGGGTCCCGACGGGGATCGGCTTGTCGGAGCGGGCCGACCAGATCTCGGACTTCACCTTCACCTTGCCGCGGATGTTGTTCGGCTCGACCGGCGTGACGACGATCGCCTCCTCACCGACCAGCCCGCCGCTGGTCGTGCTCATCGGTCGATGCACCGGCGCCACCCACCGGTAATACGGCACCTCGATCAGGGCGCCGAGAATGGCGGCGACCACGACGATGACGGGCCCCTCGACGCTGTTGAGCAGCACGTTCGGCAGGAACAGGTACAGGAACCCGGCCACCAGCAGGATCGACGCCGGGATGATCAGGAGCGCGCCCGGGTGCACGAGCTCAAAAACGAGCAGCGCGAGCCCGACGATCACGATCGCGATGCCGATGGAGTCGTTGACCCCGGTCATGGAGCGGGGCGGCGAAAGTCGGAGTCGAAGATAAGCCCGGCGAAGGTTCTCGCCGCCCGGCGAGCTTATCGGATGTAGTTCTGGGTGCTCGCGAGGTCAAACCGCGAGACGACCTTGAGCCGCTGTCCGTTCCCGCCGGGGGCGTAGGCAAGGAACGGATACTGGCGCCAGAGGTCCCCCTCGGCCATGCGGGTCGCCACATGGTCCGGGCCGAACGCCGTCCGGGTCACGTACGCCGTCACTTTCCGGACTGCGGACTCGTCCAGGTACCCGAGCGAATGCAGGTACTCGTGGGCGAGTATCACGTAGACGAAGCTGTTGAACTCAAGGGGGGATTCGGCGTTCGCCTTCATCGCCTGGACGAGTCCCTCGTTCATCACGATGAGGTTCCCGGTGACCTGCCAGTAGGCCCCGACGTACGGCGGAAGGTTGGAGAGCCCCAGTCCGAGGCCGGGCCGCTCGATCCCGAGCACCTGGTGCACTGCCGACCGAACGACCCGGAAGACCGCGTCATAATCGGCCGTGCCTTCGAGGAGGCGGGCCGCGGGGAACGGGCCGTGGAACTCCGGGGCCGACCCACCGCCCGGCGTGGGGGACACCGGCCGGGGACCGGGGGTCATGCCGAGCAGCGCCATCGATGTACCAGGCCCGGAGGGAGGGATATAGACGTGGTTACAGTCGCGCCACGTGCCTACGTCCGCCGGGGCCACCGTCCCGAGAGCCTAAGTCGGGGGGACGGTACGTCACGGTAATGCCCCGCGCCGAGGACCTCGTCTTCCCCCGCCGCAAGGAGCGGACGGAGGATCGACGCAAGGAGGGCCAGGCGCGGAAGCTCCTGGACGAGTTCTTCGACCACGCGACGCTCCTCGCGGTATCGCGCCTCGTCTCGCAAGGCCAGTTCGAGTCGATCGACTACCCGATCTCCACCGGCAAAGAGGGCGGTGTCTTCCGCGCCACCAAGGGCGATGAATTCCGCGCCGTCAAGGTGTATCGTATCGGGAACACGACGTTCCGACACCTCCCCGAGTACGCGCTCGAGGCGCTGCGCCGAACGACGAGCGTTCGGAACTACGGGGGACTGATCGTCGCGTGGACCCGACGCGAGCATACCCTGCTCGGGCGATTAACTGACGCCGGGGTGCGAGTGCCCTACCCGTACGCGCACCTTCGGAACGTCCTCGTGATGGAGTTCATCTCCGAGGGCGACGGGGCGGCCCCGCGGCTGCGGGATGCCCTGATCGAGGACCCCGAGGCGGTCTACCGCGACCTGGTCGAACAGATCGGAAAGATGGTCCGGATCGCCCATCTCGTGCACGGCGACCTCTCTCCGTACAATACGCTCCTCGCGAACGGCAAGGTGGTCCTGATCGACGTCGCGCAAGCGATCCCGACCGACCATCCGCAGGCCGCGGCGCTTCTGGAACGGGACCTCGCCAACTACGCCAAGTTCCTCGGCCGACTCGGCGTCGACGTGACGACCTCGGAGTTCGTGCACGCGGTGGGAGGGGACTCCCTCGGCCCCGCCCCCGCGGAGGCGTAGCGATGCCGGAGCTGTTCGCGCGAATCCCCGACGACCGGATCGGCGCGCTGATCGGGCCGGGAGGTCGCACGAAGAAGGAGATCGTCGCGCGGACCGGCGCCCGCCTCGACATCGACACCCAGGAAGGCGAGGTCGCGATCTCGAGCCCGGACGCCGAGCCGATGCGCGCGATGAAGGCGCGCGATATCGTCGTCGCGATCGGACGCGGTTTCTCGCCGGAGCGGGCGATGCGGCTCCTGAAGGACAGCGACTACCTCGCCATCCTCGACATCAAGTTCACGACAGGCAAGCACGAGAAGGCCGCGCTCCGGCGGATCCGGGCGCGGGCGATCGGCACCCGGGGGCGCGCCCGATCCCGGCTCGAGGACCTCTCGGGGTGCTCCATCAGCGTCTACGGGTCGACGGTCGCCCTGATCGGGGACGAGGAACAGCTCGATCGCGGCACCCACGCGGTCGAACTGCTCCTGAAGGGGAGCGAGCACTCGACCGTGTTCCACTTCCTCGCGCGCGCCCGACGGTACGCCGCGGTGCAGGACCTGCTCGGGCGGAGTTCCGTCGAGCCGCTACCGGACGACGGGCCGGAGTGACGCGGTGGCGAAGACCGTCCCGCTGGACGCGCCGACGCTCGCGTGGGCACGGACGGTGTTTGGGGACTACTACCATCGCGCCCGGGTCGATCCCCCCGAGCGGCTCACGCGTCGCGAGTTCGCCGCGTTCCCGTTCGCCACCGAGACGTTCATGCGCCGCCACGCGACCCTGCGGACCCCCGAGGAGTTTCGCGCGTTCCTCACGACCGAGGTGCCGCGGCATGTGTACTACTCCTCGGCGTACTATCGCCATCCCGCCGAAACGAACATGTCCGCGAAGGAGTGGCTCGGCGCCGACCTGATCTTCGACCTCGACAGCGACCACCTGCGCGGCGCCGAATCGTTGCGCTTCGAGGGCCAGCTCGCCCTCGTGAAACGGAAGCTCGTGGCGTTGCTCGATGACTTCCTCTTCGGCGACTTCGGGATCGACCCGCGCGAGACCGCGGTCGTCTTCTCCGGGGGCCGGGGGTACCACGTGCACGTTCGGGCCGAGGGGTTCCGCTCGCTCACGAGCCCGGAGCGGCGCGAGCTCGTGGACTACGTGCTCGGGACCGGGGTCGACCCCCTGCGGGCCGTGCGAACCCGCGAGCAGACGGTCGACGTCCCGGTCGGCGGGGAGTCGGGCGACGAGGAACCGACGACCCGGCGGGGCCGCTCCTCCGTGCCGCGCGCCCGATATCTCGTGGCGCCGGACGCGCCCGGCTGGTCGGGGCGAACGACCCGGTCCGTCCTCGAGCTGCTCGATCGCTGGCAGAAGGTCGGTCCCAAAGCGGCCGCCGAGGAGATGGTCGGGTTCGGGGTCGCGCCGGCGAAAGCGAGGAAATGGGCGCGCGCCCTTCTCGAGGGCGACGGGGCCGCGAAGATCCGGAAGACCGGGACCCTCGAGGTGTTCCAGAAGGAGGTCCCGGACGAGTTCCTGGCCGCGGTCCTGCCGCGGGCCGCGATCGAGCTCCAGGGGGAGACCGACGCGCCGGTGACGACGGACATCCACCGGCTGATCCGGCTGCCGGGCTCGCTCCACGGAGGCACCGGGCTCCGGGTCGTTCCGCTCGAACGGGAGGCGCTCGACGACTTCGACCCGTTCCGCGACGCGCTCCCCGGCCCGCTCGACGGCGCGCGGACGACGGTCGACTTCACCCAGGACGTCGCGTATCCGTTCCCGGCTGGGGGCCTGTCGGGCCGGGCCGGTGCGACGGCGAGCCTGCCTACGCCGCTGGCGCTTTTTCTGGTGCTGCGGGGAGAAGCGGTACTTCCGACTTCACCGGCATGACGAGGCGGCCGATCTTCTCGATCTGGCCCTCGACCGTGTCGCCCGCTTTCAGCTTCCGCGACTCGTTGCCGAACTCAAAGCCCGGCACTCCGCCGAGGCTCCCGAGGGAGATCACGTCGCCCGCCTCGAGGGTGATCCCGGTGGACAGGTGGGCGAGGATCTGGGGGATCCGGAACACGTAGTCGTTGGTGTCGCCCTGCTGGCGGACCGTGCCATTGACCTTGAGCTCCATCCGCAGCGGGTAGACGTCGCCGACCTCTTCTTTGGGGACGACCCAGGGACCGACGCCCATGGTCGTGTCGAACCCTTTCCCCATCACCCAGTCGGTGGGGCCCTCCGCGGGGTACTGCAGGTCGCGGTAGCCCAGGTCGAACGCGATCGTGTAGCCGGCCACATGCTCCATTGCGTTCGCGGCCGGGATATGCTTGCCCTTCTTGCCGATCACCGCCGCGAGCTCGAGTTCGACGTCCGGGAAGGCGCCGGCCGGGTTGAGGAACAGCGACTCGCTCGGGCCGGCCAGGCTGTTCGCGAAACGCGTGAAGAAGTACGGTTGCTTCGGGGCGGCCTTCTTCTGCTCGGCGAGGTGGCTCTTGGAATTCCCGGCGAGGCAGTAGATCTTCGCGCCCCGCACGACCGGGGCGAGGAGGCGGATCCCTTCTTCGGCCTTGAACAGGAAGCGCGCACCCGTCGCCGCCCGCGGTGTCCACCCCATCTGGCGCCGGCGGTCGATGTACTCCAGGATCTTCTTCGTGATCTGGACCGAGTCGGAGCCGCCCTGGAAGAACTGCTGCATGTCGCGGAACCGGCTCGGGTCGGCCCCCTTGACCGGGTTGACGCCGAAGTAGTCGCGGCAGGCCGTGTCGAGGTCGAGGAACTCGTTCGCGTCGGTCATCATCCCGAAGTGGAACTGATCGGCGAGGGTGAAGTGCACGAGCTTCACGGGACGTTCTCCGGGGCGGGGGAACCGCGCTCGGGCTTAACGGATGCGTTGCGGCGGGCGGGCAGGTACGTCGCGACGTACCCCTCGCCGACCCGCTCGACGCCCGCGAGCTCGAGTCGCAGCCAGTCGTCGGGGCCGCTCGACTCCGGTCCCCGGACGATGGGCGGGGCGGTGATACCGCCGATCACCGCGGGCGCGTAGTAGACCGTCCACCGGTCGAACAGGCCCTCCCGCAGCACGCTCGCCAGGATGTCCGCGCCGCCCTCGACCATCAGCCGTCGGATCCCCATCTGGTACAGCCGCACGAACAGCTCGCTCAGGTCGACGTTCAGCGTGCCGGCGACGACCGTCCGCACGTGGTCGGGAAACTTGCGGGTCGAGCGGGTCGTCGTACCGACGATGGTCGGTGCGGACCGGTCGAGCAGCCGCGCGGTGTCGGGCGTGCGACCGGTCGAATCGACGACGACCCGAGTCGGCGCCGGTCCCTCCGGACGTTCGAGCAGCTCCCAGTGCACGCGGAGCGAGGGGTCATCCTGGATCACGGTGCCGACGCCCACGAGGATCGCGTCCGCGTTCGCCCGCAACTGCTGCACGCGGCGAAGGTCCTCCGGCGACGAGAGGACCGCCCGGGTCCCGTGCGCGAACGCCAGCCGACCGTCGGCCGATGCAGCGCAGTTCACCCAGACCGCCGGACGGACCGCACGTGCCGAGTTATCCGAGGTCGCCATGCGGTCTATCCCGGGGGCCGGAGGCGGGCGACCTCGCGTTCGACCTCCGCGGTCGGGACGCCCGCTGCCCGGAGGTCGTCGAGGTTGATCGCCACGTTCGCGAGGGCTCCTTCCGTCGCGGCCCGGAACAGCGCCAGAGCGCTGACAAAATCGCTGGCGAGAGCCGTCTTCGTTCGGGCGCGTACCGCTTCCAGCGCGACCGCGAGGTCGGTCGCCAGCCGGGCGGTCTCGAGGGGAACGGACGCGGCCCCCCGCAGGGCCGCGAGATACGCCGCCTCGGTCGCCGTCTCGCCGGGTTTCTCCTTTCGGGCCCGTTTCGCCGTCCGGACGGCCTCGTAGGCGCCGGCGTCCTCCTCGACGAGCTCGAGCATCCGATGGCGACCGTCGGTCAACCGGCGGTGCACGGCGAGGAGGTCGGGGGCCGGGCTCTTCGCGTCGAGGGAGTACGCGAGCACCATCTCTCCGAGAGCCGCACCGAGCGCCGCCGCGGCCGCCGAGGCGCTGCCCCCGCCCGGGGTCGGCGTGCGGGCCGCGAGTCGGTCGGTGAAGTGGGCCAGGCTCTCCGCGCGGGGACCGGCGTCGAGCGACCGGACCTTTCGCTCGAGGATCGCATCGCGGCGGAAGGCATGGAGCTGAAGATAGTACTCGGCGGCGTCGAACAGCGCATCCTCGGGCACGAGCCCGACGATCTCGGACTCCTCGACGCCGACCCCGTACCGTTGCGCTTCACGGCGCACCGCTTCGAGGGCCCGATGGATCGGGGTGGTGCGGTAGTCCGTGAGGTTCATCGACACCTGGGCACGGTGACGCTCCGGGATGTCGAACCCGAGCGCCTTCACCTCGGGGAGTCCGCCGTCCCGCGCCCGCACCGCTTTGGCGATCCGCTTGGCGACGGCGACGTCGGGAGTGGTCAGGTACGCGTTGTAGGCGATCAGGACCGGTCGGGCGCCGATCGCGACCGCGCCCGCGGTGGGATGGACGCTCGCCGGTCCGAAATCGGGCGCGCGCGACGGCTCCGTTCCGATCGTATCACGGATGCCCTCGAACTGGCCCTCCCGCACCTTGGCGAGATCGGCGCGGTCGGGCCGCCGGGCCGCAGCGCCGTACAGGTACACCGGGATGCCGAGTTCGGCCCCGACCCGTTCGCCCAGTCTCTCGGCGAGCCGGATCGCCTCCGCCATGGTCGCTTCCCCGAGCGGCACGAACGGGACGACATCGGTCGCTCCCATGCGGGGGTGCTCGCCGTGGTGCTGGGTGAGGTCGATCGTCGCGGTGGCGACCTTCATCATCCGCAGCACCGCGTCGAGCAGGGCGTCCCCCTCCCCGACCAGGCTGATGACCGATCGGTGGTGGGCCGGGTCGCTCTCGACGTCCAGCACGGTAACGCCCGCGACCTCGCGCGCGGCGTCGGCGATGCGAGCGACCTTCGCGGCGTCCCGGCCCTCGGAAAAATTGGGCACGCACTCGAACCGGCTCATTCCCCACCCCCGCCGAACGTGTCGAGCAGGGTCTGATGACTCTTCGCCTCGGCGGGTGACGCGGCGACGCGCGGCCGCTGGCGGGCCCGAGCGATCGCGGCCCGGACGCGTTCCTCCGAGAAGCCGTGGCCATCCACGAGGATCCGTCGGACCGCTTCCTCGTTGACCGGTCCGAACGCGGGCGCCGGTACGGTCATAGAGGTCGGGTGGCGGAAGATCTCGGCGACCGCGTCAGCCTCCGCGAGGTCGAGGCCCAGCTTCTCGACCGTAGCGCGGAACCCCAGGTGCTCCCGGACCGCCTTCAGCGCCTTCTTGGGGCCATACCCCCGCACGCCGTCGTTGAAGTCGGTGCCGATGATGATCCCGAGCGTGATCAGTTCCTCCCCGTCGATCCCGAGGGTCGCGAGGAGCTCCGCCCGGTCGACGAACTGGGCGCCGGGGGTCGCCCCTCCGCGGCCCCGAGCCGCGAGCCCCCGGACGAGGCGGGGCGCGCCGAACAGGAGGGTGTCGTAATCCTCCGAGGCGCTCGCCCAGACGGTGCCCTGCGCGGCCATCACGGCCGACTGCGCCTCCCCTTCGCCCGGGGCTTGCACCGTCGGCACCCCCATCGCGCCCAGCAGCTCGACGAGTTCGTCGACCATCGGGCGGGTCAGACGGGAGGTCTGCGCGGCCTTCCGCCGGGCGGTCTCAAGGTCCCCAGCGGCGAGGGCCTCCCGGTACTCTCCTTCCGCCTTCTCCTTCGCGGCGATCCGCTGTCGGATCGTGCCGGCCTTTCGCTCGGGAGGTTTCCCGTCGAAGACCCATACCGGGAGCACCCCCTGCTGCAGCAGGGACGTCGTACGGTAGAAGGTGCCCATCAGGTGACTGGTGACCTTCCCGGCGGGGTCCGTGAACAGCTGGCCGTCTCGCTGGCGGATCGTCGCGAGGAACTGATAGGCGGCGTTGAATCCGTCGACTGCGAGAGTCCGCCCCGCCAGGGCGTCCCACGAAAGCTCCTGCGCGGCGACGAGGTCCTTGAGGGGAAGCCCCACGTCGGCGTCGCAGTGGCGCGGAGTACTTGGAATTACCGTCCTCACGCGGCGCGGGGGGTCTGACCCCCGACCGGTGCGGGCGCGTTAAAGAGCCGGGACGGCTTCGGACCCCCCGGTACGCATGGAATTCACGTGGCGCGACGAGTCGGCGGCCGATGCGGCGTTCGCCAGGGGGTCGGTCGTGCTATCGGCGTTCCCGAGCGCCGGGCTCGCCACGATCGTCGCCGCTCACTACATTCTGCGAGTCCTCCAACTGCCGCGGATCGCCCGGTTCGAGTCCCCCGACCTCCCGCCGATCGCGGTCGTGTCCGGTGGGGTCGTGAACCCTACGATCCGGGTCTACGGTCGCCCCGACCTCGCGTTGGTCCTCTCCGAATTCCCCCCGTCGCCCAGCCAGGCGAACGGGATCGCGTCGACGATCCTGGACGCCGCCGAGCGGCGAGAGGCACGGATGATCATCTGCCTCGAGGGGGTCGTGCCCCACCCGGAGGACGACGAGCCCGAGACGCCGGGGGACGAGGCACCCTCCGACGAGCAGGTATGGGTCGCGTTCGCCCGGAAGGACCCCGATTTCGCGAAGGCGTTCGCCGCGGCCCGCACCCGGGCGCTCGAGGAGGGCGTCATCGGGGGCGTGTCGGGCGCGATGCTCGTCCGCGGCATGAGCCGCCGGGTTCCGATCGCGGTGCTGCTCGTCAGCGCGCGCGTCGCCGAGGGGTTGCCCGACCACCGTGCCGGCGCGGCGTTGATCGAGACGCTCGACCGCGTGCTACCCGAACTGCAGATCGACACTCGACCGCTCCGCGCTCAGGCCGAGCAGATCGAGAAGGCGCTCCGCGCGGTCATGAAATCCCAATCGACCGCCAGCGCGAACGCCGGGGCCCCCTCCGAGGTGCCGCCGTCGCCGGAGATGTACCGGTAGAACGCGACTATCCGGCGGCGCCGAACCGCTCGCTGTAGGTCAACAGATACAGCGCCCCGAGGATCATCGCGGACAGCGCGATCATGATCGCGAGCGGGTTCGAGTTGAACCAGGCGACCGTGGCGCCGATCGCCACGGCGGGCACGACCCACAGCAGCAGGACCGTGACCCACCGACCGTTCATGGCGGAAGACGGGAAGCGGTTCCGTTCATAAGCCCTGAGGGCGGGCCGCGCGACCCGCACCCCGCGCCGCTACGACGGACTGACGGGTCGAGCCTGGGGCTCGACCTCGAACGTCAGCTCGACCTCGGCGGGCCGACCCGTCGCGGCCGGGAGCAGCGGCGGAAAATCGGGTCCCGACGGAGGTGCGGGGGGATAGCCGCCCAGCGCCGGGGCCTCGGCCTCGGGCAGCCGGTTCATGGGAAGCTCGGTGGCGACGCGGGTCATCTGCACGGCTTCGACCAGCGCCTCGACCGGGGCGACGAAGGACGTCTCGATGTGCCGCTCGATGACGCCCGCCCAGTGGCGGCTCACCTCATGGAACGCGAGATGGCCCTGGGCGCGGGCGAGGGACTCGTTGTCGAGCGTCGAGAGCGACGCATGTCCGCTCTCCTGGCGCTCGACGAACGAGTCGACGAACTGCAGGCGCGCGATCGTCCGGTCGGCGAGCGCACGGCGCTCCCCCTCGCACCGGAACGGCTTGATCACGAAGGCGCTCAGGACCTCGGAGTGACGGCAGGCTACGTCGAGCAGGTACGGGAACGCCCCGCTGCCGGCGCCGCCGCCCAGGCTCCCGACGAGGATGACGAACGTGGCCCCATGGAAGATCCGCTCGAGCGCCGGCTCGGCCGCGCGCGCGAGAACCCCTCCGACGACCGCGGAGCCGCCGGTGTCGACCTCGGCGCCCGAGTCGGGCCCCAGGTAGACGCGGCGGTCGTAGTCATCGAATCCCTGGACCTTGGGGTCGCAATTGATCGCAACGGTCTCGAGATGGCGGATGTGGCGACGCGCGATCTCCCTTCCGACCCGGATCGCTCCCCCGCCGACTGCGACCAGGACGAATCGAACGTCCTGCCCGAGGCGCAGGTTGTCGTACCCGCCGTCCTCGATCGGCTCGCCGTATCCCGGCGCGGAGTTTCGGTCGCTCTGTACCCGCTCGGCCTCGTAGACTCCCACAACCCCCCCTCGTGCCGCCTTCGATCTCGTCCTCCGCCCGTCTAGCGCCCGACGACCCCCTTCCGCTCCAGGTCCTTGCCGCTCTCCTGGAGAGCTCCCGCGCTGGCCCGGTTTTCGACCGCTTCGCGCACCGTTGCGCGAGCTCGGGCTGCGAGCTCGTGGACCTTCATCTCGGCCTCGCCGTGCCGGACGATCTGGGCGAGGAGGTCCCTCACCGATTGTCCGTTCGCGACGTGCCGGGCGTAGGCCTCGAAGTCGGCGTACTCGTCGGGCCGCAGGCGCACGGGGACCTCGACGAGGCCCTCGGCATCTACGGGGGGCGTGGGCGCGGTCGACAGGGCGTGCGACCGGAGAAACGCGTGCAGCGCCGCCCGCATGAGCTCCGAGCGGGACTCGAACTCGCCGTTGCCGACGAACGAGTCGACCAGCCGAAGCTCCTTCAGGTTGCACCGTAGGGCGATGCGCGCGTCTTCCGTGTCGGTTCCGCGCTCGTCCGGCGCCCGAACGGGCGCCCCGGGACGCGATGCGGACTTGTCGAACACGGCCACGCTGAGGCATGTAGATTCCTGATACTTAAACAAACGCACGTTGGACTGACGCGAAAAAAAAGTTAGGTCGCGTTTGGGACTTTTCTGACGTGTCGAACAGTTTTTTAGAGCTGTCGAACAAGTGCATTCGCCCGGGTCGGGTCAGTATAACCTCCTCCGGAAATCGCGATCCCGAGTTCAGCGCGCGATGTTCGAGGTCTGGGCCCGGGCCGGCCCTTCGCCCGGGGGCCCGCGCGGCCGGGTCTTCCTCGGGAGCCCCCGCGCGACCGTGACGTGCGCATCCACGTAGGCCGCGAGCAGCAGGAAGTACGAGAGGAACAGGAACGACACGAGGTAATCGATCGGCCCGAACAGGGACTCGAATGACAACGACCTCGCCCGGATGAGCCCGAGGATCGACGGAAGGTCCGCGGCCAGGGTGACCCCGATGAATGCGGAGACGAGGAGCGCCCAGGCCATCGCCGCGACGAGCGCTCCCTTGCTCGGCGTGTGGACTAGATGGAAGACCAACAGACTGTACGTGACGAAGGTTCCGAGGACAAAGCCGGCGGCGGCCCCGCCGAACAGGAGCTCCGCCCACCAGGGGGTTCCGAAGGCGGGGTAGAGGGCGAGCGCCCCGAGTTCGAGGATCGCGACCACCCCCGCCACGAGACTGGCCACGAATACCGTATTGGCTCGGTGCACGCGATTCCGATGGACCTCGTCCCACTCGTGCTTTCCGACCAGGATGAACAGGAGGCCCAGGACCGTGATGAGCGCCGGCAAGAGGAACAGCCAACTCGTTCCGGGCAAGAGCGCGCCCGCCGTGGTGAGCGAGTACAGCTCGGCAATGCCTTCCACCGCGAATCCCATGCTGAGGATCGTGAGACTGATGCGAAGGTGGGTCGCCATGGGCGGGGTTCTCGACCCTCCCTCGCGCGACCCGGGATTTGAAGCGGCGGCGAGCGCGGTATGCGCTCGCATAGGGGCGCGAACACGCCGTGTCTAGGTCCCGGCCGAGTCCCCCGGCACGAGAACCGCCGCGCCCTCGAGCCCGCCCTCACGAAGGCGGCCGAGCGCCTCGTTCGCCGCGGTCAACGGAAACGGAGTGGTGACCGTCCGGATCCTTGCGGAACGGGCCAACTCCAGGAAGTCATCCCCGTCCTGGCGGGTGAGGTTGGCGACCGAACGCACCCCGCGCTCCTGCCAGAGGAGCTCGTACGGGAAGGACGGAACGTCGCTCATGTGGATGCCCGCGCAGACGACGACCCCGCCCTTGTTGGTCGCGGCGAGGGCGAGGGGTACGAGGGCACCGACGGGCGCGAAGATCAGTGCAGCGTCCAGGGCCTCGGGGGGGCGTTCGTCGGATCCTCCGGCCCATTCGGCGCCGAGTCGGAGAGCGAACTCCTGGCCGGAACGGTCGCCGGGGCGGGTGAACGCGAATACTCGGGCGCCTCGATGTCGAGCGACCTGCACCACGAGATGCGCGGCGGCCCCGAAACCGTAGAGGCCGATTTTCTCGGCATCGCCGGCGAAGCGCAGGGCACGGTAGCCGATCATTCCGGCACAAAAGAGCGGGGCCGCTTCCACGTCCGAAAACTGCGCGGGGACCGGAAAGACGAACCGCTCATCGGCCACCGTTGAATCGGCGTACCCGCCATCGATTGTGAATCCCGTAAACCCGGCGCGGTCGCAGAGGTTCTCCTTTCCAGCCCGGCAGTAAGGGCACTCGCCGCACGTCCATCCCAGCCACGGGACCCCAACCCTGTCGCCGGGACGGAAACGGTGGGCCCCGGGCCCCACTCTCGTGACCTTCCCGACAATCTCGTGTCCAGGAATGAGAGGAAGCTTCGGCGACGGCAGCTCGCCGTCCACGATGTGGAGATCGGTCCGACACACCCCGCACGCCGCGACCTGGATCTGAACCTGAGCGCCCCTGGGCTCGGGGAGGGCCCGTTCGGCCATTTCGAGCAGTTGCTTCGGTTGCCGCAGCACCATCGCTCGCATTGGTCCTTCGCCGGCCAGAGCCAAGTGGGATAAGGGGACTTCCGGTTCGCCACGCGATAGGTGGGGAGGCGGGCAGGGGGGCTCGCACGCGCGGAACCGCCCCGGCACCAGCGTGCGAGTGCTCCGATGGGTTCTTGATGGGGACGCTCGCACGATGCAGCGGTCGCGGTGAGAAATCCCCCGGCGCCCAGCCGCTGCGGGCCCGGGCCCGAGTAAGTTGTTATACGCATTGGTACGCATTACGTCTATCGCCGATATTGGAGTCGTTGATTGTCGGGACACTCGACCTTACCCTTTATATAGCAGGTCCTTGCCATAGCGTTCCCCGCGGGTCAACCGACCCCTCGGAGGAAAAGCGGAATGAACGTCTTTGGAAAGAGCGAGCGAAGCTGGAGAAAGGCGCGGAAGCGCGGGGTATCGCCGATCATTGCGACGATTTTGCTCGTCGCGATCACGGTCGTATTGGCCGCCGTGTTGTACGTGCTGATCACGGGCCTGACCCACGGACCTGGCTCGGTGGGGATCGGGACCGCCTTCAACGCAGGAAACCCGGTTTCGTCCACGTGCGGCGCGGGGAACACCTACGCTGCGAACGGGTGCAAG
The DNA here is from genome assembly GCA_035504595.1 of Thermoplasmata archaeon. Classification (GTDB taxonomy): domain Archaea; phylum Thermoplasmatota; class Thermoplasmata; order Lutacidiplasmatales; family UBA184; genus Lutacidiplasma. Next base: position 124,303 of record DATJRQ010000018.1, on the reverse strand, counting down.
GCGGGCGACATCATCTACACGTTGACCGTGGAGAGCTCGTCGATCACCTTCACGAGCGCCCAGTTCGAGGTCAAGACGGCGACCGGATCGATTGCCGCGATCACGACGGGTACCGGTGGCTTCGCGATCGTGAACACCGCTGGTGTGGCGGTCGCAGCGAGCGCCGCGACGTCCGCGTCGTTGGCGATGACGAGCCCGTTCTCGGTCTTTAGCGCGGTCGCTGGGGCGTGCAACGGCAACACGTGCTCGTCCTCAAGCCCGCTGACGAGCATCTACACGATCGTCATTGACCTGGGGACTGCCCCCTCGCCGTCCGGCCAGGGCTACACGTTCGTGGCGATTGGGGTCGGCTCGTACTCCGGTACGACGTCCCCGGTGTCGCTCCCGTAGAGCGCGCGGTCGAAACGGTGCCAACCCTTTCCTTTCACTTTCTCTTCGCCCTCCGGAACGGGCCAGTCGCTCCGATCCAAACGACAACGTCTAAATACGCGCTTCCCGCCTCTAATCGATGCGCGCCGGCGATTCACTGGGTAATCGATGCTTCAGGAAGGTTCGAACCATCGTTTCCTGAACGGGAAGGGTGGGCGTCTGGGATATCGGGGCCGCCTCGTCCGGTCGCGTCGGGCGGTCTCGGAGGTCATCGCAACCATTCTGCTCCTGGCGATGACGGTCGTCCTCTTTTCGTCGATCTTTGCGTGGGTCTCGGCGTTCCCGGCGCCTCCCGCGCAGAATTCCAACCAATTCCAGGCACGCCTCACTGTGACTCCAAATGCCACCGGGACGGGGGGCTTCATCACGGCAGTTTCCATCACGCACCTCGCGGGACCACCGGTTTCGTCGCAGACCTCGATCTACGTCCGATCGAAGTACTTCCCCACAAGTTCGCAGTACACCGGGACGTACACCCTCCCGAACGGCAACGTTACCGGTAACACTTGGAACCTCGGGCAGACCTGGCTCCTGACGAGCTTCGTCCCGACGGGCTCGCCGTGCACGGCGCCGTGTCACCCGTACGCGTTCGCCGGATCGCAGCCCGACACGATCAGCGTGTACATTTACTACGATTATCAGGTCCTCTTTACCGTCGCGCTGCCGGTAGCGACCACCTCTCAGTCCTTCGCGTTCCTGTCGACCGGCACCACGCCGGCTGTCCCCGTGATTGGGGGCCCATTCGCAATCTGGGCCTCGATCCAGGGGGTCGTACCGGGCGCGGGCACCTCGGTGACCGCGATCCTTTCCGGCCTACCCGGCCTTTCAACCCAGACGACCCCGGTGGCGATGACCTACTCCGCCGCGACGGGGCAGTGGTCGTATTCGATCTCACTCGGGTCCACCACCGCCGCCGGAACGTACTACGTCCCGATCACGGCCACAACCACCGCCGGGTACGGCTGGTCCGGCACTTCGGCGGTGCCGGTGTACATCACTCCATATTCAACGCTCATCGGCAGCGTCTTCACGATGGGGACCCCCGTCGCGGCGTCCGCCAAGTGTACGGCGGCCGCGACACCGGTCGCCGCGTGTCAGGCGGCGAACGACTACTACTACAAGATCACGATCACCGGATCGCCGCCGTTGACCTTTGGCAACGTGCTCTTCGAAGTCCTGACGTCAACCCGCACCGTGTATGACGGCACGACCCACGGCGCGTTCGCGGTCGCGCTCTCAACGACCCTCACGACGGTCGCTGCTAGTTACGTCACCGCCTCGCCCTACGCGATGCAGATGCCGACGTCCGGTTTCTCCACGTTCGGCGGGGCGCTTACGACCTCGTCCCCCCTGACGACTTCGTACATAATCGAAGTCGACGTCGGGACTGTCAACCCCGCCGGCACCGGACTGAACTTCCTGGTTCTCGGGGTCGGACCGTACACGAGCTACGTTGCGGTCGCACTCCCTTAGGGGCGAGGAGGGAACTGGTCCGTGCACCGCTTCGCTTCGTTGGCCCCCCCCGCTCGCGGCCACCGGTATGACCGCCGCTTCCGACGGAGTCCGCGAGCGGTATCCGACGTCGTGGCAACGATTCTGTTGCTGGGTCTTACCGTGGTGATCTTCGCATCGATCCTGACTTTCGTCCTCGGATTTCCGACCCCCTTGAACCAGAGTTCGAGCTCGTTCTCGGCGCAGTTGGTGACCGAAGCCAACGGTTCCGGTATTGCGGTCGCTCAGATCACCATCGCCTACAATGCGGGCCCCGTTGTCCCCCGATCCGCCCTGGTCTACCTTCAGTCGTCCCTCCATCCGAAAGGACCGGAGTTCCAGAGCCCCTACCCGCTGACCGCCGGCGGCATCCCGGCCGGGATGGCGTGGAACCCCGGCGAAACGTTCGTCCTCGGGTCCAACTTCACCGGGGGATTCCGTCCCGTTCTCCCGGATAACATCACGATCAGCATCGTCTCGGGCACTTCCCTGCTCTTCAGCGCGGTTCTCCCTGGCACCCCCGCGCTGCTCCCCCCTGTGTTCTACGACCCGGCCACCAACCCGACTAGCCCGGCGATCGGGGAGTCGTTCAACATCAGCGTCGAAATTGGCAACGTCTATCCGGGCAACAACGTGTTCGTGAATCTCTCCGGAGTTCCGGGGACGTTCACTGCCCTCCACCGGATGGTCTACCTGGCCGGAGCATGGAACTTCACGGTGCCGGCGGGATGGACCACCGCGAGCGGTGCGTACTACGGTATCGTGAACGCCACGACAACCGGCGGGGTCACCGGGGTCACCGCGATCCCGATCTACATCACTCCGTACTCGACCCTTATCACGCACACGATCGCGCTGGGTACCGCCACCTCCGCGGGAAAGTGCACCGCCGCGGCTACGCCCGTCGCGGCGTGCCAGGCGGCGAACGACTACTACTACGTAGTCCCGATCTTGTACTCGCCGATCACCTTCGGCAACGTTCTATTCGAAGTGCTGGCACCGTCGGGCGCCACGTTCGCGGCAACCACCCACGGCGCGTTCGCCCTCTCGACCACCACCGCCCCCGGCACGGTGTCCGCGAGCTATGTGGCCCCCTCGTCCCCGTACACGATGCTGATGCCGAACTCCGGGTTCTCCACCTACGCGGCGGGGTTCAAGACGTCGAGCCCGCTCACGAACGGATACGAGATCTCGATCGACATGGGAACGGTCAACCCGGCCGGGGTCGGGAACACGTTCATCGTCCTCGGCATCGGAGCGTACTCGGGACAGACGGTCCCCGTGCGCCTACCGTAAACCGCAAAGCGAAGGTTCATCCCTTCGGGGTCGACGAAGGCAACGGTGCGCTCGACGCGACCGCCCCGAGCGTCGCACCGCACTTCCAGCAGGTCTTCTCTCCCGCGTAGACGACGGCGCCGCAGCTCGGACACGTTCCTTCCTGGGCCGACGCGACCGCGGCGGCTCGCGGGGCCGCCGAAGCACCGGGGCCTGACGCGCTCGCGGGGGCCGAGCCGTCGGTGGGCGTTGGGCCGGCGGCGCGCTTCGCGGTTTCCTGACGGTTCCGCTCCCGCCGCTTGAAGATCATGTAGATCAGCAGGACGAAGTAGAACGACGCGCCCAGGTAGAGGAGCACCTCCACGTAGACGGGCCCGAGGAACGAGCCGTAGATGTCGGCGAACGTGCCGACCACCGGGCCCTCGATCCCGTTGTACGTCGGGTCCCCCGAGAGCAGGATCTGGTACGACAGGTTCGTGCCGTGGTTTGTCACGTTGAGGCCGATCTGCCAGTCCCACACGCCGAGCGAGCCGATCTGGTAGTGGAACGTGAACAACGTGCTCGTGGAGAGGTTCACCGCGGACTGAGCGAACGCCCAGAACGGGTACGGGGTCGCACAGTTCAGGCTGTCGTTGGTCGTAGCTCCCGGACAGTTGGAGACGAAGAGGGTCACCGACTCGGTGGTGTTGGTCGGATAATTGGGAATGTACTTCGGCACGACCGTCACCGTCCAGGTGTAGTTCGTGGCGGTGCCCCCGACGTACGGCGACACCGAGGCGTTCTGCAGCACGGACCCGCCGTTCCCCGTCGGCAGCGAGTTGCCCGAATCGACGGGAGCGATCGGCGTCATCAGCTCCTGGACCAGCACGACGTTGGCGAGCGGCGCGACGAGCAGCAGGACGACCAGGCCCGACAGGGCGAGGTACCGGGGCGCCTTCAGACCGGCCCAGATCGGGACGGCGAGCCCGGTGAGAAGGATCGCGGGGATACCGAGAAGTACGCTGACGTACGCGGTCGCCGCGAAGACGAAGGCGATCGCGAACGCGAGCAGAAGCGCCTTTCCGACGGGCTTCTGAAGGAAAGCCCTAAGACGGGTGGGCTTCTGTTGCTGCACGGAACGGGGGCAAGGCCGGCCTCCCTTTATACGTGTTAGCAACCGACCCCCGCGCACGCCTTCCCGAGAACGCCGACGGCGTGGCGCTCATCGTGCTCGACGGTCTGGGCGACCGTCCGCACCCCGACACGGGGGGACGTAGTCCGGTCGAGGCGGCGCGGACGCCGCACCTCGACGCGCTAGTCCGCCAGGGAGAGATCGGAGAGATCGTCGTCGTCGGTCCCGGCGTCGCGCCGGAGTCGGACGCCGGAGTGTTCGCGCTGCTCGGATACGACCCCGTGCACGACTCCCCGGGCCGTGGCGTGCTCGAGGCGCTCGGCGTCGACGTCCCGCTTCGGCCGGGCGATGTGGCCCTTCGGCTCAACTTCGCCACGTCCGACGGAGCGGGAACGATCCTCGATTCCCGGGTCGGACGGTCGCTTTCGACCGCGGAGGCGAACGAGCTCGCGGAGTCGCTGACCTCCGCGGACCTCCTGGCCGATGAGGGGATCCACGCGGAGGTTCGAGCCACGGTCGGGCACCGCGGCGTGCTCTGGCTTCACCCGATCACGGGCGGGGCTCTCTCGCCGAACATCTCGAACGCCGACCCGTTCTACGAGAAAGTCGGCGGCATGGGACAGGCGCGGCGTCCCGAGCAACCGAAGCTCCTTCCGGTGGAGCCGTTGGACGCCACCCCCGAAGCCGCCCGCGCGGCGCGCGCGGTCAACGAGTACATCGCTCGTTCGGCCGCATCGCTCGCCGGACATCGGGTGAATGCGCGTCGCGCGCTCGCGGGAAAGAAGATCGCGAACCTCCTGCTCGTGCGGAACGCGGGGACGATCTCCCCATCCCCGTTGGCTCCGTTCCGGACGAGGACCGGCGTGGCCGGCGCCTCGCTCACCGAGATGCCGGTCGAGCGCGGGATCGCCCGAGTGCTCGAGCTCGACGACCGCTACGTGGGGCCGATGGGCGTCGACCGCGACGCCGGGTACCGCGAGCGGGCCGCGGTCGCGCGCGAGCTCCTAGCGGCCTATCCGTTCGTGTACGTCCACTTGAAGGGGCCGGACGAACCCGGGCACGACGGGAACGCCCCCCTCAAGAAGGACGTCGTGGAAGCGATCGACCGATCGTTCTTCGGGCCGTTCCTGGACGGCCTCGACTTCACCCGGTATCGGCTCGGCGTAACCGCCGATCACGCCACTCCGACGATCCTGAAGGGGCACTCGGACGACCCGGTGCCGTTCCTTCTCGTCGGGGCGGGCGTCGCTCCCCTTCCGCCCGCGGGCGGGTCGAAGTTCTGCGAGTCGACGGCGGCCCGCGGCTCTCTCGGTGTACGGCGCGGGTCCGACGTTCTCTCCCTGCTTCTCCGCCCCTCCACGATCCCGTCGGAATGAGGGCACGGGCGCTGGTAGTCCCGCGGTCGCGGGGCGAGGAGGTGCGACGGGCACTGAGGGAGGCGGGCCTGCTCCGTACCGACCTTGAGATTGTACGGAGCGAGTCCGACCTCGTGTTCCCTCTCCTCGATACCGGCGAGGTCCCGTCCGGGTTCGGAACCGAGTCCGAACGCGACTTTGCGCCGCTCGAGGGGCCGGGACCCGCCGACTACCGCGAGCTCGTACGCCTGCCGTCGGAGGAGAGGGCCCGGCTGCCCCGTTCGTTCGATGTGGTGGGGGACATCGTCGTCATTCGGATACCAGACGAAATGGAGGGTCGGGCCGACCAGATCGGAGAGGCCCTGCTGTCGTTTGTCCCGGGGGCGCGGTTGGTCGGCGCGGACCGGGGCGTACGCGGGCCGGAGCGTGCTCGTTCTCTCCATCGGATCGCGGGGTCCGGCCCGTGGACCACCCGCCACCGGGAGAACGGGATCGAGCTCGACGTCGACCTGGCGCGGGCGTACTTCTCCCCGCGTCTTGCGCGGGAGCACGCCCGCGTCGCGGAGGAGGTGCGCGCGGGCGACCGGGTGTACGACCTGTGCTGCGGGGTCGGCCCGTTCTCGCTCACGATCGCCCGCGACGGTCGGGCACGCGGTGTGGTCGCCGTCGACGCGAACCCGGTCGCGATCGCGCTCCTCCGGTCCGCCTACGCCCGACAGGGATTTTCGACGCCGGTCCACGCGCAGGAAGGACGCGTCGAGGAGTTCGCGCCCTCCGCGGCGCCGGCCGACCGTATCATCTTGAATCTCCCTCACCAAGGGATTAAGTATCTACCGTCGGTGGCACGGGCGCTCGCGCCGCGGGGCCGTCTCTACTACTACGAAGTGACGTCGCGCGCGGAGTGGGAGGAGAGAGGTACGAGCGTGACGCGCATCCTCGATGCTCCCACGGACTGGACGGTCGTCGACCAGCACGTGGTGCACCCATACTCTCCCACCTCGGATCTCGCGGCGTTCGTGCTCGAACGACGCGGGGGAGCGTGACCCGATGCCGTTGACGGTCGACCTCCAGGACGTCTCGGACGCGGAGATCGCACTCGTCGGCGGGAAGGCCGGTAAGCTCGGGGAGATGATCCGCCAGGGCCTCCCGGTGCCGCCGGGGTTCGTGGTCACGACCGACGCGTACACCGAGTTCGTCCAGGGGACGATCCTGCGGACCGAGATCCCGGCAGCCCTCGGGACGATCCGACCCGAGCAGCCCGAAACGTTCGACGCGGCGTCGAAGCGGATCCGATCGGCGTTCGAGGCGACCGAGTTCCCGCCGGGGCTTCGCAAGACCCTCGCCGATGCCTACGAACGCTACGCCCGCCTGCACGCGGTCCGGTTCTCCGCGGTCCGGTCGAGCGCGACGCTCGAGGACATGGAGAACGCCTCGTTCGCCGGACTTCAGGACACGTATCTCAACGTCGCCGGCGTCGATGCGATCCTCGAGGGCGTGCGCCGCTGCTGGGGGTCGCTGTTCACCCCGCGCGTGCTCGTCTACCGGCAGAAGAAGGGGTTCGATCACTCGAACGTCAAGCTCGCGGTCCTCGTGCAGAAGATGGTCGACGCGACCGTCAGCGGCATCCTGTTCACCCGCGACCCGAACACCGGGGAGAACCACATGATCATCGAGGCGGGCTGGGGGCTCGGCGAGGCGATCGTCGGAGGCGAGGTGACCCCGGACCACTACGTCATCGACGGCGCGACCCAGAAGCTCGTCCACAAACAGATATCCGAGCAGAAGATTCGTCTGGTGCGCGATGAGAACGGCGGCAATCGGCGGGAGGCAGTACCCGCGGACGAGCGGAGCGCCCAAAAGCTCTCGGACCACCGGCTCTCGCGGCTCGTCTCGCTCGCCCGGCTCATCGAGTCCCATTATCGCCGCCCGATGGATGTCGAGTGGTGCGGCGACCGAGAAGGGTTGTACATTGTGCAAGCGAGGCCCGTGACCACCATCCCTACTTCCACGGCGTCCGCCGGCGGCCACCCGGCCGAGCCCGCCGCGGGCGGGGGGGAGGAAACCCCTATCCTTCGAGGGTTCGGCGCGAGCCCCGGGGTCGCGTCCGGGGTCGCGAGGATCCTCCACGGTTCGGCCGAAATGGACAAGCTGAAAGCCGGCGAAGTGCTCGTCACTTCGATGACCACGCCGGACATGGTGCCGGCGATGTCGCAGGCCGCGGCGATCGTCACGGACGAGGGCGGAATGACCTGCCACGCGGCGATCGTCTCGCGCGAGCTCGGAGTTCCGTGCGTCGTTGGGACCCGCGAGGCGACGAAGCTCATCGCCGACGGCACGGGAGTGACCGTCGACGGGAAGGCCGGCGTCGTGTTCCGCGGTATCGTCCAGCGAGGCAAGCCGTCCGGTGCGGCGGGACCGGTGGCGATGGCGGCGACCTCGGGCGGCTTTGGCCACGAAGGGGTGCCCGTGACCGCCACGAAGATCTACGTCAATGTCGGCGTTCCCGAGAAGGCCGAGGAGTACTCGCGCCTGCCCGTGTCGGGCGTCGGGCTGCTGCGGATCGAGTTCATCTTCACGGCCCACGTGCGCGAGCACCCGCTCGCGCTCCTGAAGAAGGGGAAGAAGGACGAGCTCGTCAAGCGCCTCACAGACGGCATCGGCAAGGTGTGCCAGGCGTTCGCGCCCCGGCCGGTGATCATCCGAACCTCCGACTTCAAGACGAACGAGTACCGCGGCATGCCCGGCGGAGAGGAGTTCGAGCCGGTCGAGGAGAACCCGATGATCGGCTGGCGCGGCTGCTCGCGCTACATCTCTCCCGTGTACCGACCCGCGTTCCTGTGCGAGCTCGAGGCGATCCACCGGGTTCGGACCGAGATGGGTCTCAAGAACGCGATGGTGATGTTGCCGTTCGTCCGCAACACCTGGGAGCTGGAGGAGATCGCCGAGATGATGAAAGCCCAGGGACTGCGGCGGTCCCGCGACTTCCAGCTGTACCTCATGGCGGAAGTCCCCTCCATCGTCTTCCAGGTCCGCGAGTTCTCGAAACACTGCGACGGCTTCTCCATCGGGTCGAACGACCTCACCCAGCTCGTCCTGGGCGCCGACCGGGATTCCGAGACGCTGGGCCGCATGGGATACTTCGACGAGCGCGACCCCGCCGTGCAGCGCGCGATCCAGATCTTGATCGACGGCGCCCACGCCGAGGGCCGGACCGTGGGGATCTGTGGGCAGGGGCCGAGCGTCTACCCGGAGTTCGCCGAGTTCCTCGTCCGGGAAGGCATCGACTCGATCTCGCTGAACGCCGACACCGTGGTCACCACGATCCGCACGATCGCGTCGCTCGAGCAGCGCATGAAGCTCTCGAGCCTGCGCCGCCTGCCGACCTAAGGAGCCCGCGGGGGCCGCCACCGGGGGCCGCTCGCCGGCCCGGCGGGGGGGAACGCCAACTGCGCGTCCGCGGGCAGCTCGTACTCCCGAAACTCCCGCGCCGCCGCGAACCCCAGGGTCGCGAGTCGGTGCTCGAGCCGGGCCGAGTCGGAGAAGATCGAGTAGCGCAACCCCGCCCCGACCGGGTCCGCGGCGAGGGCATATCCGACCAGTTCGGAGGCGGCGCCGTGGCCACGGGCGGCGGGTCGGGTCGCGACCGCGTGGATTCCGGCCGCGGTCCGGTAGCGGTAGACGATGGCGGCTGCCACCACCTCGCCGTCCCGTTCGGCGAGCAGGGGCTGGAGCCGCTCGTGCGGGTTCGGGTGGCTCCAGGCGACCTCGAGCGCCGCCCGAAACTCGGGCCGCTCCCGCTCCGCGGTCCAGAACGAGGCGACCAGGTCGACCTCGGCGGGCTCCGCGGGCCGAACGGTCCCCGAGGGGGTTTCGGTGGTACGACGGGCGGGGGCGTCGAGCATCAGGACCAGCGGAGCGGCCCGGGGTCGGAAGCCGAAACGCCGAAGGCCGGCGTCGACGTGCGGCGCGACCGGCGTCGGAACCCGAAAGGTGGGCCGGAGCGCGCGTTGGAAGTAGTGGTCGAGCGCGCGCTCGAAGAACGCGCTCTGTCGCTCGCGCCCCACCCCGAGCTCCTGCACGAAATTGAACCGCGGGACCGGCAACTTTTCGTGGGTGACGAGGGTCGCGCCGGCGATCTCGAGCGCGAGGCCCCCCAGCGTAAGCACGAACTGCCGTTCGGAGTCGAGCGCGGCTTCGACCTCGAGGGAGTTCGCCGCGCGCATGCAACGTCAGGAGGCGTTCTCCCTTAAGGGAGCTCGCCCGGCGGGCGACGCGAGGGCCAGAATTATATCGGAGCGACCCTGCTCCGCCGTCCGGGGGGCGCTGCCTCCCGGAGTGGATCGATGGCACCTCCGTCCCTGCGCCCGCCCGCCGTCATCGCCGTCCTCGGCGGCGGGAACATGGGGAGCGGCATTGCCCAGGCGTGCGCTCAGGCCGGATTCACCGTGCGCGTGCGGGATGTCGACGCTCCGGCGATCCAACGGGGTCGTTCGCTGATGGAGAAGATGCTGACGGGCGCGGTCGAGCGCAAGAAGCTCACCCCGGCCAAGCGCGACGAGATCCTCGGACGGGTCACGTTCACGACCGACCTCGCGGAAGCGGTTACGGGGACGGTCCTCGTCGTCGAGGCGGTCTTCGAGGACGAATCGGTCAAGAAGAAGCTCTTCGAGGAGATCGCGCCCCTCGTCCCCCCGGAAACGGTCGTCGCCACGAACACTTCGTCGCTCTCCGTGACGGCGCTCGCGGACGGTTTCCCCCACCCGGGCCGGTTCGCCGGTCTCCACTTCTTCTACCCCGCCGCGATCAACAAGCTCGTCGAGATCATCGGGGGGACGTCGACGGAGCCGGCGATCCTCCGCGAGCTGGAACGGTTCTGCTACCTCCTGCGCAAGATCCCGATCGAGACCGCCGATGCGGCCGGTTTCTGCGTCAACCGATTCTTCGTCCCGTACCTGAACGAGTCGACCCGGCTCGCCGAGGAGAACGTCGCGAACCTCGCGACGATCGAGGAGGTCGGGCGGGAGCTGTTCGGCGCCACCCTGGGGCCGTTCGAGCTGATGAACGTCACCGGTATCGCGATCGCGTTCCACGCCGAGACATCGCTCGCTCGAGCGTTCGGACCCGCGTACGCCCCGTCGAAACTGCTCGAGACCCAGTTCCGAAGCGGCCAGCCGTGGGCGTGGAAGGAGTTCGCCGTCGAGCCCGCGAAAAAGCTCGCGGTACGCGAGCGGCTCCTGGGCCTCACGATCGGGATCGCGGCCCGGTTGGTCGAGGAGGGGGTCGCGTCGCCCGAGGCGACCGACCGCGGCGCGACGGTCGGACTTCGCCGCTCGTGGGGACCGTTCGCTCAGCTATCGAGCGGCGGCCTCGCCGAAGGGCTCGAGCTCGTGGAACGGTACGCGAAGCGCTGGCCCGGGAACTTCCCCGTGGCCCAGGAGCTTCGCGACCGGGCGGCGCGAGGCGACCGGACCTGGCCGCTCCGCTTGGTCCGCGTGGAGCGGGACGGGCCGATCGCCTGGGTCCTGATGGACCGCCCCGAGGTTCTGAACTCCCTCAACTCCGAGCTGCTCGGCCAGATCGACGCGACGTTCCGGGACCTCGAGGGATCCCCGGGGCTCCGCGCGGTCGTGCTCGCGGGTTCCTCACCGGTGTTCGCCGCGGGCGCGGACATCGACGAAATGTCGAAGAAGACGCTCGCCGAGGGGGTCGATTTCGGATTCCTGGGCCAGCGGGTCGCCGAGCGGGTCGAGCGATTCCCGACACCGGTGATCGCGCTGGTCGAAGGGTACGCCTTCGGCGGCGGGCTTGAGCTGGCCCTCGCCGCGGACTTCATCGTCGCCGCGGACGGGGCGATGCTCGGCCTCCCCGAGGTCACCCTCGGGATCCATCCGGGGATGGGGGGCGCGACCCGGCTCACCCGGATCATCGGACGCGCCCGCACGAAGATGCTCGTCTTCACCGGGATGCGGGTGGACGCGCAGGAAGCGTTCCGGCTCGGGATCGTCGCCAAGGTCGTTCCCGCCGGACGCGCCCGCGAAGAGGCCGCGGCGATCGCCGAGATGATCGCGTCGAACGCCCCGCTCGCGGTGCGGTGGGTGAAGCAGGTTGTCGACCGCGGGGCGGACGCGTCGACGTCGAGCGCGCTCCACATCGAGGCGGAGTCCGCCGGGCACACGTTCAGCACCCGCGACCGGACCGAGGGGATGCGCGCGTTCCTCGAACGTCGCCGGCCGAACTTCGAAGGGAAGTAGCCCCTACGCCTCGCCGCCGCTCGCGAGGAACTCCCGGTACTGATCGGGGGTCAGGAGCGTGGCCGGGTCGAAGCCGGGCGCCGGCTTCATCTTGAAGATCCACCCCTCGGCGTACGGGTACCGGTTCACGTAGTCGGGGTGCGGTTTCAACTCGGTGTTCACCGCCGTCACGGTACCGCTCGCTGGGGCGTAAATGTCGGCGACCGTCTTCACGGACTCGAGGACGAGCACCGACGCGCCCGCCGTCACGTCCTTCGACTTGAGCGTCAGGTCGACGTACACGATGTCCGTGAGCTCCGACTGCGCGTGGTCGGTGATCCCGACCGTCAGCGTGTCGCCCTCGATCCGGACCCATTCGTGGCTCTTCGTGTACCGCAGTTCGCTCGGAATTCCCGCTTCGGGCATCGTCCCTACGTTCCCCCCTTCCACTCGGCCGCGTATCTCTTCTGCGCCTCGGTCGGCTCGTCGATCCGGACCCCCATCGACGGGAGCGCCGCCATCGCGACCGAGCGGTCGAGCGCCGCCGGCACCGGGTGGACGCGGAGCGCCATCTCCCGCCCGTGCCGAGCGATGTGCTCGGCGCTGAGCGCCTGCAGGGCGAACGAGAGGTCCATGATCTCGACCGGGTGTCCCTGGCCGGCGGCGAGGTTGATGAGCCGCCCCTCGCCCAGCAGGTAGGTCCGGCGCCCGTCGGCGAACCGGTACTCCTCGACCTGCGGCCGGACGGTCCGGTGCGCCACCGCGAGCCCTTCCAGGTCGGTCCGAGAGACCTCGACGTCGAAGTGCCCCGCGTTCGCGAGGAGGCATCCGTCCTTGAGAACGCGGAAATGCTCCTCGCGGACGATGTGCGTGTTCCCGGTGACGGTGACGATCAGGTCGGCGATGCGGGCGGCGTCCAGCATCGGCATCACCCGGAAACCGTCCATGCGGGCTTCGAGGGCGCGCACCGGGTCGACCTCGGTGACGACCACGTCGCCCCCCAACCCGCTGAGCCGCGCAGCGACCCCCTTGCCGCACCAGCCGTAGCCGGCGACGACGCACACCTTGCTCGGGATGAGCAGGTTCGTCGCGGTCAGGATCCCCTCGAGGGTGGACTGCCCGGTCCCGTACCGGTTGTCGAACAGATGCTTCATGTCGGCGTCGTTGACGTCGATCGCGGGGAAGAGGAGCGTTCCGGTCTTCTCGAGCGCCCGCAGGCGCGTGACGCCGGTAGTGGTCTCCTCGGTCGACCCCCGGACCTTCCCGCGGTCCCTCCGGGTCGAGTGGACGAGGGCCACGAGGTCCGCCCCGTCGTCCACGATCACGTCCGGGTCGACATCGAGCATCGCGCGGATGCCGGCGTGGTACGCCGCCACCGACTCGCCCTTCTCGGCCCAGGTGTCCAGCCCCTCCTCGCGGAGCGCCGCGACCGCGTCGTCGTCGGTCGAGAGCGGGTTGCCGGCGGCCAGGTGGACGTCCCCCCCGCCGGCCGAGAGCGCGAGGGCGAGGGCGGCGGTCTTGGCCTCCACGTGCAGCACGAGCGAGAGCGTAAGGCCCCGGAACGGCAACTCCGTCTCGAACCGTCGCCGGATCCCTTCGAGCACCGGCATGTGGGTCCGGGCCCACTCGACCTTCTGCCGGCCCCGTTCGACGTCGCCGGCCATGCGGAACCGGGGCTCCGAGGCCCGGCGGCGCTTAAGGATTCGGGGACCGGAACGGCGGGACCGGCGCTTGGGCGCTCGCGACTACTGGGTCACCGCGCCGCAGAACGGACAGACCAGGTACTCCGGCGGGATCTCCTTGCCGCAGTTCGGGCACGGCTTGAGTCCCGTCGCGCCCGCGGAGGGGGGAGGGGTCGGCGGAGCCGCCATTCCCGTCGTCGGCGGGGCTCCGGGCGCGGAAGTTGGAGGCGGCGTCGCGGCCATGTTCGCGTCCGTCGTGGCCGAGGTGGCCGGCGGCACGCTCTCCGTACCCGCCGGCGGAGCGCTCATGCCGGCCCGCGGGGCCCCCTTGTTCTGCTGGGCCTTCCACTGGCTGAACGGAACGTACGTCGGCTGGCGCTTCCACCAGTCCCAGAAGGCGCTCTCGGTGTAGTTGTCGCCGAGCTCCTTCTTCCCCTCGGCCCGGTACTTCTCCGTGAAGTCCGCGTAGGCCTGGCGCTCCGGGTCGGACGCGCCTTCGCCCGGCTTGCCGAGCAGCTGCGCGCCGCACTCCGGACAGAACTGGGAGTTCGCGGGGATCGTGGACGAACAACGGCTGCACCGCACGAGCTCGGTCTCGAACTGCGCCCCGCACTTCGGACATACGGTGGCGTCCTCGGGAATGAGCTCCCCGCATTCGCCGCACTCGACGAGCTTGCCCGCGGCCTGGCGCCGGGTAACGAGCAGCGCGGCAACGAGGCCGATGACGATCGCGGCGGCGATCGCGATCCATACCCAGAGTGGCAGGCCCAGGAGCTTCTGGTAGAGGAAGCCGACCGCGGACGGGCTCGACGGGACGCTGTAGGTGCCGGGCGGAGTGCCCACCGTGACCTGGTTGTCGGCGGCCGTCTTGTACGTGGCCGACGCCGTGACCTGGTACGTCGTGCCCGGGGAGAGGACCCCCACGAGCGAGTTCCATGCGATATCGAACGAGCCGTTCGCGACGTCGGCGTCCTCCGCCACATTGACCGTGGAGCCGCCCCCGATCACGCTGCCGACCGGGGTCGCCTGGATCACGATCGACGCGTAGCCGGGCCCGTTGATGGTCAGATTGCCGGAGGTGGTGTAGGAGTTGGTGAGGATCAGCTCGCCGCCCGAGGGGACGTCAACGATCTGAAGGTTCGTGAGCTTCACCGAGGGCGGCGGCAGCGGGACCTGGACCGAGTGGTGGTCGGAGTTCCCGAAGCCGGTCGTACCGAGCGCGACGCCTTCCGGATACGCCGTAACCGACGCGTGCGCCCAAGTCGCGTTCGCCACATACGGGACGGTGAAGGCGACGTTGTAGGCCCCGAGGAAGTACCCGTCCGGCAGGGTGATGTCGGTATCGAGCTGGCTCGAGGCGAGCAGGACGTACGCCTGGCCGAGCGAGTTGGAAACGCCATACTTCGACACTCCGTGCTCGCCGTCGTAGAAGTTGACGTACCCCGTGAGCGCGGGGAGCCCGAGCCCGGCGAGGTTGTTGAGGGCGTTCGCGGTGGAGTTGCTGTACTGGTCGCTGTTGTAGGCGTAGTACGCCGTGGCGGCCGCACCGGCGACGGCCTCCGGTTCGAGCGACCCGTCGACGAGGGTCAGGTTGTACAGATTGAACTGGGCCCACCGGTAGACGTTGACCACGCTGGTCGCGTCCGGAACGAACGCGGACTGGTCGTACGCGGTGTAGCTGTTCGGCACCGACACGTTCGCGAGGTACGCCGTCGAACCGTTCACGAGGTAGAACAGGTTCGAGCTCCAGGGGTACGGGTACGACTTCGAGTACGAGGTCGCGGGGGGCGGGTTCCACTGCAGGTCGAGTGCGGAGTTCACCGCGACGACGGTGGAGTCGTTCGCGTAGGCGTTGTACTGTGCGGCCGCCTCGAGCAGGATCTCGGCCGGGTTAAGCGTGACCGGACCCGCGCCCGCGAGCGCCGTGAAGTTGAGATAGATGCCGCAGCCGGCGGTGACACCGAACGAGCACGTCTGCGTGAGGTACTCGAACATCCCCCCGGCGTTGATCGCGTCAATGAGCGCGGTGGGGAGGGCGAACTCGATCGAGGCACCGCTGGCGCCGCCCTGGAAGTTGAACACGCCGGCGATGGGGTAGGTGATCCCCTGGTACTCGACGCTCGCGGTGTAGTTCGATTCGGCGAGGGAGTTGTTGTAGTCCGCGATGACGTAGCCGCCGGCGACGCCATAGCCCGCCCCGGTGCCGATCCCGTTGTACAGGTAGTCCAGCGTCAGGTTCGCCACATCGGTCGGCGTGGAGAGGAGGTTGCTCGCGTCGCCGGGGAGCGTGACACTCGTGGCGCTCAGCGGCGCCGGACCCGGACTCCCGTAGAGGAGCGTGTTGTCGGCGTAGGTGTTGTTCAGCGAGCTGTTGAACAGGTAGAAGTGGGCGCCGTCGGTCGTGTAGATGCTGGCGGCGTAGGCGGTGTCCCCCAGGATCGCGAGGGGTTCCTGCATCTCGGGGACGAACGGATTCGCCTCGACGACCGACCGGTTCAGGGTGAACGACGCGCCGGCGCCGGTGTTGTCGATCCATCCGGGGAAGGCGAACGACGTGTTCCACGCCGTGAACGTTCCTTCGTTGACGAGGTCGAGCTTGACGAACGGGCTGAGCACGAACGTGTCCGTGGTGATCGTCGAGTTCTGGATCTCGACCGTACCGAAGTTCGTGAACTGGTAGATGTGCGAGAGACGCTGGGCGAGGCTACCGTTGCTGCCGACGAACTGGACGAACGTGAGATTGACGTCCTGGACGATGAGCGTCCCGCCCGATTGAACCGTGATGTTCCCGCCCTGGAAGTACGGGACGGGGAAGATGGTGGGTGCTCCGGGGGCGATGGTGTACGTCTCGCCCGAGGTGATGATCAGGTCGGAGTGCGTCGGACCCGCGGCCGGCTGGACCGCCGCGGCGGCGTGTCCGCCGGGAGCAACGGGAGCGAGGGGGGAGGTCGCCATCCCCGGGGCGGCGGTCGGCACCGCGAACAGCGACGCGGTGCTCAGCACCATGACCAGCACGACCGCGGACGCGAGGGCCGCTTTTGTCCAGTTCCGGGGGGCACGCGCGGCATCCCCGGTACGTGGGGAGCTGCCCAAACGAAGGCTCACGGACGAAAAGAGGCCGGTTTCCTGTATTTGAATCCTACGGCGGGAAGCGCGCAGGAATTGGTACATATCCGACCGCCGACGGGCCGAATCCGTCGGGGGCGATGCCCCGGCGGGCTAGTCGGGGGGCACGGTCACCACGATCTTCCCGAACAACTCCGGATCGTCGAACCGGCGGAACGCGTCGGCCGCCTCCGCGAGGGGGCGCTCGGAGTCGACGACCGGCCGGAGCCGCCCCGCCGCCAGGTGGGCCAGTACCTCCTGGAACTCCCGAGCGTCGGCCATCGTGCTGCCCCGGATCGATGCCTGGCGCCAGAACAGGGTCCGAAGGTCGATCTCGGCCATCGGCCCGGTCGTCGCCCCGATCACCACGACCCGGCCGCCCCGCGCGAGCGCGCGCAGCGACCGGGGGAGGGTGGCGGTCCCGACCGAATCGAAGATGACGTCCATGCCGTTCTTCTCGCTCCATTGCCATAGCACCCGGTCGAGCGGGTGGTCCGCCGAATCGAACACGACGGTGTCGTCGGCCCCCAGCGCGCGCGCGCGTTCCGCTTTCTCCGCGGACCGGGAGGCGACGACGACCGTGGCGCCGAGCAACTTCGCGACCTGGACGACCGCGGTGGGAACGCCTCCTCCGGCCCCGACGACCGCGACCCGATCGCCCGGAGCGACAGCCCCGACGGTCTTCATCGCCCGCCACGCGGTTTGAAAAACGAGTGGCGCTGCGGCGCCCTCCGCGAACGAGAGGCGCTCGGGAAGGGGGTGAACGTTCCGAGCGGGGAGAACGACGAACCGCGTCGCGGAGCCCTGGGTGTGCTCGCCCAGGATCCGGTACGAACGACAAAGGGATTCCTGCCCCCGCCGACAGGCCTCGCACGTCCCGTCCCAGATCCCCGGGTTCAGCAGTACGGCCTGTCCCCGCGAGAATCCCCCGACATCGGCGCCCCATCGGTCGACCACGCCGGCACCGTCCGAGCCGAGGACGTGAGGCCGCGCGACCGGGACCCCGGGGATCCCCGCGAGGGTGAACCGGTCCAGTCGGTTGAACGCCGCGGCGCGCACGGCCACCCGAACCTCACCGGGGCCGGGCTCGGGCTCGGCGATCTCCACGAACTCGAGACGTTCGAGGCCCCCGTGCTCGGAGAATCCGAACCCCCGCATCGTCCCGCCTACTTCGCGAATTCCCAACGGCTCCCGTCGGGGCCGTCCTCGACCGTGACCCCCGCCGCGCGGAGCTCGTCGCGGATCCGGTCCGCTTCCGCGTAGTCGCCCCGGTCCCGGGCCCGACGTCGCGCGGCGAGCAGCAGCGGGACGACCGCCGCCCAACCTCCGGCCCGAGCCGCGGGGGCCCGCTCGAAGAACCCGAGCACCTCCTGGGCCCACTCGTAGGGGGCCACCAGCGAGCCGAGCGCCTCGCCGGAGAGATGCTCGACGCCGGCTCCCAGTTCCCCCACGCGACGGGTCCAGCCGAACAGCAGGGCGATCGCCTCGCGCGAGTGAAAGTCCTCCGCGAGCGTCGCGTCGAGCTGTTCCACGAGCTGCTCGCTCGCGGAAGCGAGGTCCGTCGGCAGGGGGTCGCCCGCCCGCTCGGGGCCGTCGCGCTCGATCAGCTCGGCGATGCGGTCCGCCGGTTGGGCGAGACGAGCGTACGCCTCGCGGGCTTGCTCGAGACTCACCCCCGGCTCGAAATCGACCGGGCTCCGGTAGTGGGCGTTCAGGTAGTAGAACCGCAGGACCCCGGGGCCGAACTCGTCGATCGCCTTCTCGAGCGAGACGACATTTCCGATCGATTTCGACATTTTTTCACCGGTCATCGTCACAAAGCCGGAGTGCATCCAGTAGTTGACCATCGGGGCGACCCCGGTGGCGGACTCGGAGAGCGCGATCTCCGCTTCGTGGTGGGGAAAGATGAGGTCGAGGCCCGCGCCGTGGAGGTCGTACCGGGCGCCGAGCAGTTTGCCGGTCATCGCCGTATCCTCGACGTGCCATCCGGGCCGCCCCGGGCCGTACGGGCTCTCCCAGCTCGGTTCCCCCGGGGTCGTCGCCTTCCAGATGACGAAATCCTCGGGCGCGCGCTTCCGGGCGTCGAGTTCCACCCGCGCTCCGGGCTGGAGCGCCGCAACCTTCTGGCCCGACAGGGCCCCGTAGTGCGGGAACTTCCCCACGTCGAAGTACACCGAGCCGTCCGACGCGACGTACGCGAACCCCTTCTCGACGAGCACGCGGATCTGCTCCAGGATCTCGGGCACATAGTCCGTCGCGAACGGGTAATAGTCGACCGAACGGACGCCGAGCCGCTCCATCGACCGCCGGTAATCGAGGAAATGCCGCTCCGCGAGCGCGAGCGGGTCATCCCCTTCTTCCGCGGCCCGGGTGATCAACTTGTCGTCGAGGTTCGTGACGTTCTGTACATAAAAGACCCGGTAGCCCCACCGGCGGAGCGCCCGAACGACCATGTCGAAGACGACGAACGTGCGACCGTGTCCGACGTGCGCCGGCGCGTACGGGGTCAGGCCGCAGACATACAGCCCGACCCGCGGGGGCACGATCGGCGCAAACCCCCGAACGGACCGCGTCCGGGTATCGTACAGCTGCACCCGCCGCATGCCTCACACCCTCCCCAGCGCCGCGCGTACGTCGTCGGCGAGGTCGGCCGGGTCTTCGATCCCGCACGACAGCCGCAGGAGGCCGTCGGTGACCCCGTGGGCTTCGCGCTCCTTCTTCGGAACGCTCGCGTGGGTCATGGAGGCCGGGTGGTCGACGAGCGACTCCACCCCGCCCAGACTCTCGGCGAGGGTGAACACCCTCAGCTCGCGCAGGAATCGAAGCGCCGCCGAACGACCTCCGGCGATGTCGAACGTCACGATGCCGCCGAATCCGTCCATCTGCCGCCGCGCCAGGCGATGCTGCGCGTGGCTGGGCCGGCCCGGATAGTACACCGCCCGCGCCTTGCGGTGGGATTCGAGCACCTCGGCGACCGCCCGGGCGCTCGCCTCGTGCGCCCGCATCCGGGCCCCGAGCGTGTGTAGACCGCGCAGCACCAGAAAGCAATCGAACGGGCTCGGAACGGCTCCGACCGCGTTCTGAAGCCACGCGTACCGTTCGGCCTGCGTCGCATCCTTCAGGACGAGCGCCCCCCCGATGATGTCCGAGTGCCCGCCGAGATACTTCGTGGTCGAGTGGAGCACAACGTCCGCCCCGAGCTCGATCGGTCGCTGGTTCGCGGGAGAGGCGAACGTGTTGTCCACGACGACGGGGGCGCCCGCGCGATGCGCGATCCGAGCGACCGCCCGGATGTCCACGATCCGAAGGAGCGGGTTCGTCGGGGTCTCGAGGTAGACAAGGTCGGTCCGGGCCCTCGCTACCGCCGCCGCAACGTTCTCGGTCCTGGTCATGTCGACGTACTCCACCCGGATGCCGAACTGGCGGCGGTGGTGCTCGAACAGGCGCCACGTCCCGCCGTACAGGTCGTCGACCGACACGATGCGGCTCCCCGTCGGGAACGCTTCGAGGAGCGTCGTCAAGGCGCCGAGACCCGAAGAGAACGCAAGGCCCGCGCGGCCGCCCTCCACGGAGGCGAGCGCGTCCTCGAGCATATGGCGCGTCGGGTTCGCCGACCGGCTGTAGACATACCCGCGGTTCCGGTTGGGCGCCGACTGGCGGAAGGTGCTCGAGAGGTAGATCGGAACGTTGACCGCGCCCGTCAACGGGTCGGCGGGCTGGGCGCCGTGGATCGCGCGCGTGTCAAACCGCATTCGGACCTCCCTGCTCGGACAGGAAGCCGACGATGTCGTGGCGGGTCAGCAGACCGATCGGAGTGCCGGTCACGACGTCGCGGACGAGGAGGACCTTCTCCTCCTTCAACCGGTGGAGAACCTCGGCGACCGGCGTGTCGGCCGGGACCTCCGGGAACGGTGGCTGGACGACGGCCGAGACCGACCGATCGAGGACGGTCTCGTCGGCGAGCCCGCGTCGCAGGATCTCGTCCTCCTGGAGGCTCCCGACGTTCTGGGGACCCGCCAGGACCGGCAACTGCGAGATCCCGTGGTGGCGCAGGATACCGAGCGCGTCGCGCACGACCGTCGTGGGGTCCACGCTCACCAGCGCCGGCGTTCCGGACTTCCGCGCGAGGAGGTCGCGGGCCGTTGAGCCGATGTCGAGGAACCCCTTCTCCCGCATCCAATCGTCGGAGTAGAATTTCGACAGATACCGGTCGCCCGAGTCCGGCAGGATCACGACGACCGTGGCGCCCTCGGGCAGCGGGCGCTTCGCCAGCCATTTGACCGCGCCCGCGACGGCCGAGCCGGAAGAGCCGCCGACGAACAGCCCTTCTTCGCGCGCGAGACGACGCGCCATGTGGAACGACTCGCCGTCGTTCACCTCGACGAACTCGTCGAGGTACTGAAAGTGGATCGTCTTCGGTATCATGTCCTCGCCGATCCCCTCGACCAAGTACGGGACCGCCTTCGCGAGCTCATGCGACTCGAAGTAGTGTCCCAGGATCGAGCCCTTGGGGTCGACCGCCACGATCCGGACCGTCGGGCGGTGCTCCTTGAAGTACCGCCCGATGCCGCTCATCGTCCCGCCGGTACCGACCGTCCCGATGACGGCCGCGAGGTCGTTCCCGACGGCGCGGTCGATCTCCGGCCCGGTCGAGCGGTAGTGGGCGTCGGGGTTCCCCGGATTCTCGTACTGGTTCGGATAGTAGGCCCCCGGGATCTCCCGGGCGAGCCGTTTTGCGACCGAGTAGTGGCTCATCGGATGGTCGGGGGGGACCCCGCTCGGGGTGATGACGACGCGGGCTCCATACGAACGGAGCAGTCGGATCTTCTCCGAACTCATCTTGTCGGGCAGGACGAACACCACGCGGTAGCCGCGCACCGCGGCGATCAGGGCGAGACCGACCCCGGTGTTCCCGCTGGTCGCTTCAACGATCGTCCCGCCCGGTTTGAGGAGCCCCCGTTTCTCCGCGTCATCGATCATCACCTGGCCGATCCGGTCCTTCACCGAGCCGCCCGGGTTGAGGAACTCGAGCTTCGCGAGCACTCGATACGGAAGCCCGTGGACCACCCGGCGCAACGGGATCACCGGGGTGTTCCCCACCAGGTCGAGAACCGACTGCGGACCGGCGGGAACGTCGGGCACGGCGGCCTCGAAGAAGGTCCCTCCCTAAACAGTTCGCCCCGGTCGCGGACCGCTCGCGGGGCCGGGAATAGGAGTGGTACATACTCGTTCGTTCCCCTCCGCCCTATGTATTAAGGCGCCTCCGCGGCTCGTTCGCCCGCGGCCGTGGAGATGATCGGGGCCCTCGAGACGGAAGTCCTGGCGGCCCTGCGCGAGCTCGACGAGGCCCCGGCCCGCGACGTGCGCAAATCGCTCGAGAAGGGCGGAACGCGCGTCGCCTACACGACCGTGGCCACGATCCTGTCGCGCCTGTACGACAAGGGGTTGGTGCGTCGCCGTCGGGAGACGTGCCGGGGCGGCGAACGATACGTCTATCGTACGGCGGACGTGGAGCAGAAATATCTGCGGAACTTGCTCAAGGGGGTCGTGGCGATGTTCGGCCCCGCAGGAGTCGTCCACTTGAACGAAGAGATCGCCAAGCTGAACCCGTCCGAGGAACGCGAGTTCAAGCGGCGGCTCGGGTTGGAGTGACGCGGAGGTCCTCGTGACCGCTCCGGTCGTCGGGCTCCTCTACATTCCCGTCCTCGCGTGGGTCGCGGTCGGCGTCGGACTCCTCCTGGCGTATCGCCAGTCCACCTCGACCGTGGTGTTCCGTCTCGCGGTGGCCTTCCTGGCCTGTTGGGCCGTCTTTGCGACCACGGGTCTCGTCTGGGTGCTGTCGGCGGGCGGTTGGAGCGCGGTCGTGCGCCTCGCGACGGACCCGACTCTCCTCGTGCAGCCGCGATTCGCCCTCGTCTGGGCGTTCGGAGCGGTCGGCGCGTTCGCGATCTTCCTGACCGCGTTCCTGCTGAGCCAGGCGGTCGGCCGCGGGTTCCTGGCGATCCTGAAGCCGCGGGAGCTGACGTGGCCGGAGAGCGTTCCTCGGCCGGACTCTCCGACCCAATTGCTCGCGTTCCCCGCCGACCGGGTCGAAGCGTTCACGTTCACCCTCCTCCAAGTGGGCCCGGGCGGCCGGCCCCGGCGTCGCGACGTGATCCTCCTGTCCGACGGACTCATGCGCGTGCTGTCCGACGAGGAGCGCGCCGCGGTGGTCGCCCACGAACTGGGGCACATCCGCGAGCTTGACGGCCGGTACCTCACGTTCGTGCGTACCCTCGCACGTATGATGCGCTGGGACCCGATCCTCGCGTACTTCGCGAGTCGGCTCACCGAGCGGGAAGAGTACCGGGCGGATCTGGACGCGGTCGAGCTGACCCGGCGCCCGCGGGCGCTCGCCCGCGCGCTTTTCAAGGCGAGTCGACCCGAGATGGGCCGGGTCGCACCGGGCCTCCTGGGGCCGGGTGGCCGTCGCGGGCGCCGGCAGGCAGTCGAGCGGATCCGGCGACTCGTCGCGCTCGCGGAGAGCGGGCGGTTCCCGGAGGAGCCCGGTGCGTAGCCGGGGGTCCAGAGCGCTCGTCCGCGCGGTCGGTTCGATCGCCGTCGTGGCGAGCCTGCTCGCGCTCGCGGGAGCGCCCGGGCCAGCGGTGGCCGGGTATCCCGCGTTGCCGCTTGCCTACGACCGTGCCTTCCTCGGCAATCTTTCGGCCCCCTCGTTGATGCCCGGGGGCTCCGGTTCGATCGCCTTCTCCGTGGCGAATCCCTTGTCCGGGGCGATCTCGCAGGCGGCCCTCACGCTCCAGGTGTACGCGTTCAACGCGTTCCCGGGTAACGCCACGAGCACGGTCACCGTCGCGGGCGCCCCGGTCCTGTCGAACTCGATCTCGTCGGGCGGCTCGGTCGTCGTCTCGGTCGGCTCCCTGGCGCCGGCCGGGGTCTACCGCGGGTCCGTGGGCGTGGCGACATCCGCCAGCACCCCCAGCGGAACGTTCGCGGTCCGGGTCTCGCTCTCGTTCGTCGAGAACTCGACCGGCTATCTCCTCGAATCCCGGGGATGGTTCACCGCGGCCCAGTGGGCGAACGCGACGCAGCTCCCGAACGGCAGCGCAACCCTCAACCTGAGTCGGCTCGGCGTCTCGGGGGTCCTCACCGAGACCGCGATCGTGGTGGAGGCGTCCGATTTCCCGGTCGTCCTGCCCCTGGTGCTCGTGGCCGCGGCGGTCCTCGTCGGGATCGGGGCCTGGACCTACTTCCGAAGGGGGCCCACGTCCAAGTCCGGAACGCGGAGGGCCGACGACGACCACCAGGCCCCGACCGCCTTCGGGAGCAAGCGCACGAGGGACGGGGACTGACGGAGGAGCTGGCGCACGACGTGCGTCGGGAAATCGATGTCCCCGAAGGCGACGATCGTCGCGGTGAGTCCCGCCCCCTGGAGAGCGGCGACGATCGCGTCGAGGTCGGGGTCCGATAGCCGGGTGAACACCCGCCGTAGATAGAGCGCGCGCCGGAACTCCTCGTCAAGCTCCGCGCGCCATCGGCGGTCGTACTCCGCCAGCGCCGCCTCCGTCGCGTCCCCCTGGCGGAGCGCCCCGTCGGCCACGCCGGCCAGGATCTCGGCGCACCGCATGCCGGTGAAGATCCCGCCCCCGGAGAGCGGCTTCACTTGGGCGGCCGCGTCGCCGACCAGGGCGACGCCCGGGCCGCTCGTACGGGGGACGGTGCCGATGGGAATGCCGGAGACCAGATACGCCGTCGGATTGGCCAGCCGTTGGCCGAACCGCCGAGCGAGATGCTCGAGAAGGTGATCGAAGTAGACGCGGGCGCTGGTACCGTCCGCGTCGGCGGCCACTCCGACCCGCGCGCCGCCCGCCCCGTCCGGGATCCACCAGCCGAACAGCCCCGGAGCGAACGACCGGCCCAGGTAGACTTCTACGAGGTCCGGCTCGCCCGGACTGGCGGGAAACTCGGCTTCGAAGGCCGGGAGGATCTCCACCGGCCGCCGCAGGCGGAACGCCCGAGCCACCGCGCTTGACACGCCGTCCGCCCCCACGACCAGGCGGGCGGCGACCTCGCTCGAGGTCCCGTCGACCCCGGTGAGGCGCACCACCGAGCGACCCGGCGCGCGTCGCACGAGCTCGTCGAATCGGGTCCCGCTCCGGTACCGAGCACCCGATCGCGCGGCGCGGTCCGCGAGGTAGATGTCGAGCCCGCTGCGGTCGATGACGAACGCGCGCGGCTCCGCTGCACGGAAGGAAACGGACCCGAGGCCCGGGCCATACACGGTCGCCCCTCGGACGGGGGCGCGAACGAAGCGGCGCGAGCCCGCCAGGTCCAGGACCCGCTGCGAGACGAGCCCGGCACACTGGACGGGGAGACCGATGCGAGCGTGCTCCTCGACCACGAGCACGTCGTGGCCGCGCTCGGCGAGCCGGTGGGCAGTGGTCGAACCGGCGGGTCCCCCGCCGACGACCAGGACGTCGACCTCCTCCACGCCCCCTCGAGGGGGGCCCTGCGTATAAGCCGCCCCGAGCTCAATCCGTGCGCCACGGGGTGGGGACGAGGTCGGTCCGCTGGCGCGGCTCGACGCCCGAGCGCTCGATCGGGACCGAGCGATCGGACCTCCACGCGAGCGTGCCCGTCCACGCGATCATCGCGCCGTTGTCGACGCACATCGCCCGCGGGGGCGCGAACATCGTGCCGCCCCGTTCCTCGACCATCGAGCGAACCATCCCTCGGAGGCGCTCGTTGCACGCCACCCCTCCGCCGAGCACGACCCCGTCGCGCCGCCGGTGCGCGAGGGCCCGCTCGGTGATCTCGGTCAGCATCGAATATGCGGTGGCCTCGACGGAGTAGGCAACGTCCGGCCGGGGCACCCCCTTTCGATGGAGTCCGATCGCGGCGGTGAGCATGCCGGAGAAGGCGACGTCCATCCCGTGGACGGAGTACGGAAGCTCGTGGATCTCGGTCCCCTGTTTCGCTTCCAGCTCGAGCGCCGGACCGCCGGGGAACGTCCCGCCCAACTCGATCCACAGCTTGTCGAGGAAGTTCCCGATCCCGATGTCGAGCGTCTCGCCGAGGACCCGGTAGCGTCCGCGGCCGTACGCGATCACCTGCGTGTTGCCGCCGCTGGCGTACAGGAGCAGCGGGTCGGGGAGCCCGCTCAGCACGCGGGCGATCTCCACGTGCGCGACGCAGTGGTTGACGGGGACGAGTGGCTTCTCCCACGCCTGGGCCAGCATTCGGGCGACGGTTGCGCCGGCGCGGAGGCACGGCCCGAGACCGGGGCCCTGCGCGAACGCGACGGCGTCGATCTCTCCGGGGCCCACCTTCGCCTCCGCGAGGGCCTTCCGAACCAGTTCGGGGAGCATCTCCACGTGGTGGTTCGCGGCTTCGCGGGGATGGATTCCACCGGCCGGTGGGCGATACATGTCCGAAGCGAGTCCCAGCACCCGCGCCTCCTCCCCGACGATGCCCACGGAAGCCGTGTGGGCGGTCGATTCGATCCCCAAAACTACCATGGTTGCCTTGCGGGACCCGGGTCGCCGCCGGTCCGTCGCCCGGCCGGACGACGGGCGCTCACTCCTCCGTCGACTCGATGCGGAAGCCGACGCGCTTTCCGCGGAGCGCTTCCTGGATCCGGTCGGCGAACTCGAGCGTCTCCCGCACGGTCGCCGGGCGACCCCATTCGTAGAGGAAATCGTACCCTTCGGTCTCGGGGCGGAACCCCAGGTCCTCGAGCAGCTCGGCCACCTCCGAATAGGGGGCGCCTTCGCTGTCGAGCTGGAGCAGAAGGTACGTGCGCGTCATAGGGTCATCCCGGGTCCGAAGTGGGCCGAGCCACCCGCGCATGCCTCTTAACGGTCACCGGCGGGGCGAGGAGCGCGTTCGTCCCCTTCGTCCCCCGAACTCCCGTCGTCCTCGTCCGGCAGCGGAGAGCGGGCGTGCGCGGTCACCCGAACCGCGACCCCCCGACGCAGCTGGGGCATCTCGTGGGGAGCGAGCACCAGCCGACCGACGGCGAGAAGCGCGTCGCTCCCGTCGACGAGGATCGCGCTCGAGTCCGGCACCAGCGACGGGTCGGCGCTCACGACGAACCGGGCGAACAGACTTCGGCCCTGTTGCACGAACGGCACGGCATCGTCCGCCACGACCACCCGTCCGCGGGCGTCCGAGAGCAACGGCAGCAGCTGCGCGGCCCCGAAGAACGTCGGTCGGGGGATCCCGTCTACCCCGACGACGAAAGCGGGACGCTCCCCGACGAGGATCGTGCGGAGACGACCGCTTCGGCGCGAACGCTGACCTACCCCGGAAGCGGCGAGCATCGGACCTACCACCGGTCCGTACTCCCATCGGAGAAGACTCTCGACCTGGCGGCGGGTCCACGCCTCGGTCCAGTCCCGTTCGAGGTCGGCGTCCAACGCGCGGGTCGCGGCGAGCTCTTCGGTGACCGCGGTCGGGGGCCGATGCACCGCTCGCTCCTCGAATTCGGCGACACCGAGGTACGGGCCCACGGGATACAGTTCGGTCAGCTCCAGCGGCACGAACCCGAGCGGGGTGTCGCACCGCCACGCGATCTCCGTCCCCCTGCGATCGGTGGTGGGAATTCGACCCAGATATTCGGGGCGCAGCGGGACCCGACGGATCCGCTGCGGTAGCGCGAATTCGCGCGCGTACTCTTCGACGCGTCGGCGAAATCGAACGAGCGCGGGACGGTCCCGACTTTCCCCGGTGATCTCCCGGAACGCCCGGCGGCTCGCCGGCTCGGTCGGCAGGAACGCCTCGGCGTGATGGCGGGCTCGGGCCAACCCCGCTCGCAGGGCGGGGTGGACCACGGCTCGGCGTTCGGCCAGCTCCCAGAGCGTCCCGTCGCGGATCGCCTGGCGGACCCGTCCGATCTCCTCGACCGACATCGCGAGGTTGTGGAACGCGATCCGCTGCTCCCGCTCGGCTGGCGGGCGGCGGGCGACCTCGGTGAGAGGTAGCTCCGCGCACAGGAAGCATCGGCATACCTCCTCGCGGAGCGCGTCGATATCGACCGTACCCTCGGGGAAGAGCAGACTCCCCCGCCGGGCGAACTTGTGATACGCGGACGAGTCGAACAGGTCGACGCCCCACAGGGCGGCGAACGCGAACGTCATCGGATGGCCGGTGCCGAACAGATGCACCGCCGCTGCCGGCGAGAGATGGGGCCGCGCGGCCGCAAGGGCGTCGGCGAGCTCGACGAATCGATACTGTTCGAGGAGCGGAACGACCCCGCCGACCGCGAGGACGTCGGCGAGCGTGCTCGCTTCGTCGGCCGCGCGGGCCCGCAGGGCCGGGTGGGTCCCGCCCTGAACGGGTACGGCCAGGAGGCCGGCCCGACGGGTCCGGGCCGCCCGGGCCCGCTCCAGGGTGGTCGCAAGCGCCGCTTCGGCGGTCGCGAAGTCCGCCTCGGGCTCGGTGAACAGGTCGAGGGCCGTGGCGATGTCGCTGCCGATGGTCCCCTGGAAGTCGAGGATCTCCTCGGGGCCGACCTCGACCGATCCGTACGCGTGCTGCTGGAACGCCCCGGAATCGGTCATGACCGGGCCGTCGAAGTCGAGAAGACCGTGGATCCCCCGCTCGACGGCGACGGAGCGGAGGGGTGGGGTTCTCCACGTGATGTACGAGGAGGTGATCACCGCCCGAACGCCGAGGCGCCGGCGCATCTCGGTCGGAGACACCGGTTGCCGGGTCGGGTCCGGGTGCACGACCGGCAGAAGGGCGGGAGTTTCGATCGAACCGTGCGGCGTCGAGAACCGGGCCCGGCGCGCGAGTCCATCCCGGTCGAGCACCTCGAGATCGACCATCGGGCCCGCCACGATGTCGGGACGTTAAGCGTGCCGGCGGACGGCCGACGGGGCGTCGAACGAGGCGCGGATCCGAACGAGGAGCTCGACGAGCATCGGGAACGTCAGCTTGCCCGTGTTCGTGTTCTGCGGACTCGGATGGTACGAGCCCCACAGCAGCGGCGCGTTCGGTGCGACCACGGCGCAGGCGCCGTGGGAGAACGGGACCGTCGGACGCGCGCCGCCGTACACCGAGGGGAGCACCTCCCGCGTCGCGTCCCACGCGAAACCTCCCAGGGCGAGGATCGCGCGAGCCTCCGGGAGCAGCCGGAGCTCCCGTTCCAGAAAGGGAGCGCAATTCGTCCGTTCCGCGGGCGTCGGCCGATTGTCGGGGGGCACGCATCGGACCCCGGCCGTCAGATAGAGGTCCCGGTACTCGAGCCCGTCCCCGCGACGAACCGAAGTGGGCTGGTTCGCGAACCCCGTCGCATGGAAGGCACGGACGAGGAACGCCGCGGAGCGGTCGCCCGTGAACATCCGGCCGGTGCGGTTGGAACCGTGCGCCCCCGGTGCGAGCCCCACCACGACGAGTCGCGCGTTCGGGTCGCCGAAGCCGGGGACCGGTTTTCCCCAGTACGCTTCGTGGCGGAACTCCCGCTTCTTCTCGACCGCGACCCGCTCCCGGTACCGGACGAGCCGCGGGCACCGCCGACACACGAGGACCTCCGAACGCACCTGCTGAAGCGAGTCGGTCACGCCGAGCCCATCGATACGGGGGTACATCCCGTTGCGCTCGGGGACTCTCTGCGCGTGCTCACCCGGGGTGACCTAGCCGTATAGACCTCGGCGACGGTGGGGTCATCATGGCAGAGACGCGCATCCCGCGCCGGAGCCAGATCCGGCTGGGGATGGTCGAGGGGGACCTGCGGGCCGATGAGGACGTGCGGATCCAGGGGGACCCCAAGGTCACGGTGACGGGCGAAGCCCGGTTCGACGGCTCGGCGGTGGTGACCGGCGGACTAGAGTGCCAACGCTTCCGGGCGGACGACGGACGGGTCGAGATCGGCGGCGACCTGGTCGTCCACGAGGACCTCGAGGCGCGGGACTGCGCTCTCGAGGTGGACGGAGCCCTGAAGGCCCGGCGCGTCGACGTCGACCGGTCCCTTCGCGTGAAGGGGCCCGCGGACGCGGAGAAGTTCGAGGTCGGCGGCGTGCTCGAGGGTCTCCAGACCCTCGTGGCCCGGTCGGTGTCGGTCGGAGGAAAGTTCCGGCTCGCCGGGCAACTCACCGCGGAGGCCGTCGAGGCCGGTGGCTCGGCCGACCTCGCGGAGGTCAAGATCGATACCCTGTCCGTCGGCGGCGCGATCCGAATGGGCGGCGGCGAGGTCCGGCGCTCGATCGAAGTGGGGGGTCGCTTCCTGACCGAGCGGGAACTCCGGTTCGGTTCGCTCGAGGTCGGGGGGCTCGCTGAGTTCCGGGAGAACGGTCGCGGCGGGTCGGTCGACGTCGGGGGGATCCTGTCGGCGAACCGCGACCTCGTGTTCGACGACCTCGAGATCGGGGGTCTCGGCCGGATCTCCGGCAACGGGTCCGGCCGCAGCGTGGAAGTCGGTGGCAAGTTCGAGGTCCACGGTTCACTTCTCCTCACCGGGCGGCTCGAGGTCGGCGGCGCGGTGACGGTCGGCGAGGCACTCCAGGCGGAAGCGCTCGAGATCGGCGGAAAGCTCGAGGCCCGTCGTGCGGTGATCACGTCCACCGCGGAGGTCCGCGGTCAGGTCAACACGCGCGAGGGGCTGAAGGCCGAACGGATCCGCCTCGAGCGAAAGTCCCGAGCGTACGGACCCCTTGTCGGGGGAACGGTCGAGCTGCACCGGGGGGCCCGCGTCGAGGACGTCTACGGCGAGCAGGTCGAGCTCGAGGAGAAGGTGGAGGCGCGCCGCATTTTCGCCGTGAACGTCCGGTTGCGCGAGGATGCGCACGCCGACGAGGTCACCTACACGGGCACCCTCGATCTCGCTCGCGGGGCGACGGTCGGTCGTCCCCCCCAAAAGGTCGCCGCGCTTCCGGACTTCCCCCTCTAGGCCGGAAGTCGGTCGATGCTGAACGGACGCGAGGACGGCCGCGCGGGGGCCAAGCGACGGGAGGCGACCGACCTCTTCGCGACGGTCCTCGAAGTCGTGAAACGGTACCACGGAGCCGCGCGGATCACCCGTGTATCCTACGGCGCCGGCATGCCGGTCGACCGGTTACGGAATTTCGTGGAACGACTGGTCGCGCTCGGCCTGCTTCGGGTGGAGGAGATCGACGGACGACCGGCCTACGACATCACGCCCCGCGGGCAGGAGTTCCTCGCCACCTACTGGAAGATGCGCGGGTTCATCGAGGTGCTGGAAGCGAACCCGGACGACCGGGTCTCCCGGCGTCGCTCCTAGCCGTCGCGGTTCAGCTGTACCGGGGCACGTTCGGGTCGACCCGGCGCGACCACGCGTCGATCCCGCCGTCGAGGTTGGCGACATGGGTGTAGCCGTGAGCTTCCAGGAAACCGGCGATCATCGCCGAACGAGTTCCGCCGTGACAGTACACCACCACTTCCTTGTCCTTCGGGATCTCGGCGAGGCGGTTCGGCACCTCGCGCATTGGAATATGGATCGAAGGTTCGATGGCGGCGATCTCCCGCTCGTCGGGCTCGCGCACGTCGAGCAAGACGACGCGACCCGGCGAGCCCTTCATCTTCTCCGCGACCTCCTCGGGGCGTAGCTCGGCGACCATTGCGCGAACAGATGGGCCGTCGAACTTACGTCTTTGGGCGGGACTGCCCTCGGACGCCGAACCTTTAAACCGGCCCGGAGTGCGACGCGTCGTGAAGGTCAAGGACCCCATCTGCGGGATGACCATCGAAGACTCGAAGGCGGCGACGCGGGGCACGTACGGAGCCGAGACGGTCTACTTCTGCTCCGTTGCGTGCAAGGCGACGTACGACCGTACGCACAGCGTTCGGCCGGCGTAGCCTCCCGCCGCGACCCGCCACGTCTCGGGGCCCTCTACCCATGGCGACCGACCCGATCTGTGGGATGTCGGTCGAGGAGCGACCGGAGTCGCTTCACCTCATCCGCGACAACCGCACCTACTACTTCTGTTCCGAAGGCTGCCTTCACCAGTTCGCCGACCCGACCCGTTCGTTGCGGCAGCTCGGCTTCCGCCTCGCGGTAGCGTGGCCGCTCTCGCTGGCGGTGGTCTACCTGACCTACGTCGCATCGTTCGCCGGATCGCCCGTCCTCGCCGCGGTCCTCGCCACCGTCGTTCAGGTGTACGCCGGGGCCCCATTCTACCGGGGGACCCGCGATGCCCTCCGCGACCGGGGATGGAACATGGACGTCCTGATCTCCGTCGCCACGACGACCGCCTACGCGTACAGCGTCGCGGCCCTCGCGCTCCCCTCGCGGCTTCCCCATGCGTACTTCTTCGACGCGTCGTCGCTCATCATCGCGCTCATCCTTACCGGGAACTATCTCGAGCACCTGACTCGCGATCGGGCCAGTTCCGCGTTGCATCGGTTGAACGATCTGCTGCCTACCAACGCGATCGTCGTCCGGCCGGAGGGCGAGCGGACGGTCGCGCTCGGGGAGGTCCGGGCCGGGGAGCGGGTCCGGGTGGTGCCGGGGGCCCGGTTCCCGGTCGATGGAGTGATCCGCTCCGGCGCGACCAGCGTGGACGAGTCGCTCCTCACGGGCGAGTCGACGCCGGTCTCCAAACGCGCGGGGGACCGAGTGATCGCCGCGTCGGTCAACGGCGAGGGGGCCGTCGAGGTCGAGGCCGAGAGGGTCGGCGAGGACACCTTCCTCGCGGAGGTCGGGCGGCTCCTCACCGACTCGGAGATGTCGCGGGTTCCCCTCCAGCGAACGGCCGACCGGATCGCCAGGGTCTTCGTGCCGCTCGTGCTGGCGCTGGCGCTGCTTTCGGCGATGTTCTGGTACCTGTTCGGGGCGGCCGGCTTCACGGTCGCCCTCCTCGTGTTCGTGAGCGTGAGCATCACCGCGTGCCCCTGCGCGTTCGGCATCGCGACGCCCGCTGCCATCGTAGTGGGAACGGGTCGTGCGGCCGAATCGGGCGTCCTGTTCCGGGGCGAGGACGCGATCGAGCGCGCCGCGCGGGTGGACCTCGTCGTGACGGACAAGACGGGGACCCTGACGGGAGGTCGACCGTCGCTCAGCGACGTCCGGCCGGTGGGCGGTGTCGCGCCCGAGGCGGTGCTCGAGTACGCTGCGTCGGTCGAGTTCCTCTCGGAGCATCCCTTGGCGCGCGCAGTGAGCGGAGCGGCCCGGGAGCGTCGGATGAACGTGCCGCCGGCGGCGGACGTTCGCGCGATTCCCGGCGAGGGAGTCCGCGGGCGCGTCGGAGCCCACGAGATCCAAGTGCTGCGAAGTGCGGCCGTCGGGGTCACGGCGCCGGGGTTCGAAGACGCGGCCGTGACGGTCCGCGAGCTCGAGTCCCAGGGGCGGTCGTGCTCCGAGGTCCTCCGGGACGGTGCGATCATCGGCGTGCTGGGGTTCCGGGATGCGATCGGATCGGGAGTACGGGAAGCCCTGCACGCCCTCGCCGACGACCGGGTCCCGGTCGTGATGGCGACCGGGGACCACGAAGCAGCGGCCCGTGCCGTCGCGGCCGAGCTCGGGATCTCCGAGGTCCACGCCGGACTGACCCCGGCGGGGAAGCTCGAGCTGATCCATCGACTCCAGGCCAGCGGTCGGCACGTCGCGTACGTGGGCGACGGCATCAACGACGCACCGGCCCTCCGCGCCGCGGAGTTGGGGATCGCCATCGGGTCCGGCACGGATGTCGCGCGCGAGGCCGGAGAGGTCCTCCTCGTCCGCTCCGACCTTCGCGGGGTTCCGACCGCACTTCGGTTGGCCCGTCGCACCGTCCGACGGGTGCGGAGCAATCTTTCGTGGGCGATCGGGTACAACGCGATCCTGTTGCCTGTCGCCATGGGCGCGCTCGTGCCGATCTTCGGCCTCTCGCTCTACACGGTGCTTCCCGTCATCGGGGCCCTCGCGATGGGGCTGTCGTCCACCTCGGTCGTGCTGAACTCGCTGTCCCTTCGATGGACGGACCTCGGTCTCCCGACCCCCGGCCCTGCTCCCGGGGCAGCCCCCATCGCGGCAGTGTGAGGCCGTGTCACTCGGACGGTACCCTTTTCAATTCCGGGGGGAGGGGGGAGACGAACCCCGGGGAGCCTTTCCATGAATCCGAGTCTTGAAGCCCGCGACCTCTCGCGGAACTTCGGGACGTTCACGGCGCTCAGTCATCTGAACCTCAAGGTCGAGGGAACGAAGTGCGTCGGATTCCTCGGCCCGAACGGCGCCGGCAAGACGACGACGTTGAAGATGTTCACCGACCTCATCTTCCCGTCGGCCGGCGAGGCGTTCATCAACGGCATCTCGGTCCAGAAGGACCGCAAGAGCGCTCTCTCGAGCTGCGGCGCGCTCATCGAGACCCCCGAGATCTACGGCTCTCTGACGCCCCGCGAGGCCCTCGAACTGATCGGCTCGCTGCGGGGAATGGAGCGCGCGGACGTTCGCAGCCGCACGGACGAGGTCCTTAACGAGGTCAAGATGACCGAGTGGGCCGACAAGAAGGTCGGCAAATTCTCCAAGGGAATGAAGCAGCGGATCAACATCGCCTCGACGCTGCTCTCCGACCCGGATGTGGTCATGCTGGACGAGCCGAGCACCGGGCTCGACCCCCGCGGGATGGCCGAGGTGCGCGGCATCATCCGGGGTCTGAAAGGGGAGGGTCGGCTCGTCTTCTTCTCGAGCCACATCCTGAGCGAGGTCGTCGACGTGTGCGACGAGGTCGTCCTCATTGACAAGGGAAAACTCCTCTTCTACGATACGCTCGACCACGTCAATGCCCGGTTGACCGCCGGTGGCACCTCCGTCGATGTGGAGTTCGTTCGGCCGGTGAGCGATGACGATGTGAAGGGACGCCTCGCCTCCCTCCCCGGCGTGTCGGGGTGGTCGCGGCTGGACGGCCGGCGGCTCTCCCTCGTGGTGCAAGGCGGGCCGGACGTTCGCTCGCACGTGCTTGAGTCCGTGGCGGCGCTTCGTCTCGGCCTCGTGGGATTCCACGAGTCGCGCAGCGCGCTCGAGGATGTCTACCTGCGCGAGATCACTTCGGGGGACTCGTGAACGCGACCGGCTCCCCCGTCATCGCCCGCGCCCCGGGTCGCACCGACGGGAGCCTCGGCACGACCCCGCCGTCGTGGATGCAGGCCCTCCTGATGTCCCGGTATCAGTTCCGCGACTACCTGCGCTCGCGGCGCTTCCTCCTGATGATCGGGATCGTGGCGGCGATCAGCGCGATCCTCATCGCGGTCATCGCGCACTACCGTCCCGCCGGCCTGATCTCCACGGGCGCTGCGTTCTTCGGGAGCGCGTGGATCGGGGGCGTCGGGGTCCTGATCATCTTCAGCGCCATCATCTTCGGCGGCGACGCGATTGCCGGTGAGTTCCAGAACAAGACGGGCTACTACCTGATGGGCCTTCCGATCAAGCGATGGAGCGTCTACGCCGGAAAGTACCTGGCGGCGTTCGGGGCCTCGCTCGTCACGATCGGCGTCTATTTCGTCGTGCTGCTCTTGGCGGGCGCGTACTTCGTCGGGGGCGGAGCGATCGGCGCCGGCGTCTTCGAGTCGTTCGCGCTGGTGATGCTCTATCTCGCCGCCGTCCTCGGTACGACGTTCCTCTTCAGCTCGCTGTTCAAGACGAGCATGTACGGCGTGATCATCGTCGCGATCATGTTCCTCTTCGGATTCACGATCGTCTCGGCCCTCGTCGAGGGGCTGGTCGGGGTCACCCCGTGGTTCATCATCACCTGGGCGCAGTCGGCCCTCAGTTACCCGATCACCGGCCTCCCGCGCACGGCCGGACTTTCCGCCGCCGGGATCGTCGTGTACCCCACTTACGCGCAGGGGATCGGCGTCATGCTCGGTTACTTCGTCGGCACGACACTCGGCGGCCTCGCGCTCTTCGAGCGTGAGGAGTTCACGTAAGCGGCCCGTCGCAAACCGTTATCCCCCGCCGGTCGGTCGCGACCTGGCCGATGGGCGACCAGGACCTCTCGAGCGAGCTCGTCGGCCAGGGATACCAGCTCGTCGGGAAGCACGCCGCGGTCAAGATCTGCTACTGGACGCGGGAGTCGCTCGTCCGCGGCCGCGATTGCTACAAGGGGCGATTCTACGGGATCGAGAGCCACCGGTGCCTCCAGATGTCACCGGCGATCGACTCGTGCAACCTCCACTGCCGGTTCTGCTGGCGAAACCAGGGATGGGAGAACGACGCCGTGATGCCCGAATACGACGACCCGGAGCGGCTCCTCGACCTGTCGGTCGACGCGCAGCGGCGCATCCTCTCCGGGTTCAAGGGCGACCCGTCGGTCGACCTCGAGCGGTGGGACGAGTCCCAGTCGCCGCGCCACATCGCGATCTCGCTGACCGGCGAGCCGACCCTCTACCCGAAGATGAACCGATTCCTCGAGATCTGCCACGAGCGCGGGATCACGACGTTCCTGGTCACGAACGGGACCAATCCCGACGCGCTCCGAGCCCTCGACCCCCTGCCCACCCAGCTGTACGTCTCCGTGACGGCCCCGAACGAGCAGGTGTTCCGTCGGCTGACGCTGCCGGCGTACGAGGACGCGTGGGCACGGCTCCGCGAGTCGCTGGAGATCGTTCGGGACCTCCGAACCCGTCGCGTGGTTCGGCACACCCTCGTCAAAGGCTGGAACCTGGGATGGGTCGACGAGTACGCGGAACTGGACCTCCTCGCCCGCCCCGACTTCGTCGAACCGAAAGGATACGTCTACATGGGAAAGTCGCGGCAGCGGCTCGGACGCGATCACGTGCCGTCCCACGAGGAGATCGGCGAGTTCGCGCGGCGGCTCGCCGCGCGGACCGGATATCTGCTGCTCGACGAGTCGCCCGAATCGAAGGTGTACCTCCTCGGGCTCCGGTCCGTGGGCCGGTACTTGCCGGGGCGGGACCCGACCGAGGTCGCCCTGCCGATGGTCCGCGCGTCCGCGTGACCTAGATAAGCCGCCAGTTCAGGAACTCGATGAAGAACGCGGCGAAGATCCCGAGCCCCATGACGATGTACGGGTTGACCTTGAGCGCCCGGGTCTCCTCCATGTCGTAGTACTGGATGAGACCGGCTGCGCTCGAGAAGCCGGACCGCTTGTTGTCGGGCATGGGCACCGGTCCGACGCGCCCGCCGGTATATAACGCTCGGGCTCGCGCGGCCTAGCGGAGCAGTCCGAAACCGCCGGGGTCGAGGATCGAATCCTCGAGCGACTCGTGGACCCGCGTCGCGATCCCGCCGGCCATCGCGCCCGCGCCACCGGAGAAGAACCGCTCCAGGAACGACCGGGGGGGCGCGACCCGGACCGACTTGCGGACGCTGACGCCCGTCATCTTCGAGAGCTCCTCGAGCGCCGTCTCGTGGTCGCCCAACGCGTCCACGAGCCCGAGCTGCATCGCCCGGAAACCGGTCCAGAATTCTCCCGTGGCCAGGCCCCGGATCTCCTCGACCGGCCGCTTCCGCTCCCGGGCCACGAGGCCCACGAAGTTGTCGTATCCTTCCTGCACGACCGATTGCAACTTCGCCCGCTCCGTGTCGGTCAGCGGACGATACCCCTGGTAAGCGTCCTTGTGCTCGCCGGCATGGAGCAGTTCGACTGAGACCCCGAGCCGGCGCAGGAGGTCCCGGACGGCCACGTGGGGATAGATCACGCCGATCGAACCGACCGCGCTCTCCGGATACGCGAAGATCCGCCGCGCTCCGAGGGCCGCCATGTACGCCCCCGAGGCCCCCATCGCTCCGATCGATGCGACCACGGGCTTCACCGAGTCGAGCCGCTTGACCCCGAGGTAAAAATCGGTCGAGGCGATCGACTCCCCCCCGCCGCTCGAGATGTCGAGGAGGACGCCCTTCACGCGGCGGCGCTCGCGGAGGCCGCGCAGGATGCGCAAGTACGGCTCGACCGTCCGCTCGCGGATCGTGCCGCGAAACGCGACGTACGCCAGCTGCTCCCGCACGGTGGGCTCCGACCTTCGAGCTCGGAGGCGAATATAATCCCGCTCGGTCGCTCCTCCGTCCGTCGGCTTCAAGTAGGCGGCGTTCCGAAACAGAACCGTGCGCATCGAGATCCGGCCTCGTCTCCCGGTGCTCGCGCTGCTCCTGCTCGCCCCCTCCATTCCCGAGCTCCTGACCGGATCGACCCCGATCACCACGCTGTTTTTCGACCCGCTCGCCTTCGCGATATCGTTCCTCGGGATCGTAGGGCTCTACGGCACCGGCGCGCTCCTGATCCGAGAGTTCACGGTGTATTTCCACAAGGGGTGGGCGACGATCCTTCTCCTCGGGGCGGCGTACGGCATCGCGGAGGAGGGGCTGGCCGTCCACACCTTCTTCGAGCCCGCGGGACGAGCGCCGGTGGACGCGCTTGGGTGGTACGGGCACGCGTTCGGTGTGAACTGGTTGTGGGCGCTGGGGCTCAGCGCGTTCCACGCCGTCTATTCGATCGCCTTGCCGATCCTCCTCGTGCAGCTGTGGTTCCCGGCCGTCAAGGCGGTCCGATGGCTGGACCGCGGCGCGGTCGCCCTCGTGGCGACGATCTACGTCGCGGTCGTGGCGCTCTTCGCGCTCGTCGTGGGATACGGTCCGAGCCCCGCCTTGCTCGCGCTGTTCCTCGCGCTCATCGCGGCGCTGATCGCGCTCGCGATCCTCGTGCCGGCGGACCTGCTGCGCGTGAGACCCGGCCCGTCGCGCATCGGGTCGTGGGGCCTCGCGCTCGACGGCGCGCTGTTCTTCCTCGGCTGGACGTCGGTCCTGATCCTCTCGAGCAGCGGGGACCGCGTTCCCGCGGTCGTCGCGGGCGTCGTCGTGGCGGGCGTGTCGCTCGGCGCGATCCTCGTCATCGTCCGACGCGTGGGAACGACCGACCTCGACCGCTCGAAATTCTACTTTGCCAGCGGAATGCTCGGGGTCCTGTTCGCCTGGGACGTGATCGTCGAATTCACCGTACCGGGAATCCTCCTCGTTTCGGCGCTCTTCGTGTACCTCCTGTATCGACTGCATCGAACC
The DNA here is from genome assembly GCA_035504595.1 of Thermoplasmata archaeon. Taxonomy (GTDB): domain Archaea; phylum Thermoplasmatota; class Thermoplasmata; order Lutacidiplasmatales; family UBA184; genus Lutacidiplasma. Next base: position 85,682 of record DATJRQ010000018.1, on the reverse strand, counting down.
ATCGAGGCGCGCGCTCCCGTGCGGGTGCCGATCGGTGCCGCGGGCGGCGGGACGTCGTGACCCGGCGCCCGGGCTACGGCTCGGGGTGGGCGGCGAGGAATCTTGCGAGCCGCGCCATGTACCGCTCCCGTTCCTCCCAGAACGCGGTGTGAGAGCTCTCGGGGAAGAGTTCGAGCTCGGAGCCCGGAATCCCCCGATGGATCGCTTCGGCCACCGTCGGCGTCACTTCGTCGTACCGGCCCACCGTGATCAGGGTGGGTATCCGGATCTCGCCGAGCCGGGGGGTCGCGTCGTAATCGTGGATCCGGCCGGTGATCGTGAACTCGTTCGGTCCGTTCATGATCCGATACTTGTCGGAGAGGCCGTGCTCGAGCGTGTACGTCACCTCGGGGGGCCAGGGCGAGAGGCGGCACAGGTGGCGACGGTAGAACTCCCCGACGGCCGCGAGGTACTCCGGGTGCTGAAACTCGCCTCTCGCCTCGTGCCGGTCGAGGAAGGCGGGCAACGGAGGCGGGAGTTCGCGGGTCAACCGATACATTTCCCGGACCGTGAGCGGAACGCTCGCCAGGCCGCTCGCGATCGTCATCGTGCGGAGCCGAGAGCGGTGCGCGAGCGCGTAGGCGATTGCCAGCATACCGCCGTAGCTGGACCCCAGGAGATGCATCCGCTCGATCCCGAGCACCCGGCAGAACTCCTCGAGGTCGGCCACGTCCCGGTCGACCGTGTAGTCCGCGTCGTCCCGGGGCCGGTCGGACTTGCCGCACCCGAGCTGGTCGTAGAAGATGACGCGATACCCGTGCGCCGCCATGTCGGCGAGCGAGAGGAGGTAGTCGTACGTGCCCCCGGGTCCGCCGTGGAGGGTCACGATCGTGCCGGAAGGTCCCGGGTCACCGCAACTCGTCCAGAAGAATCGGTAGCCGTGGACCGTGGCGTATCCGTCCCGGAACGTGGGCGGGGGAGTCACGACCCCCGCCCGAGGCCGGTCTCCTATTTGGCGCGAGGGTGGGCGGGGCGAGCGCGGCGGGCGAACCAGCCGCGCGGCTCGGCGCGCACCGCTTCGACTCCGGTGTCGGACGTCGGGGGCACGGGGTTCGGTCGGCGGATCGAGGCACTCTCGAGGGCGTTTCGGGTCACGAAGGCGTTCATCGAGAGGAGGGAGGCGGACCATCACCAAGGGCCCAGCGCACGGGAGGCCCGCACCGGCGACACTCACGACCGGTGAGTGACCGTCGGCCCGCAACCGATTAGCCGACCCGCCGGAGATACCGGAGGTGACCGCCCGCGACCGGACCGAGGGGATCCCCTCCGTTCCGGACGATTTCGATGCGGCGGTGGACTGGTTCGAGCGCCTGAGCTCCGACCTCGTCCGACTCGCCGAGTACCCCCTCCCTGACGTGGAGCACGCGGTCCGGACGTTCGAGCGCCGGGTCGAGCGACACGTTCGGGAGTTCGCGCGCCGCCTCGACGCCACCGAGCCGCCGCGCGGCCGTGCGTCCGAGGCCCGGGCCCTGCTTCGAGCGGACCATGCGTGGTTCGCGACCTCGAACGAGCAGCTCGACTGGTTCTTCCGGATCGTGGCGCAGGAAGATCACGGCGGGCACCGTCAGGCCCTCGGCCAGTATGGCCGGGTGTTCGCCGAATCGCTCCGCCGCCACCGCGCGGACGAACGGGCGTACCTGGAGGGTCGGAGGGCGGCCGTACCATCGGGGCGCCTTTGACCCCGCGGGCAACGCTAAAGAGGCGCCGCCGGGAAGCGGGCCGAGAGCGATGGCCGGCCGTACGACCGAAGCGGTGTGGGTCGAGAAGTACCGCCCCCAATCGCTTCGCGACATGCTGGGGCAGGACACGATCGTCCCGCTGCTGCGGTCGTATGCGGAGAAGAAGTCCCTCCCTCACCTGATGTTCGCCGGCCCGCCCGGCACCGGCAAGACCACCGCCGCGCTCGCCCTCGCACGCGACCTGTACGGCGCCGAATGGCGGCAGAACTTCCTCGAGTTGAACAGCAGCGACGAACGCGGCATCGAGACCGTTCGAACGACGATCAAGGGGTACGCTCGAACGTCGCCGCTCGGGGGGGTCAGCTTCAAGCTGCTGCTCCTGGACGAGGCCGACAACCTCACCGCCGAGGCCCAGGCGTCCCTTCGGCGCCTCATGGAGCGGTACTCCGGCTCGTGCCGGTTCATCCTGTCCTGCAACTATTCGTCGCGGATCATCGAACCGATCCAGTCCCGTTGCGCGGTGTTCCGGTTCCGCGCCTACTCGACCGCCGCGATCCGGGAACAGCTCGAGCGGATCGCAAAGTCCGAAGGGAAGCGGGTGGACGCGGAGGCGTACGACGCGATCCTCGCGGCGAGCAGCGGCGACATGCGCCGGGCGATCAACCTGCTTCAGCTCACCGCCACGCACGCCGACCACGTGACCGCGAAGACCGTTCAAGAGAACGCGACGATCCCGCTTCGCCGGGAGGTCGAGGGGATGCTGGGGGCAGCGCTCAGCGGGGATTTCGTCGGAGCCCGGTCCCGACTCTACGCCCTGTTCACCGACCGGGGGGCTGCGGGCGAGGAGATCCTGAAGGCGATGCACAGCTACCTTCCCGAGATCGACGACAAGGTACTGCCTCCGCGGGACAAGATCCGGCTCGTGGAGTACCTGGCCGAAGTGGACTTCCGGCTCGCCCAGGGGGCGGGAGAACGCGTGCAGTTGGAGGCCGTGCTCGCCCATCTCGCCGCGGGGCCCCCGGCGCGCTCGTGACCATGGCGCGCCAGGCGGACGTCGGGGCGAAGGAGCGACTCCACCGGACCGCGGTGGTCGTGGGAGAGCTCGCGCTATCGGCCCCGACCCGGCGAGCGGTGCGCGCGGGACGGGTGGCGAAAGGCGATCCGATCGGTGCCGGCGAGATGGCCGGCCTCCTCGCCATGAAAAGGACCCCGGACCTGATCCCCCACTGCCACGTTGTCCCGCTGAGCGCGAGCGAGGTCGAGCTCTCGGTGTCGACGCGAGGGGTCCGGGTGCGTGCCCAGGCGGAGGCGGTCGACCGGACTGGCGTCGAGATGGAAGCCCTCGTCGGCGCAACCGTCGCGCTGCTGACCGTCTGGGACATGGTGAAATACCTCGAGAAGAACGACCGCGGACTTTATCCGCGGACATCCCTCGGCCCGATTCGCGTCGCGGCGAAGAGGAAGCGCCGCCTCCGAAGGACATGAGCGAATCGAGTCCCCCCACCACGAGCGCCGGCCGCCACCATCTCGGAGGGACACGCTCGCTCGGCTTCGGCGTCCTGTCCGTTTCCGACACCCACACGATCGAGGACGACCCATCGGGTCGACTGGCCCAGGAACTGATCGGCAAGGCCGGTCACAAGGTCCTCCACTACGCGCTCGTCGCGAACTCGATCGCGGACGCGCGCGACCAGCTCGAGCCGTGGCTCGCGGAACACGCCGTCGAATGCCTCGTCACCGTCGGGGGGACGGGCGTGAGCTCCCGCGACCTCACCGTCAACGCGCTCGAGACAATGGGCGGAAAGAAGCTCGAGGGATTCGGCGAGATCTACCGGTCGGTCAGCTACCAGGAGGTCGGGCCGCTCGCGATCATCAGCCGGGCCGCGCTCTACCTCCTCCACGGCAAGCCGGTCTTCGCGCTGCCCGGGAGCGAGCGGGCCGTTCGGACCGCCCTCGAAAAGCTGATCCTGCCCGCCGCGATCCACCTGGTCGAGGAACTCGAGCGCTAGGCGCTCCCGCGACCGCCGGGTCCGCGGCGCATCCCGAGGGCCCCCATCGGAGGGGGGCCGGCGTCGAACACCTGGGGCGGGAGGCCCTGCAGTTGGCACAGCTCTCTCCACGCCGCATTCGCGTCGATGTGGTGCGCGAGCAGGATCCCGGTCGGTGAGAGCACCTCCCACGCGGCCCGAAGTTCGAAGCGGGCGCGGGCGAGCTCCGGTCCGTTGTCGTAGAAGAACAGGTCGACCGGCCCCGCTCGAGCGAGCAGTTCGCGCAGTCGGTCCGTGGTGTTCCCGAGCGCGAGCGTCCAACGAGATCGCAACGCGGGCGGAACGAACTGGCCGACGCCGACGTCCCGAACCCCGGCGCTCCGCCCGGCGACCGGCCCCGGACCCAGCGAAATGAGGGAACCGGATCCGTTGGCGGCGAGCGCCGAGAGGATCCACGCGGTGGAGTAGCCCGGGCGCACGCCGGTCTCGATCACGGTGCGAGGACGCGCGGCGCGGACGAGGAGGTACAAAAGGGCCCCCTGGGGGAGTTCGTGGGCGAACGCGAGGCCCGCCCCGCGCTCGAGGAGGGTATCGGGGAGGTCGCTCGCCCGGAGGTCCCGTCGGAACCTCGCGAGGTCCGCGGGCCCCGCGCCGGAGAGGCGGGCGATCTGGTCGAGGCTCGCCTGCCGCAGCAGCAGCATCCGTTGGCGGATCCCCTTGCGCGCCGCCGGCGTCAGCAGCGAGGGGGGCCGGCTCGTGCGGGCGAGGAAGACGGGAACCGCTTCGCCGTCGGCGGGGGACAGCTCGGTCGATGGCGCTGGCGCACCAGAAAGGGGGGAAGAATACGTCACGACCTAGGATAAGGCGACACAGAGTAAGAACCTGATGGATTGCGTCCCGCGCAGGGACCCGGCGAGTGCGGTGCGCGCCGTCAGGTGGCGTCGGGGCGCGCGAACGATTTTATAACCGGCCGCCCTCGAAGGAATCGGTAATCTCCATGGTCGTCCAGGAAATCGGGGGCCCCGGCTTCGACAAGTTCGCGCAGGAAAACTCCGCGGTCGTCGTCGACGTCTGGGCACCGTGGTGCGGGCCGTGCCGGATGGTGTCGCCGATCGTCGACCGCCTGAGCGAGAAGTACAAGGGCAAGGTCGCGTTCGGAAAGATGAACTCGGACGACAACGGCGAGAAGGCCGGCGCCCTCGGCATCATGAGCATCCCGACCCTCCTGTTCTACAAGCAGGGGAAGCTGGTCGACCGCATCGTGGGCGCGTACCCCGAAGAGGTCATCGACGAGCACGTCCGCCGACTGCTCTGACTCTCCCGCCCGGGGCACGGGCGCCGCACCGGTTCGGTAGCGGCGCGACCTGAGAGCCGGCGCCACGTCCCGATCGCCTCGAGGGGGGCCGCGCAGTGAGCGCCGTCTCGGGCGACCAGGAACTCGCTCGCTACTCCTTCCAGCGAAAGCTCGACGAGATCGCGGCGGTGCGCGGGCGGGCGACCGAGCTCGTCAGCCTGTACGTATCGCCCGGCAAGCAGGTCTCCGACGTGATGTCGTACCTGCGGAACGAGTACGCGCAGAGTTCGAACATCAAGAGCCGGACGACCCGGAAGAACGTGATGTGGGCGATCGAATCGCTCATGGGTCGCGTGCGGCAGTACAAGGAGCCGCCCGCGAACGGCGTCGCGTTCTTCGTCGGCTCGAAGGCGATCGGTGCCGACAAGTCCGAATCGGTGACGTTCATCGTCGAACCGCCCGAGCCGCTCAACACGTACCTCTACCGGTGCGACTCGACGTTCTACCTGGAACCGCTGCTCGCGATGGTCCACGAGCCGGACGTCTGGGGGCTCATCGTCCTCGACCGGGCCGAGGTGACGATCGGGCTCCTCCGGGGGAAGCGGGTTGAGGCGCTGAAGAACCGGCAGTCGCTGGTGCCGAGCAAGCACGGCCGGGGCGGTCAGTCGGCGCACCGGTTCGAGCGGATGATCGAGCACGCCGCCCACGAGTTCTTCGTCAAGATCGCGGAGATGGCCGGCGAGCTGTTCCTCCCTCGCAAAGAGACGATGAAGGGGATCCTGCTCGGGGGACCGGGCGCGACGAAGGAGTACTTCTACAAGGAGGGGTACCTTCACCACGAGCTGCAGCAGAAGGTCGTGCAGCCCCTCTTCGACACGGGGTACACGGACGAGTTCGGGCTGAAGGAACTCGTCGAAAAGGCGACCCAGACCCTGCACGGGCTCGCGATCACCGAAGAGAAGCGGCTGGTCCAGCGGTTGCTCGCCGAGATCCGGAAGGCGGAGGCCGGACTCGCCGCCTACGGCGAGGCCGACGTGCAGCGGGCGCTCGAGCTCGGTTCGGTCGAGACGCTGCTCGTCTCCGAGGGCCTCCGACGGCGGCGGGTCACGTTCCGGTGCTCCGCGTGCCAGCAGGAGTTCACTCGCACCTTGCCCGACGAGGAGGTCGACAAGGTGCTGGACGGCCCATGCCCGAACTGTACCCAGCGCACGCTCACCGAGGTGAGCGCCGAGGATTACGTCGAGGGGCTGTTCCGCCGCGCCGCCGAGTCGAGCGCCAACGTTCGGCTCGTCTCCACGGAGAGCGAAGAAGGCGAGATGCTGGTGAAGGGATTCCAGGGGATCGCGGCCCTGTTGCGATATCCCTTACCTCCCCGCGCACCTCGGGGCCCGCCGGTGTCCTAGGACGGACCGCGCGCGAACGCTTACCAGAGATTCGAGAGGGGGTCGTCGTCCGCCGATGGGGGCGCCGGGCGCGGGGCCCCCGAGCGCGTCGGGGCGTTGGTCGGTGCGTTGGGCGCGGTGCCGGGAGGGTACAACTTCGCGTTCGGATACGTCGGCGGGGGGATTCGTCGCCGCTCGGCAACGAGGACCACCGCGAGCACCGTCACGACGACGACCGCTCCGACCACCACGACGGCGCCGAGGAGGCTCCGCGGCGAGGACGCGGAGGCCGGGCACGAGGCGCCCGAGACGAGGCAGTTGTTGTTGCCCTGGGCTTGGGCGACCGAGATCGGAACGCCCTGCACCGACGAGTTGGAAACCGGGTTCGCTCCCGACGAGACGGCCGCCCCTTCGGAGCCCGTGCCCGTGAGGGAGGTCACGGACGGGTCCAGCGCGCTGGAGGCGTACAGCCACTCCGAACCGCCGATCCCCAGGTGGCCCCGGTCGTGCGAGTCGACGTAGAGGGAGGTCATCTGGACCGCGGTCGCTCCGCTCTCGTTCGAGCTGACCGGCCCGGCGCCGGTGGAGCCGAACAGGTCGATCTGGTCGGGGACCAGGATGAATCCCTCTCGGACCGCGAACGGCCCGGTGACCGCGAGCGAGATGTTGGAGAACGAAGTGCCGTCGAGGACGACCGGGCTCCCCTGGGTGCTGCCGGCCACGGCAACGACCCCGGTACCGGTCACGACGCCGGAGGAATTGACCGGTCCGACGGTCTCCTTCAGGTGCGGACCGGCGTACCGATAGTAGAAGTTGACCGCGTACGCGCCGGACGCGGTGAACGCCGCGCTGGATGTCCAGCTCATCGGCGAGGTCAGGTTGTTCGGCAGCAACCCCAGAGGTGTGGTGAAGTTGACCTGCGCGTTCGCGGAGACGTTGGCGCTCAGGAGGGCGGAACGCACGGCGCCCTGGGCGGTGTCGAGGAGGCTACCGGTGACCGTGGTGTGCGAGTTGAGAAGTGCGATGGCGGAAACGTTCTGACCGTTCGACAGCACCGTTCCGTCGGTGGTGAAGTTCGCCCAGGAGTTCACCGACTCCCACGCGTGGTGGTAGATCGTCCCGGTTTCGACCGGGGAATGGCAATTCGGAGCGCAGTACTCCACCGACAAGATCGCGCCCATCGTTCGATTCGCGAACAGCTCGAACTGGGACGAGGTGAGATTCGTCTGGGTCAGGACGACGGAGTAGCCGTAGACGGCGTTCCCCTGGAAGGCGCTGTCCGCGGTCTTGCCGGAGAAGGAAACGTTCTTCACGGCCCCGTAGGCCCAAACCGTATACGCGGGGCCGCTCGTGAGATTCGGCGCCGACGCGGCGGCAATCCCGGCCGGACCGATGAGCAGGAGAACGACCGCTCCCACGACCGCCGCCCCGACCCAGGCGCCCGGGAGCCGAACCTTCATCTGACCGAACCGCCCACCCCGATTCGATCGGTATCATGCTGGATACGGCAGATAAACGAGAGCGTCGGCCACCTCCTCGCAGGTTGGACGGCGTGCTAGGCCGTAGCAGCAAGGAGGGGCGTCCCCCGTGCGTGCGCTGACGGACTCCGAAGCCCGGGTGATCGCGGTGCTGCTCGCCGCTCGACCGGACCGCGAGCGGGAGCGGTTGCATCAGGTCGGGATCCCGAGGTCGACCTACCACGCCGTTCGCCGACGTGCCTACGAAGAGGGGTGGCTGCGAGACCGGTACATCCCCAATCCGGTGCCGCTCGGCCGTCCGTTCGTGACGTTCCTGATCGTACGCCCTTACGCCGACCGGTTCCCGGACTTTTCCCGGACGGTGACGGCGGCGGAGGGCAACGTCGTGCTGTGGAACGGGGCGCAGATCGCGGTGGCGGTGTTCTTTCACCGAACGGCCAAGGACGGAGCGAAACTGGCCGAACGGATCGAGAAGGAGAAGCTCGCGGGCGCACCGATCGTCACCGTGGTTCCCGCCGACGCGCCGACCGTGCCGGTCTACTTCGACTTTGAGGGTCTGTGGGGTCATTTGGCGGGTCTGGACGGCACCCTCGCCTACCCGCATGGTCTCGGCGGACCGAGCGAGGAGCCCGCGGAGGACGACGGCGCCGCGCGACCCCCCTTGACTGCCCACCAGACGTGGGCGATGAACGAGTTGCTGCGTCGGCCGTTCACAGCCGCCGAGCAAGGGCGGGGCGGACACCTCGTGGGCCCGTTCGGACTTCCGTTCTCCCAGCGTCGCATGCTCGCGAAGGGATGGATCACGCACCGAACCCTTCTCGAACCGGCGCGACTTCCGCCGTACCAAGGTAGAACCGCGGACCAGGTCGTGCTCATTTCGGGGAGCCCGAAAGCGAGTGCTCGCCCCGAACAACTGTTCGCGACGTTGACGCGGGACTGCCGGGTCTACCCGTTCCTGTTCGTGGTCGGGTCGGACCGATGGATCCTCGGGGCGCTCGGAGGCGCCGGTCCGAGCGGAGCGGCCGCGGGCGACCGCCGTCCGGTCCTTCCGACCCTGCGCGAGTCCCTGGAGGGGATCGAGATCCTTCAGGAGCCGGCGTCGGGATTCACCTCCCCCGTTGACCACCGGTACGAGTCGCTGCTGCCACCGCGGGACGGGGCCGCCACAGCGAAGTCCTAAATCTCCGGCCGTGGGTGGTTCGCGGGGGGCGCGTAGCCTAGCCTGGATAGGGCACCGGGTTCCTAACCCGGCGGTCGAGGGTTCAAATCCCTCCGCGCCCGCATCGCCGCGCGGTGAGGGGGAGCTCCCGCGGCACGCGCGCCGCAGCAGCTCATATTCGTCATTGCAGTCTCGTCGCCGATGAGCTCGAACAAGACGGTCGTCGAAACGTACCTGACGAGCCTGGGCAACTTGGACTGGGCGACGGTGGCCGCGTGTCTGGCGGACGACGTAGAGCGGCGGGAGTGGGCTGACGGGTTCCCGCGATCCGGAGTTCCCACCCGGGGGAAGGCCGCTGTGCTGAAGGAGCTCGAGGCCCCTCGCAAGTTCCAGATCGAGGTCGTCCGGATGGTCGAGGAGAACGACGTGGTCATGACCGAAGAGCGGGTGCGCGTACCGCTGGAAAAGGGCGGCACATTCGTCGGGCGGGCGTGCGGCATTTTCGAACTCGAGAACGGCAAGTTGAAGCGAATGTCGTCGTGGGTCGCCGAGGACAAGATCCCCCCGTAGCGAGCGTACCGGCCGCAAGAAGCGCGGGCGCACGATGGCGGGCGGTCTCGACATCGTTCGAGCCTACCGTCCGGGACCCCCGCTGCGTTGTCGAGGCGCGCGTGCCCTACGCCGCGCACGCTCCCGACCGCTATATTCACCCGAGCGGCGGGAAGTCTCGCACTACCGAAGTGGAGCGGGTGCGGAGAGGACTCGCATCCTACGCGGCCGCCCGGCACGAGTGGTTGGAGAAGCTGTCGAGACTTCCCCCGGCGGGACTCACGGAGAATCGCGGCGCGTCGTTCCCGCCGCTGCTCGACTTTCTCGGCCCCTCGCTGGGCAGATCCGATCCGTGGACCCTTCGGGTGTCGCCCCTGGCCGGCGAGCCGTTCCCACCGTGCGACCCGCCCGAACCGCGGACCCGGGACGACCTTTGAAAGTCCGCACAGTGGTTCGAAGAGCGGGTGGAGCGGTTTTTCGCTCGGCTCGTGGGCACGGATATCGACCGGACCTTCCTCGTCCCCAAGCTGCCGCCGAGGCGGGACGCGGATTTCACGGCGGTCGATCGGAGCACGCTCCTCCAGGGGTCGAGCACGAACGGCAGCACCGGGGCAAGCGGAACGCCCTCCTGGGGCAGATCGAAGTTAAGCCGCCGATCCTGGACGGGACACTTTGCGAGGGACAACAGGCCCACGTGCCGACCGAGCCTCGGTAGCCGGAGTTGAACGCGCCCCCGTCGCCCCGACGTACGAGCCCGCCAGCGGGGGCTCGACGGGGCCCCCGTGCGTTACTGTATCGCATTCGACCGCGAAGCCTATAGCCACCGCACCCGTCTGTAAGCTGCGAGCGAGCTCGCAGGGGGTCCGGCATGTCGGTCGATCGATACCAGCGCGTCCCGATCGAGGAGGAGAATCGGGAAGAGCGCATCGAGAAGTTCGCGCTGATCGACCAGCCCTACACCCTCAAGGAGGCGGTTCTCGAAGGGCAGCGCTGCTTGCAGTGCGCGATGCCGTACTGCATTCAGGGGTGTCCGATCACCCAGGACTGCCGGGGCTACAACATTCTCGTCGGGGAGGGCCAGTTCGATGAGGCTGCCAAACTGACGCTGCGCGACAACCCGCTCGCCACGGTGCTCTGCAAGACCTGTTACCACTTTTGCGAGGACGACTGCATCATGGCCGGCCGCGGGGTGCCGATCGCGATCCGGCATCTGAAGCGGGCGGCCCTGGATTTCGGGAAGTCCGACCTTCTCTACGTGCCGTCGAAGCGCCGCGAGGAGAAGATCGCCGTCGTCGGCGCCGGTCCCGCCGGCCTGATGGCGGCCTGGGACCTCTCGGTCCGAGGACACCCGGTCACGGTGTTCGAAACCGAGCCGCTCCTCGGCGGACAGATCAACACGATCCCGCGCTACCACCTTGACCCGGACGACCTGCGAACCGACCTCGCGCGATGGAAGAATCTCGATGTCAAGTTCGTCACCGACAAACGAGCCGGGGTGGATTACACACCGAAGAGCTTGCTCGCCGAGGGGTACGAAGCGGTGCTCGTCTGCATCGGTGCCTCGAAGGCGCGGGAGCTCGGCGTGCCGGGAGAGCACCTCCCGGGCGTCTACCACGCGCTCCCGTTCCTGCTCGCGATGAACACCCATCCGGAAGGGTTCCACGGTCGCACCGACCGCCGTGTCGTGGTGATCGGAGCGGGGGACGTCGCGCTGGACGCAGCCCGCTCCGCGCGCCGCCTGACCGGGGGCGGTGAGGTACAACTCGTCTATCGACGCGGCCCCGAGGACATGAAGGCGACCGAGGAAGAGAAGTCCGGGGGCGAGATCGAGGGCGTCGAGTATGTCTTCTACCGCGCTCCGAAGGCGATCGTGGGGACGGAGCACGTCGAGGGCCTGGTCGTTGAACGAACGGAGCACGGTCCTCCGGATGCCAAAGGTCGACGTACCCTCGTCACGGTCCCCAACTCCGAGGAGACGATCCCCTGCGACATGATCATCGTCGCCGTGGGCGAGGTGGCCGACATTTCCGGATTCGACCCCGATTATGGTTTCAAGTTCGCTTCGATGGGCTGGCCCGAGGGGAAGCGCGAGGATTGGATGACGGACGTCGAGGGCGTGTTCGCCACCGGCGGCCGGTCCGTGGTGCACGCGATGGCGGCGGGCGAACGGGCAGCGTCCGCCATCGACGCGTATCTCGCCAAGAAGCACCTGCGAGCTCCCGAACCACGGCCCGACCCGTTCGGCGGATCCCAGCCGCCGGAGAAACCTTCCGGCTACGGGGTCGCGACGTGGACGCCGTAAGCGTCCGCGCCAGGACGCCGGGTTGGTACCGCCGAGACTCCGTGCCGTTGGCTCATGCCGTTGCGGTCATCCGCTCCGCGGACGGCACGTCGTGCGTCGGGGACGATTCGTAGGCCCGCCGAACGGCTTCTTCCGCGAGCATATCCAACGCGTCGACCGTCGGGATCGAGTAGGCGTACGTCGGGAGCACGAGCGACAGCTCAGTGCACCCCACGATCGCCGCGTCGACGCCGTCGTCCGCGCGCATTCGCCGCACGATCCGGATCAGCGCCTGCCGGTCGCCGTGGGTGCGGAGGCCGCCCATGATGTGCTCGATCGTGCGCGTTAGCTCGCGTTGCTCTCGGGCGCGCGGACCCACCGGGCGGATACCTCGTGCTTCCAGCGGCCGGTCGTACAGGGCGTGTTGCTCGGAGCTGTCGGAGGCGAGCACCGCTACCGAGCGTACGCCGCGACGCTCGAGCTCGTCGACAGTGAGTTCGACGATGCTGGGGATCGGCACGGACACGGCCCGGCGCAAGCGGTCAATGTAGTGGTGGGCGGTGTTACAGGGGATCACGAGGAAGTCGCTGCCCGCCGATACGAGCCGACGGGCCCCCCGCACGAACTCTCGCTCGAGCACGCGGGTGTCCTTGATCCCGCTCTCGCTCGAGCCCTGCAGGGACATCGAGTACACGAGGATCGGCGGATACTCCCCGTCCTGGACCGCCCCGTGCCACCGCTGACAGAGGGCGAGCATGCGCTGGAAGTACTCCGCGGTCGCGACCGGTCCCATCCCCCCCAGCACCCCGATGGTCTTCACGGCCGCGCACTTCCGTCTAGGTTACGAGGTACGAGAACAGGCGATAAACCACCCGTGAACTTTGCTTGACCGAATGAGAAAGGGGGGGCCATCCGCGCGAACGAACGGCGCGCCGCACGGTCAATTCCACTTCACCGTCCGTTCATGTGGCCCGTACCGGGTGGAGGGGCGATAACCATGTCCGCGCCGTCGAGCCCGAAGCTGAAGCGAGAGATCGGACTGATGGGATTGACCTCGATCACCGTGGGCGGGATCATCGGGTCCGGGATTTTCGCCCTCGCGGCGACGATGGGATATGTCGCCGGCCCGGCGGCGGTCATCGCTCTCGCGCTGCTCGGCGTGGTCGTGATCCTCCTGGCGCTCCCGTATGCGGAGCTCTCGGCCGCCTTCCCGATCACGGGCGGGCCCTATTCGCTTCCTCGACGGGCGCTCGGCAATTTCGCGGGTTTCCTGCTCGGATGGGGGTACTTCCTGTACGCGTTCATCGGCACGGCAGCGATCATCGATGTTTTCGTGGAATATCTGGGGACCTACTGGGGCGCGCTGACGACCACGAACGCCGCGGGGCAGATCGTCATTACGTGGACCGGTGTCGGGGTCGGTCTGGTCTTCCTGGTGGGGTACACGATCCTCAATGTGGTGGGGATCAAGTGGGGCAGCATCTTCGCGATCGTCACGACCTTTGCGAAGGTCATTCCCCTCGTCTTGTTCGGCCTGATCGGGCTGCTCCTGATCCGGGTCGACAATTTCACCGCCTTCGGGTTCGCTCCGTTTGGCTGGGCCGGCGTGGCGTTCGCCATGTCCCTTGGTTTCTTCGCGTTCACGGGATTTGAGGCAGCCTCGATCCCCGCGGAGGAGGTCAAGAATCCGAAGCGCGCGCTTCCGTTCGCGACGATCCTGAGCGTGGCGATCGTGACGGCGATCTACGCCCTGGTGGCGGTCGCCTTCATCGGCGGGGTGCGATGGTTCGCCCTTGGACTCACCCCGGGGAACTGGGGCGGCACCGGCAGTCTCCTCCTGAACAACGTGGCTCAGGCCTGGGGCCTGGGGATCCTCGCGACCGTCGTGGTGCTGGGCGCGATCCTCTCCACGCTCGGGGCCGGCGGCGACTGGGTGCTCCTGCAGGGCCGGATCCCGTACGCGATGTCCAAGGACAATCTGTTCTTCAAGTCCATGGCGAAGGTGAGCCCGAGATTCGGCACACCGGCGATCGCGCTCGTCTTCGCGAGCGTGCTGACGGGAGTCATCCTCGTCACGCTGACGAGCTTTCCCGAGGCCGCCCTCCTGGCCTCGATCACGGTCCTGATCCCGTACGCGGCGGCTGCGCTCGCGTTGCTCGTGCTGCGCCGGAGCGACCCGGCGGCCGAGCGGCCGTTCCGCCTGCCCGCGGCGTGGCTCCTGACCCCGATCGCGTTCGTTGCCGCGACGATCCTGGTCTACTGGGCGTCGTGGCCCTGGACGATGATCGGTGTGTTGCTGACTCTCGTCGGGATCCCGTTGTACTTCCTGTTCACGTCGGCGGCTTTCCGCACGGCCCGCTGGATCGCGGAGCTCGCCGTCGTCGTGGGCGCGCTGGCCGGCGTCGGCGCGTGGTTCGTCTACGCGCCCCCCTCGAGCTACACGTTCGCGAACGCGGGCGTCTATCTGAACGGCCTGCCCGCGCTCCCGGTGATCGGAACCGCGCTGCTCTTCGCGGGGATCCCCGCGTACTTCGTCACCCTGCTCCTGCGGAAGTCGACGTACCACGAGTCGAAGGCCGTGCTCTGGATCGCGGCCTACGTCGGCGGGATCGGGATCATCTCGTACCTCGGTGACCAGTTCTTCATCTTTGACAACTTCCTGCAGACCGGGCCGCCGAACAACTACCCGATCACCGTGCAGCCGATGGGGTTGCTGAACATGCCGTATGACCTCGTGGTCCTCGCCGTGTTCGGACTCCTCATGTTCCTGTGGGGATACTACTCGGCGCTGCGGCTGGGAGCCCCCGTGACCGAACCGAAGGCGATCGAAGGGTCGAGCGCGCCCGCCGCTCCGCCGACCGCCGCCGCCGAGCGACCCACGGGCCCCGCATGAGCGCGCGGACCCGACGCGCGGCGGGCCCGGCTCGGACGTCCGGTGCACGCCCGGGCGGACGTGCGCCGACCGACCTCGGCGGTCGCACGCGCGCCCGCGCTGAGTGGGACCCGCTACGCGAGGTGCTGATCCATCGGCCCGGGGTGGAGATGTTCTTCGGGCTCATGGAACCGTACTCGTTCCTGTACGAGCGGGCGTTCCGCATCGACGAGGCGACGTACGAGCACGGGACCCTCGAGCACGCGCTCGTCGAGGAGGGGATCACGGTACGGCACCTGATCCATCTCGCGATCGAGGTCGGCGCCCGGCACCCCGAGCTCCTCGAGCAGGTCCGTCATCAGGTCCTTCGCCTGGTCCGGTACTCCGGTCCGAAGGAGATGGTCGAGCGGGCGCGGAGAGCGCTCCGCCAGAACCTCGACCGGTTCGATGGGGAGACGCTGTTCAACATCCTGTTGCTCCGGCCGTCGGTCCACCTGGAACGCCATCCGGGCACGCGCGTCATCCTCCCGCAGGTTCGGCTGGACACCCCGCTCGCGAACCTGTACTTCATGCGGGACCAGCAGGCGCTCACGGCGAACGGATTCGTCCTCGGTCGGATGGCCAAGCCCCAACGTCGCAACGAGCCGCTGCTGACGGGGGCGCTGCTCCGCACCTGGGGGGCGGACATCGTCACCGAGATCCGCGCTCCCGGGACGTTCGAAGGCGGGGATTTCATTCCCATGGGCTCGTTCGCCCTCCTGGGGACCGGGGACCGGACGAACGCCAGCGCGGTGCGCCAGATCCTGGCCGCTCCGATCGGGTTCGATGAGGTCGCGGTCGTGCACCAGCCGAGCCACCCCGCGGTGCCGGGGGATGCCCCCGACCCGATGATCGACATGCACCTCGATACGTACCTCAACGTACCGGGCAAGGGACTGGCCGTCGGGTGCGGGGCGCTCCTGAGGCGCGCGCAGACCGAAGTGTACGTCCGTCGCGGGGCCCGCGGGATGGTCCGCTCGCCCGGCCACCGCTCCCTGTACGATTACCTGACCTCGAAGAAAGTGACGGTCGTCGAGATCTCCACCCTCGAGCAGATGAGCTACGCGTCCAACTTCCTGTGCGTTCGGGACCGCAGGATCATCGCGGTCGAGGTCGACCAAGAGGTCGATCGCGTGATCGCGACCCTCAGCGCGGCGGCCCGGGCGGACCCCCACCGGTACCGTGCCCTGCTCGCGCTCGTGAAGAAGGAGCGGACCGACCTTCTCGCGAAGAACGAGATGTTCCCCCGGAAGGTCGCCCTGCGCGAGGCCGGCGTGGAGGTCGTGCCGGTGTCGCTCCAGGAGATCACCGGAGGATACGGCGGCGCTCACTGCATGACCTGCGCGATGGTCCGGTCGTCGTGACCGCGCCCGTCTCTCGCCGTGGCCGACGGCGATCCGGCCGACTGCTGGTCGCACTGGGGGGCAACGCCATCCAGCGGGCGCACGACCATGGCACCTGGCGCGAGGCGGTCCGCCAGATGCGGCGCACCGCGTCGGCGCTGGTTCCGATCATCACCGCCCGTACCGAGCTCATCCTCACGCACGGGAACGGTCCCCAGGTCGGCTCCCTGCTCCGGGAGGCCGAACTCGGCGCCGCTGAGGTCCCCGTGCCCCCGCTTCACGTCGTCGGGGCCGAGACGGAGGGCCAGCTCGGTTACCTCATCGCCCAGCAGCTCTCGGCGGAACTGGTGCGCCGACGGATCGGCCGGTGGGTGGTTCCGCTCGTCAGCCGCACCGAGGTCTCCGCTCGGGACCCGGCGTTCCGTCGACCCACGAAACCCGTCGGGCGCTTTTACTCCCGGCGCGAGGCCCGAAGCCTCGCGCGCCAGCTCCACTGGACCGTCCAGGAGGACCGGCGACGGGGCGGCTGGCGTCGACTGGTCCCGTCGCCCGACCCCCGACGCTGGCTCGAAGGTCCGGCGGTGCGGGCGATGCTGGACGCCGGGTTCGGTCGCCGATGCGTGTTCGTGGTGACCGGAGGCGGCGGGATCCCGGTCGTCCGGCGCGGGGCGAGGTGGGAGGGGGTGGACGCCGTGATCGACAAGGACCTCGGGGCAGCGCTCGTCGGGGCCACCCTGGCGGTCGACACGCTCGCGATCGTCACGGACGTCCCGGGCGCGGCGGTCGATTTTGCCTCGGGTCATCCCCGGTGGCTCGGCCGCGTTACCGCGACCGAGCTCGCGCGCTACGCCCGTCGGGGGGAGTTCGCGGAAGGCAGCATGGGCCCGAAGGTCGAGGCCGGCCTTCGATTCCTGCGCCAGGGAGGGCGGCACTTCGTGATCACCGACATCCACTCGCTGCCCCGCGCTCTCGAAGGACGGGCGGGCACGCGGGTATCGCCCGAGTAACGGTCCGGTGGCGATCAATCGTTGGGCGGTGCCCAGAGGGCCACCGCCACGAAGGCGACCACCGCGATGACGATCCCGAGCGTGGTTCCCAGCGAAGCGGACGAGAGCGCCGGGGACGTCGCGTAGTAGAGCGCCTCCCAGATCGCTCCGGCGGCCGCCACGACGCCCACGATTCCGAACACGACAAACGGAGTTCGCCACCCCGAGCTCGACGGGGTCGTCGCCTCCGGTTTCACGTCGCCACCCACAGGACCCCCCACAGCCCCATCACAAAGCCGGTGTCCGAGCCCGTGCTCCCCCCGGAATCGCCCGCCGGATTGTACGAATAGTCGATTGGCTGGACGACGCCGTACAGGTACGCGCCGGCGGTCAAGTTGGCCGACTCGGTCTCGTCCGCGTTGATGCGAAGCGGTGCGCTCGACACGAACGCGAGCCCCGTCGCCGGTCGGATGGCCCAGACCCCGAACTGGAACGGCAAGGTGTAGTTGCGGGAGATCACGTACTGCTGTTGCTGGTTCGCCGTGTTGGAGGTCACGTTGACCAGGTAGTTGTTCACCCCGATCGAGCTGAGAGGAACCGACCAGGAGAACGACACCGGGCCCGCGGCGGCCGAGAGGGTCGGTCCGGGGACGCTGTGGTTGAACAGCCCCGCCCCGTCGCCGACCAGGTCCGCGGAGGAGGCGGCGACGATGGGCGGGTTGTAGATGTCCCCCTCCCCGGAGCTCGATTGGAAGGCCGCGAGGGAGTTCGTCGCGCCGGGGGCGGGCAGGACGACGAGGGCCGCCACGTCCTGTCCGAACCAGGGGCCGTCATACTCCCCGTCGGGCACGGCGTAGACACCGGGAGTGGAGGGGGCGGTGAAGAGCGCATAGGACGGGGTCCCGGGGACCACCTCGAAGCTAACGGGCGTCGCGTCCCGAAGCGGCAGGTAAAATTCTTGCGTCGCCCCCGATGCCGTCGCGTTGACCTCAACCGGCTGGTCCGCGTAGGCGACGATCACGTTGTCGAACGTGCCGTTCACGCGACCATGTTCGGAAACTGCCCAGTAGTACTGTTGGGCATGCATCGAAACGAACTCCGTGCCGGGGGGCGGGTCGGAGGGGCTGCCGATCCCGTTGGAGGTCGAGAGCGTGGCCGGGGTCGACGCGACCAGCACGACGACGAGCAGGACGACCACGGTGCCGACCCACACGCGCTCGGCGCGCTCCCGTCGGACCCGGGGAACTCTCCGGACATAGGGAATGTCCCCGATGGGCACCCGGCGGGCGGTAGGGCAGGTCGATTGCGCGGCTTTTCGGACGGCCTCATCGAACGTCAAGCCCTCGGCCGAGAAGAGCGGGGAAAGGAAGACGGTCAGGAAGCCGTTCAGAACGAAGAATAGCTGCCCGACGAGGATCACCACGATCGAGCCGAACAGGACGATCTGGTACATCGTCACTTCCGGGAGCCCCGGCAGGAGGAACGACCGACGCAGCACGCCCAGCTCCCCGAGCTGGTCGAAGGCGATGATCAGCCCGAGCCCTCCGACCAGCGTCAGGACGAAGTGCACGAGCGCGAGTCGGCCGGAGAACCACGAGCGGCCCGTGAGGATCGGGAAGAACGCGTAGGCGAGCGCAAATCCACCCGCCGTGATCGAGAGGATCGTCAGCGCGTGGAAATGGCTGAGGACGAACAGGGAATTGTGTAAGGAGAGGTCCCACGGGACGGTGGCCAGCATCGGCCCGGAGAGGCCTCCAAAGATCGACCCACCGAAGGAAAGGAGCGCGAACAGGGCGACGACATTCCACTCCCACTGGGAACTCGGGACCCCCTTCAGCGTCATCCAGACCGAGAAGAACGTGATCGCGGACGGGAGGACGATGGCGAAGGAGAGCGCCATTGTCACCCAGACCGACCAGCCGGGCAGGGGCGTGAGGTACAGGTGGTGGATGCCGAGGAGCGGGGTAAGGAGGACGAACATCAGGGCCGAAACGAACGCCCATCGGTACGAGTACGGAGGCCGTCGGGCGAGGATCGGCAGGAGCAGGTAGAATCCGGTGACCGGCAGGAGGAAGAGGAGGTACACCAGCGCGTGGCCGAACATCCAGAAGATGACCTGGTTCGCGAGGGCGTTGATCGGCCAACCGGCGAAGTAGGTCCCGAGGTCCCACACCGTGGAGACGAGCAGCGGTCCGTACGTGATCGGGATCAGGATGACGGTGACCAGGAGGAACAGGACGAACACCGGCAAGCGGCCGGCGCGGGCCGCATCGGTGCGGTACCACGCGAGGAAATGCGATAGCATCCACCACGTCCACAGGAACATGGCGATGCCGAGGAACAGGAAGCCGACGAAGAACAGCGGGGACACGACGTACAGGCTTTGCCCGTTGACGCCGAGGGGCGAAAGGAACGTCCATCCCGTCGACGGGAAGTAGTTGTCGTTGAACGGGACGAGGTAGATCGGACCCTCGATGAAGATGATCGACAGGTTGAGCAGGCCGACGGCGGTGTAGAGTCGCCACTTGAACTTCGGGGTCAGCGAGAGGACGTTCACCAGGAGAAGTCCGAAGAACGCCATCTCGAGCTGCTGGGCGAACCCGAACAGCATGCGGATGCCGTGGAGGGTGACGGAGGAGTAGATCTCCTGGTTCGACAGCTCGAGCGTCCCCGAGGTCGCGTAGCCGACCACCTGCGTCTGGAACCCGAACGCATCGAACCCTCCGACCGCGCCCCAGAAGATCGCGAGGATGATCATCAGCATCGTGATGCGCGTCATCCAGTCGCGATGGAGGAGGAACACCCGGTCGAACAGCCTCAGCTTGGCGAGGCGGGCGCGGATCGCCTCTTCCGTGTCGTTCAGGACCTGGACGAGCGCCGGAGGCCGTTCGAACGACGCTACCGAGGGGTAGTCCCCGGTCGTCCCGGTCGACGTCATGAGCTCGATGGGCCCGCCCCCGGACCCGGCTCGGGATTGATGTGGAACCGGTTGGTATCGAGCGGATCTCCCACCGTTCCGCCGGGCCGATCGGCCAGCGCGGGGCGATGACATTATATCGAATTCGATACATAACTAAGTATTCCGAGAAAACCCCGACCGTTCGGACCTCGCCCCGGCCGAATGCTGGGTCTCTACGCGCTTTCCGTGATGGAGCGGGAGGGAGCGATCTACGGCTACTCGCTCACCGAGCGCATCGCCGAACGGACCGACGGGGGATGGAGACCCGGTCCGGGAGCGGTCTATCCGGCGCTCCAGTCGCTCGTCCGTAAGCGTTTGGCGCACCCGTCGCGGGACGGGCGCCGACGGGTGTATCGCATCACCCCCTCGGGACGGTCGTTTCTGCGCCGACTCCGGTCCGGATTCGCGGGTCGACGGAGGAGTGGGCCGGACCTCGGAGCGCTCTGGTCGGAGATCGTCGGGGGGGCCGACCCCGGCCAGCCGCTGTTGGACCACCTGCGACATCATCTCGAGGGCATGACGTCGTATCTGGAGCGAACCCCCGGCGCCCGGGCGGGGGGGACACCGCTCCTCGATCAGGTGCGGGCGGAGCTGCGGGTCACGGAGTCGCGGTTGGCCGCGCTGGGTCGAGACGGCCGCTCCAGTTCGGCACCGAGGACGCGATGACGACGACCAGTGCGATCGAGGTGCGGGACGTTTCCAAGCGATACGGCTCGCTCGCCCACGGGGTGCTCGCGCTCGACCACGTGAGCCTCTCGATCCCGTCCGGCACGGTGTTCGGGCTGCTCGGGCCGAACGGGGCCGGCAAGACGACTCTGATCAAGGTGCTCACGGGGATCAGTGACCTCACCTCCGGTGACGCGACGGTCGCCGGATTCGACGTTCGAACCCAGTCGATGGAGGTCCGTGCGCGCATCGGGTGGGTCGCCGCCGAGGTGATCCTCGACGACGACTTCTCCGCCCGAGAGAACCTCTGGCTGCAGGCGAAGCTCCAGAATCTCAAGGACTGGGAACCGCGGGCCGAACTGCTGCTCAGTTACTTTTCTCTCGCCGACCGGGCCGACGACAAGGTCAACAAGTTCTCCACGGGGATGCGCAAGAAGCTCGAGATCGCCCTCGCCCTCCTCCACCAGCCGTCGGTGATTTTCATGGACGAACCGACGATCGGCCTCGACGTCAGCACGCGTCGTATGCTCTGGGACATTGTCGCCGGCGTCCACAAGGAGTTCGGTGTCACCGTGCTCCTCACGACCCATTACATCGAGGAGGCCGACGCCCTATGCGACCGGATCGCGATCATCGACCACGGTCACGTGATCGCCGAGGGAACGACGCCCGAGCTCAAGAGTCGGGTCAAGGCGGACGTCATCGAGCTCGAAACCGCGGCGCCGCTGGACGGCGCGCGCCTGCGGGCCCTTCCGGGCGTCCAGGAAGCGAGCTCGCACGGTGATCGGTGGACGTTACGCGTGGCGTCCGCCGAGGCGACCCTTCCGAGCCTGCTCGCCACCGTGGGGAATGACTCGGTACGGTCGATCAGCGTGGAAAAGCCCAGCCTCGAGACGGTCTTCCTCGACCTGACCGGGCGGCGCATCAGCGGCGAAGAACCGATGCGGGACATTCGGAAGTTCTACGCCCAAATGCGGCAGGCGCGCCGATGAGGAGCCAGTTCGTCGGCCTCTACCTCCGGGAGATCTTGCGGACGTTCCGCAACCCGTTCGTGCTACTGATCACGATCGTCCAGCCGTTCATGTGGCTCGCGTTCTTCGGCTCGAGCTTCGCCAACGCGCCCCCCGCCGTCGTGCAGGCGATCGCGGAGGGGCACAGCTACCTCGCGTTCCTGTTGCCCGGCACGCTCTCGACCTCGATGCTCTCCGTCGGGATGTTCGGTTCCATGAGCACGATCCAGGACAAGCGGTTCGGCTTCATGAAGCGCATCTTGATCACCCCCACGTCGAAGGGCACGATCTTCCTTTCGAAGGCGCTCGGATCCGCGACGCGCGGTCTCATCCAGTTCCCGATCATGATCGCCGCTGCGACGCTCTTCGGGGTGTCGTTCGGGCTTTCGCCGGTCGAGTGGCTCGCGTGGGTGGCCGCGCTCTTCTGCCTCGCGATCGGGTTCTCGAGCCTCTTCCTCGCCGTGACCGCGTCCTCCACGGATTGGCAGACGCCCGGGGTCGTCTCGAACTTCATCACGATGCCCCTCATGTTCGCGAGCACCGCGCTGTTCGGGGGTCAGTACTTCCCGACCTGGATGCAGGACATCTCCAAGGTGAATCCGATCACGTTCTCGGCGCTCCTCGGCCGATCCTTCGTTCTCGGGACGGCTGTGCCGTGGATCAACCTCGGTTACCTCGCGCTGTTCGCGGTCGCGCTGCTGGTCATCGGCTGGCGGGTGTCGGCGCGGTGGCTGAAGGTCGATTGACCGGCGCGGTCGCTAGGCGTCGTTCGCCGACGACTCGACGGCGAAGTCCTCGCCCTGCCAGCGCCCGTCGAGCGGCCAGTAGAACGTGAAGCGCCACCGACGGCCGGGGCTTCCGAGGGGAAGGAGGTCGACGAACGAGAGCCCGATGCCGGTCGCGTTCGAGTCGAGGTCGGCGACGTTCTGCCACTCGTCGTTGCTCGCGTGCAGCCGGAACGGCCGGTCGCAGATGATGCGAAGCGTTTCGTCCGGTCTCATGGTTCGGGGCTGCCGGTTGAACCGCCACACCTCGAACGCGACGCGTTCGGGTCGCTCCTCGACGTACCGGGTGCGCACCTCCGGTACCTGGTCGAAGACCCGGCCGTCGGCGATCGACCGGAGGAGCGTGATGTACTCCGCGTGCGCCCACGCGAGCGGTGTCGCCGACTCGGTGGGCCGTCCGAGGAACAGGTAGAGATCGGGGCGGTCGGCCTCGTCCCACACCTGCTCCGGCAACAGTCCGGTCGAGGTCGCGAGCTTCTCGAGGGTCCGAAGGTACGGAAGGGGATCCCGCCCCGCGGCGAGCTCGAAGTGACCCCGCTCTCCCGTCAAGAGCGGCCACGCGCGACCTTTGCCCCAGTCGGTGAAGGCCGACCCATCCTCGTGTTCCCCGTACCCGTCGTGGTTGTACCGGCGCCACACCGGGCCGACCGGGGTTTCTACCTTCAGTATCGCGTCGACCACACGAACGGAATCGACGATCACCGGGTCGTCGGGAGCACGAACCCCGAAACGGACCAGGTCGAGGAAGCCGCCGTCGACGACCTCGTGGGCCGGGAACACGTTCGGGACCCCGGGCGGTAGGTTCGGCAACCGCACGGGGTCCATGTCGGGCCCCTCGTTCGGGTGAGGGTCGTCCACCCGGGCCGGCCGGATCCGTACATAGTGGCGAGGAATGCCGGGAACGAGCGTGCCCGTCCGGGTCACGGTCCATCGTTCGATGTGGCTCTCCAGGAAGTCCGAGAACTCCTGGACGAAATCCGCGGTCGGCGCGAGGCCCCGGCCGCGCGCGAAGCTCGCGGCGGAGGTGAGCGCGGCAATGCAGACCGCGAGCGTGGAGGGGGAGTACCCGCTGACCTCCTCCCAGCGGTCCTGCTGAGTGACCGGGCAGTGCTCGATGAGGAACCGGACCGCGTGCATGGCGAGCGACCGGCGGTGAAGGTCCGCGATCGTATCCTCCCCCCGGAGCCGTCGCGCCAGGAGCATCGGAAAGGCGACCTCATCCAGCTGCAATCCCTGCCAGTACGCCGTTCCGTCGACCCAGAAGTTCTGGGGGATGCTCCCGTCCGGGCGCTGGCGGGTCGCGAGATACACGAGCGCGCGCAGCGGCGAGTCGGTCGAGCCCGATGCGGCGAGCGCGTTCGCGGTATGGAAGAGGTCGCGGGTCCAGACCAGATGGTACCCTCCTCGGTCCTCGTCGCCTTTCCGGGCCCCCCACGGGATCGACAGCGAGGCGATGAACGCCCCCGGGTACACCTTGTCCTCGTGGGCGAAGAGGATCGCCCGGCTCGCCCGGTAGAGGCGCCCGCCGTCGCCGTGCGGCCCGGCGAGCGGGAGTTGATGCTGCACGGTACGGCTCCACTGTTCGAGGAACCGGTTGTAGTGCAGGTCGAACGGGGTTCGTAGCGACTGGAAGAGCGCGGTGATCGCCGCTGGGACCGTCTCCCCGAACGCGAGGCCGACCGTGAACTCCTTCGTGGTCTCGACCGGAATCTCGCCGGTCAGCGCGACGTTCCCGTCGGGGGCCTGGTCGAACTCGTACGCCATCCGGAGGTTGTGGGAAACGTCTGTCCAGCCGTCACTGTGCCCGACAT
Organism: Thermoplasmata archaeon; assembly: GCA_035504595.1. Lineage (GTDB taxonomy): Archaea > Thermoplasmatota > Thermoplasmata > Lutacidiplasmatales > UBA184 > Lutacidiplasma. The sequence goes on along the minus strand of DATJRQ010000018.1, from coordinate 61,362 downwards.
ACCCGACGGAGGCCCGGAGGAACGGAACGGTGCAGCCGAGGGCGAGCGCGACGTTGTTTTTCTGGGCGACCAGGATCGGCTGGTCCAGCACGTCGATCACCATCGCATTGTTCCCCCAACCCCCGTTGTCGAGGTGCGGGGCGGCGAGGACGAACATACGAAGCTCCTCCGCGAGGCGCTGGGTCCGGGTCTCGACGCGCACGTGCTCGAGGAGCGTCGGAAGGTGGGGGTCGCCGATGATGGTCTTGAAAAGCCGGTATCGTCGATCCGGGGCCACGGACTCGATGCGGTAGCCGAGCGCGTGGTCGTTCGGCCGTTCGGTCGTGGACTTGAGATGCCGCCGCTCCTCGTGGAAGAACGATTTCCCGTCGGTCAGCAGGAACTGCATGTCGCGAAGTTGGGGCCGGTCGATGGTCGGGAAGTACGTCTCCGTCACGGCCCCGCGCCACAGCGTGAACCAGAGACGCGAGTCGGCGGAATAGGCGGTCCCGACGCCGTCCTTGTTGCTGTGCGACCACCGGGGCGTGATCCCCGGTGCTCCGAACGCGATCCGAGGCCCCCGCGGCTGTTCCGTCATCGCCCGAAGAACGCGCTCCCACGGGCGCGGCGGCTTTGAGGTTTCGCGGAGCGAGCGTCCGAGCACCGGCCTTTTCTTCCGCGAGGATTCCGTGGGCGACGTGGACCTCGGGCTGTTCGTCCTCCTCGTCGCGCTCGTGGCCATTCTCGCGGGCCTCGTCGGTTCGCTCACCGGGCTCGGCGGCGCCGTGGTGATGATCCCGGTGCTGGTGATTTTTTTCGCCGTCCCGTTCCCGATCGCCATCGGGACGGGGGCCGTCACGATCCTGGCGACCTCCACGACGACCGGGGCCGCCTACGTGCGCGACCGACTGACGGACCTTCGGATCGGGATGTTCATGGAGATCGCCACGGTCCCCGGGGCGCTCCTGGGAGCCACCCTGACGGTGTTCCTCACCCACGCGAGTCTCGACAATGCCCTCCTGATCGCGCTCGGCTTCGTCCTGCTCGCGATCATTCCCGGGACGATCGCGCACCGGGGCGAGGAGCTCCCCGAGAACGTGGTGCCCGATCGTCGCTCCCAGGTGCTCGGTCTCTCGGGAACCTACCACGATGAGGCGCTCGGGCAGACCGTGACGTACCGGGCCGCGCAGACGAATCCCGCGCTCGGGGTCATGTTCGGCGCCGGTGTCGTGTCGGGAATGTTCGGGATCGGCGCCGGGGTGTTCAAGGTGACCGCCCTCGACCACTTCCTCCGGCTGCCGATGAAGATCTCGACGGCGACGAGCAACTTCATGATCGGGGTGACGGCCGCCGCGGGGTCGGGGGTCCTCCTCGCAGCGGGGTACATCAACCCGATCGTCGCCGCGCCGGTGGCCGTGGGCACCGTGGTCGGCGCGCTGATCGGCAGCCATCTTCTCCCGGGGCTACGGAACCGGACGGTTCGCCTGCTGTTCGCCCCGGTCGTCGTGGCGCTGGCGATCGAGATCATCCTCCGGGGGTTCGGCCTCGTATGAACGCCGCCGCGTCGCCCGAGGTACTGCCGATCCCGCCCCCGCGGCTCCCCGAGCACGCCCGGGAGCGGATGGCTATCGTCCTTCGGTCGGGGCTCGGAGTCGCCGTCGCGATCCTGCTCGCGGCCCTGATCGCCTACCTGCTGCAGAACCCCGGGGCGAGCGCCGGGTCGGTCGTCGGCGCGAACCCGATCGTGCCGTACCTGACCGGGTCGGGATTCGCCTCCGGACTCGCCCGGGGCGCGCCGTCGGCGTACCTGACGCTGGGGACCTACGTTCTGATCGCGACGCCCGTGGTGAGGGTGCTGACCGGGGTGTACTACTTCCGCCGAGACGGGGAACGCACGATGATGTGGGTCACACTCACTGTGCTGGGGCTCCTGCTGTTGGGGCTGTTCGTGTTCGGACCGCTCATTCGCTAGGGCGCTACGAGCGCGGGGACTTCCCGCGGGCCGGGCGTTCGCGCGCCGACGGTCGGTCCGACCGGCCCACGTCCTCGACCGCCGCCCGCAGCGCGTCGACCCCGAGCTTCGCCAGCGACTGGGCCTTCGCCCGGTCCTTGGACTCGGCAAAGACCCGGAACAGCGGTTCGGTGCCCGACGCCCGCACCAGCACCCAGCCGCCGTCCCGGAACGCCTTCACGCCGTCGATGGTGACCACGCGGTCGCTGCCCGCTTTCAGCCGGTCGGCCACTCGAGCGATCACCGGCTCGCGGATCGCGGCCGGCACCGGTTCCTTCACCTTGACGAGGGCGTACCTCGGGAGCGGCGCCAGAGCCTCGATGAGGCCCACCCCCCGGCGCGCTAGCAGGTCGAGCGTCGCAGCGGCGGTCATCCCGCCGTCGCGCGCGAGCTGGAACTCCGGGAAGATCAGTCCGCCGTTCTCTTCGCCGCCGAAGATGCCGTGGCGCTCCTGGAGCTCGTGCGTGACGACCGGTGAGCCGATGCGCGTGTACACCACCGTCCCGCCGGCCGCCGTGACCACGTCCTCGAGGCTTTGGGAGGCGGAGACCGGAGTGACGACGACCCCGCCCTTGTGCCGGCGCACGGCGTCCTCGCCGAGCAACGTGAGCATCTCCTCGCCGGGCACGAACCGCCCCGTCGCGTCCACGAACACCGCGCGGTCGGCGTCTCCGTCATGGGCGATCCCGAGGTCGGCCCCGACCGCGGGTACCATCTTGCGAAGGTCGGCGATGTTCTCCTCGGTCGGCTCGGAGAGATGGCCGGGGAACGTCCCGTCCACGTGCCCGTTCAGGGTGAGGACCCGGCACCCGAGCTTCCGAAGGAGACTCGGGCTGGTCGGAACGGAGGCCCCGTTACCGCAATCCAACACGACCGTGAACTTCCGTGCCCGAATCCTCGCCACGTCGACCTGCCCGAGGATCCCCTCGACGTAGCGACGGGCGCCGTCGCTCTGGGGGGTGATCTCCCCCACCCGGTCGTACGGTACGGTCGCTGTCCTCCCCGCCTCGACCGACGTCTCGATCGATTGCTCGGTGGCGCGCGAGATCTCGAGCCCGTCCTCGGCGATGCACTTGATACCGTTGAACTCGCGAGGATTGTGCGACGCGGTGACGATCACCGCGAGCTGAGCGCCCAGCCGCGTCACGTTGTACTGGACCGCCGGGGTCGGGAGGACCCCGATCTCGAGCACGTCGTGCCCGGCGAGGGCGAGGGTTCCACTTACGATCCGGGAGAAGGCGGGACTGGACGTGCGACCGTCCATCCCGACCAGGATCGGTTTTCCCGGCCGGAACTCGGCCGCGATCGCCCCGGCGACGCGAGTGACAAATTCGGCGGTGAGGCCCTCCCCCACCACCTCACGGATTCCGTTGGTTCCGAACAGCCGCACGGAGGGGTCCCTCGGGGGTCGGGCCCAGAGACCGGCCCCCATATAACGGTCAACGGTAAATCGCGGCGCTCCGGTCCCCGCGGCATGGCGCCCCCCCGCCTCCTCGCCGACGAGATGGTGGGCCGCCTGGCGCGGTACCTCCGCATGGTGGGGTGCGACACGGAGTACGCGCGCGGATGGTCCGATGACACGATCGTAGAACGAGCCCGCGCCGAGCGCCGCATCGTGGTGACGCGCGACCGGGAGCTTGCCCGGCGCCTCCCCGGCTCGGTGTTGCTCCGCACCACCGAGATCGCGCGCCAGGTCCGCGAAGCGTGGGCGGCGCTCCCCTCCCTCCCGCGGGACGTCCGATTCGACCGGTGCACCGTGTGCAACGGTCCCCTGCGGGCCGGCTTCGCGGCCGATCCGTCGACCCCGCAATCGGGGATTCCGTGGGACCGCATCCGTGCCGGACTGGTGGTCTATCGGTGCGCCTCGTGCGGGCACCTCTATTGGGAAGGCACGCACACCGCGTCCGTACGTCGCCGGCTTCGGGAATGGACCGGTGGGGCCGTATGATCTCGGCGTGGGTCGAACTTTCGGGCGAGGCGCCGGCGCTCGCCGCCGCCGAGGCGGTCGCGGCGGCCGAGGCCCTCGGGGGCGACGCCGCTCCGGACCCTTCCCTCGGCGACGTTGGTCTGGTGGGCGTTCGGCTTCCCAGCGACTCGACCGTCCCTCAACTGGCCGCTCGCCTCGCTCTGGCGCACCGATGCCTCCGCGCGCTCGCGTCCGGCGACGAGATCGGTCCGACCCTCGAGCGGGCGGGGAAGGGCGGAGGCACCGCGGCCGTGCGTCGGCTGGGTCGGCCCACCTCCGGTGCGACGGACGGCGGGGTCCTCGGGGCGGGAGCGGCCTTCAAGCGGGGCGGTGGCCAGATCCGATTGGCGAACCCCGTGCACCGCTACTGGCTGGTCGACGATCTGAACGGGACGGACCACCTGCTCGAGGAGGGCGCCGCGGTCGACCGGAGGGCCGTCTCCGACCGCCGCATGCCGTCCCTTCCGTTCCAGCGCCCGGTCAGCCTGCCGCCCCGCTTCGCCCGCGCGGCGGCGAACCTGGCCCGGGTGCGTCCCGGCGACCGCGTGGTCGACCCGTTCGTCGGGACCGGTGCACTGCTCGCCGAGGCGGGGTTGCTCGGCGCCCGTCTGTTCGGGATCGACCGGGACCCGGAGATGGTCCGCGGAGCGCTGCGCAACCTCGGGCACCTGGGGCTGGCGGCGGAGGAGCTGATCGTCGGGGACGCCGGAACCTCGGAGTTCCGGGACCCGTCGACCCCGTTCGACGCCATCGTCACCGACCCGCCGTACGGCCGGGCCTCGAGCACCGGCGGCGAGGGCGCGCGCGAGGTCGTCGCGCGCGTGCTGCCGCGCTGGGCCGAGCGGGTCCGGCCCGGGGGCCGGATCGTGATCGTCGTGCCCGGTCCGATCGACGTGCCCGGGCCGGAGTGGACCTCCGTGCTGCGGGCGACGGTCCGGGTCCACCGCAGCCTGACGCGGGAGTTCCGCGTATTCGAGCGGTCGGGCGCTACGGCCACCCGGCGACCCACGACGTAGAGTCGGTCCCGCCGGTCGAGGACGCGCAGAACTCGTTCGCTCCGAAGGCGAACCCGGCCCCGGTGGCCGCGTCGGTGTTCGAGAACGTGATGACGAGGAGGGCGGAGTCGCTCCCCGAGCCGCTCGCGTTGATCGTCACGAACGCCGACTGCGGCAGGCTCACGTTGTTTCCCGTGAACGTGTAGCTCTTGCCGCCCGGCAGGTGGTACACCCAGGTCGAATTCGCGACGAACGCCGTGAACAACGGGCCTCCCGTGACGTCGGTCGTGCTGTTTCCGGTCCGTAACGTGACGTTCGTCACCGAGGACGCGAACCAGAAGGCGTGGGCGACCGGGTCCAGGTTCACGACAGTCACCGAGAGGTTGGCCGCGATCAGCGCGCCGGAGGGCGGGGCGACTCCGACCGCCGATTCGCTGTTCAGGTTCATCGCCCCGGGCGGGGTGGCGAGCGGAGTGAGGACGAAGCCGGTGACGAGCACCGCCGCGACGCAGGCGCCGACGAGGTACCGTTTCGCGTCGAGCGGCGACGTATCGTTCAGCGGCGGCGGGTGTCGGACCCCGAGGAACAGGATCAGGATCGCGAAGATGATCCAGCCCGTGTAGAACAGGAGCCCGATCCCGAGGAGCAGGACCACCACGGCGTAGCTGAGGTATCGGGTCCGGTCGCCGAGCAGCGCGCGGAAGACGTGACCCCCATCGAGCTGGCTGGCGGGCAGCAGGTTGATCGCGGTGACGAGGATCCCCACCCACCCCGCGAGCTCGAGCGGCGTGATGCTCGCGGTCGCGAACGGGATGAACTTGGACAGGAGGAACAGGAAGAGCGGCGTGCCGACGATCAGGTTCCCGTAGCTGACCCCCAACACGGTCGGGCCGCAGTAGGAGAGCGGCACCGTCGCCGTGTGCAGGTTCAGATACGCGCCCGCGAGGACGATCGGTATCGAGGCCGCGAAGCCCGCGAGGGGGCCCGCCGCTCCGATGTCGAACAGCGCCTTCTTGTCCGGGAACGGCTCGCGGATGCTGATGAACGCGCCGAACGTCCCGAACAGGAACGGCGGGGGCACCGGTAGGAAGTACGGCAGCGACGCCTCGACATGGTGGCGCCGCGCGACCACATAGTGGGCGAGCTCGTGGAGGCCGAGGATCGTCATCACGGGGGCCGAGAAGTACAGCGCCCCATACGCGACATCGTTCCATCCGAGGGTCGCGCCGCCGACGTAGGCGAGCCAGATCAGCGAACCGGCGAAGGTGGTCGTCGCGACCGTCCCGAGCAGCAGCAGGAAGTTCACCCACAGACGCGAAGGGCCCGCCTTGGGCCGGCGGACGACCTCGATGAACTCCTCCCCCGACTGCCGCCGCAGGATCGGCACGTACTGGAGGGTCCACAGCTCCCTCCGGAGTCCGTCGAACTTTGACTCGAGCGTCGTCGGGTCCACGTGGACGGCGAGGAGGACGGACTGGGGGCCGATCCGGGTCTCGTAGACCGGAAAGTAGGCGCTGACGAGCGCCCGCACCCGGTCCAGCTCGGTCGAACTTCCCGCGGTCGGGAGCGGTCCGGGGGGCCGGCCGCCCATGCCTCAGGCCCCGTCGGCGCCGGCCGTGGCCGCCTTCCGCAGGCGTTTCGCCCGCTCTTTCGAGCTGTACCCGGTCGCTTCCTCGAGGAACCGGTTGTACCGGGCGATCGTCTCCGCGGCGACCTGCACGTCGACCTTCGGGTTCATCGTGAGGTCCACGAGGAGCTCCTTGTTCTCCGCGCGCGCCGAGATGCGTTGGATCGCGCCCCAGTGCCCGACGACGCCGGTGCCATCGGGCGCGACGTCCTCGAAATGGTTCCGCGCGATGGCGGCGAGCGCGGCTCCGTCGAGGTTCTTACGGTGGGTCGCACGCACCGGGTACTTCTGCACGGCGGACCGTCCAAAATCGGGGCGTCTTAAAAACGTTCAGGCCGCGGGCTACACCGTCTCGATCTCGATGCGGACGCGATACCCGCGCAAACGCCGGGTGAGCTCGTCGGAGAGGTCCAGGATCTGGTCGCGGGACGCGGCGCCTTGCCAGTCGTAGACGAAGTCGTAGTTCCCTTGCGTCGGCTGGAACCCGAACGAGCGGAGCCGGTCCGCGACCTCGGACGGCTTCGCTCCCTCGCTGTCGAACGTGACGCGCAGGTACGTCTCCATCGCCGCAGCTACGGGGGTGGGGCGCTAAAGAGCTTCGCCGCCGCGGAACGGCGCAGCTCACGCGCGATCCCGTCGCGGAGCGCGGCGGGGCCCGTCCGGGACAGCACCCAGGGCGGGAGGGCGACCGGGCCGATCCCCGCGACGATCGCGCGGTGCGTCGGGTCCGGGGCCCCCACAGCGACCCCAAGTTCGGTGTCCCGCGTGGCCGCCCGGAGGGCGTTGTCGAGCCGCGTGAGGTGCCGCGACTGGGCGCGGGGGAACGGGGTGCGCACGACCCGGGCCCGGGGGAACGCGGATCGAATCCCGAGCTCGGCCGGCGCCCGGTCCGACGCGATCTCGACGGAGAGCCCGACCCGGATCCGGCTGAGGCGCCGGCCATACCGGTCGATCTCTCCGGAGCGGATCCGGCGCGAGCTCACCGGTCGGAGGTCGTCCGCGAGGACGAGCGGGACCGTCAGCACCGGCACCGCGCGGCGCCCGAGCCGTCGGCGCTCGGCGTTCACGGCCTGCCCGCCCGCGAGGGTGTCGGCCGAGACCACGAGGGCGTCGACCCCGTCCTCGACCGACCGCCCGAATCGGTCGTTCAACGGCACCACGACCCATCGGGCCGTCGGGTACCGAGCCCCCAGCCACCGCGTGAGCGCACGGTGACGGGTCGCGTACGGCTGGATGCGGTCGGAGCCGGGCTTTGGGTGCGCGGCGAGGAACCTCGCGCTCGTCAGACCGATCGCGACGGTGCGGCCCGCCGCGAACGCGGTCCGGAGCATCGCCTCGTGGCCCAGATGGAGGCGGTCGAAGGTCCCGCCGAGGACGACCCGTCCGTACCGGGGCACAACGAACGCCCCGCTACAGCCGGACGACGAGCAGGATCAGGAGGAGCGCGATCATCCCGTACAGGACGTAGGTGTACATCTTCTTCGTGCGGGCGACCGCCTCGCGTTTCTCGCGGCAGGCGGTGCTGCAGGTGTCCTTGCCGGGCCCCACGGGCTTGCCGCACACCTTGCAGTGACGGTGGTCCTCGGTCACGTCCCCTCGACGGAGCGCGGGGGCTTAGCGTTGACCGGCCCGAGCGGCCCTAGCTCGTCCGCTGGGCGCGCCGACGCTCGGCCACTTCGCCCGGGTCCGGGCGGGGGTCGAGTGGGTTCACCGGGTCGTCCCGCCGCACCTCGTCGAACGGCTGGAACGTCGGTCGGGCCCGGGTCGGCGGGACGCGAGGGTCGGGCAGCGGACTGTTCGCCGCCGCGTGCGCGACCCGGCGCAGCGAGCGGGACGCAGGGTCCATCACGCGCGGCTCGTCGTCGTCCGCGTCGGCCATTTGCCGCACGAAGTTGAGCCAGATCCGTCCCTGGTGCGCGATCGCGCCTTCCATCCGGTCCCGCAGTTCGGTCGTCTGCTCGAGCATCTCGCCCTCGATGCGGCGGAGCTCGCGCGAGAACTCCCGGCGGAACTCCTTCATCCGGGTCTCGGCCTGTTCCGACAGGCTCCCGCCCTTCTGCAGGTCCTCGACCTTGAGCCAGGTGTTCCGGACGAGGGGCACCATCCGGTCGGCCATCACCTGGAGGCGACGGTCGAGCTCCTCGAGGTCGGTGCGCACGTTCTTCTCGACGTTCGCGATCGCCGTCTCGCGATCGCGCAATTGCGTCTCCACCTGGGCGAGCCGGGCGATCGAACTGCCCTGCTCGGATTTCAACCGGGCCGCGGCGTCCGCGACCTTGAGGTCGAGCGTCTTCTGGTCGGCGAGGTGGAGCGCCTCGACGGTCCGCAAGGTCCGGGTCTGGACCGCGCGGTCGAACTCGGCGGAATCGACCGTGTGGGCGAGCCCCTGGTCGACCTCGGTTTTCAGGCGGGCCAGCAGCTCGACGTACTTCTCGCGCTCCCGTTCCTGGTCCTCCCGCATCCGCTGGTCGAAGTACGACTGGAGGCGGACCTGGAGACCGGCGAGCGCCGTGTTCTGCGATTCGGTGAGGGAGGCGAGCCGCGCCTGGTCGGCGAGTTCGAGCCGCCGCTCGACCTGGGCGATCTGGTCCTGGGAGGAGCGCTGGAGCGCGTCCCGTTGCGCTCCGAGCGAGGAGATGACGCGGGTCTCGAGGTCTTTCACGCGGCCGTCCACAAGGATCGCGAGACGCTGCTCGGATTCCCGAGCCTCCTTCGTGCGGCGCGCGTCCAGCTCGGTCAGCCGTTCCTTCAGGATCGCCTGGACGCGGCCCTCGATCTCTTCCCGGAGCGTCGAGCCTTGCTCCTTCGCCTCGCGGATCTCGAGGTCCATCTGCGCGATGAGCGCGACCCGGAGCTCTTCCTCCGACTTCGCCGCGCGCAGACGCATCTCCTCCGTCGCGTCCGCGATCTCGCTGCGGAGCTGGGCGGTGACCGCGTCCGCGGACCCCTTGATCGCGAGCCGCGCCTTCTCGTACTGGTCGGCGAGCTTCGGGTCGATCGTTTCGCGCTGGAAGCGCGCGACCTCGTCGGGGATCGCGGTCGGGACGAGGACGGGCCGCCCTTCGAGGGTGTTCAGTCGGGCCGACAGGTCGGCCTGCAGTTGCGTCAGCGCCCGGCTCTGGGCCTCGGCCTGTTCCCGCATCCGCCGGTCGAGGTTCGCGCTCGCTCGGGCCTCCGAGTCCAGGGAGGCCGCGGCGAGTCGCGTCTCGAGGGCCTTCGGGTCGGGGGGCGGGGGGAGGAGGGCGGTGATCTCCTGGAAGCGCTGGTCCACGTAGGTGCGCAACCGATGCTCCGCTTCCGCGGAGAGCGCGGGGGAGGCCATCGAGATCCCGGCGATCGGCGGCGGCGCCGGCGCCCTCGCGTCCGGGGCCGGCAGCGGCGCGGGCGCCACGACCCCGGTCGGGAGGGTGGACGGGTCGTCGCTCACGGACACCGGGACCGCGACGGGTCCGGGCGCGGGAAGGGTCACTTCGGGCGGGCGCTGCAGCCAGGGTGGGACCTGGTTCGCCCCGGCCACCGCCACGGGATCGCTGGTCGGGGCGGACGGCAGCGGGCGGCTCGCCGGCGCCACCACGATCGAGTCGGTCGCGGGGTGCGCCTGCAGATACTGGTTCGCGCGCCGGGCCGCCTCTCCCGTCATCGGAATCTGGCGCCCCCGGGGGCGGGCGAGCAGCAGCGCGGCGCTCTCCATGCCGGTGCCGATCCGCCACATCTCCTTGCGGCGGTCCTTGCCGCCCTGGTGGTCCGAGTCCTCCATGTGGGCGCGCAGGCGGGTCGCCTCGACGAGGTCGACCCGGCGACTCACCTCGAGGATCTTCTCGTCGGAATGGTCGCGGACGTACTGCAGCACGAGCGGGAGGGGGTCCTTCGCTCGTGGGTTCGCCGGCTTGGTCAGGTCGCGCAACGACACCGGGGCCGACTCCCAGCTCTGGATGCGCTTCGCGTGGCGGTCCCCCTGCGCCTCGCGCTCGGGGACCCGCATGAGGGCGAGGGCGAGCGGGATCTGCTCCGCGAACTCGTGGAGGTTGACCTTCCCTTCGGGAAGGAAGTACGGGAACGCGAGGAACGCCCCCAGCGCGGTGAGGGACGTGGGAAGCATTCGGACCAGCTCGGTCATCGCGTCGATCGAGCTTTCCCACTGTTCGGCGGCGACGATGACGACCGGCTCCGTGGTGCCCCGGTGGAAGAGGAACCCTTCACCGACCGCCTGGTACACTGCCGGGTCGGGTTCCCCCCGTCGGGAATCTCCGCCGGGGCGACCGCCCATCGACGCCCACGCCTGGAGCACGGCGCCGCCAAAGTCGCCGGAAGCGACCAGCTGCGGGGTGTCCAGGACGAGGGTCTTCATCCCGAGGCGCGGACGGTCCTCGGTCGAGAGGAACATCCGGCCGATGCAGGTGTAGCGGCCGTTACCGGCCGGATAGAGGAACAGGTTCGGGTAGTACGAGAGCGTCTGCGCCGGGTCGGGGTCCCAGTAATCGTGGGTGTCGGCGACGTTGACCGTCAGGTTCCCGACGAGCCGGATCGTCTCGAGCGTCTCCCGACGGCCGGGAAACTCCTCGGGGATCGTCGTGTAGCCGGGGCTTTCCGCCTCGTTATCGACCTGCCGGCACCAGACGACCGCTACCGGCGAGAAGCTTCCTGTGGGCCGGACCTCAACGGTAGCCATCACCCACCTTTCGACGCGCGACGCTCAAGGATCCGCTCGCAGGCCCGCGCGAGCGGCAGCGTCGTGTTCACCATCACGGGGACCCCCATCGTCTGGGTGCCGGCACTCGGAGCCTCCTGGCCCCCCTCGCCGATGAACAGCGGATGTCCTTCCCCGGTCGAGACCGCGCTCGACACAAGGAAGACGTCGTCCTTCACCGACAGACCCTGGCCCTCCTGGGCGACGAGGATGGTCCCCATACCGGCGCCGTCGCGACGCAGGAGGAAGTCGACCGGGTCGAACGCGCTGCGGAACGTGCGGTCCCGGACCGACTGCTCGACCTCGCCGTAGAACTCCTTGAGCTTGTCCGCTTTCGAGATCGCGATGACGAGGGGGATGTTGTGGGACTTCGCATACCTGAACACTCCGCGCGCGAGGTTGACCTGCTGGGCCTGGTCGCGGAGGGACGGCAGCGCGGGCGAGAGGAGCAGAATGATCGCGTCGGCTCCGTGGACGAACCGACCGAGCAAGGTGAGCCCGTGCCGCCAGAGGTCCCGTCGGTCCGCCCGCCAGGAGTCGAAGTGGGGAATGACCCGGCAGTTCTTCTCGGATACCTCGTCGTCCGCCGACTCGACCCAGAGCCGGTCGTAGGTGAAGTAGTCGGCGATGATACCGCCGGCCTCGTCGATCGTGTTAAGCTCGAGCGGCCGGGATTCGCCGCCGGACGCCGCGCCGTAGCGGAAGCGGAGCTTCATCTCGACGAACTGGTTGAACTTCGTCGGGAGCGGGTACTTCGTGAGGACCCCCTGCTCGTCGCGGCCGGCGGACAGCTCGACCCACAGCTTGCGCCGGTCCTCCATCGGACGGTTGACGTAGTACCGCGTCGTCGTCTCGAGGCTCCCTTCCGGGTCGGTCGGGTCGGTCGTCTCGTACGTCGTCTCCTCCAGCGCGACGTCGTTCTCGAGGTCCCCGTAGAGCGGCATCTGGCCCCCGTCCGCTCGCGCGGGGATGTACAGGATCGGCAGATTCAGCCCGAAGTGGCCCGAGAGGAATCGGAAGTACGTCGTCTTTCCCGAAGCGGGGATCCCGATCACGGCGATGCGGGCGGTGTCGACCGCGGCCGCCTTCGGCTTCGGTTTGGAACCGGGCGCACGGCGGGTCTTCGTGGTGACCTTGACCGCCGGCATCGTGTCGAACTACCTCATTTCCGCGAGACAGATCTCGATGAAATCGAGCGCCCCTTCCACGGCCGGTCCATTTGCGGATAAATCAAGCCTCGCGTCCTGAAGAAGCCCGAACACCTGGTCGACCGCCTCCTCGTGCTTGGCCGCCGCGTCCTGCAGGTCCCCGGTCGAGGCGATCTTCGTGAGCTGGTAGGTGCCCCGGAGTTCCATGAGCTTCGCGAACAGGGCCATCAGCCGCTCCCGGGTCTTCGCATCGGTGCCGGCGAGCCGGTTCTCCGTGTCGTCAATGAACCGCACCAGCGTCTCGGTCTCCTTGTCGTTCTGCATCCGCGCTTGGAGCAGCGCGAGACGACGCAGGATCTTCGGCTGCACCGACGGGGGCAGACGCTCGGCCTCGGTCCAGGCCTGGAGGAGTGCGCGCGCGGCCTCGACGACGGCGTGGTTCGAGAATTGGATGCGCGCCTCCCAGTACAACCGGGTGACCGGCGGGAGGACGGCCGACGCCTTCGCGAGCAGCTTCAACGCGGCGTCGGGCTGGCCGTTCATGTACGCCTCGACGACCTCGCCGAGCGGTCCGTACCGTTCTTTCAGGTACGCCGGCGTGGTCCCGCCCGTCGTCTTCAGCACATCGACCTCAAGGTCGGGCGCCTCCGAGTACGAAGCGGCGTTGCCGTTGTTCGGCGTGGGCGGAGCGTGGATGCGCGACACGGTCGCGTGCTGCTGCGGCTCCTTCAGGGCCCGCGCGGCGTTCGCCGCGTGGCGCGCGAGTTCCTCCGGGTGGAGCTCCTCGATCGGTCGGTCGTCCTCGTAGCCGACATCGAGAAACGCGTTCACCATCTGCGCGAACAGCTGGGAGCCGGTCGTGACCTCCTGGAAGCTGAACGCCGCGGGGAGCCCCGCGCGCGCCGCCCGGGCCTCCATCTGCGAGATGAGGTAGTTCATCCGGGCCGCGTCGACCCCCTTGTCCTTCTCCTCGCCGCTGCCGATCCCGATCACCTTGAGGGTGAGGTGGGAGCCGGGCGGGAGCATGTACGGCACCAGGTCGATCCGGCCCTGCGCGATCCGAGGTCCGTTCGGGAGCTGGACGTCGAACCGGGTCGAGGCGTTGTCCCAGCCGTCCGTGACGAGCACGAGGTTGCCGTGCACCCCCTGAGTGCCCATCCGGAGCAGGTCGGAGCCGACCGCGAGCGCGTCCCAGATCGCCGAGCGGCCGCTGGGCGTGAGCAGCGAGATCAGGTTCTCGATGTACGGGAGGTTCTCCCGGTGGATGTCGGTGAGCGGGACCGCGACCCGGACCGTTTCGGTGAACGTGACCAGCCCGAAGAGAGCCCCGGACGTTGCGGCGTCCTGAAGGATCCGGAACACGGCCGTCCGGGCGACCTCGATCTTCTGCCGGTCCGGCTGCCCCGGACCGGCGTCGGGCAGCGGAGCGAGCATGCTCTTCGAAAGGTCGAGCAGCAGGACGTTCCGCTCTCGGGTCGGCAGGAGGACGGGTGCGGTCCCGGAGTCCACAGCCATGGTTGCGCCAAAAGTCGAGCTACGGTCGGTAGAGCACCGACCGGTCAGGCCGACAGACCCTCCGAATCGAACCTGACCAAGCCCACGACGTATGTTTACCTCGGTGAGGGTATATCTTGCTTCCGACGGAACCGGGGGCCTCCGACCGCCGAAGAACGAAGCCCGGTCGGCGCGGGACAACGGTTATAAACGGAACCGGGGTCCGCGGCGTCCGCATGGGCAACATCCGGCAGACGTACATCAAGCGGGTGGCGATCGAGCTGATCCGGCACTACCCGGACGACTTCACCGGAGATTTCGCCCATAACAAGCAGAAGGTCCTCGAGCTCACCGACCTCGGCGTGACCGTGGAGGGCCATCTTCAGGTGACGCACAAGAAGCTCGCGAACCGGATCGCCGGCTATGCGGTCCGCTACGTGAAGCGCAAGCGCGGAACCTAGGCCGCTCGCGCGTCTACTCGAACAGCTGCAGGCCTTCCTGCAGGTGGGAAACTTCCACAGCGGTCGTCGGCCGGCCCATCAACAGGCCGTGGGAGTTCGCGACGACGCACGCCCCGACGATCGGGACCCCGAAGTTGGCGGTGGAGCGGTGCACCGGGACGCCGAGCGCCTCCTCGAGGACGAGCGCCTCGCGGTCGGTCGCCTTCGGGTGCACCACGACGCCGCGGTTCGTCGCGATCCCGGCCATCCCGACCGTGCCGAGCCCGGCGATCGTGCTGCGGCGGACCGGGACCGCGAGCGCCTCGGCGATCGCCGCGACGGCCGAATCCGACAGCTCCGGATGGACGACCGCCCCGTGGTCGTTCGCGAGGATGTTGTTCCCCATGGCGTTCTGCCGCTGCCGGACGACCGAGACCCGGCCGAACGCCGACAGCGCCCTCTCCTCCTCGGGGTCGAGCTCGTCGCCGACGACGACGCCGTTCGAGTTGAGCGCGAGGAGCGCGCCGACGACCTCGCTGTCCGCGACCGTCGAGCGGACGATGCGAACGCCGAGGGTCCGCTCGACCTCTCGCTCGAGGGGAGCGTACGCTCCCGGGGGGACGAGGGCGGTGGTCTCGCCGACGCGCAAGTACACCCCGAGATAGGGGCTTCCGCCGAACAGGGTCCGACCGACCGGCACGCGATGGGCCCCCGGCGCGCCGTCTACTCGGCCGCAAGGAGGTCGACTTCGATCAGGCCGTCCTCGAAGCGGATCGCCTTCACGCGGACGTAGGAGGGGATGTGCTGGACGCCCCGCTCCCAGATGTGCTCGTTCAGGCGCGGGTCGATCCAGACGTCCTCGCTCCGGCCCTTCATGTGCCGAACGACGAACCGGCGCACCGTCTCGAGCGCGTGCCCGGCGCGCCGGCGACGGCTCGGCTGGTGCATGCTCGCGCGGAGTGGGATGACGTACTCGCGCTCGAGCTCTTCGCCGCGGCGTTCGGTCGTTTTCTTGGTCTTGGGAGCCATCGAGAACCTCGGGATCAGGACTCACTACTTGTGCAGGTGGCCCCGCTTCCAGGTGTGGCGCTTCGGATGGCGCGTGACGCGGCGGTTCGTCCGCTGCATGACCCAGGCGGGCACCCGGCGGTTGCCCTTGACGACACGGAACAGACGGACCTTGCGCGCGAGACTCTTTCGGCGATTCGCCATCGGAACCTACCTCACCGCCGCGTGATCGTGATGTCGCGCCGTTCGGGCATGATACGCTCGAGGAGCGAGCGGAGCGTCGCGTCGTCGACCTGGCGCTGAAGCCGTCCGGACGCGGCGAGCTGCAACAGTTGCTGTTCGACCGACGCCGCGACGTCGGGCTTCGCGAGCCGGATCCGTCCGAGCCGTTCGCGAGCCTCGGGAGTCAGGATGCGTCGCAGGGCGTCGGCGCGCTCCGCCTCGCGGCGCGCCATCTCGGCCTCCTGCGCGGCGTAGGCTTGGGGATTGACGGACTCCTGCATCTGCTGTTGCTGCAGTTGCTGGAGGCGCCGGCGCCGGAGCTCGTTCAGCTCGGAGTCGTCGCCTTGCGCCATCGATCACCTCTCCGTCTCCCCACGTACCGGCGTCACAGATACTTGGCGAGTTCGGGTCGGTCGACCGCGAGGGACTTCAGCACGTCGCGCGAGATGGAGTCGAGCAGCTTCGTGCCCTCCGGACTGAGCCGCCGGCCCTTGGTCTTGTACGTCTGGACGAGCCCAGACTTCTCAAGTTGCTGGACGATCTCGCGGAGGATCGAGCGGGAGCCGCTCCGGGCGTGATAGGGAGCACTGCCCCGGTCGCGCTTGCCGCCGTACTCGGCGCTGAGCCGCATGATGCCGACGTTCCCCTGGAGATACACTTTGCGAAGCACCGAAGCGCTTCGGAGGTACCACCAGTCGGTCTGGGTCGGAGCGCGCTCCTTGTGCACACCCGTCTTCACAAAATTCGCCCATGGCGGTGGCGTCACGGCGTTCCGGGTGCGGAGCTCGTTCGCGAGCCGCGGCAGGAACGCCGACGGCGGCACGTCGTTGGGATGGGTCATGGAGTGGCGCGCCCACCCGGCCGACCTATTTAAATGCGAGCCAGCGCGCTCCTCGGTGGCGACCCGCGCGAGGGCGTCCGACGCGTTTTGGAGTTGGGGTCGGCACCTCCGACACCCCGGTCGGGGCGCGGTAGGGCGGTGGCTTAACTAACCGGCCCGGCGTGGCAGGTGCAACGGATGCGCACGCATCCCTGTGCGGTGCGATGAACACCTCGGCGATCCTTCTGAGCGGCGGAGCCTCCACGCGGTTTGGGGGGTACCCGAAAGCGCTGGTCGCCGCGGGGGAGCGCACGGCGATCCAGCGAATGGCGGAGATGAGCCTCGAGCAGGGGTTCGACCCGGTGCTCGTCGTCGTCGGCCCCCACCACCGGCCGATCGCGGAGGCGTTGCGGCAGGTGGACGTGCGCCTGGTCGACTCGGAACAGTGGTACGAAGGTCGCACCGCGTCGGTCCAGTCCGGGTTGCGCGCGGTGCCCGCCGGCTCGGACGTCCTGTTGTGGCCGGTCGACCACCCGTTCGTTTCGGAGCGCACCCTTGAGCTCCTCCAGGTCGCGCGCTCGACGGACGAGCTCGGGCTGTGGTTCGTGCCGACGCATCAGGGTCAGGGAGGACACCCGATCCTGTGGAAGGATAGGGTCCGAGCGGACGTCCTCGAGCTCCGGCCCGATGCCCCCATTCGCGCCCTCATGCCCGAATTGGGACCTCAGGTGCGACGGGTCGCGGTCGACGACCCCGGCGTCCTCGCCGGCATCGACACGCCCGAGGAGTATCGGAACTCATACGACGCCTGGCTCGCGCGTCGGGAGGACTGATGGACCGCAAGCTGCTCCGGGAAGCGTTGCGCCTCCTGGAGGCACACGAGGCGTTCGTCCGGGCGACCGTCGTGAAGACGTCAGGGTCGGTGCCGGGGAAACTCGGCGCGTCGATGATCGTCCGCTCCGACGGTTCGTCCGTCGGTACCATCGGCGGCGCGGCGCTCGAGGAGCGGGTCCGGGAACTCTCGGCCCGGGCGTTCCGGTCCCGGACCGGCGACCTCCACCACTTCGACCTCCAGGCGTGGAAGGACGGGGGCCTCCCGAGCCTGTGCGGGGGATCGGTCGATATCGCGGTGGAATACGTGCCCGCGCGGCCGAACGTCCTCCTCTGGGGGGGCGGTCACGTCAGTCACGCACTCGCCGCGATCCTGCCGACCCTCGAGTACGACTACAGCGTCGCCGACGACCGGGCCGAATGGGTCGGCGTCGATCGGTTCGCGACGGCGGACCGACGTGAAGTGGTCGCGCCCGCTGACCTGTGGAAGGTGTTCGAGCCGTCCGCGTTCACCCACCTGTTCGTGATGGGATACGACGCGAAGAAGGACCTCGAGGTCCTCGATCGGTCGATCGCCGAGTTCCCGAATCGGATCGGACTGATCGCCAGCGCCGCGAAGCGCGAACATATGTTCGCCGCGTTGCGCGGGCGCGGGGTCTCGCGCGCGGCCCTCGGTCGCGTGAACTCGCCCGTCGGGATCGAGATCGGCGCCGAGAGCCCCCCCGAGATCGCCGTCGCGATCGCGGCCGAATTGGTGCACGAGATGCATCCCAAGCGGGAGAGTCGTCGCGGGGCCCCCCGGCGGGTGGCCGTTACGGAGGAGGATGTCGTCCGCGGCCCCCCTTAGGTTCCGGCTGAACGGCCACCCCGTGGACACGCCGTGCGAGGACGCGCGCATCCTCCTCGACCTGCTTCGCGAGGACCTCGAGCTCACCGGGACGAAACGCGGATGCGACCTCGGCACATGCGGGTGCTGTACGGTCCTCCTCGACGGTCGACCGACCCTGAGCTGCCTCTCGCTTGCCCGGCTGGTCGAGGGACGCGAGGTGACCACGATCGAAGGAGCCTCGCCGGCGCACGGGCTCTCGCCGGTGCAGGCGGAGTTCGTTCGTACCGGCGCGACACAGTGCGGATTCTGCACCCCGGGGTTCGTGCTCACGGCGACGGCGCTGCTGCGGGACCATCCGCATCCGAGCCGTGACGAGATCGTCCGGGCGATCTCGGGGAACCTCTGCCGGTGTACCGGTTACACCAAGATCATCGAAGCGATCGAGGCGGCGGCCCGCGGGAGCGCCTGATGGCGTCGAGCACGCCGCCGGAATACCGGCTCCTAGGCGGGCGCATCCCGTACGTCGAGGGCCCCCTGAAGGTGACGGGCCGCGCGGAGTACACCGATGACATCCGGCGGCCCGGGATGCTGGTGGCCCGGCTGCTGAGGAGCCCCTGGCCGCACGCTCGGTTGAAGTCCATCGACACGAGCCGGGCCCGAGAACTCCCCGGCGTGTTCGCTGTGCTGACGGGCGAGAAGTACCCGACCGCATTCGGCGTGCTTCCGATCACGCACGACGAGACGGCGATCGCGGTGGACAAGGCGCGGTACAACGGCGACATCATCGCCGCCGTGGCCGCCCAGGACGAGGTCACCGCGGAGGCCGCGCTTGCGTTGGTCCGCTGCGACGTGGAGATTCTTCCGGAGTACGCCGACCCGCGGATGGGCCTCAACCGGGTCGAGGAGCCGATCCACACGCGCGGTCTCAACGGCACGAACATCCAGAAAGAGGTCGTCCAGCATTTCGGCGACGTTGACGGGGCCTTCGCGCGGGCCGCGGAGACGGTCCGCGTGCGCGGCAACTACGCCGGCGTCACCCACGCGTTCACAGAGCCGATGGCGACGATCGCGGAAGCGACGCCCGACGGGCGCCTGACGGTCTGGAGCGCGACGCAGGTACCGCACTACCTGCACCGTTCCCTGTCCGAAGTGCTCGGGATCCCCATGCACCGGATCCGGGTCATCAAGCCGGAGGTCGGCGGCGGGTTCGGCGGCAAGTCCGACCCGCTCCCCCACGAGATCGTCTGCGCGGCGCTCGCGATCGAGACCGGTCGGCCCGTCAAGATCCTCTTCGACCGGGAGGACGTTTTCTACACGAACCACGGACGACATCCGACGCAGAACGACGTTCGGATCGCCGTGGACGCGAGCGGTCGGATCTTGGCGTACGACATCGAGGCACTCATCGACGGCGGGGCGTGGAGCTCGTTCGGTACCGTCACCACGTACTACAACGGCGTTCTCTCCATGGGTCCGTACCTTGTACCGAATTTCCGGTACAAGGGCCGGCGCGTCTACACCAACCGTCCACCGTCGGGCGCGATGCGAGCGCACGGAGGCACCAACATCCGCTACTCCGTCGAGACCGCGCTCGACATCCTCGCCGAGCGCATGGGACGCGACCCGTTCGACCTCCGGGCGCAGAACGCGATCGAGCCGAACACGACCACGGTCAACGAGTTCCTGATCACCTCGACGTCGTTCCTAAAGTGCCTTCAAGCCGCGCGCGAGAAGAGCGGCTGGGACGCGAAGTTCCGCCGGCTCCCCTTTGGAAAGGGCGTCGGGCTCGGTTGCGGGTTCTACATTTCGGGGTCGAACAGCCCGATCCATTTCACGCCGAAGATGCCGCAATCGACCGTTCACCTGAAGGTCGACATGGACGGGGGGATCGCCGTCCACTCGATGCAGGCGGACATCGGCCAGGGTTCGAACACCCTGCTCGCCGCGATCGTCGCGGAAGTGCTCGGCGTGGACCTCGAACGGGTCCACGTGCAACGGGTCGATTCCGACGTGAGCCCGATCGACCTCGGCTCCTACTCGAGTCGGGTGACGTTCATGATGGGGAACGCGGCGCGCTCGGCGGCGCTGCGGCTGCGCGCGCAGCTCCTGATGGCAGCGGCGGAACTGCTGGAGCGGCCCGTGGAGACCCTGGAGACCGCCCACGAGCGTTTCCAGGTCCGGGACCAGCCGGAGGTCGGCGTCTCCTTCCTGCACGCCCTCCACAAGGCGATGGAATCGGTCGGCGCGCTGACGGCGAGCGGCGCGTACGACTCGAAACCGAAGGGGGGCACGTTCAAGGGGGCGCGCGCCGGGACGGCCCCCGCTTACTCGTTCGCCGCGTACGTCGCCCAGGTCGACGTGGACGTCGAGACCGGAGAGTACCACGTCGAGAAGATCTGGGCTGCGTTCGACTGCGGACGCGCGCTGAATCGGCTCGCGGTGGAGGGTCAGATCGAAGGGTCGATCCACATGGGCCTGGGCCAGGTGATGGGCGAGTCGATGAACTACCGCGGCGGACGGCTGTTCAACCCGTCCCTGCTCGAATACAAGATCCCCACGCCGGAGCAGATGCCCGAGGTGGAAATCCTGCTCGTCGGCGAGGACGACCCGGACGGGCCGTTCGGCGCCAAGGAGGCCGGCGAGGGGCCGCTGATCGCGACGCTGCCGGCGGTCGGTAACGCTCTCTACGACGCCGTCGGGGCGCGGTTCACCGAGCTTCCCATCACGCCCGACCGCGTGCTGCGCGGGATCGACCTTCGCCGGAAGGAGGGACGCGCCTGGAAGGGCGCGTAGTTCCATGCACCTCGACCCGTTCGAGCTGCACCGCCCGAGCTCGATCGACGAGACGACGCGTCTCGCCGGGGACCTCGCGGGGCGGTTCGACTACCTCGCCGGGGGGACCGACCTCCTGCCGAACTACAAGATGCACCTGAACCTCCGGCCGCATCTCATCGCGCTCGACGGAGTGCGCGAGCTCACCGGCCACGACCTCGGGCGGATCGGAGCGATGGAGCGCCTCGCCGACCTCGAGCGGGACGCGGAACTGCTCGCGGAGTATCCGGGGTTCGCGGACGCGCTCGCCGAGGTCGCGACACCGCTCGTCCGGTCGTCGGGAACGCTCGGGGGGAACCTGCTCGTCGAGACCCGGTGCTTCTTCTTCAATCAGAGCTACTTCTGGCGCGCGAGCCTCGGCTTTTGCCTCAAGGCCGACGGGGATCGGTGCCACGTCGTCCCGCAGAAGGAGAAGTGCTACGCGACGTTCTCCGGCGACCTCGCTCCCGCCCTGATGGCGCTCGGCGCCGACGTCGAGGTGGCCGGCGCCGGTGGACGGCGGCGATTCCCCCTCGCCCAGCTGTACGATGCGGCGGGCGACGGGATCCGACGCACCCGTCTTGCCCCCGGCGAGCTCGTCGTCGCGGTCCACCTGCCGCCCGAGGCGCGGGGGCTCCGGGGCCGCTACAAGAAGCTCCGGGTCCGGCCGTCGTACGACTTCCCCGAGCTCGGAGTGGCGGTGGCCGGCCGATGGGACGACGGAGGTCGGGTCGAGCGCCTCGCGCTCGCGATCGGCGGCGCGGAGTCGTACCCGAAGCGGTTCGACGACCTCACGGCCCCGCTCGAAGGGTCTTCGCTCACCGACGAGCGCGTCCGCACCCTTGCGGAGGAGGTCGCCAAGCGCGTGCGGCCCGTCCACAACACATTCCTCCTGCCGGACTATCGGAAGCGGATGGTCGACGTCTACGTGCGCCGCGCGATCCACGAGGCGCGCCGGGGGCCCGCCGCGTGACCGACCCGGTGGAGTTCGCCCTCGTCCCGATCGAGTCGCTGCGGGAGCACGAGCACGTCGACCCGAAGAAGGTCGAGCGGTTGGTGAAGGAGATCCGATCGACCGGCGTCTCCCAGGAGCCGATCTGGGTCGCGCGGGGTTCGGGCGTCATCCTCAACGGGCATCACCGGTACGCCGCGCTGAAACGCCTCGGCGCGCGACGCGTCCCGGCGTGGGTCGTCGACTACGACAGCGATGTCGTGTCGATCGGCCGGTGGAGCCCCGGGCCGGAGGTGTCAAAGTCGGAGGTCGTCCGGCGGGCGCACGCCGGGGAGCTGTTTCCGGTCCAGACCACGCGCCACCGGCTCGCGGGAGAGCTGCCGCCGCGACCGACCCCGCTCGCCGAGCTGCTCGCCCCGGCCGGGCGGTCGGGCCGGGGTCAGTCGCGCCGCGGAACGTCGGCGCGGGCCGCGTCGCGCGGGTAGGGCAGCGGGAGCGCGTCGTCCGCGAAGTCGCGGAGCGTGCGAGCCGCCAGACGGACCTCGACCGGGTGGAGCCGCGCGCGCAGGGACTCCGCGGTATCGTCGTGACGGATGGCGAGCCGCTCCTGCCGGAGCGGCGGACCCCCGTCGACGGTCCCGGTCACCAGGTGCACCGTCGCGCCGGTCTCCGTCTCCCCACCGGCGAGCACCGCCGCATGGACGTGGAGGCCGTGCATGCCTTTCCCGCCGTACTTGGGCAGCAGCGACGGATGGAGATTGAGGGCGCGCCCCTTCCAGCGGTCGACCCAGTCCGGCGGCAGGATCGACAGGTACCCCGCCAACAGCACCACATCCACCCGAGCGTCCGTCAGCCGTTCGGAGAGGCGGGCCGACCAGCCCTCGGTGCCGGGTCCGCGGCTCCGGATCACGTCCGTCGGGATCGCGTGGCGACGCGCCCGCTCGAGCACCCCGGCGCCCTCGCGGTCGGAGACGACGAGGACGATGCGGACGCGCTCGGGCTCGGACTCGACCTCCGTCGCGAGGTCGTCGAGGGTCGTTCCCTCCCCGGACGCGAGCACCGCGACGCGGAGCGGACGGGGCATCGTTCGTCCGAGCGACGCGGCCTAGAAGAGGGTGGCGGAGGTGAAACGGAACGACCGGCTGAGGATCGCCGGACAGGTCGACGTGAATCCGCCGCGACCGTCGGTGTTGTGGGCGCGCGTCGCCCGCCCGACGAGCTCCGTCCCCTTCAGGGTCGTCAGGACGCTCTCGGTGAATCGGAGGTTGCGCACCGGTTGGACGACCTCCCCGTTCTCGATCCGGTAGGTCCCGTCGCGGGTCATCCCCGTAATGAGGCCCCGCCCCGGGTCGACGACCCGAACGTAATGGAATCGGGTCACGAGAAGGCCCCGTCGGGTCGAGCGGATCAGTTCTTCTTCGCTGGCGTCCCCCGGCGCGAGCAGAAGATGCGTGGGGACCGGGCCCCACTCCCCCGAGGGGGATTCCGGCGGAACCGCGTGGCCCGTGAGCGGCCGGCCGAGCCGTCCGGAAGTGACCACATCGGTCACCGCCGGCCGCGCCACACCGTGCTCGAGGAGCGGCGTCCGCCGGGTCGCCACGCCCTCGTAGTCGATCGCACCGGGCAACGTCCCTCGGGAGCGGGCGTCGTCCACGAGGTCGATCGCCGGGGGGGCCACCGACTTGCCCCGCAGTCGTCGCAGGCAGCTCCATCCCTCGACCTCGCCGTTCGCGCCGAAGCCGAGCGCCGCGAGGAACTCGATGATGCTCGCCACCGCCGAGTCCCGCAGCACGACGCGGTACGCTCCCGGTGCGACGGAGACCGGCGCGGTCGTGGCCACTCGCTCCGCGGCCTCGCGCCCGATCTTTTCGGGCGCGAGCTTCGCCGCGTCGAAGTGGGCTCCCTCCGACCATCCCGAGACCGGAGGGTCCCGATCGGGCCGGTCCACGAGCACGCTCGCCTGGGCGGCGGAGGTCCTCGTCGAGCGGTCGAGACCGGAAGAGTTCAGGACTCTTCGACGCTCGGTGCCGATGTTCACGACGCCCGCGATCCGGGCCCCGGGGGCACGGGACGCCGCGGCGGTAAGAATCCGCTCGGCGATGCGGGTCGCTTCCTCCGGCGAGATCCGTGCGGTCGCCGCCGAGAAGGCGACCGGCCGCGGGCGGGGGGCCGAGTCGGTCGGGAATCCGGGGAACTTCGGTTCCTTCGGCGCGACCCGTGCCAGCGAGCGTGCGGACCGAACGACCTCGTCGATCCCGGCGGGGCTCGTGTCCCCGGTCGTTGACGTTCCGAGCCGGTTCCCGTCCGCGAACCGGTAGGAGAGGTTCACGTTCCACTCGTGGTGCGGCTGATGGATCCGACCGTTCGCGAACCGGATCGTCGTCCAGAGGGACTCGGTCCAGCGAAGGTCGGCGCTCGTCCCCGAAGAGAGTCCGCGCACGGACTCCGCGATCGCGTCCCGCCGTCGGGGGGTGCGGCTCGCCACGTTCACGCCCCGCGCACCGCCACCCGGCGGAACCGGGCAACCGGCGCGCCGTGACTGACGCGCGCCACCTGCCCCGGCTGGCCCTTTCCGCAATTCGGGACCCCCCAGAGCTGCCACGTCGAGGCGTCGCCGACGGCGTCCATCGAGCGCCAGAATTCCGGCGTCATGCCGGCGTAGATCGGGTTCCGCACCAGCGCCCCCAGCTCGCCGTGCGAGATCCGGTACCCGACTTCGGTGCCAAACTGGAAGTTGAGTCGCTTGTCATCGATCGACCACGAACGGTTCGTCTCCATGTACACCCCCTCGTCGACGTCCTCCAGGAGCTCCTCCATCGACAGGTCTCCGGGCAGCAGGTCGACGTTCGTCATCCGGATCAACGGCGCCCGGTCCGGGCCGTCCGCCCGCGCGGTGCCCCCCGAACGCGGGAGCCCGAGCTCCGCTGCGCTCTCGCGCGATGAGAGCACGCCCACGAGCCGCCCGGCCTCCACGATCGGCACCCGCTGGGCCGCGACGCCCTCGTCATCCCACCCGAACGTCCCCAGGCCGCCGGGTTCCGTCGCGTCGGCGACCACGTTCATCAGGTCGCTCCCATACGTCAGGGAACCGATCGCTCCGGGCGACACCCAGCTCGTGCCGGCGTACGCCGCCTCGCTGCCGAAGATCCGGTCGAGCTCGGTCGCGTGTCCGACGCTCTCGTGGACCTGCAGGGCGAGCTGCGACGACCCGAGCACGAGCGTGGTCGGCCCGGTCGGACACACCGGCGCGTCGAGCAGCGCGACGGCGTCCTTCCCGACGGACGCCGCCCGGGCGTCGAGCTCGAGACCCCGGACGAACTCGAAACCGGATTGGTGGCAGGCTCCGCCGAAGGAGTTCGGAGCGCTCCGCCGCTGGACGAGGGCGCCGCGCACGGCGGTGGCCGTGACGCCCGCGCCGACGTGCACGATGCGCGCCGCGTACGACGCGCCTTCGGAAGAGAGGAACTCCTTGGTCTCGTCCCACGCCTGGAACGACGCGGCGCCGCTCTTGACCTCGGGACCGACGTGGAGACGCTTCTCGGCGTCGATGAGCAATTCGAGGATATCGTCGCGGGGCACCTCGAACGGTTCCTCGCGCAGCTTGGTCGCGTACCGGCCCCGGCTCGGCCCCGTTTCCTCGGTCACGCGCAGCGGACGGGCGGTGGTCCGTCCCGCGGCCCGGGCGAGGCGCACGGCGCGGCGCGCCGTGTCCCGCGCGGCGGCCGGGTTGAGCTCGCTCGTCCCGGCGAACCCCCAGGCGAGGCGGGTCCGGACCCGGACACCCAGGCCCGAGGAGAGGCTCGACGTGAGCGCGCTCGCGCCGCCGTCCCGAACGGCCAGGTGCAGGTAGCGCTTCGGTCGGATGACGCGGACGTCCGCGTACTCGACCCCCGACGGGGTCGCGGCCCGGAGTGCGGTTTCGGCCAGCTCGTCGGCCAACGCGACGTCCCGCGCGGGCGATGGAGGATTCGGAGATAAGCTTCCGCGAACCCTACAGCATGACCCGCAGGTTGAGCTTCTCGGTGAGCTCCTTGTAGCGGTTCCGGATCGTGACCTCGGTCACACCGGCGACCTCGGCGACCTCGCGCTGGGTGCGGCGCTCGCCGCACTGGACGCTCGCGATGTAGATCGCCGCCGCGGCGACGCCCGTCGGGCCCCGCCCGCTGGTGAGCTCGCGCTCGGTCGCCTCCTTCAGGATCTCGTTCGCGCGGGTCTGGATCTCGCCCTTCAGTTTGAGCTCCGAGCAGAACCGCTGGATGTAATCCTGCGGTCGCGTCGGCATCAGCTTGAGGTGGAGCTCGCGGGTCATGAACCGGTACGTCCGTCCGATCTCCTTGCGGCCGATCCGCGATTTGGAGGCGATCTCGTCGAGCGTACGCGGGACGTTGCACTGCCGACAGCTGCCGTAGAGCGACGCCGCGACGACCCCCTCGATGGATCGGCCCCGGATCAGGTTGCGGTTGACGGCCTTTCGGTAGATCATCGCCGCGGTCTCCCGCACGTTTCGCGGGAGCGCCATGCCGGACGCGATGCGGTCGAGCTCGGCGAGCGCGAACGCGAGATTGCGCTCCGTCGCGTTCGAGACCCGGATTCGGCGCTGCCACTTCCGAAGCCGGTAGAGCTGCGCCCGGTTGCGGGTGGGGATCGACTTTCCGTACGGGTCGCGGTTCTTCCACCCGATCTCGGTGGAGAGTCCCTTGTCGTGGATCGTGAGGGTCGTCGGGGCACCGGTGCGCGCCCGCTTCTCGCCCTGCTCGGCGTCGAAGGCGCGCCAGTCCGGGCCCTGGTCGATCATCGACTCCTCGAGGACGAGTCCGCACTCGTCGCACACGAGTTCGCCCCGCTCGTAGTCCCGGGTAAGATGGGTGGATCCGCAGCTCGTGCAGCGTGTCGCGACGGCCATGTCCTCGGCGCGGGGCGCGGCCTTCTCCGTGGGGACTTCCACCTCTTTATCGACCATACCGACCGAACGACCTCACTCGCGCACGAGCGTCGCGTCGAGCAGCGCCACCCCTTCCGCCGGCGCGGGAGGCCGGCGCGGACGAACGCTGAGATACGGGCGGGCGACCGGACCGAAGACGCGCACGACGCGGCCGTGCACGACGCCCCGGGCGTCGGTCACGTTCGTCCCTTCCGGCGCCACGTCGGCGCCTACCGAGCGGACGGTGAAAAATCCCGAGGGCGTGACGGCCTTGACCGTCCCCACCTCGCGCGCTGACCGTCGCCCGTCGGCTCGCGGCAAGTGGTATAAACCACTTGCGATAGGTATTTTAAGATTGCGGTCGCACCCGCGAGCCCCGGGCGCGCGCCCGCGCCGCCGGGGAGTCGGGGTCCTGTTCGGCGTCCGTGGGCAGCGGTATATCCGGAGGGATGTACGGATTGTACGGGGCGAACGCGACCGGGGGTCGGCGATCCTCGTCGCCCTCCTCCTCACCCTTCTCCTCGGCGTCGTCGGTCTCCTCCTCCGACCCGGTAGCGGGCGCCTCCTCCCGCATCGAACCAGGCGGCGGCGGACCGAGGGCGTCGAAGGTCCCGTTCCCTTCCGCGCCGGCTGTGGCGAGGTCGGGTTCCCCCCGAGGGGGCTCCGGAACTTCCGACGCCAGCCGTCGCTCGCGGGTGATCCGGTCGACCTCGAGCCAAAGCGCCTCGATCTCCTCCTCCGGCGTGCCGAACCGCCGCTCCTCGCTCAGGGCACCGCGGATCTGGGACATCAGACGAGCCGCGGTCTGGGCGTCGCGCGCCTTCCCCTTGATGCGCTGGAGCCGGCGGGCGAGGTTCCGCGCCTCCTGCAGGATCTCCTCCTCCTCGCGCGGGTTCGACGTCGGGAGCGCCGGTGCCCGGGGGATCCGCGACACGGCGCGACGGGTCTCGACCAGCCGCTGGGCGGAAACGGCGAGGTTCTGGTCCTGGATCGCCTGGAGCAGGAGCGTGAACGTGCGGGCGGATTCGCGGACGTCCTCCCCGCGATTGCGGGCCCGCCGGATCGACTCCCCGAGGTTCTGCGCCTCCTGGACGCAGTACTTCGGGATCGTGTCGTTCAGCACGGCGAGCGCGAGCGAAGCGCTCGCGGCGGCCTTCTCCATCGACCCCGAGCTCAACGGGTCCGATTGGAGTCGCATGCGCGGATTCCCGACGCGCGCGTCGAGGTGCTGCAGGTCGACCCCCAACGTCGCCGCGATCGCGCGCAGTTCGTCGGCGCGTCGGAGGAGTTCGCGGATCCACGTCCAGTCCTGGGAGACCTTGGCAAGGAGATTCTCCCCGCCCTTCACGACCGCGGCGGCGCGATCGAGCGAGCCCGCCGCCAACGCCTGCTCGAACGACTCGTGCAGGCTCGCATTCGGGAACGGGAGCCCCTCCAATTCGAGCGCGTGGCCCTGGACCGAGAGCCGGTCGAGCCGCGCACGGAGCTCCGGCACCGTCGTCGTCTTGGGCATGGGCCTAGACGCCTCCCGGTTCGGCCGAGAGCATCCGCATCAAGCGGGCGAGCGCCTGATCGGCGCCTCGCAGCTCGCGGTTCCGCAGGAGGTCCGTGACCTCCCGGATCTGCGACGCCGCTTCGCGAGCGAGCTCGCTGTCCGGGGGCAGGGTGCGGACCCGCCCGGCGAGGCTGCGGGCCTTCTTGAGAAGCCGTTCGAGGGTCTCCGCTTCGGTCTCCACCGGCGGCGGCGCGGCGGGTGCGACCGGCGCGGCGCCGACCGCCGCCTCGCGGAGTTCGCGCGACTGTTCGAGCCGCTCGATCTCGCGCCGGAGCTCGCGGACGCTCTGGACCGCGTCCGAGAGCCGCCCCTTCTTGAGATGGCGGGCGGCTTCGCCGTGAAGCCGTCGAGCGGCGGCGCTCGGCGCGTGGTCGTCCGGGTACCGGTCGAGGGTCGCCTCGTGCCGGAGGAGCTCCTCCTCGAGCGAGGTCGGGATCGCTTCGTGCAGCAGCATCAGCGTCTGAGCGGCCGCCTGGGCGACCTCATCGAGCGCCTCCTCCGTGATATCGCTCCCGCGCAGCTGGTCCCGGATATCGGAGACCTCGCCGGCGATCTCGCCGAGCGGGATCCCGAGGTCGGCGGCCTCCTTCCGAAGCGTGTCGATCTGACGGAGCAGTCCCTGCAGTCCCCGCCAATCGGATTCGAACTGGGCCACGCGACGCTCGGTCTCGACGAGGAGACCGACCGCCGACTCGCGCTGTCCGCCGTCGACCGCATCGGCGAGCCGCCGCAGGTCGCCCCCAAGGGCGAACTGGACGCCGGTCTCCCGCAGCGCGCTCTCGCGGGTGCGGAGCGAGTCGAGTCGGCCCCGGAGCACCTCGTCGGTCTGCCGGTCGAGGCTGTGCTGCGCCCGCCGAAGCACGTCCAGCGCTTCGCTGACGCGCCCCTCGGCCTCGTTGAGCGCGGCCTGGCACATGTCGCTCGTCGGGTCCGGGGCGCCGCGTCCGAGCTCCCGGACATACTCGAGCTTGCCGCGAATGTCGCGGCTGATCGACGCGCACAGTTCCGACTCGGCGGAGGGCGGCTCTGGCGTCTTGGGGGCGGGTCGGACCTCGAGCACGGTCGGGGACGCGAGCTCCGCGTCCGTCGCGCCGTTCGGCCCGAGCGAGCGCAATCCCTCGATCGCCAGAGCGGTCGGGAACCCGCAGACGGAGCAATGACCGACCGTGGACGGGATCGGTTGCTCGCAGATCGGACAACTGGTGGGCACGGCGCCTCTGAGAGTACCACTAGAGACGAGCGCCCGGACCTTAACCCCTTGCCCGGCGGCCGGGCCGAGAGCGGAGCGCCGCGTCCGGCTCAACCGCCCGAGAACGTCGGAAGGACGGTGAGCCGGGTCGGCTGCTCGATCGGGGTGTCGAGCGGTATCGAAACCTCGCCGACCAGCACCGCGCTCCCTTCGGGGGACTGTCCCAGCGACCGGAGCACCGCCCGCACGCGGGTGCCCTTCGGGACCGTCAGCCGGCGCCGCTCCACCGAACCAGCCCGGGTCAGTTCCACCCAGACGCGAACCGTCCCCGAGGTGGAGGCGCTGAGGGGGAGAGTTTCCGGCCCCGGAGCACGCCCCCGGCGGCCCTTTGAACTCCCGCGATGCATACGCACCACCAGATCTCGAATCTGGCGCCTTGGCCGAGCTAGGCTACCTCAGCACCCGGCGCGCGGAGGACGGCCGCCCCTATTAGGCTCCTGCGTCGAACCGGCGCCGCACCGGTGCGCGCGACGCCGTCGTCACCGCCGGGCGTCCCGAAACTACTTAGCGCGGGTCGGGCCTCGTACGACTGCGGCGACCCTGCTCGCGGGCGGCGCGCCGCGGGGAGGACACCGCGTCCGCACGAGTTCCGTCAGCGTCGGAGCCCGAGCCCCGCATCTCGACCGGCAATGCCGGGCTCGACGCGATGCTGGACGGCGGCGTGATCGCTCGGCGCCCGTACTTGATCGTCGGACCGTCCGGGTCGGGCAAGTCGACCCTCGCCCTCCAGTTCCTCTGCGAAGGGGTCCGCCGAGGGGAGCGCGGGTTGCTCGTCACGCTCGAGGAGCCCCCGAACGAGGCTCGGCTGAATCACCGCGGGCTCGGTCCGGAGTTCGACCGGGTCGAGGTGTTCGACGCGATCCCCGACGTGATGCGGTACGAGCGCGTCCCGTTCAAGGACATCTCCGCGGTCCGCGCTTCGATGCCGTTCGGCCAGGTGCCGTTCGTCATCCGGCGCACGCCCGAGCTGACCGGCGTCGAGGTCACGATCACGGCGCTCGAGCAGATGCTCCGGGCCGAGGTCACCCGCCGTGGTTTCACGCGGGTGGTGATCGACTCTCTGACGGCGCTCCAGTACTTCTGCATGAAGGGGTTCAACGAGGTCGCGGGTGCGCAGACGTTCCTGCGATTCCTCTCGGACCTCCAGGTCACGACGTTCCTCACGGTCGAGTCCCCGATTGAGGACGCGGACACGACCGAACGGATGCTCGCCCGAGGGGAGATCCGGCTCTTCCGATGGGAGCTCGAGAACGCGACGGTCCGGGCGATCGGCGTCGAGAAGTTCCGCGGGAGCTCGCACGACATCCGGCTTCATCCGTACCGCATCGGACCGCAGGGCATCGACATCAATCTCTCGGTCACGATCTCCCGGGATACCCGGCAGATCATCGAAGCGCAACCGGCGGCCGGCGCGGCGGCCCTGCCGACGTCGAAGTACGCGGGCGGCACGATGGACCCGCTCCTCGAACAGGTGCGCGACCTCGTCCTCATCGAGGCGGACGTGGGCCCGATCCGGGCCGAGATCGAAGCGGCCCTCGCCGGGGTCCGGCAGGGGGAGGTCGCCGAGGTTCCCGGACATGTCGCTCGCGCGAGCGCTCTGGCGATGGACGTGGCCGGCGCGTACCGGAACATTCCTCCGCCCGATGCCTCGAAACGTACTCCCGAGGCTTCCGCCGCGCTCATGCGTGTCGTCGCTCGGGCGAGCGAAGCGCGCGCCGGGTTCGCCCCCACTCAGTTGCCTCCGAGCGCCGAGCTGCAGCGGCAGCTCGAGATGCTGCTGACGGTGCTACCGACCGGCGCAGGAATCGTGGCGCCCGTCACGGAGCCGCTGTCTCCCGTAGCTCCCGAAGCTCCGGAAACTCCCGCATCGGCGCCCCCCCCTCCGACCGTTGCCCCTATCGCTCCGGTCGTTTCCGGAACCCCTTCCGCACCGACCGGCGGCGGCCGTCGTGGAGTCCCGCGTGCGGTGACGCCGGTCCCGGCGCCCGTTCCGCCACCGCCCGAGCCGGCCCCTCCCACGTCGACCGGGAGTGAGATCCCGGCGCCCGAGCCCGCGGGGGCGCCCGAGAGTGCGCCGCCGCCGGCTCCGCCACCGGCTCCGGCACCGGCTCCGCCACCCTCTCCGCCCGCCGTGGTCGCCCCCGAGGCCCCCGCGCCGGTACCACCGGCTCCTGCGGTGGCGACACCCCCCCCGCCCCCCGAGCCCGAGCCGATGCCGGCGGGGCCCGCCGCGGTTCCGACGCCCGAGGAAGCCCTCCCGCCCGCCGCGGCCCCCGCGCCGGTGGAAGTTCCGGTCGCGTCAGCACCGATGCCCGAGCCGGCCCCTCCGGTAGCGGAGCCGGCGGACGTTCCCCGCGTGGTCACGGCCCCCATCGCGCCCCGGCCGCCCGTGGAACCCGTCGAATCCTCTTCGACTCCACCGCCGTCGGCGGCCCCCTCTCCCGTCCCGCTGGTTCCGGTGGCCGAGCCTTCGGCGTCCGTTCCGACCTCGGTGGCCCCGGAACCGGCTGTAGCGGCGCCGGCACCGGCGTCCGCGAGTGGGCTCACCGCGGAACCGGTCTCACGCCCCCTACCCCCGCGTCCGGCGGCCCCTCCGACCGGCGCCGTCGCGACACCACGCGCTGTGCCGCCCTCGCGGGCCGCCCCTTCGCCCCGCCGGACGGCGCCCCCCGAGCCCCCCGCGCTTCCGAGCGGACTCACCCGGAGCTCGGGCTCGCCCGGCAAGGCTAGCGCGGGTGGGGTCCCTCCGGCGACCGCGGCCCCTGCGGGGATCCGTGACCTCGCCGCGAAAGGTTCAGCGCCCGCTCGTGATCCCTCGGCGCCCCCTCCCCTCCCCACTCGAACCCCCGGTGTTGTCCCCACGCCGCCGCCGGCAGCTTCCCCCCGCGAACGGCCGGCCGTACCGGTGCCCCCCCCGACCGAATCGGTCCCCCCAACTCCCCCCGCCCCGTCGCCAGCCAGCGAGCCGGCCCCCGCTGCCCGGGAGACGATCACGCCGCCCGCGCTTCCGACCACCGCGCCACCGGCCGCGCCGGCCAAACGCAGGGCCAAGCGCGCGCCGAAGGTTCCTCGCAAGGTCGAACCGAGGGCCGCGACCGAGTCGCCTGCGTCGGAACCGACCGGTGTCAGTGCACCCGCCGGCGGGGTCGAAACTCCCGTTTCGGAAGGGACGGTCCCCCCGGCCCCCCCGAAACCGCGCAAGCGGGCGGTCCGCAAGAAGAAGGCGCCCTCGGTGATCTCGGCCACGGAGGGAACGTCGCCACCGGACGTGCAAGGTCAAGGGGAGGCCCCGCCTCCGCCCTCTGAGGACGCGCCCGAGAAACCCGCCGAATGACGATTCCGGTGCCGCCGACTCTCCAGAACCGCGTGCCCACCGGGGTCCCCGGACTCGACCGGATGCTGGGCGGCGGTTTGATCGCGGGGCGGCCCTACCTGGTCACCGGCGCGACCGGCAGCGGCAAGACGCTCCTTTCGCTCACGTTCCTTCTCGAGGGGATCCGGCGCGGCGAGGAAGTGCTGCTCGTCGCGGTCGATGAGCCCCCCAACGAGATCATCGAGAACGTCCACGCGTTCGGATGGGACCTCTCCGCGGTGAAGACGCTGGACGCGAACCCGGGGACGCGGGCGTTCAAGCGGCAGGCCGCGGTCCAGGAGATCCGCACGATGTCGGACCTGAAGTCGATGCGAGACCTCGCCTCGCCCGAGAAGAAGGCGGCGGAGGTCGAGGATATCTCGATCCAGTCGATCTATCTGAAGCTCCGCCAGCAGATGGCCAACGTGCCGTTCCGACGGCTCGTGATCGACTCGATCACGTCGGTCCGTCGGTTCGCGGTGAAATCCTCCCAGGACCCGCAGGCCGAGCGGACGGAGATCCAGTCGCTGCTGCGGTTCCTCTCCGAGCAGAACGTCACGGCGCTGATCACGGCGACCCCCGGCAATCCGGCGCTGCTCACGCCGGAAGAGGTGCTGACCCGGGGCGAGATCCTCCTCACGCGCAAATGGATCGGCGACCGCTCCGTCCGCCAGATCAAGATCGTCCGGATGCGCGGCGCGGCCCACGACCCGGAACGGCGGCCGTTCGCGATCACCACGCAGGGGATCGTCCTCGGGTAGGACGAGCGGCCGACACCGTTACCCCCCCCATGCCTTGCCCGCCGGTATGGCGTACTGGCTCGCCAAGTCGGAACCCAGTGTCTACTCGTACGGGGACCTTGAGCGCGAGCGGCGCACCGAGTGGAACGGCGTCCACAACGCGACCGCCCTCCTCCACCTGAAGCGGATGCGTCCCGGCGACGAGCTCCTGTTCTATCACTCGGGGAGCGAGCGCTCCGCGGTCGGCATCGCCCGGGTCGCCGGCGCCCCGCACCCCGACCCGAACGACGATCGGGGCTCCTGGTCGGTCGTCATCGAACCGAGCCGAGCGCTGGCGCGCGCGGTGTCGCTCTCCGAGATGCGCTCCGACCCCGCCCTCTCCGATTTCATCCTGTTCCGGATCTCGCGCCTCTCGGTCATGCCCGTCACGTCGGCCCAGTGGAAGCGCATACTGGGAGCGGCGGGGCGAGCACCGCCGACTCAGGGCAAGAAGGCGGGATCCCGCTCCAGGAGCCGCGTCGCACGACCCCGGAAGCGCGGCGCGACGTAAACGCTGACCGGCCAGTCGGCTGGCGGCCGGTTGACGAGAGCGTGCCACGGGCCCGGACCCCGGAACGGGTAGGTGACGCGCCGACCGGCCATCACCCCGACGTCCGACCAATCCTCGATCGGGTCGCCGCGCACTTCGATGCCGGCGAGGTCGATCAGCACGGCCCCCGGCCGCGCGCCGAGCCGTCCGGCGATCTCGTCCTCCAGCGCCCGCCGCTCGGGGGGCCGGTGCGCGAGCCGGCGCCATCGACCGTGCGCCGCCGACGACAGTTCGCGCCATCCGTGAGCGCGTTTGTACAGACGGCGCTCGAGCAACCCCCGCACCAGTTCGCCCGGCGGTCCGCCGACGTTCTTGAGCCGCGCGAGCAATTCGCCGTCGGTCCAGCCGAAGACCGCGGGCGCGCTCTCGGGAAAGCCCGCCTGCCGCTCGACCGCGCCCTGGGCCATCATCTCCGCCGAACGGACGGTCTTGTGGAAGTACACGGTCGAGTACATCAGCGCCCGACCGACGAGAAATCCCTCGACCGCGCTGCGCCCCTTCTCCGCGTAGACGACGCGTCCCCCGAGCACCCGGATCGTGTCGAGCAATCGGACCGCGTCGATCGCCCCGTGGGCCACCCCGGTGTAGTGGGCGTCCCGCTGGAGGTAATCGATCCGGTCGGCGTCGATCGCGCCGTGCAGGATCGACCCCAGCCAACGCGACACGCCGCGCCGTTGGGGTTCGACGAGCTCGGCGACCTCGGCCGGGTCGACGCCGCGGGATCGCAGGACGCGGGGGATCGCGCCGGGCGACCCCTCCTCGCCGAGGATGATGGAACGGGAGACCGCTTCGTGACCGTGTCCGAGCGCTTCGCGCATCGGCCCGTCCAGGGTGTGGGAGAACGGAGCGTGACCGAGGTCGTGCAGGAGCGCGCCGAGCGCCAGGGTCCGCCCCTCGGCGGGCGCCACCCCGAGCCGTTCGGCGAAGCGTACCGCGACCCAGTACGTCCCGAGCGAGTGCTCGAGCCGCGTGTGGTTCGCGCCGGGAAAGACGAGGTGGGCGAATCCTGTCTGCCGGATCCCCCAGAGGCGCTGGAACTCGGGCGTGGAGATCAGCGCGAGCGCGGTCGCGTCGAGGGCGATCTGCCCGTGGACCGGGTCGAAGATGGATTTGCGGGAGGACCCCGACGAGGATCGGGCCGGCACGCCGCTCCGGAACGATGCCGGAGGATAAGACGATGGACGAGCGCGGGGGACGGAGAGGGGAAAGGGCCTTCTCGTTGAACGGGAGTATTTAGACCTCGAGTTAGGTGGCACGACGGAAGATGGCAGACTCCCCCGCTCCGGCGCCCGCGGCCCCGTCCGGCGTGCTGGAGGACGTGCGCCGTAGCTATCGCGGGGCGCTCGAGGCGGAGGGACGCACCGACCGCGACCAGTACACCCGTGCGCTGAAGGCGTTCCTCGCGACCGTCGAATCCCACTCGAAGGAGCTCGCGGACGCCGGGACCGAGATCGCCCCGTGGCTGGACGAGACGGCGATGGCGTTCTACCGGGCCTCGCAGCCCGCCTTCGCCCGGCGCGCGATCGACCTGGGCCTCGAGTTCGCGCCCGGCGGCTCGTCGCTCCTTCATCACAAGGCGCTCATCCTCCTCGCGCAGAACGAGGACCTCCCCGAGGTCGTCGCGCTCACGGACCGGGCGATCGAGGGGAATCCGCACGACAAGGGGCTCTGGGCGACCCGCGGCGACGCGCTGAAGCTCCTCGGCCAGAACGCCGAAGCGCTCGAGGCGTACCTCCACGCGCAGCAGCTCGACGCCACCTCGATGCAGTACGTCGACAAGGCCCTGAAGCTCGCGCCGGACAACGCGCGCGCGCTTCGAATGAAACTGGAACTCGCCCGGGCGCACGGCGGGGAGCTTCCCGCGTTGGCGGCCTGCGAGGAGCTTCTGAAGACGTCGCCCGACGACCCGGAGCTCCTCCTCGCCCGCGCGGACCTCCTCGCGGCGCTCGGTCGGCTGTCCGAAGCGCTCGAGGCGCTCGACCGTGTCCACCAGGTCGCTCCGAACGACCCGCGCGCCGCGGTGCTCCACGTGCGCGCGCTGTTCAAGCTCGACCGGACCTCGGATGCGGTCCCCATGGCGCAAGGGATCGTCGAGTCGGCCACACCGTCCGACGTCGCCGCGCTCGACGAGATCGCGCGCGCGGTCGAGGCGGATGCACCGGACCTCGCCATCGCGGCGAGGAAGCGGCTTCAGGAGGTCGACCCGCGCAACCTGCAGAATCTGGTCGAACTCCGGGACCTGGGGGTGCGACTCGACCGGGTCGACGTTGCGCTCGGTGCCTGTCGGGCCCTGCTCGTGGCGCAGCCGGACCACCTCGAGGCGCTCCGCGGGATCGCCGAGCTCGAGCTCGCCGACGGTCACGTCGACCGGGCGATCGAGGGATACCAGGCCCTGCTGGCGGCGAACCCTCACGCCGTCGGGGACCTGCGAAAGGCGCTCGAAGTCGCGCGCAGCGCGAACCAGGCGGACGCGGCAAAAGCGTTCGCCCAGGCGATCCTCGCCGAGGAACCGTCGGACGTCGCGGCTCAGGTCGAGCTTGCCCGGATCTTCTCCGCGAGCGGCGACACGGCCGGCGCGCTGATGGCGTACGACGCGCTGCTCTCCGCGCATCCCGGCGAGCTTCCGTACCTCCTCGAGAAGAAGGAGGTCGTCGCGCGCACCAACGACCCGGCGCAGCTCGCTCCGGTGCTCGACGAGCTGTTCCGGCTCGATCCGACCCGCACCGATGTCGCGATCGAGCGCGGGAACCTGTACCTCATGCTCGCCTACGACCGGCCCGAAGGCTCCTCGGAGCGGGACCAGGCCGCGCGCACCGCGCTCGTCGCCTACGAACGCGCATCGACCGACGCCGACGCGGCGCCGGTGAGCGAACTCGGGATCGCGCGGGCGTCGCGTCTCGTCGGGGATCATGATCGGGCGATCTGGGCGTACCACGCGTTCCTCGACCGCGAGGGGAACCAGATGCGCAACGATGTCCTGAAGGAACTCGGCCACGCCTTGCGCGAGGCCGGGCGGTACTCCGAAGCGACGGACGCGTACACCCGGGCGATCGCCGGTGGGCTCGAGGACCCGGACCTGTTCTGGGGAGCCGTGGAGGTCCTGGCGCATTCGAACCAGGAGGCGCGCGCCCTCCAGCTGCTCGACATGCTCCTTGCGCGCGAACCGAACAATCCCATGTTCCTCCGCAAGAAGGGACAGATCCTGCTCGCGAGCGGTCGTCGGCCCGAAGCGCTGAAGGTGCTGCAGTCGGCCGTCCAGGGGGTCACGGGCGACGCGCACGCGTTCTTCGAGGTCGCCGAGGCGCTCCGCGCCCAGGGCGCGTACGCCGACGCGATCGCGTACTATCGCCGCGGGCTCGAGGTCGACCCGAAGAGCCGCCACGGTCGACTCGCGCTCGCCGAGACCCTCCTGCTGGCCGGGAAGTACGCCGAGGTCGTCACGCTCGCCGACCAGCTCCTCAAGGAAGACCCGAACGAGATCGCCGCGTGGAAGGCGCGGGGCGACGCGTGGCGGGCCCTCGGGCGCCCCTCCGAGCTCCTGTATTCGCTCACCGCGATCCTCCTCCTGGAGCCGGACAACGGTCCGGCCCTCCTCGAGAAGTACCATCTGCATCGCGACGCGGGCGAGAACAAGGAGGCGCTCGAGAGCCTCACCAAGCTCCTCGCGACCCACGGCCCGAGCGCGCAGGACGCGACGCTCCACCTGGAACGCGGGGACCTCGCCGCGAGCCTGGGGCTCGCCGAGGAAGCGAACCGATCCTACGAACGCGCGGCCGAGATCGACCCGGTGTACCGCGTCGAGATCGCCATCCGTCGCGCCCGGCTTCGGCTGAGCTCGGGTCGCCCGGACCTCGCGCTCGAGGTGCTGGACGAAGGGCTGAAAGCGGCCCCCGCGGGCGCCCCGGCGAACGTGGCGGCGCTGCTGCTCCGCGCCGAAGTGCTGACGGCGCTGGAGCGACCGGCCGAGGCGCGCGCGGTGTACGACGAGGTCCGCCAGCGGGAGCCCCGCTCCCCGCTCGCGATCGCCGGCACCGCCCGATCGCTCCTCGACGAAGGGCGTCACGCGGACGCCCTCGAGCTCCTCCGTCAGTCGATCCCGCAGGTTCCTCCCCAGGAGTCCCTCTACCTGCTCCTCGCCGAGGCGGAGAGCGGTCTCGGCCATCTCGACCCGGCATCGGACGCGCTGAAAAAGGGCGTGGAGGTGCTCCCCAAGAGCACCGCCTTGTGGGTGCGGTGGGGCGAGCTCGGCGTCGCCCGGCAGGCGTGGCCGGATGCGGCGAACGCGTTCGCCCATGCACTGAGTCTCGCACCGGCCGCCACGGACGTTCTCCTTCGCGCCGGGTTCGTCGCCGAGCGGTTGAACCATCCGAACGAGGCGCTCTCGTTCTACGAGCGCGCGACCGAGGCCGACCCCGGCAACAAGCAGGCGTGGACCAGCCGGGGGGTCGCGCTCCTCGCGACCGGCCGGCCGACCGACGCCCAGACGAGCTTCGAACGCGCGCTGGCCCTGGATTCCGACTTCGGCCCCGCGAAGGACGGGAAGAAGCTCGCCGCGCAGAAGACGCGGGACGCCGAGATCTCGCGCTACGGCCGCGAGGCGCTCCTGCTCGAGGCGAAGCTGAACCGGACCGTCGCGAAGAACGACCTCTTCGTGACGCTGCACGTCCCCTACGAGTACCTCGAACCGGTGCTCGCGGCGATCGGTCGACCGCCCGACCTGAAGCTCGACCGCATCGAGGTCGCCGAGATCCACGACCTCGAGAACGCGTCGTACCACCTCGTGACCCAGGCCCTCGAACGTCGGCCGCCCGGCATCGAGCGGCGGGGGTTCACGATGGCCGATGTGGCCGTGATGTCGCCGCCCGGCTACTCCCTCGATCAGGTCCAGCGCCTGTTCGGCTACCTCAAGGCGGTCCTCGAGGCCGACCTGCGGCCGGAGAATCTCAAGCTGACGCCCGATGTCGAAGAGCTCGCCCGGAAGGCGCTCGTCCTGCCGCCGGAGCAACGGACGCTCTTCCAGCTGGTCCGCAGCCTGCGGGTCGGGATCTACAAGGCACGCCTGATCAAGGTCGTGGAGGAAGCCGGGTCCGCGGTCCACGCGCCGCTTCCCACGCTCGACCTCGGCGCGTACGGCCCCGAGTTCCGCGCGAAGGAGGCCGACGCGGGCGCCCCCGCACTGCCCGTCTCGGGGGACACCTACTTCGCGCCGGAGAACCAGCCGAGCCCGTCCCCGGGGGCGTCGCCCGCGGGCCCGCCAGCGTTCTCCCCGTCGGTCACGACCGCCGCGAGCCAATCTGCCGCGTCCCCGCGGTGCGTCGGGTGCGGGGGGATCGCGTCGGTCCTGCACTCGTGCGGGGCCCCCCTCTGCCAGCACTGCATCGGCACCTTCCCGAAGTGTCCGAAATGCAACCAGCCGGTGACGACGGATAACACCCGGGCCGCGGCCGGAGTCACCCTGCATTCCGCCAGCGGGCGGGCCGCCTCCGCCCCGTCGAGCGGCCTTCGGGGGGTGTTCCAGAGGTCCAAGGGTCCCTCCTCGAGGACCGGCGGCGGATCGCCGCTCCGGAAGGACCATCCGGGGGGAGTTTCCGGCTCCCCCAAGCCGAAACCGTCGCCCAGTGGGCCAGCGACAGGTTCATCAACCCCCATGAAGGATAACTCCGGCTCAGCGACCGCGAAATCCGCTCCCGCGCCCAGCGCGGACGGATCGCCGTCGGGGACCACGGTTCCGGAGCCTCCCGCGCCCCCCCCCGCCCCGGTTGTGAAGCCGCGGCGGGACAAGGGAGACGACGAACCGCGGCTCTGAACGGCGCCCCGAGCGGACCGAGCGGCGACACGGACCCCCTCCGGGGTCCTGCAAGGTGTCCCGATGGAGCCGCGACCGAAGCACCCGCCGAGCCCAGAGGGGCGACGCCGCACCGAACGGGCCCGCCGCCACCGGAACGGCGTGGTCGCGGTCGTGCTGGTCCTGATCGCGACGACCTCGCTCACGGTGTTCGCCGGGTCGAACGTCCTGTGCGGCACCGCCTCCGGGGGGGTCGGGTTCTGCTCGACGGCGCACCCGGGGGCGACGGCGACCGGTCCGGGGAGCTCGCTGCCGCACTCCTCGCCGCCCGCTCGCTCCC
This sequence comes from Thermoplasmata archaeon, assembly GCA_035504595.1. GTDB lineage: Archaea > Thermoplasmatota > Thermoplasmata > Lutacidiplasmatales > UBA184 > Lutacidiplasma. The sequence continues at coordinate 21,011 of DATJRQ010000018.1, read as the reverse complement.
CGGCACCGTGGGCGCCCGGGCCGTCGAGCGCCCTCGCGCCGGAGGCCGCCTCCAACTCGACGCCGCCCCTCGGCCCGTCGCCCGCCCCCCTGCCGCCGCCCCGGACCCCCTCCACGGTGGTCCCGCTCGTGCTCGTTCCCGAGGACATCAACGACTCGACGCTCGCCGCCCTCGCCACGTCCGTACGACCGTACCTGCGGTCCGGCGACACGATCATGCTCAGCAGCGGCGCGAACGCGAACGGCAGCTCCGCGAACCCGTGGTACCTCAACTCTCAGCTGCTCCTGCTGCAGCCCCAGCTCCCGAAAGGGATCGTCTACGAGGCGCGGACGGGCGGGCTGGCGAACGTGCAGACGCTCGTCGGGAGTCTGTCCCCCTCGTTCCGCTCGGTGGTGTACGATTATGAACCGGGCTTTGAGCCGGAATTCTCCGTGAATTTCACGACCACGATGTCGAACTTCATCCAGTTCGCCCAGATGTGCCATCTCGCCGGCTTCGGGGCGGTGGGCTACCCCTACTCGCTGCCGCTGTGGGGCGCGCACTACTCCCAGGACGGCTGGAACTACGGCTCCCTGCTCGCCACCTCGGGCATCGACCAGCTCCAGATCCAGGACCAGGGCGCTCTCCACACGGGGATGAACATCTGGAACCGCTCGATCTCTACGCTCAGCACCCAGTACGGGGGATTCGGCCTTCCCGCCTCGGATATCAGCGTCCAGGTGAGCCTTGCGAACGGGGTCCCGAACCAGGTGAACGTTTCCACCGCGTACCTGGCGTACGAGAACGCCGTCGCTCGCGGCGCGGGTCAGGTCGTCCTGTTCTGGAACCTGTCGAGCCTCCCGTCGCTGCTCGACCTCCTCGATCTGGTCCGAGGGTAGAGCGGACCACGTCCCCCGGACCGCCACGCGAAGGCTCAAGCGCTGCGAGGCCGCTGGCCCCGGGGTCTCCCATGACCCCCCCCGGACGGTCGAGCGAGCGGGAGCGGTTCCCGTTCCGGACGATCGCGGTCGTTCTGCTGCTCCTCGGCGCGGCCGTGGCGGTCGTGGACCTCGGCGGGAACGCCGCCTGCGGCCAACCCCTCGACACCTTCCCGCCGTGCGCGGGGTCGGGCGCGCCCGCCGGCGCCCCCCCGTCGAACGCCACGCCCCTCGTCATCGCGCCGCAGAGCATCAACGCCTCTTCGATCTCGGCGATCTCCGAGCGCTTCGCGCCGTACTTGATCTCGAACGACACGATCATGCTCAGCAGCGGGCTCAACAACTCGACGCCGAACGTATCCTACCTCAACAGCCGGCTCGCGGACCTCGCCCCCTCGCTCCCGTCCGGCATCCACTTCGAGGCTCGGACGGCCGGCCTGAGCAACGTCCACGACCTCGTGACCGGAGGGCTCTCGTCCTCGTTCGAGGGCGTGATCTACGACTACGAGCCCGGCTTCGAACCGGAGTTCACCCTCAACTTCTCGACCACGCTGTCGAACTTCGCGTCGTTCGCCCACAGCTGTCACGCCGCGGGGTTCGCCGCGTACGGATACCCGACCTCGCAACCGCTGTGGGTCGGGGCGGACCGCTCGTACAACTGGAACTACGGTGCGCTCCTCGCGACCACCGGGCTCGACGCGCTGCAGATCCAGCTCCAGGGCGCGGCCCACGCCTCCACGACGACGTGGACGAGCGCGATCGAGAGCTTGGTCACCGAGTACGCGGGTTACGGGATCCCGCCCTCCGCGATATCGGTCCAGCTCACGCTCGCGTCCGGCGACCCGAACGACATCTCCGTGTCCACCGCCTACACCGACTACGAGATCGCCCTCGCGCACGGGGTGGGCCAGGTCGTCCTATGGTGGAACTCGGCGAGCGTCGGGCCGATGCTCCAACTGCTGGGAATGATCCGGTGAATCGGACCGTCGGGCGGCCGGCTTACGCTCTTATACTGGCCCGAACCTTTTCTCTCGAACGTTCCCGATGTCGACTCCGAGTGCTCCCACCGCTCCCGCGCGCAGCAAGACGAACGCCGCGGTGCTGACGGCGATCTTCCTCGTCGTCGCCGCGATCCTGTTCTACCTCGTCTACCTCGCGCTCCCGTCGAGCCAGCACTTTTACGGCCTGCTCTGGATCGGGATCCTCGCCCTGATCTTCGCCGTCGTCTGCTACCTCGCGGAGTCGCTGTCCCGCGACCCCGCCGCGCAACGGTCGCTCGCGTGGGGTTTCTTCGGCATGGGATTCGCCGTCCTGTTCCTCACGATCGGCCTCGCTCCCTCCTACGGCGTCTCGCTCGGCACGTGGCAGCTCATCGGCCTGCTGCTCACCGCCATCGCGCTCGGGATCTCGATCGCGCTCGTCGGGTGGCGCCTGCGCGCCGTTCAGGCCACACAGTCCCGCGAGGCGGTCCGGGACCAGTGGCGCGAGCGGCCGGCTCCGTCGGCATTCTCGTATGCCGCGGCGAACTCCCCGAGCGTCCCGCAAACGGCGCCGCCCCCGGCGAACTCTCCTCCTCCGCCTCGGAGTCCGTAAATGGCCGCCCCGCCCGCGTCCGCGATGGTCGCCTGCCCGAAGTGCGGCGCCTCCTCGCCCGCGGGGACCCGCTTCTGCAACCAGTGCGGAGGTCCGCTGTCCGTGCCGGCCCCCGTGAGCGCGCCGCCGCCTCCTCCTCCCCCTCCCCCGCCTCCGCCCCCGCCGCCCGCCGCCTCCGGTTCCGGGGCCGCGCCGACCGCGGGCACCGCCCCCCCGGTCGACCTTCGCCAGCGCGTCGACGACGACCGCGGGATCCTCAAGCGCCTCCAGCTCCTCGTGCCCGGGTATCGCTCGTACCGTGAGGGCGAGGATATCCGCGCCGCCGACGAGCTGCTCCGCGTTCAGGTCGCGGACAAGATGAAGAACGCCCGAGCGACGGTCGAGAACACGCGCCAGATGCTCGTCCAGGCGAACCAGTTCACCGCGCTCACCGACCTCGCGCCCCTGATCGCCGACCTCTGGCGGCTCGAGGGCGAGATCCGGAACGCCGAGCAGGGATACACGGGAATCTCCGCGAACGTCCGCATCCGGCCCGAGCAGCTCGACCGGCTCTACGAGTACGACTTCGGGTTCGCGCAGGCGGGGAACCAGCTGGCGCAGACCGTCGCGAGCCTGCCGTCCATCGCGTCCGGCCCGAACGCCGCCCAGTCGGGTGCCGTCATCGCGACGGCCCGGGGCCAGGTCAACCAGCTCGACCAGGCGTTCAAGGCGCGCGTCCAGGCGATCGAAGGAATTCGCGTAGGGTAGGGGAGCAAGGAGCAACACCGATGGTTACGAACAATCCGATCCCGGCGTCCGGTGGCAGCCTCATCGGTGCCACGACGATCAACTGGGAGGACGCGTACAAGGGACCGAACGTGATGTGGCGCGTGCCGCGCAACATCAAGTGGGGCGACAACGTCGTCGTCCGGCAGGACGAGACCGCCGTCTTCTATCGGGACGGGAAGGTGCTCGCCTATCTCGACCAGCCGAACCGGTATTCGCTCACCACGCTCAACGCCCGGCTTCTCGGGAACCTCGTCCAGGCGCTTTCGGGCGTTCGGCAGGAGGCGGAGGTGTACTACCTCCAGCGCCGCATCTTCGACGGAAAGTTCGGGAGCACCGAGCCGTACGTCTTCCGGGACCCGGACTTCGGGCTCGTCCAGCTCCGCGTCTTCGGATCCTACCGGTGGAACGTCGGGAGCCCGGACAACTTCATCAATCAGTTCGTCGGGACGTTCGGCGCCGTCACCACGCCCGATGTCGAGGCGCGCCTCCGCGACCAGATGGTCCTGCTCGTCTACAACACCCTCGGAAAGCTCAAGGACCAGGGGATGCGGGTCACCGACCTTGCGACCCAGCTGACGACGATCGAACAGGCGGTGCTTGGGGCGGTCCCCGAGCATTTCGGCCCGCTCGGCGTCGAGGTGAAGCAGCTGCAGGGACTCTCGGTCAGCGTCCCCGACGACGTCCAGCAGGCGATTGACACCCGGTCCAAGATGGGGGTCCTGGGCGTGAACTACATGCAGTACCAGGCCGGTCAAGCGATCACCGCCGCTGCCTCCAACCCCTCCGGCGGGGCGGGCGCGATGGCGGGCGCGGGCGTCGGCCTGGGCGCGGGGCTCGGCATGGGGTACGGAATGTCCGGCCAGATGCAGGGCGCCTACCAGCAGCAGGGCCCGATGCTCGTCTGCCCGAAGTGCAACGCCCAGGTTCCTCCCGGCAACAAGTTCTGTCCGAACTGCGGGGCGTCGATGGCGCCGCCCGCAGCCGCGACCACGCCGTGCCCGAAGTGCGGTCAACCCGTCGCACAGGGCCAGAAATTCTGCCCCAACTGCGGCGCCTCGATGGCGCCGCCGGCCGCTCGCACGTGTCCGAAGTGCGGCAAGTCGGTGGTCACGACCGGAAAGTTCTGCCCCGAGTGCGGGGCACCGTTGGGGTAGTGGCTCGGCGGGACCGCGGCTCCGAGAGGAAGGTACGATGTTCTGCGTCAAGTGCGGTCAATCGCTCCCCGACAACGCGCAGTTCTGCTTCAAGTGCGGAACGGCGGTGGCGGGCGGCGGCGGGGCGGCCCCCGCGGCGTCGTCCAAGCCCGCAAGTTCGGGGAACGTCCTCGGGGCGGCCGGTGTCCAGGCGTTGAAGTGCCCGACCTGCGGGGCGCCGATCAAGCCCGCGTTCGGGGAGATGGTCATCTCGTGCGACTACTGCGGCAGCTCGGTCACGCTGGGCGGCGACGGCTGGAAGGAGATCAACAAGCACACGATGCTCCCGCTGAAGGTCGTGAACCCGGCGGACGCGCTGAAGGTCGTCCAGGGGTACATGGACCAGGGCTTCTTCCATCGGAAGGACTTCGAGGAGTCGAAGGTCGGCGAGACGCGACTGTCCTACGTGCCGTTCTGGGTGATGCCGGTATCGGCCTCCACCACCTACCAGTATCAGGCGGTCGCCACGACGGTCGGGGCGACCGCGGGCACGATCGCCGCCGGGGCGCTCCTCGGCAGCGCCCTGGGCGGTCGACGCGGGGGCTACACCGTGATCCCGATCATGGGCGGCCCGGTCGTGAACCCGAACCGATCGGAGACGATCTCGGGGCAGTACGAGTACCCCGTCGTGGCCGTGAAGTCGATGGCCGCGTACCAGCCGAAGGATTACCAGTTCTCCCTGACCGACCGGACGTTCTTCGACAAGAAGCAGATCCCGGACGGCACCCAGGTCCTGAACGGCGACCTCGGCGAGGAGGCCGCCAAGCACGCCGCCCAGGCGTTCGTCCAGCAGCTGCAGAGCGAGGCGGCGCACAAGAAGCACAGCATGGTCTCCCAGCTGAAGACGCAGGCCGACGTCTCGGACGGCGAGCTCCTGCACGTTCCGATCTTCTCCTTCCAGCTCGACCACAAGGGCCAGAAGACCACGATCCTAATCGACGCCCACGCGGGCCGGGTCATCCGCACGGTGTAGTCTCCGGCGCCGACCGCCCGCGTCCTCTGGATTGCGGGTTTTATGAGGGCCGGATTTCCATGAACTTTCGGTGACGCTGGCGACGCATTCAAATCGGCCGACCCGAGTCCTCCTCCTTCTCTTGACGGTCGCCGTGGCGGCCCTCTCGGTGGCCGCAGTGGCGGCGGCTTCGCTCACTTCGGCTCGAACTGCGCCGGAAAAGTCCGACACGCTCGTCTCAGCGGCGTCGTCTGCTCCGGTCTCCGCGTCGTTGCGGCCCATGCAACCCGACCGCCCGCTCACTTTCTCACCGAGTTCGGCTGGCTCGGTCGTTCAGACGGCCTTTGTGAACTACGACGGGTCAACGCCCGGCAACTTTCCGAGCATGGTTTGGCTTTGGGACGCGAGCGGGTACGCAACCGTCGACCCCGTGACCGACCAGCTCTGGATTCCGGAATTCCCGATCACGACAGCTCACATTCCCGCGCCGCCGAACGCCCCGGCGCTGATCTACTCGCCCGCGAGCAACTCGACCCAAATGGACCCCCAGCTCGCGAACGCCAGCTCGATCGCGTACGACCCGCTCAACGGCTACCTGTACGCGACCCTACCACTGACGAACCAGGTCGTAGCTTACAGTCTGATCACGGGCACTACGGTAGGGTCACCGATTCCGGTTGGAGGCGATCCGCACGACATTCTCTACGACCCGGTATCCCAAGATCTGGTCGTAGCAAACACCGCTTCCGGAAACCTGTCAATAATAGATGGCGCAACCGGCCAGCTACTGCAGTCGGTTCCGCACGTAGGGATTTCTCCTATCGCATTGGTGGACGCACCGACGATTGGGGAAGTGTTCGTGGCAAACTCCGGGGTGTACGCGGGTGCTTACAACGTCACCCCAGTGAACGTCACAAAAAACTTCGTCGTTGAAAGCCCCCCTATACGACTGTTTTCTTCTCCAAGTGCACTTGCGTACTCGACGTCGACCAATCTACTGGCCATCGCGACACCTAGTAGCACCCTCCTAAACCTATACGACGCGAGCACCGAGGTTGTGGAGGGAACATCATCGGTTGGTCTCAACGTTTCGTCTGTGATCTCGAGTTTGAATGGTTCAGAATTCGTGTCAGTGAACGGAACTGCCCTTCATCTCTCGCTTGTACAAGCAAGGGCCGGGCTCGTTACGCCGATCGCCTTGAACGTGACGCTGCCTCCGGATCGTCTCACTCTCGATCCAACAAACGGGCTTGTCTACGTGTGGAGCAACACGAATCGGACAATCACCGTTGCCAACATCTCGACACGGAGCGTGGTTCAGCTCTCACCGAATCTGGGCGCAGAGGCCGCGACTCTTGCGTACGACCCTGGTTCGGGGTACGTGTTCGTCGCAGATTGGGCAAGCCATGCAGTATCGGTGCTGAATGCAACGACGTTCCAAACTGTCCGCGCCCCTCTGACTGTGCCCGGGACACCAAATTCTCTCGCCGACGACCCCGCGACGGGCACAATCTACATTGGCTTCACGGGCGGAGTTCTTGCCGTCGACGCTCAGACGGGCGGCATCATTTCGGAAAACACCGGACCAGATTTGGCGGGCAACAACACTCAGCTGATTGTCGACCCGCAGAGCGGCTTACTCTGGGATCTGAACAAGATCACGGGGCTCTATGCCCTTGACATGCCGAGTCTGACACTCCAACTCCAGACCAGAATCGCCGCGGGCACGGTGAACCTCCAGGGGGTCGCGCTGGACAACGAGTCTGACACGCTGTTTGTGGTCAATCGGTCCGACCCAGCGGCGCCAACCCTGGTCGCTGTCAATGGGGCGAACGGGAGCATCATCGGCGCGCCGATTTCAACGATTCCCGGCTTGCTCTCGGTGGCTTATGACTCGGCAGATCACAAGATCTACGCGCTCGGCGAAGCCGTATGGATTGTCAACCCCGGGAATCGCAGTATCGTTGCCGGTCCGATTCCGATTGCGCCTCACGTGGTCGCCTGGTCAATTGTGTATGACCCGTCCCGAGAGTTCCTCTACGTAGCATCGAACGGGAGTTCTGGACCACCCTGGCCGGGCAACATCACAGTCATTGATGGGTCGTCCGTAGCAGCGAGCCAGGTATCGTACACGACCTTCCCCGCCGGGCAATTGCCGATTGACTCGACCCCGGTGAACTTCCCGGGCAGCAACTCACAAGGTTCCAGCGAGATCTGGGTCACCAACTTCATTTCCGGCACAATCAGCATCATCGCGAGTCCGCCGCGGATCACCTTCTTGGCCGCCACCCCCAACCCCGTGGACGTCGGCGCCTCCACCTCGGTGCTGCTGGGATTCGTGGGCGGTGCGGGCCCGTCGACGATCAGCTACAGCGGTCTCCCGACGGGGTGCGTCAGCCAGGACGCGACCACTATCAACTGTAAAGTTGTATCCGCGGCAACCTACACGATCTCCGCGACGATTGAAGATTTGCTCGGATACACCACTCAGTCATCGACCGTCCTCTCGGTCAACCCCGCACTGGCCGTCCAGGTCGAGCTCAACGGAGGGGGATCCGCCGCGATAGATCTGGGGGCTACGTTGAACGCCACCGCCTCGGTCACCGGCGGTACGGGGCCATTCAATTACAGCTGGGCCTTCGGCGACGGGGCAACTGCATGGGGCGCAAACACGTCCCACGTGTACGCTGCCCCGGGCATGTATCTTCTCACTGTCATCACGAAAGATGCGGGCGGCGGAGTTTCCAGCGCCACCAGCCAGGTCACAGTCGAGCCGCTTCCGACGGTCGCGGTGGCTGCTTCTCCCTCCAACGTCACCGACGTGGGCATTCCAGTTTCCTTTGCTACCCTCGCTTCCGGGGGAGTAAGTCCGGGGACGTCCTACTGGACGTTCGGAGACGGCGCCACGGCGAATGGGACGACAGTGCACCACACCTACTCGACCGCGGGGACGTACTTTGCAACGGTGCACTACACCGACGCGGCAGGGGAACCGGTCAGCAACTACACGACGGTCACAGTGAACGCGGCTCTCGCCGCGACATTCCAGGTCGCGACGGGCCCGACGAGTCCCGCGCTCCCCACGGGCACGAGCGTAACTGCGGGCACTGCCCTCGACTTCACCACGTCGATCTCGGGAGGAACGGCTCCGTACACGATCGTCTGGGGATTCGGTGACGGGTCCTACGGATACGGCGTCGAAAGCTCTCACGCCTTCGCGAACGCCGGCACGTACAATGTGACGCTGTTCATTGAGGACAAGGTCGGGGCGGAGTGGAACGCGACGTATCATCTGACGGTGACCTCGAGTTCGAACGCTTCGACGTTCGGAACGAGCTTCGACGAAGCCCTCGTCCTGGGAATCCTCGTGGGGGCGGCCGTGGCCGCGGTGCTGTTGTTCGCCGCGGGTCGCTCTCGGAGCAAACCGCCTTCCTCTCCTCCGACCCCGTACACCCCTCCGGTGAAGGAGACTCCTCCGGCGACCGAGGAACCCTGGCAAGAATCGTAGGATTCAGCGCACGCGTCGCCCGTCGATCCCAGCGCTCGTGATCTGATAGCGAACGGGCACGCGACGGGTGCGGTGCGTCCAGTAGTCGCATCGCACGCACCGCTGCCCAAGCACGACGGAATCTCCCGAAAGGGTCTGGTTGCGGATCGGCTTCAGCTCGGACCCGCAGACCGGGCACGCCGTCAGGGGAGGCGCGGACGTCCGTTCGGTGTACCGCACGGAGATCCGAACCCCCGGCACGTCGATCAGGAGACTTCGCAGGCGACGGCCAGAGATCACGGCGATCGGGTCGTCCCGACGGAGGGACGCGACCAGCGCGTCCCGGAATCGGGCCTGAGACGCAAACGCCGCCTTGCCGCCACGGACGAGCCGACGGGCGGCGCGGCGGACATCCTCGTCCGCGGGCCGGTGGAACCGCACGGCGGCGCGGGCGTCAGTTGGCGACGTGGCCGTGTCGGCCCTCTCGGGCACGGATCTCCTCCTCGTAGAAGTGCCGGGCGAACTCGGACTCGCGCTTTCCGATGGCGATCGGTCCGGGCGCCGGGTCGCGGAAGTACGTGAGCAGGGACGCGGCCGCGGCGAGTCGAACGGCGCGCGACTTGAGCCGGGGCGAGAACTTCGGGAACGAGGTGGTCTTCAGCGCTTTCTCCGAGACGGCGCGGAGTTGGTCGTACAGGGCCCGTTCGAGCCGGACGGCCTTCGAACGGAACTTGGCCGCCACGAGCGGATGACCCGTCTCGATGGCGTGCACGAGCGTCAGGTGGTCCCGGATCGGGCCGGCGAGGGCGAAGTCCATCTCCCCGAGCTCGAGCCGCTCGGCGCTCGCCTCCACCGCCCGGAACCGGTCCCGGGTCATCGGGTGGAACCGCAGCAGCATGCGGTCCTCCAGCGCCGCGAAGTTGGGGTCCCCGATCGTTGCCCAATAATCCTGGGCCCCGGCGGTGCGAACGTTGTAGTTCACCGAGAAGAATGAGCGGAACGTGTACGGGCCCACCGTGCCGAACGTCGTTTCCCACTTCACCTCGCGCTGTTCCATCACGAGCTTCAGCGGTTCGACCATCCCGCGGTACTTGAACCAGTCATTGAACTCGGGCACGATGAAATTGAACGTCCGTCCGGTGTAGGAAGCACCGACCCGGAGGAACTGGACGGGCGTGATCCCACCACAGTAGCGGTTGCGACCGGCGAGTCCGTGCGCGGGGACGCCGGTCCGGGGGTTGCCGCGCACGAGGTCGTCGATCGAGAACGTCTTTCCTGTGCCGGGCGGCCCGAACAAGGCAAGGTGGAATCCGGTCGCGCCGGTCGTCCGGCCGGTCGGCGCGAGGAGCGGCGCGTCGGCCAGAGCGTACTGCTGCAGCAGCGAGATCAACGAGTCGAAGTACAGGGCCTCTCCGAAGAGGCCCCGGAGGTAGTCGGACAGCTTCGCCACATCGAACGTTCGACCGAACTCGACCGTCTCCTCCAGCCGGTGATGCAGGATGTCCCGGAGCCGGTCGAGGAACTCGGAATCCATCGACCGGATCTCCGCCGACTCGTCCGGCACGGGCTGGAGGGCGGACGGTTCCACCACCTCCGAGCGCGCTACCTCGTCGAGCAGCAGCTGCCGCAGTTCCTCCGGGTAGGGGATGTGGAACGACTTGTCGCCCCGGCCCTCGGGGAGCTCGAGGAGCAGCCCCCGGCGCCGCAGGCGCGCGATCAATCGACTGGAGTCCTCGAAGACTCGGTCTCGGAGCAGACGGCTCCGGAGCTCCGAGAGCCGGAACCGCGCGGGCTGCGACGCGACGCCCCGGATCGTGCGACGCCGGTCCGAGTCGGCAACGACCGCCGCGAGGACCCGCGCGACCGGTACGTCGGCCGCCGCGATCTCCAAGGAGGCGGTCGCGGCCACACCGACCTACTCGAACTTCATCTTAAAAAGGTCCACAATCGAGTCCCGGCCGTGGTCGGTCGGAGTTCTTCGTCGTACGAGCGCGAGCTGCGCACGCTCCTGGAGGGACAGCCGGCCGCCGTCCGAGCGTACGCCCGGGGACTTCCCCCGGGCGCCCGGGCCGCCTTCGAGCGGCTCATTGCCGAACCGTTCCTCGTCATCCGCGGCGCCGGATCCCTCGGGTTCGACCTGGTCGCGATGCGCCACGACTTCGCGCTCCCCCTCGAGGTGAAGGCGTCGTCCGACGACGTCATTCGATTCACCGCCGCCAGCGGCCGCGCCGAGGCGCAGCTCGCCGCCCATCGGGCGGCGGTCGGCCGCGTGGGGTTGACCGTGCTGTACGCGTACCGCCGGCTGGGTCGTCGCTCCGAGGAGAGCTGGCGTGTCTTCCTCGCGAGTCGCGCGCCGGACCGCGGCGCGATGGGCGCGATCTGCCGTCGCGTCCCGCCCGTGAACTCGACCCGGGAGGGGAACGGGATCCTCCGCTGGGACGAGGGAATGCCGCTCTCGGAGTTCCTCGAGAAGGTGCGGTACTTCATGCCGACCGTGGCGACTGCGGCCGCATGACCGTTCACGTCGCCTCCGTCGGGATGGTCCGCTTCGGAAAGCGGCCCGAGAGTCTCGTCGAGCTCGCCGCCGAAGCCGGCGCCGGCGCCCTCGAGGGGGTCGGCCGTCGCCCCATCGACCTGCTGGTCGTCGGGTCGATGATGGCCCACGGGCCCCACGGGCCCGAGGCACTGCTACCGCGCCTGGCCGGACGTCTGGGCGTTGAATCGGCGTCGGGATACCGGGTCGATGGGGCGAGCGCGACCGGGGCGATGGCCTTCCATGCCGCGGCCCTCGCGATCGAGACCGGGCGGTTCGACCGAGCTCTCGTCGTGGCCGGCGAAAAGATGACCGACCGAACCACGGCGGAGAACACGCGGGACCTCTCGGCGTCGCTGCACACCTCCGAAGTCGCGGCCGGCGCGACGATGCCCGCGCTCGCGGCGATCGTCGCGCAGCGGTACCTCCAACGTCACGGCGGCACGCCCGCGATCTTCGACGCCGCCACGGTACACGCGCGGGCGATGGCGGCGCGCAATCCGTTCGCCCATTTCCAGAAACCCGTCACCCTGGAAGAGGTCGCGGCGAGCAAGATGGTCGCGAGCCCCTTGCGGCTGCTGCACTGCTCCGCCATGTCGGACGGCGCCACCGCCGTCGTGCTGGAGAAGGGCGACGGCCCGGCGGGCGTCCTCGGTCTCGGGCAGGGTTTCGAGGCGCTTCGCGTCGTCGATCGCAACGACCTGACGACCTTCGGGGCGACCCGGGTCGCCGCGCAGCGTGCGTACGAGAACGCGAAGGTCGGACCGAAGGAGGTCGCCGTCGCCGAAGTGCACGATGCGTTCTCCCCGTTCCTCTTCATCCACATGGAAGATCTCGGATTCTGCGAGGTGGGGGAGGGACCGGCGACGCTCGCACGTGGGGACGCGGGCCCCGACGGTCGGATCCCGGTGAATCCGAGCGGAGGCGTAGTGGGTCGGGGGCACCCCGTGGCCGCCTCGGGCCTCGCCGAGATCGCGGAGGTTGCCCTTCAGTTGCGCGAAGAGGCGGGCGCCCACGCGGTCGCCACGCCGCCTCGAGTCGGCTTGGCCCAGGCGGTGGGCGGGATCGCGTCGCACAACTTCGTCACGATTCTCGGACGGAGCGGAACATGACCCCCTCGCCCGAGGCGATCGAGCTCAGTCGCTGCGAGGCGTGCCAGGCCCGGTTCCTGCCGACGGACGGTGGCTGCCCCCGATGCGGTTCGACCGACGTCCACCCGTACTCCGCGCCGGCGCTCGGCACGGTCCTCGTCAGCACCGAGCTGACCGCGCCCGCGGAGGGTTGGGCGTCACCCCACCGGCTCGCCCTGGTCGAGATGCCGGAGTCGGTGCGGCTCCTTGCGGTCGTGGAGGGACCCCTGCCGGGCCCCGGCACCGTCGTGTCGGTGCGAAAGGACCACGACCTCTACCGGGCGGCGGCCGAGCCCGCGGGATAGTGCGACCGGAACGCGGGGAGGGGGACGTCCCGGGCTCCGGCGGGTCCCGGAGCCCCTTTGAACCCCCGAGGTGAAATCACCACAGGATTAGCAATCCTGCGCCTTACCGGGCTGGGCTATCCCCGCGCGACCGTGACGAGCCCGGTCGGCTCCTTAAGGCTTCGCTCGAAGAACCGCGTCCGGAGTCGCCGCACGGTCCCGAGACGTTCGACGTCGAGCAGACAAGGCTTCAGATAGGGGGTGGGTCGCTGGGCCCTTCGGAGTTCGGCGTGTACGGACCGGGTGGCGGGTACGCGTCGAATCCTTCCCCCGGCCGACCCCGTCGGTTCTGGGCCCTCCTGATCGTCGGGATCGCCATGGTCGCGATCCTCGCGACCGTGGCGTTGTTGCTGGTGACGGGGACGATTGGTTTCGGGGGAGCGCCGCGGCCGTACGACGGGTACTGGGGCGGGTTCTTCCTTCTGTTCCTCCTGCTCTGGGTCTCCTTCTTCGTGATCCGGATGGCGTTCTGGAGCAGCCGTTCCCGGAGTCCGTACTATCGCTCGCAGTACCGCGGGGGGATGGGCCGGGACCCCGCTGTCATGGCCGCCCGCCAGAGGTACGCCCGCGGCGAGATCACGCGCGAGCAGTTCGACCAGATCATGACCGACCTTGGGCGCCGCGGGCGCGGGCCGGGCGGCCCGCTCTCGGGGGCGTAATCTCGTCCGTTAAGTAGCGCCCGGGAGCTTCCCGCCCCCGGTGCGATATGCGGGTCGAGAAGGCCGGCGTGGTCGGCGCGGGGACGATGGGCTCGGCGATCGCCGAGGTGCTCGCGTTCAACGGCATCCCCGTGGTGCTGAAGGACGTGGACGGCCCGACCGTCGAGAAGGGACGCTCGAAGGTCCGAGCGATCGTCGACGAGCTGGTCCGTTTCCAGGAAGAACGGGCGCCGAAGGAGATCGCGCGGATCACGGAGATCGCCGGGCCCCTGTCGGACGCCCAGCAGGAATCGATCCGGAAGCGGCTCGCGCCGAAGTTCACGCGCGCCCGCGCCGACGAGGTCGTCGCGCGGGTCACCGGAACCACCGACTACGCGTCGTTCCACGACGTCGACCTCGTGGTGGAGGCGGTGTTCGAGCAGGCCGACGTAAAGCGCCCGGTGCTCGAGGCACTGGACGCGGTCGTTCCGGACCACGCCGTGATCGGGTCGAACACGTCGTCGCTCTCGATCACCCGGCTCGCACACGGGCTGAAGCGCGTGCGCGAGACGCTCGTCGTGCACTTCTTCAACCCGCCGTACACCCTGCCGCTGGTCGAGGTCGCGGGCGGGGTCGACACCCGCGAGGACGTGGTCCAAGAGACGGTCGACTTCCTGCAGGGACTGAAGAACCACCGGTACCCGCTCGTTCCGATCCGCGTCAAGGAATCCCCCGCGTTCGTGGTGAACCGGCTGCTCGCGCCGGTGCTCGGTGAGGCGTGCCTCGCGCTTGAGTCGGGGCTCGCCTCCTCGCGCGACATCGACGCGGCGATGAAGGCCGGCGCGGGGATGCCGATGGGTCCGTTCGAGCTGGCGGACCTGGTCGGGCTGGACGTCTCCCTCGAGGTCGCCGAGACGCTGTTCCGGGAGTTCGGCGACCCCAAGTATCGGCCCTCGGTACTGTTGCGCCGGCTCGTTGACGCGGGCCATCTCGGTCGGAAGACGGGGCAGGGATTCTACGAGTACGCGAGCGGTTGAGCCGTTCCCGCCGCTGCTTTAACGACCGGAGACTGGGACCGACGATGACGTTCCCCTCCGCGGAATGGGCCGCGGCGTTCCACGCGGCGATCAACGAGAACGCGGCGTACCGCGACGCGGCGAGGGCGTGGGTCGGGGACATCCTGCTGCTCGTCAAGCCGGCGGACCCGAGCGACCCGTCGCCCGGCGTGCACCTGGACCTCGCGAACGGCGCCTGCCGTTCCGCCGAGTTCCATGCGGACGGACGGAGCGTCTCCTCCGAGTTCGTGTTCGAAGGTCCAATCGAGAGCTGGCAGAAGCTGATGCGCCACGAGGTCGACCCGGTCAAGGCGATCATGGACGGCACCCTGAAGGTGCGCGGAAACCTCGCGAAACTGATGCGGTTCACGCGGGCGGCAAAAGAGCTGGTCGAGACGGCGTCGAACGTGCCCGGCTCGCTCTGAGGCTAGTCCGAGAGTATCGCAGCGGGAGCGGCATTCCGGCTCCCGCCCGGAACGGCCGGCGCGCCCGTGGCGCCGATCACCCTCGCGCCGGGCGGCATCGGCGGCTTGGGGGGAGCCGGCATCAGTCGCGTTTTCGCGAATCCGAGCGCCTTCTCCCACGCCCGTTCGGCCTGGGGCAGGTCGTACGCAGCGAGGTCTCGGGCGAGGAACCCGTGACGCACCCCGACGGGCTCGAAGCGCTCCACGGTGGACGAGGCCGGCCGTCCCGGCGCGAGCAGCTGTGCCTTCGCTTTCTGCGCGGTGCGGTCGGCGGTCCCGCCGATGAAGAAGAGCGGAGCCGTCACGAGCTTGGAGAGGTCCGGCGGCGAGAGCGGGTACGGGTAGGCGACGACCACCGCCGACACCTTCGTGTCCTGGGACGCCAGGACCAGCGCGAGGCTCGCGCCGTAGGAGGCACCGAACAGGGCCGTCTTCGCCGGGTCCACCATCTCACGTCCGCGCAGCGACGCGAGGGCGTCGGTGTACAGGTGCAGAAGTCCGACGATCCGTTTCGAGCGCACGGACACTCCGCCGCCGAACCGCGCGCCCGCCCGCAGGGCCACGTGATGCCCCGGTCCGATCGCGTCGGTCTTGCCGATGTCGGGGATCAACACCTCGAATCCTTCCCGGGCGAAGCGGATCGCGCCGTCCAGGACCGTGGTCGTGAGACCGTAGACGTCCGGCGTAACGAGGACGACCGGTCGTCGGACCTGCTTCGTGGGCGTGAGCACGATCGCGGGGGCGCTCCCGGACTTGGTCGCCTGGGTCTCGAAGAAGATCCGGTCGCTGCGGTAGAGGGGGGCCGGCGCCCCGGGTTTCTTCTCGCTCTTGAGCCAGGTCTTGTTGAGGAAGTCGATGACGCAGAGCTTGTAGCGCTCCTTGCTCAGGACGATGACCGCCTGCCGGGTCCCGCAGATATCGCAGACCCCAACGATGCCGCTGCCGAACTCGTTCGGCAGGTCCATCATCTTGTCGTCGTCGCGCATCGGAGTCTACGGGGCGGTACGAGCCGGGTTCGCTTCTTAACTATTGCCGAGCCGGTCGGTCGCGGTGGAGTTCGAGACGGTGCCGGTCGCGCGGGACGAGCACGGAGATGCCCACCGACCGCGCCGTGCCCTGGAGCTCGACGTCGGCCGTCACCAGGGTCGCGTCCTCGCGGCGCGTGGCCTCGAGGACGCCCGCGTCGCCCTCGGCGCGAGCGGGAACGACCTCGAACCGTGCGGCGAAGGCGCGCGCCCCGGCCGCCTGCGGTGTGCCGCGGGCTTCGAGCCGGTCCAATTCGCGCAGCGCCGAAGCCGGGACGACGATCCGCGCCCCCGGGACGATACGCCCGATCTCCGCCTCCAGGGGAAAACCGGAGCGGACCGGGAGAAAGAGCGCGTTGGTGTCGAGCAGTACGGTCCGGCGCGCGCGCCGGACCGGCCGGCTACGGCTTGCGGAGCCGGACGCCGAGGCGGTCTCGGTCGTACTCGGTGCCCCCCGTCCGAGCGCGCAGGAGGTAGCGCTGGGACTTCTGGTTCGCGGTCTTGGGGATCTCGTCCAGGAACTCGATCACCTGCGGCACCATGAAGAACGGCAGTCGCTCGGCGCAGAACTCGAACAGCTCCTTCGGGTCGACGCGCGTATCGGGTTTCAGCTGGACGAACGCCTTGACGTCCTCCTCGCCGAGCGGCGCGGGGACGCCGACGACCACCGACTCGAAGACGGCGGGGTGGCGGTTCAGGACGCTCTCCACATCGTAGGGGGCCAGGTTCTCGCCCCGGCGTCGGATCACGTCCTTCTTCCGGTCGACGAAGTAGTAGTAGCCGTCCGCGTCGCGCGTGACGTAGTCGCCCGTGTGGAACCAGCCGTTCCTCCACGCCTCCCGGGTCTTCTCGGGCTGGTTCAGGTACCCGAGGAACATCGCGTGGGGCGCCGTCGGTCGGACGACGAGCTCGCCCCGAGCGCCGACCGCGACCGGCCGGTCCTGCTCGTCGACGACGTCGGCCTCCACGAAGCCGAGGGGGCGGCCGACCGAGCCGACGCGGACCGCGTCCGGCGGGTTCATCAGCGTCGTGCACCCGCACTCGGTCATCCCGTACAGCTCGATGATCGACAGGCCGAACCGGCGCTCGAAGTCGGGCCAGATCGCCTTCGTCGCCCCCGCCGTGAGCGCCGTGCGGACGCCGTGCCCCACGTCGGTCGGGCGGACGGGCTGCTTGAACAGGACGTTCACCATCGAGATCAAGAGAGAGACGTGGGTCGCGCCGTAGCTCGCCGCGCTCTCCCAGAACGTCGAGGCGTGGAACCGTTCGTCGAACGCCGCCGTGAGGTCGTGGAGCAGCGCGACGAGCGTCGTCATCTCCTGGGCGTTGCAGTGGAACAGCGGAAGCGCGGTGAACAACACCGAGTCGTCCGCGAGGCGGCTGCGGCGGCCGATCTCGAGCGGCGTCGTGATCTGCTTCTGATGCGGGATGATCGCGCCCTTCGGCGGGCCGGTCGTCCCGCTCGTGTACATGATCGAGACCGGGTCCGCCGGCCCCGGGGCGTGCCCGGTCGGGGCCGGCGCGTGCGCGGTCACGTCGGCGAACGGCCGGGTCCCCGCGGGGTCCGGCCCGCCGACCGCGCCCGGGTCGGCGACCCAGACCCGGTCGAGCGCCAGGCCGGCCCGGAGCGGCTCGACCGCCGGCCAGAGCCGCCGGTCGACGACGAGCCCGGCCGGGGCGCTGTCGGCGAGCTCGTAGCGGAGGATCTCCCCCTTGAGCGCCGTGTTGAGGGGCACGAGGACGACCCCGAGCTTCGCCGCGCCGAACCAGAGGAGGGGGAACTCGGGCGTGTTGAACAGGAGCGCCGCGACCCGGTCGCCCTTCGACAGCCCGGCCGCCGCGAGACCCCCCGCGACCCGGTCGGTCGCTCGGTCGAGCTCGCGGTAGGAGATCGACCGGTCGGCGAAGCGGAGGGCGACCTTCGGGCCGTTCCGGTCGGCCTTCCCGCGGACGAGCGAGGCGAGGTCGTGGTACTCTTCCGCGGGGGCGGTCATCCCGAGCGGGCGACGAGCCCGGACCCATAACGGTTCGGTCGGCTCCGCGGGTCCGTCGCCAACGACTTGTACGCCGTCACCGCTCGCCCGCGCGATGCCGCGGCAGAGCGAGCCGTACCGTCCGTCGGCGCCGATCGTCGTCGAGCTCGCCGCCGGCGCGGTGGTCGTCGGGCCGTCGTCCCCGCCGACCGTCCTCCTCCTCCACCTCGCGTCCGAGGACCGGTGGTGCCTGCCGAAGGGCCACGTCGAGCCCGGCGAGTCGCTCGTCGACGCGGCGCTCCGGGAGGTCCGGGAGGAGACCGGGCTACCCGACGTCCGGTTGGGCGACGAGATCGGCGAGGTCTCCTACCGATTCTTCCGCCCGTCGGAGCAGCGCAACGTGCTCAAGATCTCCGTCTACTTCCTCGCCCGCACGACCTCCCGGGAGGTCCGGCCCGAGCCGATCTTCGACCGAAGCGAGTGGGTCGGCGTCGACGCGGCGCACGACCGGGTCGCATATCCGACCGACCGAACGATCGTGGCGGCCGCGGCGCGGGCGCTGAGGGAGCGCTAGGCGCTCCCGAGTGTTCGATTTCGCGGGAAAGAAAGAAAGGGAGAGAAAGGGTTGGAGTGGGCCCCCGTTCGGGGACCCACCGGGCCGGGACGGCCCTTCAGGGCTGCCGGTTCGGTCCTTCGATCTCTGTGGGACCGGAGGTCGGGGCCTGCGGCGAGGGGGTGGGGGGCACCGAGGCGGCGGGGGGGAATCCGCTCGCCAGTCCCTCGCTGTAGCCGCCGACCAACTGGCGCGCCTGGTTCTTGCGCCGGGCGTAGGAGCGCCACTCGACGACGCCGACCGTGCCGGCGACCGCCGCGACGACCCCGCCGATGACCGCGGCCTCCAGGAGACCGCTGAACCACGGGGTGCTGCCGCAGCCGTTCTGGATGCAGTTCGCCTGGCTTTGGGCGGCCGAGACGCTCTCGGGCTGGGCGACGACCGACGTGCCCATCATGCCCGCCGAGGGGATCGCGGCCGCGTTGGGCGTCGCGATCATCGGCTGCGCCGCGCCCTGGGTGCCGCCCACGGTGACCTCCGAGGCCGACAGGGAGTTCACGCCGAGGTGACGACCCGTGGTGACGAACAGCATGTCCTTCGAGACCGCCACCGTCGACATCGACTCGTGGGAGTACGGCTGGGGGCCGCCGCCGAAGATGTCGAAGCCGTGCGGGACGACCAGGAATCCCTCGTAGATCGTCGCGGGGCCGGTGACCGAGATGACGATCGCGGTCCGGGGCGTGTGGTCCCGGAAGGTCGGCACACCGAAGGTGACGACCTCGCCGTGCAGCGCGACCGGGCCCGAGGCGGTCCAGTTGCCGCCGCGGACGTGGTGGCCCGAGGCGGTCGTGTTGTTCCAGCCGTGGAAGGCGTAGTTGTAGCTGAAGTTCCAGCTCGCGGACGGGGTGGCGTTCGCGCTCGAGTTCCAGCTGGAGACTCCCGTGAGGTCGAGCGGGACCACGCCGAGCGACGGCGAGAAGGCGACGTTCGCCTTCGCGTCCGCCGAGACGTTCAGGTAGGCGCTCAGCATCTTCCCGGGGGCCGTCGCGACCAACGACTCGGCGAGGGTCGCCGTGCCGTGGTACGACGCGTTGTCGATCCCGAGCGCGGCGACCGGGGCGCCGCCGACGTACACGGTCGAATCGTTCGAGACGTTCGCGTAGGCGGTGTCGACCTCGACCGCGTGGTAGTGGTAGTTCAGCGAGGCGTTCGGCTCGGAAAGCGAGACCTGGACCGAGACGCCGAGGGTCCGCTGCTCTTCGAGCTCCGTCGTGTTGGCGACGGTCGGGGTCGCGTGGAAGATCACGACGACATCGACCGATACGTTCCAGCTCGCGCTCAACTTGCCGAGCGTCAGAGAGCCGCTCGCCGAGTTGCCCCCTCCGTACGCCCACGCGGTCGTCGCGGCCGAGTCCGTATGCACCGGCGCCGCGCTCGCGGAGGCTCCGAAGGCGGCGAGAAGGCCCACGACCACCAGGAGGGCCGTGCTCGCCGCCACGAGCCCTCGCTTCGTTCCGTCGTTTCCCGACATTCGTTCCTGCCAGCGAGGGGTGCCTCGCTGGGGTCTACGAGCCGGGCACCCCGAGATAAGGGATGGTCCACGCGAGGACGCGTTCGTTGGACCCTTTGCTAGGGTGTAGCACGGGAACTATCGCCGGACGACCTGTCCGCCGCGGACGAGCGGACGGCCGTCGACGCTCAGCTCGCCGCCGGCGACGGTCAGGTAGGAGAGGAAGTCGAGCTTCGTCTTCCCGCCGAAGCCGGCGTTCCCGCCGATCCCGACGGTGACGGCGCCCCGGACGACCTCCTCGATGCCGGGCGCCCGGCGGGCGGACGGGTCGAGCCCGACCTCGATGAACGACGGCCGGTCGCGGCCGGCGCCGGCGGCCTTGTAGTCCGCTCCGAACGTAGCCGCCCCCTTCCGGAACCGGTGCCCCGTGAGGTGTCCGTCCTCGAACGTGAAGCGGCCCCCCTCGAGCCGATGCGCGTTGGTCGTCGTCGGAAGGTTCGCGACGAACGTCCCGTCGGCGGTGCTCTCGTCGACGGAGACGTAGACCGTCCCGTCCGGTACGTTGATCATCGAGCCGAACGGCGTCTTGCGCCCTTCCGGGGTGACCATGCCGAGCGTCACCTGGACCGGGCGGTGCGCGAGCCCGAGCGTGAGATCGGTCCCGTTCGGGTGCCGCAGCCGGAGCTCTCGTCCGTTCTCGAAGGCGCGCCGGATCCGATCGGCGTCGGCCCGCAGTTTGGACGGGTCGTTGAGCGACGCCGCGTAGACCTCCTCGCGCCACGCTCCGATCGGCACCCCCCAGAACTTCGCGTTCGGTTCCGTGACCCGAGCGATCGACATCCGTGCGCCCCGGACCCCGGCCTTCCGGGCGACCTC
>DATJRQ010000017.1:0-25502 GCA_035504595.1 Thermoplasmata archaeon | reverse complement strand
TCATCCGAGTGATTTGCACGTCAACACCGGTTCGGTCCTCCACCTACCTTTCGGCAGGCTTCAACCTACCCACGCTTAGATCGATTGGCTTCGGGTCTTCCACCAATGACTTCGGGCGAGCACACCCCGTCCCTCGTCCCTCACGGGACTGCGGACTGTCGGTTTCCCTGCGGCTGCGGCCGTGCGGGCCTTAGCCTCGCCATTGATCGAAACTCCCTGGCCCGTTATTCAAAACGGACGCATGGACCCTGTGTCCACAGCCTTGCGGCTGCTTCGTTCCTTGGGGGCCACATGCGGCTTATCGTCAGTTGATTTCAGGCTCTTTTCACCTCCCTTCCGAGGTACTTTTCAGCGTTCGCTCGCGCTACTAAATTCTCTATCGGTCTCGGGACGTATTTAGGATCAGAAGACTGTACCTCCCAGCTTCCCGCGCGATATCCAACGCACGGTACTCGGGATACCTCCAATCTCGCCTCTTTCGTTCGCGTACGGGACTTTCACCCTCTCAGGTCTGCCGTTCCAGGCACGTTCGGCTCCGAGAGCCAGCGAGTACGAAGGTCCACTACTCCACATCTCCCCCGCCTTGCCGGCGGGGGATTCGGTTTGTCCTACCCCGTTTTCGATCGCCTTTACTAACGGGATCTCGTTTGATTTCTTGTCCTCCCCCTACTAGAATGCTTTACTTCGGGGGGTTCCCTTTCCTTGCGGAATGTCCCTTGCGGGACCGGAGTTCCGATTAGGTGATCGGTGGATCACAGGTTCCTTGCGCCTACCCACCGCTTATCGCAGCTTGGCACGACCTTCCTCGGCGCCCGAGCCTAGCCATTCCTCAACTGACAGGAGTCAGCTACACTGAATTTGCTTGACAAGCGTCCAATAACGCGTGTGATCGGCGTCATCGGTCCTTCCGCCAGGGGCGGTCGGACCCTCGCGCCCTTCCCCGTTGAGGCCCTAAGCCTCCGCGGGTGCACGTACCGACCGACGGGCAGCGCCCTGGCGCGGCTTCGGCTGAAAGAGGCGGGCGCTACTTAACGACTTCGCGAGGCCATGCGGGCTGGGGGCCGTCGCAGTTGCACCGACACGCTTCCCGAAAGGCTCGCCCCGAGGAATCGGAACTCCCAGTCGGTGCCCCGGAGCGCCTCTCGAAACGCGCGACCCTCGGTATCGGGTAACAGCCCTTCGAACTCATCGAACACCACGACCGTCCCGTCGCGCCAGCGCGGCGCGACCTCGGAAAGAACGGTGCGAGCACTCTCGTACAGGTCACAATCTACGTGGAGGAGAGAGACGGCCTCGTTCGGGTGGGCGCCGAGGAACGGGGGGATCGTTTCGGCAAACCAACCCTTCACCAGCGTGACATTCTGGTCCACCGGAGGCAGACCCCCACGAAGGTCGAACGTCCCTCCCGGATACCCGGGCGTCCAGGCGTCGGGGAGACCCTGGAACGAGTCGAAACCATAGACCGTCCCGGGGGCGATCGGCGCGAGCGCCCGCACCGACTCGCCCCGATACACGCCGAATTCGAGCCACAGCCCTTCCCGCGGGGCGGCCCGCGCGGCCCCACGCAACAATTCGATGCGGTCGCGGTACAGCGGCACCGGAGGGGCGAGCATGCCGGCGACCCACCACTTCGCCCACATCGAAATCTGATGGAGCTCTTCCCTCGCGGCCTCCCAGGGACCGGGCCGGTGGGGCGGGTCACTGTGGACGAAGGGCGCGCGGCACAGTCGTATCAACGCCCACGCGGGCCCGGCGTTCGAAACCCCGAGTTCCGTCGCCTCTCGGGGTACGGAATCGGTCCGTCGCGGTTCCATCGAGGTTCACCGGGCGTCGTCCGGGCCCTTGAGGGAAACAGCGGACCCTCGGACAAGTAGTTGGCGCGTTGCGGGCACGGTGCGGATGACCGTCGGTGGACGTCCCCGCCGCGGCGTTGCAACTTACGTCGAACCCCAACTCGCTCCGAAGTCGCTCCCCCGATTACGCCCCACTCCACGTCAGGGAGCGCGGGGACTGCCACATCGCGGCGCGATGGTGCGGTCCCTCGTACCGGGCCGCGGCGAACCGACACTGCCCTTCCGCGTTGGGTTCGCAACCGCCGCAGTTGCGCTCGGCGGGAACGGGCGCTCGCACGTCGTCCTGGCGCACCTGAGAGAGGACCGCCTTGAGCCACCCGAGTTCCGCGTCGCCGTACGGGATCCGCACCCACCCTTCGTGGAGCCCGCCTCCCTTCTCGTCTCCGTACAGCACGATCCCGTACGGGACCTTGCGTCCGAAGTTGGCCTCGACGAGGCGGCACTCCACGATCGACTGAACGGTATCGAAGACCCGGCCGTGCGCCTCGTGGTACCCCACGAACAGGTGGGTCTCCTTGTACTCCACGGGGACCAGCGAACCGTCGGCGCGCTGGACGATGAGGTCGGGGCGCCCCGCGAGCTCGAGCTCCCGGTCGACGAGGGTCCGTCCGGCGTTCTGGAACCGCGGGTCGAGCCGAACCCGCTCGGGCGGGAACAGCATCGGAAGGTCGTCCTCCCCTTCGTCCTCGTAAACGAGGATGTCCCGGTCGTCGAGGTCCAGACGGCCCTCGGTGACGACCACGTGGCCGAGCGGCGGCGAGAACATGGGGGAGTGGCGGAGCGGAACCACGTCCGCGGGCGTGCGCACCGTCCCGGGGCCCCCCGTGACCGTCCGCGCGTGGTTCGCCCGGACGAGTTCCATCTCGTACGGGCACCGGAAGTAGGTCACGAGGTCGTGGGGCGTGAGGTGCTCGGCGGCCGGTAGCGCGGTGCGGGGAGCTAGCATCGGGCGTTCTGCCGGGCCCGGGGGCTATGAAGGCGACGTTCGACCGGAAACTACGCCCCGGCCGCGCGACGGACCGTCTCGCACGCCGAGGCCGAGAGGGGGGATCGGTCGAGGAGCACCCCGAGCAGCTCGTGGTCGGCCCCCAACTTCGCGACGAGGGCGCCGATGGCGCCGACGCGGGACGAGTCCCGGTCCTCCGCGGCACGGACAAGCGCGTACTCCGGTCGGGAGACTCGGATCGAGTGGCCCCCCAGCGATGCGGTCAGCAGTCGCGGTACCCCCGGCCGTGGGCTCCACTCGGAGAGCGGGGCGTCCAGCACCGGCTCGAGCGGGACCGCCCACTCCACGCGCGCCCCCGTGGTGAACGTCCCCACGAACGCCCGCGCCCCGCGCACGATCCCGAGGGTCGGCCAGTCGGTCGTCGCAAGCGGTTCGATGAGATACTCCGCGAGCAAGGCCCCCAGCCGGTCGACGCCGGCCCGAGTGACGCCGAGGTCGATGTCGTTCGGCTCGATCGCGGCGCCCAGCACCCTCGCCGCGGTCGAACCGCCGAGGTACCAGTCGTCGCCGGCGATCTCGCGGGAGGCCGCGACCCGACCGACGACCTCGCGGAGCGCCGCGTCGACCGCGGCGGGGGCGCCCGCGTGCGCCTGGTCGATCATCGCCTGCAGCACGAACCGGTTCCGGTTGTACGCCTGGCGGACCTTCGGGGCATCCGCGAACGGGAGCAGGAACCGACGGTGCCAGCACCGGGGCCCTCCGAACGGACACGCGGACGGCGGGTGAACGAAGCCGAGCGCATCCAGGGGGCCCTTGGGCGGGCCGTTGGCATCCGCGCCCCCGTCCTGCGCGTGGTACGTGTACGTCGTGCGATCCCCATCGCGGTCGGTCGTGAGCTGATGGAGGAACCCGGCGCCGAGGTCCGGGCCCGACAGCATCTCACTCGGCATCGTCCGAACCGACGGAAGCAGATCCCGGCCCCGGGCCCCTACGTCGGGGGGGGCCGAATCTCGAGCGAGTCCGGGATCGGGGTCTTTCCCGTCGTCACGGTCACCCGCCCGCTCTCCCGTTTCGCGTGGAGGTACGTACCGCTCGCGAGCGACTTCCACGACCCGGGCTGCCGGTCGAACGGCTCGCTCCCGACGACCACGCGGTGCGGGCTCGCCTCGTACGCGAGCTCGAAGTAGCGCCGCGATTCATCGAGGAGGCCCCCGCCGTGGTCGCCCGTCCACTGGGAGAAGGCGTACAGCTCGTCCGGGCCTCGGGAGAACAGGACGTTGAGACCCGAGAACGGCGGGATCGCCGGCCGACCCATCGCCTCCCAGACCCGAACGAGGTCCTCGACCGTCCGCACGAACCCGACGAGCGGGTCGTTGTGCTCCTCGGTGTTCCGCACCAGCAGCCAGAACAGCACCTCACTGTCGTTCACGCCCTTCACCTTCGACTCGTGGAGGCCCAGGAACGGTCGCGTTTCGTTCGGGAACGGGATGCCCCCATTGTGGACGAACAGGGTCGTGTGCGTGTCGAACGGCTGGGAGTTCTGGAGTCCGATCAACTGCTCCGGGGGAAGGTGCAGCGGGTTGCTCGCGTGCCGGAGGTGGCCGACCACGAGCGGTCCGTCCGCGTCCCGAGCCGCCTGCACGAACCGCTCGCGCTCCCCCGGGTGGGCCGCGCAGCCGGTGCCCTTTTCGACGCGGGCGCGTCCCCCGTCGGTCAGCCAGCCGATCCCCCACCCATCCTTCTGGGCGGTGTCGGGCGAGACGTTCGATTGGGCCAGGAGGGAGCGGTCGGACGTGACCAGCCACGGCACGGGCGACTCCTCGTGGGTGCTCAAAATTCCGAAAAGTCGGCACATCGGCGCGTCCCACGTCGGCGCCGTAGATAAGCGTCCACCGGCGGCCGTGCGTTGGTGACGCTCGTGTAAGCAAGTCTTTTACACCCTCCGGGGGCTAGTTCGGACGGTATCGAACGATGGTCGCGATCGAAGTCACACCTGCCGCGCGCGAGCAGGTGATCAAGATCATGGAGAAGCAGGGGAAGCCCGGTGCGGCCCTGCGCATCTATGTCGAGGGCGGCGGTTGCTCGGGCCTCACGTACGGAATGTCGTTCGACAAGCGCGAGACGGGAGACGAGGTCGCCTACGAGAACCAGGGGCTGACGGTCGTGGTCGACCGCGCCAGCGCCCCGCTGCTCGAGGGTCTCAAGGTCGACTACCTCCTCGGGCTGGAGGCGTCCGGGTTCAAGATCTTCAACCCGAACGCGAAGGAAACCTGCTCGTGCGGGAAGTCGTTCTCCGCGTAGGTAACGCCGCTGTTCCCTCGGAGCTTTATACCACCGGCCCGCTACGACGGTCGGGGTGACGAAGGAGGACCCCAGGCATGAGCGATAGTAATAGTTCAGTCAAGTTGGAAGTAACTCAGGAAGCGCAGGACCAGGTTCGGACCCTGATCAAGGGCCAGTCTCCCGGCACTGCGGTGCGCGTCTATCTCCAGTCCGGCGGGGGCGGCGGCTGCGGCTGCGGCTCCGGTGGCGGGGGATGCGGCTGCGGAGGCGGTGGGGGAGGCGGCGGCCCTTCGTTCGGGATGGCCTTCGACAAGCCCCGCAACGGGGACCGGGTCATCAAGGTCGATGGGTTCTCGATCGTCGTCGACGACCTGAGCGCCGAGATGCTGAACGGCGCCCGGATCGACTTCGTCCAGGACCTGAACGCTACCGGCTTCAAGATCGTCGCACCGAACCTCCCGTCGGACTCCCACGGCGGCCACGAAGAGGGCCACGGCGGGTCGGGCGGAGGGTGCGGTTGTGGCGCCGGTGGGTGCGGGTGCGGGTAAGCCGCCCCGGTCCAACCCTTTCGTTCCTTTCCCCTTCCGCGTTCGGACGGTAACTCACTCGAGCGGAGCGTCGGCGGGCCGATCCTTCGGCCCCCGGCGCGGCGGTTCTTCGAGGTGGACGGTGAAATCCTGGCCCTCCCAGCGGTCCACCCCGGGCCAATAGAACGTGAATCGGATCTCCCGAGGCTCGGAACGTTCCGGGATCGTGAGGTCCGCGACGTGCACCCCGGAGCGGACCTCCCACGTGGGGACGTCGCGCACGGTGAGCCACCCGTCGGAGCTCCAGTGGACCATCGCCGGGGCGCGCGTCTCGACCCGAAGGAACTGCTGGCGCCGCGATACCGACTCGATCCTCTGCTCGAAACTCCAGGCCGTCGGACGCCCCGAGGAGCGGCCGCCGGTCATCGGACGCCGCGCGCGTCGGGATTTTTTCGGGGCGTCCCTGGTCGCGCCGTCGCGCGCACCGTCATAAAAGTGGGTTGCGATGTAAAGTCGCGGCGCCATCTCCGTTCCGCCCGCGCCTCGTTCGCCGCTCGCCTCGGCCGCTTCGGACGCACCGATTCATCCGGCCCCGGGTATTTCAACGGCCCGCGAACCCCCTATCCATTCGGGGTGAACCGGCCCGTCTCGGGCCCGCGCGGCGCCGGTCGACGTCGGGACGGTTTCGACTCGGAGCCGTTGCGGCGCGGTCGCCTCGATCGAGGGGGCAGAGGCCCCTCACGGACTCTTGGGGCTCGGCGCCGCCGATGACGCCTCGGCCCGCGGTGCCGGTTCCGCCCCCGTCGGCCCCATCGTCGCCGGCGCGTCGCGCGCAACCGCCGCCTCGGTGTGGAAATACTGCCCGCCCCGGAGCGCGGAGATCGCGGCCGCGACCAGCGTGAGCCCGGCCGCGAAGAGGAACGCCTCGCTCAACGCGCTCCCGAACCCCGGGGCGACGGTCGCCGCGAAGAAATGGGGGGCGAGCAGCGCCTGCTGGGTGCTCGGCGAGAGCGGCACCCATCCCGGGATCGTCGGTGCGACCTGCAGCAGCTGACTCATGGGGTTCACGCCGAGGAACGCTCCGAACAGGGCTCCGGTCGGATTCGCGGCGATCAGATGCCCGAGGATCGTCCCGTCGGCCGGGGGGACGCCGGCCCCGCCCAGCACCGACTGGGCGCCGCCCCCCAGTCCGTTGCTGAGGCCGATGATGACGACCGTGAAGAAGATCGCGAGCGACAGCTGCTGCCCCGCGTTCTGGAGGGTAGTGAGCATCCCGGACGCGGCGCCCCGGTTCTGGGCCGGAACCGCGCTCATGACGGCCGACGCATTGGGGGCGGCGAACATTCCCATTCCGCAACCGTTCACGAAGAGCAGCACCCCGACCTGCCAGTAAGCGAAGTCAACGGGCAGGAACGCGAGCCCGATGAACGCACCCGCCCCGAGGAGCATGCCCGACGTGGCGAGCGTCCGGGCGCCTCGCGTGTCGGAGAGGTAGCCGCTCAGGGGGCCGGCGACCAGGAAGCCGGCGATCAGGGGCGTCATCATGATGCCGGCCCAGAACGGGGTGGTCGCGAAGCTGTACCCGTGCAGGGGGAGCCAGATCCCCTGGAACCAGATCACGAGGAGTAGCATCATGCCCCCGCGAGCGAGCGACCCGAGCAGCGTGGCGGTCGCACCCGCGGCGAACGCGCGGATCCGGAAGAACGAGAGGCGGAACATCGGGTCGGGCACTCGAGACTCGATGAACACGAACGCGACAAGGGTCGCGACGCCGCCGCCGATCGCGCCGATCACCCACGGGGAGGCCCACCCCATGCTCGAGCCGCCGTACGGCAGGAGACCGTAGGTGATCCCGACGAGGATCAGGGTCAGGCCGAGGGCGAACGAGATGTTGCCGAGATAGTCCACCTTCTGGTTCGCCGCGCGCGTCGAGGTCTCCCGCAGGCTGCGGTACGCCCAGATCGTGCCCGCGACTCCCACCGGCACGCTGACCAGGAAGATCAGGCGCCACGTCGGGAGGACGAACGGGCCGATGTGGATGTCCGGAACCCCGGCGAGGATCCCTCCGATGACCAGGCCGAGCAGGGAACCGCCGATGAATGCGATCTGGTTGACGCCGATCGCCTTGCCGCGCTCCCGAGGTGGGAACGCATCGGTGAGCAGGGCGAGAGAGTTCGCGAAGAGGAAGGAAGCTCCCACGGCCTGAACGAGGCGGAACACCACGAGCGCCCAGGCGCCCGTGGCGCCGGGCCACGGCTCGACGAACAGAAGGATCGAGCCGGTCGAGAAGATCGCGAAGCCGAAATTGTACATCCGCGCCCGGCCGAGCATGTCGGAGAGCCGACCGACCGTCACGAGCAGGGTCGCCGTGACGACCCCGTAGCCCAGCAGGAGCCAGAGCAGGATCGGGAAGTTCGACGCGTCGAACGGATTGACGCCCAGGCCCCGGAAGACGACGGGGAGCGCGATCAGGAGGATCGAACCGTCGATCGACGCGAGCAGGCCCCCGAGCGTGGTGTTGGAGAGGACGGTCCACTTGTACTCCATCGATGCCTCCCCCGACTACCCGGGCCCGGTGTGGGCGTGGGGCGTATCCTCGACCCGAACGAGGGCACGCAGGCCGGTGGCGAGCGCCTCGTACTCCTTCGGCGCCAGTCGCTCGACGGTGGCGCTGAAGAAGCGCATCATCTGGCGGCTCGCCTCCCGGTGCAGCCGACGACCCGTTTCCGTCAACTCGATCCGGATCGCCCGGCGGTCCCGAGGGTCCCGCGTTCGATGGACGAGTCGGCGGCGCTGCAACCGGTCGATGATATCGGTCACCGCCGCGGGGGTAAGTCCGACCGCATCCGCGATCTCCCGGGCGCGGGCGCCGCCCTGGACACACAGGTGGAGGGCCGACCACTCGGACAGGGAAAGGTCGGAGCGCTCGAGGATGCTGCGCTGCCGGCGCCGGATCACCGTGAACGCGTCGCGGAACATCTCGGCGACTTCGTCCGGCGAGGGCCGCCCGGAATCCGGCCGGGTCATAACGAACGCTTGCGGCATCCGACTCGATCGGTCATAGTGTCACTTTCGTATAATACGATTTCTAACTAAATTTGTTCGCCCGCGCGCCCGGGGCGTGCTCCGAAAATGGGCCCGGACGGATTTGAACCGTCGACCGACCGGTTATGAGCCGGTCGCTCTCGGCCAGGCTAAGCTACGGGCCCACCGGAGAAGCTCCCGAGGCGCCGCCGAGCGGACTTGGGGGAGGACGGAGGCGTTCCGTCGTCCTTTCGAACCGCTGACCTTCCGGTTAACAGCCGATCGCTCTACCGCTGAGCTACGGCGGCACCGGCGGCGCCGAGCCAGCCTCACGCTAATATCCTTTCCGACCCGCAGGTGGCCGCGCGTCGTGCTCGGCGACCCGCTCCTTGAGCTGTTGAACGAGCGCGCTCATCCGGTCGAGGCTCTTGTCGAGGTTCGTCCAGAACTCCTTTGCCTTTTCCGTGACGACCGCGCCATCCGCGCTCGGCTGGATCACGCCCTCCCGCTCGAGCAGGTGGAGCGAGTATCGGGTCTTGTGGATCGGGAGCCGGAGCGCCTCCGAGAGACGGATGATCCCGGTCGGCGGGCTGCGCGAGAGCTTCTCCACGATATCGACGTTCCGAGCGAGGAGGTCAAGCTCCTCTTCGATACGGTCGACGAGCTGCACGCCGTCCCCGGCGCTCTCGACAGGGGGATCGGCGGGGCGGTCGAGCGGCTTCTCGGGGGGCATAACGCTCTCCGGGAGCCCCGTTGGTTTACTTGAACGTTGAGGCCCGGGCGGTCGGACTCGGTCACGGACTCTACAGGCCGAGCCAGAGGCAGCCGACCAGTACTCCGACCGTAAGGGCCACGAGCGGCAGACCGACCCGGACGAATTCCGACAGTCGGATCGTGATCCCGCGACGCTCCGCCGCGTCGACGACGATGAGATTGCTCGCGGCGCCGAGCAGCGTCACGTTCCCCGCGAGGGTGCTTCCCCCGGCGAGCGCCATCCAGATGAGCGGCGTCGACGAACCATACCCCAGCCCCTGGAGCACGGGG
The DNA here is from genome assembly GCA_035504595.1 of Thermoplasmata archaeon. Taxonomy (GTDB): domain Archaea; phylum Thermoplasmatota; class Thermoplasmata; order Lutacidiplasmatales; family UBA184; genus Lutacidiplasma. The sequence continues at coordinate 15,825 of DATJRQ010000017.1, read as the reverse complement.
ATCTGGAGGCCCACCCACGGTACGTTGCTCACCACCTGCGAGCCGACGAGAGAAGTGCCGGTCACCGCGCCGATGGCGGCCGCGGTGTGACCCGGGCCGGGAACTGCCAACCACGTTTCGAGGCCCGCGACCACGCCGCCCGCGACGGCCCCCGCCACGACGACGAAAAGGCCCGCGAACAGGGCCAGGATCCGCCAGTTCACTCGGGTCGCGACGTGCACGCGGTTGCTTCCGAGGAGCAGGACGAGCCCGGCGCCCGTCAGGGCAACCGCCCAATCCGGGAGCTCGGGCACGGAGGTAACGGCATGCAGTAGGTCCCCTCCGACGAGCGCGATCATCGTCGCCGGAAACACCCACAGGACCGGCTGCGCTCGAAGCCGCGGGCCCCACGGTCCCGGCGGAAAGAGCGGGGGAGCCGCGGCCCGTTGCCGAGCGAACTCGGCCGCGTCCGTCGGGACGTCTCGGCGGAACGCCCAGCGGAGGTACAGGCCTCCGAGCACCAGGTTCAGCGCGGTGGGCAGCGCCAGGTACCGGAAGAACGTGGTGACCGGGGAGCGAACGCCGCTGGCGAGCGCGACCAGCAGGTTCTGCGGGCTGCCGAACGGGGTCAGGGTGCTGCCGACCGTGACACCGAAGGCAAGGACGAGCAGGAGCGCCTCCGGTCGCGCCCGCGTTCGGTACGCGAGTCCGATCAGAAGGGGCACGCCGAGCAGCACGAGCGCGTCGTTCACCACGAACGCCGAGACCAGCCCCACCCCGATGAACAGCAGCAACGGCAGGTCCCTCGGGTTTCTCGCTCGACCGATGAGCCACAGCTCCAGGTGGTCGAGCGCACCGGACGACTCGACGGCTTGCGACAGGACGAACAGCGCGAGCAGAAAGAGCAGGATCGGGAGTCCGTCCGCCAACGCCCCGCCGGCGCCCGCGGGGGTCAGGACACCCGTCGCCACGGTCGCGGCGGCGCCGACGACGAAGAGGAGCCAGACCGGGGGCCCCCGGCCGGCCACCTGGCGTGCGATGATCGCCGCGAAGGTGGCGGTGAACACCAGGTCCTCGACGATCGACGTGTCGCACCCTCCGAACCGCGGCCCGATGGGGGGAGCGGCTCATTAGGTCAAGGCGTCGGCGGCTAGGTCGCTCGTCCGCCGCTCCTAATGAACCTCCCACGACTCCCCCCGGGCGAGCATCGATGCGCGCCGCGGTGGTGGAGGTTGCGGGGAAGCCGCCGGCGTTCGCGGAGTTCCCGGATCCCGACGCACGACCCGGAGAGACGATCGTCGCGATGCGCGCCTCCGCGGTGAATCCGCTCACGCTGATGCGCGCGGGGAGCGCGCACTACAGTGCGAGCACGCCGGTGCCGTTCGTGGCGGGGGTCGACGGCGTGGGGCGAACCGAAGCGGGCCGCGCGGTGTACGTTCCAGGGACCCGGGGCCCATACGGGACGCTCGCCGAGAAAGTACCGGCGGTCAGTGCGCGGCTCGTTCCTCTCCCCGACGGTCTTTCCGATACTCTGGCGGCGGCCGTCGCGATCCCGGGGCTCTCGTGCTGGAACCCGCTCGTACATCGAGCCCGCATCCAACCGGGGGAATCGGTGATGGTGCACGGAGCGACCGGCGCCGCGGGGCTCATGGCGATCCAGATCGCAAAGCACCTCGGGGCGCGCGCGGTCATCGCGCTGGCTCGCAACCGAGAGAAACTCGCCGAGCTCGGGGGGTACGGGGCCGACCGAACGATCCCGCTGGACCAGCCCGCGGACGCGATCCGGGCCGCGGTCCGGAACGCCGCGCGGGAGTTCCAGGTCGGTGTCGTGCTCGACTACTTGTGGGGTCCCACCGCCGTGCCTCTGATCGCAGGCGTCGGGGGGCCGGACGCACCCCGGGGAACGGCAACGGTTCGGTACGTGCAGATCGGGGCGATCGCCGGCCCTTCGATTCCGCTCGAGTCCGTCGTGCTTCGAAGTTCCTGCCTCGAGATCCTCGGGAGTGGTATCGGAAGCTCGTCGCCGGACGACATTCAAGAATCGCTGCGCGACGTGTTCGCGGCCACGGTCAGCGCGCGGTTCCGGCTCGACACCGTCGTCCACCCGTTCGCCGAAGTGAGCACCCGATGGGGGTCCACGGGAGAAGGACAACGTGTGGTGTTCTCTATTCCCTAAGGTAATCGACGAGCCCGGAGGTTTCTTGTCGGGGCCGGATGCATCGGGAATCGAGGACGGAGCCGACAATGTTGCCTGAAGATCCGGCGCGAGTCGACGCACCCGAGTCCAAGTCGCCCGACCTCGGCGAGATGCTCGACTTCGTCACCCGGTTCCTGTTCCCGGGTCCCCGGTTCCTGCTCGTCGAGGGGGACGCGGGCTCGGGGAAGAGTACGTTCCTCCGCTCCCTGGTCGAACGGGTCCCGGGCCCGAAGGCCTACGTGGCGTACCATGCGCTGGCGCCGTCCGGGAGCGGCGAGGCTCCCCCTACGCCGATGCTCCTCGTCGATCCTCAGCGCGAGCCCGGCCCGAGTCCCCCTGACGAGAGGGACCCGGCTCACTCCCCGCTCCTCGCCTTCGTCCCGCACGACCCGCAATCCCCGCGCAGCGCCACGCGCATCCTCACCGAGTTGGCCGCCCACGTGGCCGGACCCCCGATCGGCACCGTGTTCATCGATAGCTGGGACCGGGGTTCGGAGGCGTACTTCCGCTCCCGCGCCTCCTCCCCGTCCCAGATCCGCAACCTGTTGACCCCGGCGAACGAGCAAGCGGGACTCCAGATGGAACTGATCTCGACTCCCGCGAACATCGTCCTCGCGATGGACTCGAAACTGGCGCCCACCGTTTCCTCCACGGCCGACGCGGTGCTTTCGTTTCGGGACGACCCGTATCCCCCCGGGGTCGTCCACCACTGCTCGATCACGAAGATCCGCGGCGCGACTCGGGGTCCGACACCGTCGGTGTACACGTTGGAGAACGGCCGGTTTCGCTCACTTCCTCCTCTCCCCGCCGACTTCCGCCCGCACATCGGTCGCACCGACCCCGACCCGACTCCGGCGGCCGAGTCGATCTGGCCGGGTTCCGCAGCGTTCGCGGAAGCGTTCGGACGGCTCCGGTACGGCGGCACGACCGCGTTCACGATCTCTCCGCATATCCCGGACCCGATCCCGATCGCCGTGGCGGCTCCCATCATGGCCCACGTGATCCTGAGCGGGGGCCGCGTGATCTGGGCGCCGGCCCCGGAAGTACGGCCCGCACGGCTCCTCAGCGTTCTCAAACCGGCGATCCCGGACGACTTCCTCCGCGAGCGTCTCCGTATCGTCTCCCCGGCCGGGGACGATCGGGGCCTCGGCGAGCTTCGGAGCGTCATGTTACCGCTCACCCGCACGGTCGGCGAGGGTGGCGGCACGGACCTGCGCACGGCGATCTCCCCGGGGGTCGGTCCCGCCTTCCCCGAAGCATTCCGATTCCTACGCGACCGACCCGAGGGGACGCCGGCGCTGTACATCGCGCGCGTGGAAGGGGTGAAAGCCGCGATCGCGGCCGCCGGGGTCCAGCTGGACCCTGACACGATCCCGGCCGTGGTGGCCTACTACACGAAACTGGCCCGCTACCACTTGGTCCTCGGCGGGCCGCCGACGGACCCGGTCATGACCGCGCTGCTCCCCATGGCCGAAACCCTCCTGCGACTCGAAATGCTCTACGGTCGCGCGGCGCTGGTCGGCGTCCGCCCCGTGCAACGACCGCTGGTACTCGACTGGCCGGACCCGAAGGGGCCGTACTCGCTCGTGCCCGCGGCCTGACCCCCGCACAGGGTCCGGGGGACCCCCCCGTCGCGGCCGCGCCCCCGGGTACCTCGGCGCCTCCGGCGCTCGTACCTCTTGGGCCGCTTGCCGTTGCCTCCTTCGACCATTTCGGATGCCGCGGAGCGAGCTCGAAGACCGATACGACGTCGCCGTCCTCGGCGGTGGGCTCTTCGGTTCCGCGCTCGCCTACTACTTGGCCCGCGATGTTCATCGACGGGTGGCGGTCCTCGACCTTGGGGACGCGGCCCACGGGCCGAGCGGAACGACGACCAGTGCCGGGATCCTGTCGGTTCAGGGTTGGGATCCCTGGGATCTCTCGATCGTCCGCGAGACGCAGGACGAATACACGAGGTTGGCGGAGACCGAAGGGACCTCCCCCGTCCGCCGCACGGGCGGGATCCGCGTGGCCCGCACGGGCGAGGGCGCTCGCTGGCTCGAGCGACTCGAGCGGGTGCTATCGAGCGAGCGGGTCGATGCTCATCGAGCGAGCGCCAGCGAGCTGGCCGACGCGCTCCCGTTCGCGGACCTGAGCGACGTGCGGTTCGGGCTGGTCACACCCGACGACTCGGTCGCCGCGCCCGGTGAGTTACGGGCCGCGTACCTCCGGGCCGGCGCGCGCGCGGGCGCGCGACTTGTCCCCCTCTCCCACCCCCTCGACCGGGCCGTCGACCGCGACGGGTCGTGGCATCTCGGTTCGCTCCCCAAGATCGACGCGGAGTCCCTGGTCATCGCCGCGGGCGCCGGGTCGAAGGGCCTGCTGTCCGCTATCGGCCGACCGTTGCCTCTCGCCCCGTTCCGGGCCCAGGTGATCCGGTTTCGGCCGTCGCCGCTCCAGGCGGTCTTTCCCACGCTGCACGACCTCGACCTGAACCTGTACGCCCGACCGGACTTCCGTGGGAGGCTGCTCGTCGGGGACGGCACCGGGCGGGAGGAGGAAGACCCCGCGCGCTGGCAGGCCGAGGCGGACGCAGAGTTCGTGGCTCGAACGACCGCGGCGACCGGTGCGCTGTGCGCCGGGCTCACTTCGGTGCGCGCCGAGGGCGCGTGGGCCGGTTTGTGCGTCGCCTCCCCCGATCGCTACCCGCTCGTTGGCCCGGTCCCCGGCGCTCGGCAGTTGTTCGTCGCGAGCGGGTTCAACGGCTTCGGGACGATGCGAGCGGGCGGGCTGGCTCGGCGGATGGCCGCCGCGATCGCGACCCGCGAGTGGAGCGACCTTCTCCCGGCCTCCCCGGCGCGGTTCGCCGGCCCGCCGATCCCGTTCGACCCGCGCCCGGAGTTCCCGCTCGAAGCAGTGGCGGACGACCGGATGCCGCCGCGCGTCGCGCCGCTCCCGAACGACCCGCCACCGATCGATTCCGGCGGGTCCGTAGGGCGACGCCTGGCGGGCGAGAGCGAGGTCGAACGACTCCGTTGGTCGCCCCTCTCGGAATGGTTCGACCCCTTCCTGCCGCTGTTCGCCCGGGATTCGATCCGCACCGGAGGAACCGTCGAGGTCGTGGAAGAGGGAGGGCGGGTACGGGGCCTCCTGCTCGCGGGCTCGAGCGAGGGGGTCGCTTCCGGCTTCACGCGACAGCGTCGGGTGGCCGACCGGTTCCTCGAGCGGGCAGACGCCGGAGGGATCTACCTCGAGGAACCGTGGCGAAGTGGTGGGACCCCGGTCGAGATTTTTGCCGCCGACCTTCGCGATGGGACGCCCGGCGAGCCGATGAGGAACCCCGTTCGGATGGCGCGCCCGGAGGACTTGCCGGGGGTCCGTGCGCTGATGCGCGCGGAGCTCGGGGCGGGCGTCGACCCCTGGATCGCTTCCCTCCCCCGTCCGGAGGAGACCGGATTCCTCTGCGAGATCGACCGGCGCGTCGTCGGGGTCAGCTGGCTGTCGCGCGTGGGTGCGTCGGCCCGCGGGCACTCTTTCGTGGTCCACCCGCGGTATCGAGGGCTCGGCATCGGTACCGACCTGCTCACCGCCCGGATGATGTGGCTGCGTCGGACGGGCGCGCAGCTCGTGGTCAGTGAGATCTACGACGGGAATGCGGCGTCGCGACGGGCCGCGGAACGTGCCGGGATGGCGCGGGTGGCCTCCATGTTCCACTTCCCGGGCCGCCGACGCGAGCGCTCGTGATCGGCTAGGTCCGCGGCGCTCCGCACTGGGGACAGACCGTCGCCGTCGAATCCATGAGAGTGCCGCAGTATCGGCACGGGACCTTCACGGTCTCTCGGATCACGACCTGCTGGATCGCCGGCTGGCCCCCCGGGACGAGCTGGACGGGCGGCGGCGGACCGTACGACGGCATCGTGTCGGGGCGGGGCGCGGTCGGATGCCGGGGGATCGGAGTCCGCGACGGCCGCCGGCGCGCGAGGGCGATCACGACCACCACGACGACGATCACGACGACCCCCACGAGGGCGATCACGAGGAGGTCGGAGTTGGAGGATCCCCCGGAACCGGACGGTGGGGCCGACCCGGGCGTGAGAGCGAACGAGGTCGAGGTGTCGGTGATCGTGTCGGTATAGGTGAAGCCGTCGCCGGCGGTGTCCGAGTCGCGCTCCGTGTAGACGTACGCGACGAGGTAGCCGGTGTGGGGATCAAAGTACTCTTTCCAGTTGTAGTTCGCGGTGAACTGCCCGTAGCTGTCGTCCCGCTCGTAGGTGCCGTTCCCCTCGGCGAAGATCGTCACCACGTAGCCGGTCGAGCTGGCCGCGAGCGCGACCGTGGCGCTCGTGGAGACGACCGTCATCGGCGTGTTGAGCGACTCGAAGGTCCCGCCGGTCGGAAGGCTCGCGTTCATGAAGAACCAGACCGTCGGGTCGACGTACCCCGTCTGATTGTCGGTTCCGGACGTGTACAGGAAGCTTGTACCCGAGAAGCCGAACGTGCCACTCTCCGACCAGGGATAGTGGGTGCCCAGGCTGTTCTCGTACGTCCCGGACGCCGCGTACGACGTGGTGGCGGTCCCGTTGGGCGCCACGCTCGCGACGTCGATCGACCCGTTGTAGTATCCGGAGTCCGTGTAGCCGGAGTAGTTCCCCTGACCGTTCGTCACGAACACCGTCTCGGCGTACGAGAACCGATCGCCCGCCTGCGGCAGGTAGTGACCGGCCCCTGCCCCGAGCGCGAGGGAGGGAAGGAGGAGGAGCGCGACCAGTGGCGCCAGGAGAGCGAACGCGGTTCGGTTCATCCACCGAACCCTCCGCCCCCCCCGCCTCCGCCGACCGCATGGATGTGTCCCGGATGGGCCCCGCCGATCGCGCTGAACGTCGAGAAATACGCCCCGTGGGCGACGTACATCGGCACCCAGATCATCGGCCCGTAGCCGTAGTAACGGAAGGTCGGGTAGTTCGGGGCGGCCGCCACCTTCTGCGTCGCATCGATCTCGTTCACGCTCCGGACCTGGACGCCGTGAATGAGACGAACGGCCAACGTGATGAGCTCGGCCTGGGACATCGCCCCGGTCCGCTGCCCAAGGATCTCATACGCCTTCTCGAGGAGGTTCAGGGTCTCGTTCGCCTCGAGGACGGGGATGGACGCGAGGACCGCGGCCGCGACGAGCGGGTATTCGAGATACGCCCCGACGCCTCGGGCGAGGATCGCCATCTTCGTGGCGACCGTCCCCGCCGGCAGGTTCGAGAGGGTGAGGTACGCGGAGGAAAGTTCCGTGTCCTCGCTGATGGAATATCCCCACGAGGCGAACAGCTGCTTCAGCTGAGCGAACCCATTCACGAGGGCGTCGTACGGCTGGTTCACGATGGCGAGCAGCGCCGCGGACTCGTACGACGGCGTCACCCGGAGGAACTGCCCGAGGGGGTCGGTCGCGTACGTCCCGTCCCCCCGGCGCCCCGACAGGAGGATCGCGGCGACGCCCGCGGCGGACTCGGGGGGTACGCCCATCGATCCGACCGCTCGGACGAGACCCGAAAGCTCCGCAACAGAGTTCGCGATGGGCGCGCTGAGGCTCGCGACCACCTCCGCCGCGAGGAGCCGGTTCTCGACGTTGTTCGTGAGGGGCCCGACGGCCTGGTACGCCTCCACGAACTGGGGGGCTGGGCTGGCCGCCGAGGCGGACTGTTTCGCGAGACCGATCCCAACGGCCCACAGGTACGAGGGGTCCACGTTCGGCAGCGACTCGGCGAGCCCGAGCACCACCCCGGCGGCTTGCTGGGAGATCGACGCGAGCTCGGCGTCGATCGCCTTCGCCTGATTCCAGTATGCCGCGAAATCCTGGTCGCTGGCCCGGTAGAGCGCGACGGACAGGTCTCGGAGCGCGACCCGGCCCGCGGTGGTCGCCGCAATGAACCGTCCGTCGTACGGGCTCATCACGTCGAGCTCGGCCTTCTTGACGAGCAGCGATTGGAAGTCCGCCTGGCGCTTGGCGAGGTCGGCCTCCAGCGCCTGAAGCGCCTCCTGCTCCGAATTGAGGCGGTCGACCGTCGCTTCTTCGGCGTCGACGCCCTGCAGATGGAACAGGATCGAGTGCGTACGCCGGGTGTCATCGTCGATGACGGCGGCCTGCTGCTGACGGCGCGCTTCTTCCTCCTCGATGGCCTGTTGCGCCGCCTGAAGTTGGCCGACCTCCTGTTCGAGTTGCGTCCGTTGGTCGGGGGTCAGTACATCGACCAACCCGAACTGCTGGAGCACGGTCACGTCCGCGTCGGGGAGGGGAACGACGACCGACCGACTCACCACGCCCTGGAGGAACGCCGCCACTTGGCTACAATTCGTCACGAGCGGTCCACGAGGGGGAACGCCGTATAAAGGCCCTCGTCGCCGAGAGGGTTCCGTATTTCGAGCGCGAGCTCACGGGGCGACGACCGGAGCCGAACGAACGGGTCGTCGGCGAGCGCTGTCGCGAGCAGCGAACCGAACTGGTCCTTGCGCGCGGCGGCCCCACCGAAGCGGCGCACCCGTTCCCCGTCGATCTGCTCGTACGCGAACAGGAACTCGTACAGCGAGCGGTACACTTGGTCCTCGATCTTCTCCACGACCCGCTCGCGGTCCACCGCTTCTTCCTCGACGCCTTCCAGGTCGACGAAGTACACCGTGCCGTCCGGGGCGAGGACCGCATCCTTGTCGAGCCACACGTCGTGGAAGTCGAGCCCGTAGTAGCGATGGTCGGCCGCGTCGAGACGAAGCGTACGCGCGAACAGGGTGAGCAAGGGGATCGTTGACCGCAGGAACGCGGTCTCGAACCGGAGCGCCTTTGCGCCGGAGTCAACCCCGAACTGGTCGAACACGTCCCGTACGCCGGTTCCGACCGTACTGCGAGCGTGAAAGTAGATCCGTACGTTGGATGGTACGAGCCGGATCTCCTGGACGATCGGCCCGCGGAACCGTCGAAACCAGTGGATCGATCGGATCCGTTCCTCGAGCGGAGCCGGGATCTGGGCGACTTTCACGACCGGGGCGATGCGAAAGCCGGCGATCGACGTGAGGTCGGCACGCTCGGAGACGGCGAGTGCGATGCGGGCATGGTCGAGACCTTGCCCGCCGTAGGGAGACCCCCGGAGCCACACCTCACCGGTGATCCAGCGCGGGACGTCGCCCGGAAGCGCAGGTCCCGACGGGCGCTGCAGGCGCTCCCGGACCTCGCGGTCGCCGGCGAGCGCGACGACCGCGTCCGCTTCGAGGGGCATCGATCGGAACGGGTCGGTCGTCGAACCGATCCCCTTTACCGAGAGATGGAACGCCGTTCCGTCGATCGTCGCGATCGGGTCCGGCGAGACCGCCCCGCGATGGTCGTCCTCGAGGAACGACCGAGTCCGAAGCGGCGGCTCGTCCCAGAGACCCGCCATGGCCGTGGGCAGGAAGAATCGGTCCAAGGGGCCGAGGTCGAACGCAGTGAACTGGGGGTTCGTGCGGGTCCGGGCCGGATACTCGGCAAGATGGAGGGGGACTCCGGTAAGCCGCACGGGGAAGGTTCGACATCGGCAGGGAAGGCGCTCTCTTCAACCCGACCGGACGATCCGGCGACCCGGCCGAGTCAAGCGCGCCTGACGAGGCGCTTAATCCCGCCCCGGAGTGTGCGGTGGGCGCTGTGAAGTCGATCGAGGAGATCGCGACGGGTCTCGTCATTCCCTCCGAAGCCTGGGAGCCGTACGGCCGGTGGGCGGCCAAGGTCGACCCCTCGCGACTTGCCCCGCGCGTGGGCCGACCCCCGGGACAGATCGTGCTGATCACCGGCATGACGCCCTCCGCCGGGGGGGTCGGCAAGACCGTCACCACTCTCACGATCGCCTCCGCGCTGACGCGTCGGGGCGTCCGGGCGATCGCCTGCCTGCGGCAACCGTCGCTCGGGCCCGTCTTCGGGATCAAGGGCGGCGGCGCGGGTGGCGGTCGCGCGACGGTCGAGCCGCTCGTCGAGGTGAATCTCGGCATGACGGGAGACCTCGACGCGGTCACGTCCGCTCACAATCTGCTCGCATCGCTCATCGACAATCACCTGCACCACGGCAACACGCTGGGGATCGATCCGGAGTCGATCGTCTGGCCGCGGGCCCTCGACCTCGAGGACCGAGCGCTCCGCGACATCGAGATCGGCCGAGGCACCGGCAACGGCCCGGTGCGTCGATCGTCGTTCGTGATCACCCCGGCCTCGGAGATCACGGCGATCCTCGGGCTCGCGACCGGACCGGAGGAGCTCGAGGCACGGCTCGGTCGGATCGTGGTCGGCCGGACCCGCTCCGGCGCTCCGGTCTGCGCATCGGACCTTCACGCGAGTGGGGCCATGGCCGCTCTGCTGCGCCGCGCTCGGCTCCCGAACCTCCTCCAGACCTCGGACGGCTCCCCCGTGCTCGTGCACGGCGGCCCGTTCGGCAACCTCTCCTACGGGACCACGACCCTCACGTCGCTTCACGTGGCTCAACAGCTCTCGGACGTTGCGCTCGTCGAGGCCGGTTTCGCCACCGACCTGGGAGCGGAGAAATTCGTCGACCTTGTCGCCCCGCTCGGGGATGTCAGCCCGTCGGCGGCCGTGATCGTCGCGAGCCTCCCGAGTATTCACGCGCACGCCCCGGGACTGGTCGGCGCGGGCTCCCTCGGCCCGGGACTCGAGAACCTCGAGCAGCACGTCGCCAACGTCCGCGCCCTCGGTCTCGACCCGGTCATCGCCCTCAATCGGTTCCCGGGGGACATCTCCGGCGAACGGACCGAGGTGAAGTCGTTCTGCACCGGGCTCTCGGTGCGGGTCGAGGACGCGAACGGTTTCTCGGACGGTGCCCTCGGAGGGGTCGGCATCGCCGAGGCGGTCGTCGAAGCGCTCCATCGCGGCCAGCGGGCGAAACCGATCTACCGACCCTCGCAGTCCCTCGCGGAGAAAATCGACATCGTCGTCCGCACCATGTACGGCGGCGAGGGGGCCGACCTGTCGGACGAGGCGCGCGCCGAGGTCGCCCGAGGCGATGTCCCGGACGGGGACGCCGTGCCCGTGTGCTTGGCGAAGACCCCGCTCTCGCTCAGCGACGACCCGAAGAAGCTGGGCCGGCCCCGCGGCTTCCGGGTCCAGGTCCGCCGATTCGTCCGCGCCGCCGGCGCGGGATACATCGTTCCCCTCCTGGGGGATATCCAGACGATGCCCGGACTGCCCCGGGACCCCCGGGCCTTCCACATCGGCATCGACGCCTCCGGGGTCCCCCAAGGGGTCGTGTAGTTCGGCGCCGTCGAGTGGAGTTGACCACCTCTCTATCCGTTCCGGGGCGACTCGTGGGGCGGAGGGAACCGAATGGAGCGGACGGTGTACGTCTCCGAAGTGATGACCCACGAGGTGGCCGCGACCCGGCCCGAGGTCCGGCTGGACGAGGCCGGCCGGCTCATGCGGGAGCTCCATATCTCCGGACTGCCCGTGCTGGGAGCCGACGGTCGCGTCGTCGGCGTGCTCAGCGAGAAAGACCTGATCCGGAAGCTGGACCTTTCCTCGGGCATTTCCAGTCCCCGCGGTCTTCTCGACCTTTTGTTCGAGTCCGCCCCGAAGCGCGGCCCGTCCCTGCTCGACCTGTGCCGTCGTCGACTCGAGAACGCCTACGTTCGGGACGCGATGACGAGCCCCGCGTTGACGATCGCCCCCACGGCGAGCGCGAGGGACGCGGCCCGGACGATGTTCCTCCAAAAGATCCACCGGCTACCGGTGGTCGATGACCTCGGGCGGCTCCTCGGGATCGTGACCCGGGTCGACCTCATGGCGGCCTCCGTCTCCGCCGCCGAGCGTCGACGCGGCACGCTGCGTCCGCAGCCGAAGCGCGCGCCACGGGCTCCCGTGGACCCGTTCGGGGACGCGTGAAGGGCCCGGACCGCGGCCCACTCGGATTCACGCAGGAACCCACTCACGAAGCGAGGGTCCGGTTTCTCATGCCCGAAGCCTCTGGGGTCCGGGCCGCTTCCCGGGGGGGCCCGCTCTCGGTCCTCCTCCTGCTGGGGGTGCTCTGGGGGGCCCTCTTTCCGATCACGAAGCTCGGTGTCGATGCCGGCGCGAACCCGTTCGCGCTCGTCACCGTCGACTTCCTGCTCGCCAGCGGAACCGCCCTCGGGGTCGCCGGGGCTGTCCGCGCCCCTTGGCCCGGTGTTCGCTCGCTCCTCGAGTCGATGGGCCTGGGCGCCCTGATGATCGGCGGGATCAACCTGCCGCTCTTCTGGGGGGAACAATTCGCGACCGGCGGCGCCGCGTCGATCGTGTACGCCACGTCGCCGGCGATCAGCCTGCTCGTCCTCCTGGCTGCCCGCCACGGCCCCCGTCCGAGCGCGCTGCGGCTCGGCGCGCTCGCCATGGGGCTCTCGGGCGTCCTCGTCCTCTCGCTCGCGGCGGGGAGCGGCGGGCCGGTCACGAATCCGTGGGGGCTGGTCGCGTTCGCGCTCGGCGCTACGTGCCAGGGCGTCGGGGCGGTGCTGATCTCCGTTCGGCGGCCGCACGGCGAGGGTCGGTGGGGGCAGGCGGCCCAGTTCACGGGCGCCGCCGCCGCCGGGCTCGTGACGATGGCCGTCCTGGCGGCCCCGTTCGCCCTTCCGGCGGTCGCGCCGGTCCTCCTTTCGATCGCGTACATGGGGTTCGTCTCTCTCGTGATCGGCTACACGTTGTTCTTCCGCCTGGTCCGCGACGCCGGACCGGTCGGGGCGAACCTGGTGACGTTCCTGAACCCGGTAGTGGCGCTCGCGCTCGGCGTGGTCGTCTTCGGCGAGAGCTTCCGCGCCCCCGAGGTCGCCGGGCTCGTGCTCGTCCTGGTCGGCCTCGTCCTGCTGGAACGGCCCGACCCGCCGCACGCGGTGGCCTCACGGCCGAGCGGGGGCCCTAACCGTCTCGGCTCCTAGGTCGGTGCGGCGCGACGGGCCGACCGGATGGCGGCGAGCGCCCGCTCGGAGTAGGCGGTCAGCGCGCGATCCATCTCGGTCGTCAGGCGGACCGCCGCCCAATCCCAGTGGACGGCGACGCGGTCCCCGACCGCCAGCCCCGGCAGGGCCCGCGGGTCGTACGTCACCGACCGGTCGCGCACGCCCCCCAGACCGAGGGAGCCGTCCCGGAGCTCGAGGACCGGCCCCCGCACCTCGAGACGGTCCCGGCCGATGCTCGTCACCTCGGCGGTGGCAGGCCGACACGACTCCATGTTCGGGAGCGTCGTCTTGACGTGTCCGGTGACGGCCCCGACGCCGACATAGCCGACGTGGAACAGGTGGTGAGGGATCGGGTGGTCGGGAAGCGCCGCCGCGAGCTCGCGCGCGACGAAGGCGGGCAGCCCCCGGCGCGCGAGCGACTCTAGGATCGAGACGAAGTCGTCCCTTCCGAAGGCATCTAGGAGCGAGTTGCCGACCCAGTACGCCTCGACGACCGCCCGGTCGAACGGTCGAAGCCCGTGCTTCGCCGCGATCGCCTCGAGATACGGGTAGAGCGCTTCGAACTGGGAGAGCATCCGCTCCACCTCGGACTGGCCCGTCCCCTCGGTGATCGCCCGGTACAGGGCCGGCTCGGCGTCGGCCGGCCCGCAGTAGCTCCGTCGGTTCGTGACGATGCTGAACCGTGCCGCGAGCTCGAAACCGTCCATCTCACGCCGGGGGGGACGGGGCGTCGGGTCGACCCCACCCGGACGGTCGGGCCACGCCGGACCGCCACGAGGCGACGATCATCGCGAGCACCCCCGCGGTGATCGCGAGCGTGCCGAGCGCCGGTGTCCACACGACCGCCTCGCCGCGCATGCCGACCGAGAGCAGCCAGGTGACCGGGTACCCCAGCACGAGGACGGCGGCGCCGACGCTCAGGTCCACGCGGGCGAGCCCGGCGTACCACGTCGCGACGAACGCCGTCAGCAGGACGGCGCTGATCGCGACCCAGCTCCATTGGGCGCCGGAAAAGTGGCCGACCGCGCCCCATTGGGCCGTGAACGCCAGGTACGCCGCGAGGAACATCGCACCGAACCCCATGCGGCCGAGCCCGACCGTCGAGGAGGGAAGGTCCCGCAGCGTCCGCTTGGACAGCGTGTACTCACCCGCCCACAGGACCGTCGCGGCGAGGACGTACAGCGTGCCGTCGGTCAGCACGACGGAGGTGAGCGAGAGCAGCAGGTAGCAACCGCCGAGCAGCAGGATCGCGCCGAACACGACCGGCCAGCGGAATCGTTCCTTGAGGAAGAACCATGCAAAGACCGTCGCGAAGAGGAACAGCGTTCGATAGAAGAACGACGCCGTAGTCGCGCCGCCCTCGGCGGTCGCGAGCTCGACGCCGCGGAAGAAGAGGAGGAACGGGACCGCGCCTCCGATGAGGCCGATCGCGACCAAGCGCGCCCAGTCGGTACGACGAAGGGGCGTGGAGCTCGGGCGGATCACCGCCGCGGCCAGGGCGATCGGGAGGAGCATCGCCGCGACCGCGAGATTGCGGACGGTCACGAAGGCGTCCGAGTTGGTGCCGGCGACCGCGTAGATGTTCACGAACGTCGAGACGCCGCTCACCACGGCCGTGGTGAGCACCAGGGCGAGACCGACCACCAGCCCCCGACGATCTCCCCGCGCGTTCATCGGGCGCCTCCGGGCGATGGAGTCGGGGCAACGAGGGCCGCCGCGGCCGGCGAAGTGAGCGCCTCGAGCACCTCGGCCGCCTGCTCCTCGGTCAGGCGACGCAGGGCGAAACCGGCCTGGACGAGGACCGAGTCCCCGACCTTCGCCTCGGGAAGATAGAGCAGGCTGACCGACTTCGACACCCCGGGATAGTCGACCGTTGCCGAGCGGAGTCCGTCCGCGTCGACCGAGATCGCGCGGATGCGGCCGGGGATCGCGAGGCACATCTTACCCGCCTCCCACCGAGATCGACCGAAGGATCACGGACTGGGCGCGCGGGTCGCTCGACTCTTCGGAGGTCCGGACGTCGAGCGTCGCGCCCTCCGCCGGCGTGCCGGCGACCAGGAGGGGCCACGCCGAGCGCAACTGCTCCTCCCGGACATCGGATAAGGCGCCCAGCCATACCTCCGCTCGGGAGATCCGCGCGGCGTGTTCTCGTTCGGCGAGCATCACCAGTTGCCTCCGGAGGTCCCGGAGCAGTGCCTCCTCATGCATGGCTCTTCTGCCCCCCGGGCGCGCGGCGCGGTGGGCGATGCGCCCCGCCGATCTCCGCTTCGATGCGGTCGCACACGACGCGAACGGCGGCGCGCACGGGCTCGCTGCGGTTCCGACCGGGGGTCATGTCCTCCGCCTCGATACCGAAGAGCGTGAGCTCGCTCGGGGTCCGCCCAAGCCCCTCCGCCAGTCGAAGGAGGGCCGGCACGTCGAGGCCGTGCGTGGAGATCGACGTGCCCGCGGGCAGTCCCACCGCCGCCTCCCGGCTCCACCGATGCACCGTTCCCGGGGGCGCGCCCGAGCGCACCGCGTCGATCAGGATCATCCGCGAGCGCCGAGGGAACTCGTCGAGCAGTCGGGTCAGGTCCCCGGGCCCCTCGACCACGTCCGCCGCGATCCACGGCCGGCGCTGGAGGGCGCGCGCGACGTCGAGCCCCACCCCGTCGTCCGACCGGTCGTCGTTCCCGAGGCCGATGACGAGCGGCCGTGCGGTCCGGGCGGGCTCAGCCACGTTCCACCTCGAGCTT
>DATJRQ010000016.1:0-142667 GCA_035504595.1 Thermoplasmata archaeon | reverse complement strand
CCGGCGACGTACACCTACGTGGCCCTCCCGTCGATCGGATACACGATCAGCTCGGGAGCGACCGCGGCGGTGCCGGTGTCGGCGGGCGCGACGGCGACGGCGCTGGTCTCCTACGCGGGGATCTCGTTCACGACGTACTCGGTCACCTTCCTGGCGACCGGAGTATCGTCGGGGGCGGCGTGGTGGATCAACCTCGGAGGGTACAACGCGACCAACACGTCGACCGGGAGCACGAGTCAGATCGTGTTCTGGGAGCCGGGGGGAAGCACGTACTTCTTCTCGGTGTACACGACGTCGAGCCTGACGCCGATCTCCCCGGTGGGGGAGGTCACGGTAGGGGCCGCGAACCAGACGGTGGTCCTGCCGTTCACGGCATCGCCGGTGACCCTGACGATCAGCGAGCACGGCTTCCCGCCGGGCTCGGGGGTCGCGTGGGGAGCGACGGTGATCGCGGCGGGACCGAACGCGGCGTACCCGGCGGGTCAGTCGGGCACGAGCAGCGGGTTCACGGTGCCGAGCACGACCTCGACGGTGACGTTCAACGTCTCCGCGAGCACGCTGTACAACTACTCGGCGATCCCGCTGCAGGGATGGTACACCGAGGGCACCTCGGGTTCCGGTAACGTGACGACGACGGGCTCCGGAGGGAGCGCGTTGATCCGGTTCGCGATGGTGACGTACGCCCAGGCGTTCTACGAGGTCGGGCTGCCAGCGGCTACGAGCTGGTCGGTGAACGCGACGTTCACCTACCCCGGCACGACCGCGACTGGTTACTCGGAGGTCCCGTCGCTGTCGGACCAGCTGAGCATCAACCTGCCGAACGGCACGGCGACGTACGTCGTGAGCGCTGCGGCGGGGTTCTCCGCTCCTTCCGGCACGCTCGTCGTCAGCGCCGCCCCCGGGTTCGCCATCCTGGTGTTCACGCCGACTGTGTCGACCTACACGGTAACGTTCAGCCAGTCGGGCCTCCCCTCGGGCGACTCGTGGACGGTGTATGCGGGCGCGCTGAACTCGACGGTGACGAGCGGGTCGGTGAGCTTCACGCTGCCGAACGGGACGTACACGTACGCGGTGGCCGTACCCACGGGCTACACGGCCACACCCTCGGGCGGGTCGTTCTCGGTGAACGGCGGGGCGGCCGGCGTCTCGCTGAAGGTGGCGGCGAACCAGGTCATCGTCGGCAACAACAACAACTCGAGCCTCTCCAACCTGGCGTACGCCTTGATCGGGCTGTTCGTGGCGCTCGCGGTGATCTTCCTGATCACCACGCTGTACTTCGCCCGCCGCAAGCCGCCCACCAGTAACCCGCCGCAGAGCTGGCAGTCCACCTCGGACTCCAGCACCATGACGGAGTCGACGGATAGCTCGTCGAACCCGCCGCCGACCTAGGTCGAGAGCGAGCTCCCGGGACCAACCCCTTCCTTCCCTTTTCTCCCCTCTCGAGCTCGGGAGTGGCCCGAGCTCGGGAGAGACGGTGGGCCCGCTAGAGGAGCGAAAGGTCTCCGGTCACCGCGTCGATGTCCGACGCGGAGGCCGGACCCAGCCCCAGGCACGTCCGCGTCCCCGGCGGGACCTCGGTGAAGCCCGCGTCCTCGACCCAGATGGTCGGGATCTTGCGGGCCCGCGCGGCGCGCTCGAGCGCTTCGAGGTCGGAGAGCGTCGGGACGCCGAGGGCGATCTTCATCTGGCCTTCCGCGAGCCAGGCCTCCAACGTGGCGGGGTCCCGACGCTCGGCGGCACGGGTGAGCATCACCGCCGCATGAGCCACCTGGACCGCGGCCTTTCCCGGCGACAGCCGAAGCTCGCGACGGATCACCAGGACCATCTTGTGCGCGCCCCGGGGCATCTCGCTACGAGGCATACTCTGCCTCCCGCTCCCGCCGCAGCTCGTCGCGCCGGCTCTCGAGACGCGCGAGCTCGGCGTTCAAACGAGCGGTCTCGTTGTCGTCGTGGCTCCCGACCCGGAGCACGTGCCGAAGCCGTCGCTCTTCGCGGCCGATCGCCTCGAGCTCGCGGGACAGCTCCCACGCCCCCTCTTCGGAGTCGTCGGCGCTCGGCTCGGGCGCGGGGGGGGGCTCCCGCCGGTACGCGCCGCGGAGCCACCCCACCAGAAGCGCCAGGAACGCCACCGCGGCGAGCACGACCTCGAGCACGGGGTCGGTCCAGTACGCCTGGAACCCCGCGGGGGTCAGCAGCAACAACGAGCCGACCAGCACAGTGAGCACGACGCTCAGCACGAGGGCGAGGGTCACGATCTCGAGGAATCGAAGGTACGCCGCTCGGCCGCGGATCCGCCACTCCGGGAACGTCGCCTTGACGATCGTATAGCCCGGGAGGAAAAAAACGAGCAGTAGCCCGACAAACGCTTCGGGATAGCTCGCGCCGGCCATCGAGCGGGCGGTCGCCTCACTCCGCGGGCGCGGTGCCGGCGCCGAGCTGCTTTTCGATCTGGCGGCGGAGCCGGCGGTTCGATACCATGCCGTGCGCCGCCTTGCGGGTCGCCTCGTAGTGCTTCAGCAGGGCTCGGACATCCTGGGTGCGCTGGCCGCTCCCGCGGGCGATCCGGTGGATCCGGTCCGCCTTGAGGAGCTGCGGGTCGTCGAGCTCTTCTCCGGTCATCGAGTCGAGGATCGCCCGGAAGCGCTGCAGGCGCACCTGGGTCGCGTCGAGCTGCTTCTCGTCGACCTTCGCCGTGCCCAGGCCGGGCACCATCGACATCAGCTTGGAGAACGAGCCCATCTCCCCCAGGGAGGCGAGCTGGGTGCGCATGTCGCGCAGCGTGAACCGGCCCCCCATGAGGTTCTTCGCGGCCGTCTCGGCGGCTTCCTTGTTCGAGAGCTCCTCGAACCGCTCGAGCAGGGTCTGGATGTCCCCCATGCCCAGGAGGCGCGAAACGAAGCGGGTCGGCTCGAACCGTTCGAGCTCGTCCAGATGCTCGCCGGTCCCGATGAACAGGATCGGGGCGCCGCTCACGGCGACGGCGGAGAGCGCGCCTCCACCCTTGGCGGACCCGTCGAGCTTGGTGAGGATCACGCCGGTAAGACCGACCGACTTGTGGAACGCTTCCGCGCTCCGGCCCGCGCTTTGCCCCATCGCCGCGTCGAGGACGAGGATCGTCTCGTCGGGCTGGAGGGCCGCTCGCACTCGCTTCAGCTCCTCGATCAGCTCCGCGTCGATCCCACTGCGGCCCGCCGTGTCGACGATGATCGCCAGGTGCGGCGGGAATTTTGCGAGGGCCTCCTTCACGATCACCTCGGCGCGTTTCTCGCCCCGGTTCGCGTAGAACTCGGCCCCCACCTTCTTCGAAAGCTGCTCGAGCTGGTCGATCGCCGCTGGGCGGTGAACGTCCGCGGCGACGAGCCCGACGCGCACCCCCTTCTTCTGGAAGTAGCGCGCCAGCTTCGCCGCGGAGGTCGTCTTCCCCTGGCCGAACAGTCCGGCCAGGAGGATCTTCTTCGGTTTCAGTTCGAACTCGCGGTCCTTACCCAGGATGCCGCGGATCTCCTCGTAGATGATCCGGACCAGGAAATCGCGGAGGCTCGCCCCGGCAGGCGGCTTCTCTTCCGTCGCGCGACGCCGAACCCGCTGGGTGAGGTCCAGCGCGAGCTGCACATTGACATCCGCCTGGAGCAGCGCCCGTTGGATGTCCCGGACGACCTCGGACAGGAGCGCGGCGTCGACCGTCGAGCCGCGGGCGATTTTCTGCAGCACGCCGCGGAGCGACTTGCCGAGCGAGTCGAGGACCATCCGACCTTCTCCGGACCGTACGGAGGACGCCGCGCTTCCCCTATAACTTGCGGTCCCGGAGCGGATTCGTGACCGTTCGGCCGAGCCCGCCCTTCGCGGGGCGGGCAAGTGTATTATCGCCCGCGCGGGCTCTCTGCGGGTAGAGCCATGGCTCCGGACGCTGTCGCCCCCCCCAAGACCCCACCGAAGCTGAACCCGGTGCGGGTGCCGATCGTCGAGGAACCTGTAGCGGAGCGCACGACCGACTTTCGCGAGGTCCTCCACGCGTACTCGAAGGAGGACGCGATCCTCGAGGCCAAGCGCTGCATCCAGTGTCGGCGACCCTGGTGCGTGGAAGCGTGCCCGATCTCGCAGGATGCCCGGGAGTACATCCGGTTGATCGCCATCGAGGATTTCGACGGCGCAGCGAAGGTCACCCTCAAGGAAGACCCTCTCTCCACGTCCCTCTGCAAGGTGTGCTATCACTACTGCGAGGACGCCTGTGTCGTGAAGAAGAAGGGGGTCCCGATCGCGATCCGGCACCTGAAGCGGGTCGCCCTCGACTACGGGAAAAGCGACCTCGTCTACGTTCCGTCCAAGCCGAAGAACCAGCGGGTGGCCGTGGTCGGAGGGGGTCCCGCGGGGATGATGGCCGCGTGGGAGCTGGGCGTCCGCGGGTATGGGGTGACGGTCTACGAGGCCGAGGACCGCCTCGGCGGCCTGATGCAGACGATCCCGGCGTACCGGATGACCAACGCCGATGTCGAGACCGACCGCGCCCGGTTCCGTGACCTGGACGTGACCTTCGTCACCCACACCAAGGTCGGGCGTGACCTGCCGCTCGACGCGCTCCTCAAGGATGGGTACGACGCGGTATTCCTGGCCATCGGCACATCGACCCACCGGACGCTTGGGGTCCCCGGCGAGCAGTTGCCGGGGGTCATCCCCGCGCTGCACTTCCTCAAGGAGATCAACCACGACGTACCGGTCACTGTGGGCAAGGAGATCGTCGTCGTGGGCGGCGGAGACGTAGCCATGGATTCCGTGCGGAGCGCGCTTCGCAAATCGAACGGGGGGCGCGTGACCCTGGTGTACCGCCGGGGTCGGCAGGAAATGCCCGCCGACCCAGAGGAAGTAGCGGGCGCCGAGCACGAGGGGATTCGGTTCCTCTTCCAGAGGTCGCCGGTCCGGATCCTGGGAACGGACCGCGTGGAAGGGATCGTGGTACAGTCGATCGAGCTCGGACCTGCGGACGCGGGCGGACGGCGGAGCCCGGTCCCGGTCGCCGGCTCGGAGGAGACGATCCCGTGCGACACGGTGATCGTGGCCGTCGGCCAGAAGGCCGACCTGGAGGGGATCGGGGACGAACTGGACCTGAAGATCACGAGCCAGGGGTGGCCCGAAGGCCGGAAATCCGGTTTCGAGACCGGGGTTCCGGGCGTCTTCTCTGCGGGAGGTCGCTCGGTCGTGTACGCCATGGGGAGCGCCACCCAGGCCGCCGAAGCGATCGATGCCTATCTGGCGTCCAAGCGCGGGGACGCCCCGACCCCGAGGCCCGACCCGTTCGGTGCCGAGGGCACCTGGCACCTGCCGGCCGGCTACACCGTCCCGATTCGCAGCTAACCGGTCCCGCGGGGGCCGAGAGGAAGCTATTTCCGCGTCGCGCCGCCGTTCTCTTGCGATGTTCTCGGCCCTTCGCCGTCGCCGGGGAACCCTTCAGGTGGCCCTCGCGGCGGTCCTCGCGATCGGCGCCCTCCTCGCCGGGGGCCTGACGGTCGGCGTCGTCGCCGCGTCGCCCGCGCCCTCCTCATACGGGACCGCCACCGGGGCCCCGGCGCTGCCGCCCTTCGCCGAGCGTGCCGGGGACGCGAACCTCCCCCTCGCCGGGGTCACTTCGGTCGCACCGGCCGAAGGCCCCCAGTCCGTGGTCATCACGTTCGAGCCGACCGACCTTGCGCTGTACGAGCCGCCCCCGGTGGGCGCGCCCGCACTGACGACCGCCGAGGTAGCGAACGCGTTCGGGCTCAGCCCCGCCGCCTACTCCGCGGCGGAGGAGTACTTCGAGTCGGCGGGACTTCGCGTGAGCCACGCATGGGCCGACCGGCTTTCCCTGAGCCTCGTCGGCTCGGGCGCGGCGGTCGACCGCGCGTTCGGCACCACGCTGCTCGCCGGAGCGTACGATGGGCGCGGGGTCACGTTCCCGTCGGTCGCGCCGTCGCTTCCGGCCGGCCTCGAATCCGAGGTGGCCGCGGTCGCCGGGCTCGAGACCGGCTTCTCGACGTTCTCGCTCCCGGAGGTCCCCGAACCGACCGCGTCCTCCGGGGCGGTCGGCCCGGCGCAGAATCCCAACGACCTCGTGACGCCGTCGATCGCGCGGTACATCTACGGGGTCTCCGGTCTGTACAATCTGACCGCGAGGCCCACGTACGCCACGGGCAAGGGGATCGTTCTTCTTCTCTGGGGGGAGGGGTATGCCCCGAGCGACATCTCGACGTTCTTCTCAACGAGTTATCCGGGGAACTTCCCGCAGCCGACGGTGACGCCATACCCGGTGGACGGGGCTCCCGAGCCGTCCCCCGGAGCCGTGAACGACCCGAGCAACGCGTCGCGCGAGCTGACGCTCGACATCGAATGGTCGGGGTCCATGGCCCCCGGCGCCCAGCTCGACCCGGTGTACGCCCCGGACGGGCCGGCGAGCGACGGGTATTCGCCGACGGACGCGGGCATGATCGATGCCCTGAACACCGCGATCGACACTTCGTCCGTTCCGAACGTTGCGGCGATCTCGATGTCGTTCGGCTCCGCCGATGGGGCGGACCCCAGCTTCCAGACCAGCTACCAGCAGGATTTCGCCGTAGCTGCCCAGGAGCACATCTCGGTCTTCGCGGCGACGGGCGACACGGGCGGGGACGCCAACGGCGACTGCACCGGAGGACCGATGCCCGAGTATCCGGCTGCCTCTCCCAACGTGGTCGCGGTCGGGGGTACGGAGGTGGCCTTGAACCGGGACGCCCTGGGGACCGTCGACGGCGCGAGCGAGTCCGCCTGGAGCCTGAGCGGTGGCGGCTTCTCGGTCGATTACCCCGCCCCGACCTGGCAGGAGGTCGGCAGCGCGGCCGGTCCGGTCGCGTCGAACGGCCACCGCGGGATGCCGGATGTCGCGGCGACCGCCGGCTACAACTTCGTCTACTTTGACGGGAACGATGACGCGGGCGGCGGCACGAGCTTCGCCACCCCGCTCTGGGCCGGCATGGTCACCGAGATGGACGCCCTCCGGACCGGTTCGCCCGGCCGGTCGAACTTCGGCTTCCTCGACCCCGCGCTCTACGACCTCGGCGCGAACACCTCGACGAGCCACCCCGCCTACAACGACATCACCACCGGAGGAAACTGTCTCGGGGACGCGTCCGTCGGGTGGGACACCGCGACGGGCTGGGGCTCCCCGATCGCCGTCAACCTGTACGAGCACCTGGTCGCGAGCTTCGTCAACCTGCCGATCTCGATCTCCCCGACCCCGGTCGGCCCGGGTCAGTCCGTTACGATCTCGGTCTCGGTGACGAACTCGTCGAGCGGCGCGCCGATCGCGGGCATTCCGGTCGCGATCGACCTCACGACCACCGGGCTCGCCGGACCGTGCTCCGGCACGTTCGGCAACGCGACCCCGCTCACCAACGCCACCGGCGTGGCGGTCGCGACGATTGCCATCCCCGGTTGCTATCTCGGCTCCAGCGCGGAAGCGAACGCCGAGGTGACGTCCCACGGGTACTACGGTACGAACTCGAGCTCGGTCGGGGTGAACCTCCTCGGGTACTTCCCGGCGCTGGCCGGGGTCGCATCGTACCCGGGCAACGTCGTCTTCTTCGTGGGCGTGATGGCGCTCGCGATCGTGCTCGGTGGAGTCCTCGGACGTCGACGCGCCCCCCGACGGACCGCGGCCGACCCCGTCCCGGCACCGCCGCCCGAACCCACGGGGCCCGGGTCGGGGTCGGAACCTCCGGCGGCCGGGGCGTCCGAGATCGGCCCGTCCGGCGCGGTCCCGGACGCGGGCACGGAGCCTCCCGGACCGGCGTGAGGGCGGTCGGCACGGCGCGGCTCCGATAGAAAGGACTTAATCGCGCCCCTTCTTGGTCGCCGCCGTGCCCGGTGCATCCGAGGATGCATCGGACGGGGCGGTCCCGGTCACGCTCTCCGGGCCCGAGCGTTCGGTGCTCGCCGCGCTACGGACGGCGGGAACGCTCCCGATCGAAGAGGAAGAGCTCGCGGCGCTCGCCGGGGTGCCGCTCGACCAGGCCCGAGGCAGCCTGCAACGTCTCCGCTCGAAGCACCTCGTCACGCTCGAAGAGGAGCACGAGACGATCCGCGACCCCACGCCCCGGGGGAAGCGAGCCCTCGAGCGGGGTCTGCCCGAGCGGCGCTTCCTCGACGCCCTTGCGCGACGCGGCGGCTCGCTGACCCCGGAGACCGCTGCCGCCGAGGGGCTCGATGACGAGGAGCGCTCGGCGGCGATCGGGATCCTCCGTCGCCGCGGGTACCTCGAGGAGGGGATGCCGTTCCGGTTGCGCCCCGGCGCCGCCGCGGGCGACGCGCTCCTCCCGGAAGAGATCGTGCTCAAGCAGGTCGCGAACGACGAGGACGACGTCGACGAGGCGATCGTCGCGGCCCTCGAGCGCCGCGGCCTGATTCGGACCGAACGGCGGTCGATCAAGCGCTGGGCCCCGACCGACGAGGGCCGCCGGCTCGCGCTACCGACCGATGGAGGGGAGCTCGTCGGGGCGATCACGCCCGCGCTGCTCGCGGGCACGACGTGGCGTCAGAGCTCGTTCCGGGCCTACGACGTGCGCGCCCCCGTGCCGTTCCTCACCGGTGCCCGACCGAACCCATACCTCGCCTGGCTCGAGGAATTCGAGGAGATCCTCATTGGCCTGGGCTTCGACCAGGCCGAAGGACCGCTCCTCGAGACGGAGTTCTGGAACAACGACGTCCTGAACATGCCCCAGGACCATCCGGCACGGTCGATCCACGACGCGCTCTCCGTCGAGGGGATCCGCGGTCATCTGCCGCCCGCGGAGCTTCTCGCCCGGGTGGCCGCGGTGCACACGGGACGTCCGCTCCCCGGTGAGAGCGAGCCGCTCGGCCCCGGTTGGGGGGACGACTACGACCCCACGATCGCCGCGCGACCGGTGCTGCGCTCGCAGACGACCGCGGTCTCGGCGCGGTTCATGGCGGCCCACCCGCGACCGCCGTTCCGGATGTACTCCATCGACCGCAACTTCCGTCGCGAGGAGGTCGACGCCCGGCACGCGATCGAGTTCGCCCAGTGCGAGGGGATCCTCGGGGAGGACGGGATCACGATCCGCCACCTCGTCGGGATGTTCCGGGCCATGGCCGAAGCGATCGGCATCCGTGAGCTGAAGATCCGACCGAGCTACTTCCCGTTCACCGAACCGTCGATCGAGGGGTACGTCCGACATCCCCGTCACGGATGGATGGAGATCTTCCCGGGGGGGATGATGCGCCCGGAGGTACTCCGACCGCTGGGCATCGAGGTACCGGTCGCCGCCTGGGGGGTCGGGATCACGCGCCTGGCGTTCGTGTCGCTGGGACTCAACGACATTCGCGAGCTGTACGAGGGAGACCTCGACCGTCTTCGGGGGGGAGGTCGGTAGCCGTGCCGCAGTCGATCCTCCGGCGCGACCGGGTGCTCGACCGGTTGCCCCACGCGCTGTCCGACGCGGCCCTGGAGGATGTCCTGTTCACGTCGAAGGCCGAGCTCGAGGCCCAGGACCGCGAGACCCTCACGGTCTCGGTCACCCCCGACCGACTTGACCTGCTTTCGGAAGGCGGGCTCGGGCTGTATCTCGAGGGGGCCACCGACGCCGCGAAGGGCCTCCTCCGTCCGAAGGTCGTGGAGGGTCCGGGCGCCGGGCCGGTCGTGCAGGTCGAGGAGTCGGTGCGTCCGATCCGCCCCGTGATCTCCGCGATGCTCGTCACCGCACCGACCGACGGGGGACTGGACGAGGGGACGCTCGCGGAGGCGGTACGGTTCCAGGAGCTGATCCACGCCACCGTCGGCCGCGGACGCAAGGCGGCGAGCCTCGGGATCTACCCCTACGAGCGGCTGGCGCCGCCCATCCGCTACGCGCTCGACCCGATGAGCGGGGTCCGGTTCGTTCCGCTCGAAGGCTCCGAGGAAGTCACGGCCGAGGCGTTCTTCCGAGACCACCCGATGGCCCAGCAGTACGGGGCGTACGGCCGGGTCCGGGACAGCTGCCTTACGCTCCGTGACGCGCGGGGGACCATCCTCAGCCTTCCTCCGATCCTCAACAGCCGAACCGGTGGAGAGGCGCGGGTGGGGGACCGACGACTGTTGCTCGAGTCCACCGGCACCCGAGAACGGCCGGTGCGAGAGTCGCTCGGCCTCCTCCTGGTCGTGTTCGCGAGCCGGGGTTGGTCGGTGACCCCCGTGACGATCGAAGGGGGGCCGGCCCCGAGCGACGGGCGTCGCGTGTTCGCGGATCGGTCCGTGGAACTGCCCGGCGCGACCTTGCGCGACCTGTCGGGCATGACGTACCCTCCCGGCGAGGTCGAGTCTCGGCTCGCGCGGTTGCGCCTCGGCGGCCACGCCCACGGGGGCGGGTGGCGCGTCGAGGTACCTCCCTGGCGCCCCGACCTCCTGACCGCGGTCGACCTCGCCGAGGACGTGATCCTCGCGCAGGCGATTCGGGCCGAGGACGGGCTCCTTCCGCCGAGCTACGGGCGGGGTCGGCGACGGCGATTCACCACGTTCCGACGACGGTTCTCGAGCGCGCTCCTGGGTCTCGGATTCTCCGTCCCGTTCACCACGGTCCTCGTGGGGGAGGGCACCGTGACCCGGTTGCCGGGCGCCCGACCGATCCGGTTGGCCCATCCCCCGTCCTCGGAGTGGGCGTATGCACGCGACCGGCTCCTCCTGTCGCACCTCGAGCTCCTGGGGCGCAATACTCGTCATCGGTATCCGCAACGGTTCGCCGAGGTGGCGCCCGTCATCGTCCCCGACCCCGCGTCGGAGCCGGGCGCGCAGACGAGGTACCACGCGGGAGCGATGATCGCAAGCGACACCGCCGGGTTCGCGGATGCCGCCGCGCTCGTCGACTACCTTCTGCGCACGGTCGATATCCTTCCCGTACGGGAGCCCGCCGAGATCCCCGGCACCGTGCCGGGGCGGGCCGCCCGGGTCCGGGTCGCCGGCGAAACGGTCGCGGAGGTGGGGGAGCTCCACCCCGCCGTCCTCGTCGACCTGGGGGTGCCGGTGCCCGTGGCGTGGGCCGAGGTCGACCTCACGGCGCTGTTCCCTCTCGTCGGCCGTCGGGACACCGATTTATAGCGCGCGCCGGTCCCACGCCGATGGCACGCGTCCGGCGAGCCGCGAAGGCATCTCGCGGGCGCGAGCGCTGGGAAAAAGACGCCCGGAACGCGATCGGGGAGAAGGTCGACGGCGGTCGCCTGCCGCTCCTGGTGGAGCCGCCCGACGACCCCGACGGCGAGTTCCTCGAGAAGGTCGGCTACCCGGGGTCGTACCCGTACACCCGGGGCATCCAGCCGACGATGTACCGCGGGCGCCTCTGGACGTTCCGTCAGTATTCCGGGTTCGGCAGCGCCCAGGCGACGAACCGCCGGTTCCACTTCCTGCTCGCCGGGGGGCAGACGGGGCTCTCGGTCGCTTTCGACCTTCCGACCCAGAACGGCTACGACTCCGACCACCTGCGCTCGGTGGGCGAGGTCGGCCGATGCGGAGTGCCGATCGCCTCCCTCGGCGACATGCGAACGCTGTTCCGCGGGCTGCCGCTCGACCGGGCGACCGTCTCGATGACGATCAACGCGACCGCCCCGATCCTCACGGCGCTCCTCGTCGCGGTCGGCGAGGAGAACGGCGTGCCTCGCGGGCGCCTCGGCGGCACGGTCCAGAACGACATCCTGAAGGAGTACGTCGCCCGCGGGACGTACATCTACCCGCCCAAGGCGTCGCTCCGGCTCGCGGTCGATCTGATCGAGTTCGCGACGCGCGAGATGCCCCAGTGGAACTACATCTCCGTCTCGGGGTACCACATGCGCGAGGCGGGGGCGACCGCCGTCCAGGAGGTCGCGTTCACCGTCGCGAACGCGATCGCCTACGTGCAGGCGGTCCAGGAACGGGGCCTCGACCTCGACGAGTTCCTTCCCCGTCTCTCGTTCTTCTTCTCGTCCGACCGGAACTTCCTCGAGGAGGTCGCGAAGTTCCGCGCGGCGCGCCGGCTCTGGGCGTCGATCGTCCAGGAGCGGTTCGGCGCGAAGCAGGCCCGCTCGAAGCAGCTGCGGTTCCACACGCAGACGGCCGGCTCGAGCCTCACGGCGCAGCAGCCCGAGCTGAACGTCGTGCGCACGACGCTCGAGGCGCTCGCGGCGGTGCTCGGCGGGACCCAGTCGCTTCACACGAACGCCCTCGACGAGGCGCTCGGACTTCCGACCGAGTCGTCGGCCCGTCTGGCGCTCCGGACCCAGCAGATCCTCGCCGAGGAATCCGGCGTGCCGAACACCGTCGACCCGCTCGGTGGAGCCTACGAGATCGAATACCTGACGGACCAGGTCGAGCGGGAGGCGCGCGAGTACCTCGCGCGGATCGACGAGATGGGCGGAGCCCTCCCCGCGATCGAGCGGGGGTTCATCTCCGGCGAGATCGCGAAGGAGGCGTACCGCGTCGCGCGCGCCCGCGAACAGCGCACCGAGGTGGTGGTCGGGGTGAACGGGTTCACCGAGGGAAACCCCGATTTCTCGGTCTTCCCCGGCGACGGCGGCAAAGGGGTCGCCGTCCAGCGGATCACGCCCGACGAGGAACGTCGCCAGGTGCGCGGCGTGGAGGCGTGGCGGTCGGAGCGCGACGGAGCGAAATCCCAGGCGGCCCTGGACCGGCTCGGGAAGGCGACCCGGGGCGGGGAGAACGTCATGCCGTACGTCCTCGCGAGCATCACGGCCGGCGCTACCCTCGGGGAGGTCGCCGACGTGTGGCGTGGACTGTTCGGTGAGCACAAGCCGTCGCGGACCTTCTAGGAGGCGAACGTTCGATGAAGCTCGACCATGTCGGGATCGCCGTTCCGAACCTCGCGACCGCGATCGACCAGTGGCGCCCGCTCGTCGGGCCGCCCGACGCCGCGCCCGAGGAGGTCCCCTCGAACCGGGTCCGGGTCGCTTTCGTTTCCGTCGGCGATACCCACATCGAGTTGCTCGAGCCGTTGGACCCGAGCTCGCCGGTCGCGAGATTCCTCGAGGGGCGGGGCCCCGGTGTCCACCATCTCGCGTTCCACGTGCCCAGCGTCGCGGCGTCCCTCGCCCAGGTTCGAGCGACGGGGGGCCGGCTGGTCGACGAACAGCCGCGGCCCGGCGCGCGCGGGCGTCGGGTCGGGTTCGCTCACCCGTCGGCGTTCGGCGGCGTGCTCGTGGAGTTCGTGGAGGGGCCGTGAGCCGGATCCGGTCGGTCCGAGTGGACCCTCTCTTCGACAGCCGGGGCCGCGCGACCGTCGAGGCGACCGTGACCCTCGAGTCCGGCGCGCACGCGCGGGCCGGGGCGCCGAGCGGCGCGAGCACCGGCACGCACGAAGTGCGCGCGTTCCCGCCCGGCGGCGTCCCGGAGGCGCTCGATACGGCGCGGTCCCGTTTGGCCCCGGCGCTCGTGGGCGTCGACGCCGCGCATCAGGACGCGGTCGACCGGACGCTCCATGAGGTCGACGGAACCCCGAACTTTGCGCGGATCGGCGGGAACACCGCGACGGCGGTTTCCGTTGCGGCCGCGTCGGCCCGCGCCGACGAGGAGCATCTCCCCCTGTGGAAGGTCCTCGCACGTCCGGGGATCGACCGGCCGACCTACCCGGCGATCGTCGGGAACGTAATGAACGGCGGGGTCCACGCCATCGGCGGTCCCGAGTTCCAGGAGTTCATCGCCTACGCCGCGTCGCCGGACCCGCGTCGGTCGGTCGCGGCCGCGATCCGGGTGCACGCGCTCGTCGGAGAAGCGCTCCACGCCCAGCTGCCGACGATCGCGCTGGGCCGCGGGGACGAAGGCGGTTGGGTCGCGCCCCTCGGGAACGACGCCGCGCTGGACGTCCTCGCCGCCGCGTGCGCGACGGCGCGCGACGAGCTGAAGGTCGATGTCCACCCCGGGCTCGACCTGGCGGCGAGCGAATTCTTCCGGGACGGACAGTACCGGTACCGGGACCGCACGCGCACGACCGAGGACCAGATCGCGTACGTGAGCGAGCTGGTCGACCGCTACGACCTGCGCTACGTCGAGGACCCGCTGGACGAAGAGTCGTTCGACGGATTCGCGTCGCTCACGCGGGCGATCGGCGCGAGGGCGGTCGTGGTCGGCGACGATATCTACACGACGGATGCCCGCCGGCTCGCGAAGGGGATCGAACACCGTTCGTCCAACGCGGTGCTGGTCAAGGTCAACCAGGTCGGCACCCTGACCGACACGTTCGCGACGGTCGACCTCGCCCGGTCGAACGGTCTCGCCACGGTCACCTCCCACCGGTCGGGCGAGGTCCCCGAGGGATGGCTGGCCCACGTCGCGTTGGGGACGGGGGCGCGGGCCCTGAAATGCGGCGTCATGGGCGGGGAGCGCGTAGCAAAACTAAATGAACTCCTGCGTATCCGCGCCGCCACGGACGGTTGATTCGCATGCCCGACGACGAAGTGATGGTCGAGGAACGGGTCGCCGACACGGACGGGCAGGACATCCGTCCCGGCGAGCTCCTCGTTCCCGAGGAGACGTACCTTACCTCGGGCGTCCACATCGGGACGCAGCAGAAGTCGGCGAGCATGCGCCGCTTCGTCTACAAGGTCCGATTCGACGGGCTCCACGTCCTGGACGTCCGGGAGACCGACCGACGTATCCGGTTCGCGGCCAAGTTCCTCGCGAGTTTTCCCGCCGATAAGATCCTCGTGGTGTCCCAGCGCCAGTACGGGCAGAAGCCGGTCCGCGTCTTCGCAAAGACCACCGGCGCCACCTCGTTCGCCGAGCGGTTCGTCCCCGGCTGCCTGACGAACCCGAACCTCGCCGAATACTTCGAGCCGAAGGTGCTGCTCGTCACCGACCCGGCCACGGACCAGCAGGCGCTCAGCGAGGCGGTCTCGATCGGGATCCCGGTGGTCGGGCTGTGCGACGTGAACAACGAGACGCGCAACGTCGACCTCGTCATCCCCGCCAACAACAAGGGGCGGGTCGCGCTCGCGACGGTCTATTGGCTGCTCGCGCGCGAGGTCGTCAAGTCCAAGAGCGGGGCCGAGGCGCCGTTCCCGCTGACCATCGAGGACTTCCAGGCGGCGCTCTGACGGCCGGGGGCCGTTCCGGGCACCTTTTAACCCCTCGGCGGCTCGATACGCCGTGGGGCGGCCGGGCTCCGACCTCCTAGACCTTCTGGCTCAGCACGGAGTCCCCGAGAAGGCCGCCCGGGTGTACCTCGCGGCGTGCCGGGCCGGGCCCCAAACCGCGAGCGAGCTCGCCCGGCTCTCGGCGGTCAGCCGCGTCGAAGCGTACCGATTCATCAAGCAGCTCTCCGCGGACGGCCTCCTGCTCGCGACCGGCGGCCGACCGACCCATTTCGCCGCGACCCCCCCGAACGAGCTGCTCGACCGGTGGATCCGCAAGGCCTCGGAACGGGTGCGCCGGCTGGAGCAGGACCGCCACAAGATCCTCTCCGATTGGGAGGACGCGCGCACCGAGTTCGACGATCGGGACCCGCGGAAGTTCGCGGTGCTCGAAGGACGCGAGACGATCCACCGTTTCCTGGTGAAGCGACTCGGCACCGCCGGACACTCGGTGTTCCTGAGCGCGAGCGGCTCGGCGCTCCCCAGCGTGATCGACGCCGGGACCGACCGCGCGCTGAGCGAGGCGCACGCACGGGGCGTGAAGGTGCGGATCGTCACGGAAGTGTATCCGCAGAACCTGGTCGACGCCAAGCATCTCGCCTCGTTCGCGGAACTGCGACATTCCGCGAGCCCCGTCATGAACCGCTCGGTCGTCATCGACCGGCTGGGGGCCCTCGTGTACGTGTCGAGCGAAGAGGGGTTCGGCCGGTCCGGCGCGGAGCAGGTCGCGCTCTGGTCGTCCGCCCCGATGTTCGTCCAGCTCGCCCGCGACTACCACCGCCGGCTCTGGGGACCGGCCGAGCAGGCGGAGTCACGGTTCGTTCAGCTCGAGAATCCCTCGACCGCCGTCCTGCCGATCGTACGGGGCCAGGAGTCGGTGCCGTTCCAGCGCCTCAAGGAGATCGCGAGCCTCGGCATGCGGGCCGCCGGGGTGCGCGAGTTCGAATTCCAGCTGCCGGAGCTGATCGAGATGATCGCTCGCCAGCTCGGCCGCGAGATCGCCGGCGAGGTGGACGGCGACACGCCCGAGGCCGTCGGGAAGGCGCTCACGGAGTACTACGAGAGCCGCACGATGGGGCACCTCACGGTGCTCCGCCAGAAGCCGCTCACGTTCCAGGTGACGGGGTGCTTCGCCTGCACCTCCGATTCCCCCGAGATCGGGCGCGTGATGTGCCCGCAGATGCTCCGGACGGTCCTCGAAACTCGCCTCGGAAAGCGCTGGGAGGTCTCCAAGCCCGACCCCACGAAGCACGCGAGTCGCGGCTGCGTCTTCACGGCGACCCCGGCGTAGCCCGCCCCCGGTCGGCCGATAAATAGGGGCCGCCCCCCTAGGCCGACGTGGCGTCCGCACCGCCGGGAACGGCGGGAGAACCTCTCGCGGGGGAGGCCCCGATCTTCCGCCCGCCGCGGATCTCACCGGAGACCCGGACGGCATGGATCGTGGTCGGCGTGGCCGTGCTGGTCGTAGGGGCGGGCGTGGTCGCCCTCGCCTACCGAACCGATGTCTTCGGCCCTCCCGGGGGCCCCCCCAGCGCCAAGCTCGGGCTCGCCACCCCTACGTTCGCTACGATCCTGTGCTCCACCGATGGCGAAGTGTACGACCTCACGTACTTCCCCATCGAGTGGATCCAGGGCTCGAGCTCCGTCTCGACCGCCCAGTTCGGACTCTCGCTCCTGACGCTCCACAACACCTCCATCTCGCCGAACGGCTCCGCCCCGGTACCGGTGCCGAACCTCCCTTGCGCCGCCCCGATCCCGAACGCCTGGTACGCCGAACTGTACGCCGGAGGGAAGGGAACCCTCGCGACATTCCCCGTCGCGGGGACCGGCGGCGCCGCGGCATGGACCAACGCATCGAGCGCCCCGGTGACGCTCACCACCGCGATGGCGTTCGTGTTCATCACCGACGGGGACTTCACCGGTACCGGCGACCATCTGTCGGCGTTCGGCACCGGGGTCACGGCCGTGACGCTGGGCGGGAACACGACGTTCCCCGCGTATCAGCACCCGTGAGGGCGCGCTCTCGGGCGTCTCGGGCCGTGCTACACCGCCGCACAGTGTCGCATGTGTATCAAACAAGCGTTACATCGGAGGGCCTAAGTTATATATACACGCCACCGGTTGTGGCGGCCAGAAACCATGACCGCTGCATCGACGTCGAAGAAGGTTCGACCTGCCTCGCATAAGCCCAGCCATCGCGCCGCCCCCGCCCCGGCGGCATCGGTGGTCGCCAGCCCTCCCGACTCCGACGCGTGTCCGAATTGCGGATCCTCGCATCTGATCCGCGACGAGATCCGCGGCGAGATCGTCTGTGCCGATTGCGGCCTTGTCGTGGACGCGAGCGCCCTCGTCAGCGACCGGGGCCAGCGCGGTTCCAAGGAAGACACCGGCCGCGAAGCGCGTGGCTGGGGCCCGGTCATCTCTCCGTTGATGCCCGACAAGGGGCTGTTCAGCGAGATCGGCGTTCCGACGCGCGACTTCCAGGGCAATTCTCTCTCGCGCAACACCTCGCTCAAGTTCTACCACCTCCGGAAGCTGAATCATCGCCTCCGCGCGGCGCGCACGCACCAGCGCAACCTCGTCGTCGCGCTCGGGGAGCTCAACCGGCTCGCGGGCGTCCTCGGACTTTCCCGAGAGGTCAAGGAGTCGGCGACGTACATCTACCGCCGCGCGCTCGAGCATAAGGCGACCCGCGGCAAGAAGATCGTGGCGCTCGTTGCGGCGAGCGTCTATGCGGCCTGCCGTCAGTGCCACGTCCCGCGGACGATGAAGGAGATCATCGCCCACTCCAAGGCGACCAAGATCGAGGTCGGCCGCGCGTACACGTTGCTCGCCCGCGAGCTCAAGCTCGGCTTGAAGCCCGTCGAGCCCCGCGACTACCTGGTGCGGTTCACCCAGGACCTGAACCTCTCGAAGGAAGTGCGCCAGAAGGTGCTCTCCCTCCTCGAGCAGGTCGAGCAGGTGTACTCGACGAGCGGCGTGCTGCCGAACGGGATCCTCGCGACGATCATCTACATCGCGTCGAACCTGATGGGCGAGCCCCGCAGCCAGGACCGGATCGCGGCGGTCGCGAACGTCACGCCCGTGACGATCCGCAACCACTACAAGGAGCTCCTCGACCTCCTTGGTCTGCCGAAGAACCTGACCAACCCCCAGGCGCGCGGCACCCTGCCGCCCGAGCTGGAGGAGAAGGTCTCGCTCGACGCGGCCGCCGCCGGCCACTAGGCCGACCGGACCGACCGGGGGCGCGAGCCCCCGGAAACCACTTGAACTTCCCGGCGGCTCCGAAGGTGTGCCGTCCTCCCCCGCGTTGAGCTACTCGTCGTATCGCACGTACCTCGAGTGCCCGCTCCGCTGGAAGTTCCTCTACATCGACAAGATCCCCGAGACCCCGCGGAGCTACTTCACCTTCGGACGCGTCGTCCACTCTGTACTCGAGGAACTGATCCGTCCCCTCGTCGTGCCGACCGCCCGGCGGGCCGGCGAATCCGACTCGCAGCGGACCCTGGACGACTGGCAACCGCGACGTCGGGGGAACGAGGAAGGTCCGTGGATCTCCCGCGAGGAGATGCTCGCGATGTACGACCGGGCGTGGTCCTCGGAAGGATACTCGAGCCCGGAGGAGGAAGCGCGGTACCGCGCGCTGGGGCGCGACCTTCTGACCCGCTACTACGACCGACTCGCCCGAGAGCGCCCGCGGCCCGTTTCGGTCGAGGAGCACCTCGAGGCGCGATGGGACGGGATCCCGATCCACGGGTACATCGATCGCATCGACCGGGCGCCGCTCGGTGGGCTCGAGGTGCTCGACTACAAGACGTCCCGGGAACTCTCCGCCGGCGATGCCAAGGAGTCCGACCAGCTCTCGCTCTACCAGGTGCTCGTGGAACGGAACTACTCGGAACCGGTCGAAGGGCTCACCCTCTTCCATCTGCGCTCGCTGACGCCGATCCGGGTGCCACCGCGCGGCAAACCGGCGCTGACGACCCTGTACGACCGGATGGGCGTCGTGAGCGACGGGATCCGCGCCGAGGCGTACGAGCCGACCCCGGGCCGCCATTGCGGCCGGTGCGACTTCCGCTCGATCTGCCCGGAGTTCCGCTCCGTTCCGGCGAGCGAGGAGACCCGGTTGCGAGAGCTGGTCGACCGGTTCGACCGGCTCCGGAACGAAGAGGGCCGGATCGGCACGGAGCTTCGGGACACCGCGGAAGAGCTGCATCACGTCGCGGAGGAGCTCGGGATCCACCGGCTCCCGGGGTCCCAGGCCGTGGCCGTGCGACGCCGGGAGGAGACGTGGCAGTACTCCCTCGAAGGGGTGCGGCCCGACCTCGAAAAGTCGGGGCTGGCGGGTCGGCTCCCGACGGGTCGGCCCGAGGAAGTGCGTCGGCTCGTGCGCGACCCCTCGATCGACCCGGAGCTGCGCCGCCGCGTCGCGGAGACCGGGGCGCGTCGGGTCAAATGGTACTGGGATCTCGAAGGAAGTTCCGCCGAGCGGTAACGCTCCCTCGCGCATTTTCCCGCAAGGGCTATGTGGGTTCCCCAGTACTCCCCCGTATGGGGATTCCCCTCGCATCCGAGGCCCGGCTCGCCTCGCTGAAGGGCCGGACGCCGACCATCACGACCCTCTGTTCCCACTCCTCCCTCCAGATCTTCCACGGCGCGCGGGCCGAGGGACTTCCGACGCTCGGCATCTGCGTCGGAGAACCTCCCCGTTTCTACGACGCCTTCCCGCTCGGTCGACCGGACCGATTCCTGTCCGTGCCGACGGTGAAGGAACTGCCGCGCGTCACGGACCAGCTTCGCGACGCCGGGTCCGTTCTGGTGCCCCACGGGTCGTTCGTGGAGTACCTCGGCCCGGAAGAATTCGCCAAGCTCGATGTCCCGGTGTACGGGAATCGCGCGGTCCTCGGGTGGGAGTCGGACCGACGCAAGGAGCGCGACTGGTTGGAGTCGGCCGGAGTGATGATGCCCCGCCTGTACGAGGACCCGAAAGAGGTCACCGGCCCGGTGATCGTGAAGTACTACGGGGCGAAGGGCGGCAAGGGGTTCTTCCTCGCGAAGAACCGCGAACAGCTCGAGGAGTTCCGGCCCACCGGACCGCACGTGGTCCAGGAGTACGTCCTGGGGACCCGCTATTACATGCACTTCTTCTATTCGCCGATCACGGAGGGCGGCTATCGCCTCCGGAACGGCCGGCTCGACCTGCTCGGCATGGACCGGCGCGACGAAGCGAACATCGACGAGCTGTACAAGCTCGGCGCGCAGGAGGAGCTTCTCCGCGCGGGGATCCGCCCGACGTTCGTCGTCACCGGGAACGTTCCGGTCGTCCTGCGCGAGTCGCTGCTCCCGAAGGCGTTCGACATCGCCGCCAAGATCGTCGAGCGCTCGGTCGACCTGTTCGGCGGGATGATCGGGCCGTTCTGCCTGGAGGGGATCATGACCGAAGACCTCGAGTACAAGGTGTTCGAGATCTCGACGCGGATCGTGGCGGGAACGAACCTGTTCATCTCGGGGAGCCCGTACTCCGACCTCGTCGAACCGGGGCTGTCCACCGGGCGGCGGATCGCCCGGGAGATCAAGGCCGCCGGAGCGTCCGGACGTCTCGCGGAAGTGCTGAGCTAGCGCGTCCGGACCCTTCGTTAAGAATCGGTCCGGGTTGCGTCGGGTCTCGATGGTCCTCGCAATCCACACCGACCAGCTCCGAAAGGAGTACCCGGGGGCGCCGCGCGATACCCCGGCCCTCGCCGAGCTTTCGCTCGACGTGCCGACCGGCCGGGTCTACGGGGTCATCGGTCGCAACGGGGCCGGCAAGACGACGTTCCTCCGCATTGCCGCGACCCAGCTCGCTCCCACCTCGGGTCACGCCGAAGTGCTCGGCCTCGACGTCGAACGGGACGAGCGCGCCATCCGCGCGCGGATCGCCTGCGTGCCGCAGGAGGCTCGACCGCTGTACTTCCTCAACGTCGAGGAGGTCATCTATCATTACCTGAAGCTCCGGGGCAACGACGGCACCGAGGCGCATCGGCGGACGGTCGACGCGCTCGATCAGCTGTCCCTGACGGAGTACCGCCGGCGCTCCGTCTCGCGTCTCTCGGGGGGACTGCGGCGTCGCGTCCTGTGCGCGATGGTTCTCGCCTCCGACGCGGAGGTGCTCTTCCTGGACGAACCGACGACGGGACTCGACCCGATCGCGCGTCGGCAGGTGTGGGAGGCGATCCGGCGGGCGACCCGGGAGCACCGCACGATCCTGCTCACCACCCACTACCTGGACGAGGCCGAGGCCCTCTCGACGCGACTCGCGCTGTTCGAGCGGGGCCGTCTCGTCCTCGAGGGGACGCCCGAGGACCTCCGGGCCCGCGTCCGCTTCCCGATCCGGGTCACGATCCTCGGTGCGTACCCGCGCGAGGAACTCGACCCCTACGGCAAGGTCTCGGCGATCGAGGGCGGCTTCCTCGTCTTCGCGCGCGAGGCGGAATCCCGGGAGCTCGCCCGACGGGCGCTCGAGCGGGGGAACCGCGTCAGCATGGGCCCGGTCAGCCTCGAGGACATCTTTCTCGACGTCGTCGGCCGGTCGATCGATGACGAGGGGCCCGCCCCGGAGCTCGAGCGATGAGCGAACGGAACCGCCTTCGCTCGGTGCTCACCCTCGTCACGATCAACGGGTTGATCCCGATCCGGACCCAGCCGCTCTACCTCGTCAACCTCGTCGCGAGCCCGCTCTCCTTCCTGTTCTTCATCTGGATCATCTCCCACGGAGCGGACCTCGCGTACGGCATCACCGGCGGACTGGTCCTCACAATGCTCTCCGTCGGCACCGGGCTCCAGTCCGACCTGACCCACTATCGGCACGACATGAAGTTCCAGGACGTCGTGGTCGCCTCCCCGGTCGAGGCGCCCGTCTACGTTGCCGGGATGGCGCTCTCGGAGCTCGTGTACTCCCTCCCGGCCCTCGGGGTGTTCTTCGTGATGTTCGACTACTACGGGTTCGCCACCGTCACCAGCATCGTGGTGCTCGTTGGCGCGCTGCTCCTCATCTGGGCGTTCGCCACCGCCTTCGCCTTCACCCTCGCCACGTACTTCCAGGACGTCCGGGAGACCTGGATGTTCAGCCCGATCTTTTCCCTCGTGCTCACCGTGCTCCCGCCGGTGTACTACCCGATCGGCTACCTTCCCGCGTGGGCGCAGTTCGCGGCCCGGTTCTCCCCGACGACGTACGCGGCGGAGCTCGTGCAGGGGGCGGTGGGGCTCCAGCCGATCACCGTCCTCGGGGCCACCACCGACTGGATCGCGCTCGGAGCGTTCACGGTCGCCCTGTTCCTGATCGCCGCGTTCAAGGCCCGCTGGAAGGACCCCTGAACGGGTCCGGCGGACGCTCTCGGACGGCTCGTCGGACGGCCGCGCGGCGAGCCCTTATGTACGGGCCGGTCGGTGGAGGCGCCCGATGCTTTACTTCTCGGACACTCGAGGGTTCGAAGCGTCCGAGGAGCGCGACGCCCACTGCCTGTACTGCGGCAAGGACCTCGTCATCCTCCCCGACGACTGCCGACACGGTTCCTGCTTCGATTGCCTCTCGCTCTCGGTACCGGCCGCGGTGGCGTGCCCCGACTGCGGCTCGGTGATCCCGGGCGAACTGCGGAGCACCGGCTGCGCGGCGTGCGGCTGGTACCCGCTCGGCGGATAGCCGGCCACCCGCCGCGCCGCTAAGCTTATCGCCCGAGCCCTGTCCTCGACCGGAGGGCGTGCCGAGGTGGCTCAGTCCGGTACGGCGCGAGTCTGGAAAGCTCGTGGCGGAATACGCCTCGGGAGTTCAAACGCCGGCCACGGTCGACCCGGTCCGGCGGAAATTCTCCCCCTCGGCGCTTCCCTCCCGGACGGAGGCGGGATCCCGTGAGCGTCCCGCCGCGCGCCGCGACGCCGGCCCTGCTCCAGATCGACGCCGTCCTCTCCCGTCTCCAGGGACGCCAGGCGCTCGCCGAGGTGTGCCGGTTCCTCCACGAGTCGTTCCGCCACTACCGGTGGGTCGGCGTCTACCGGGTCGAGGGGACCACGCTCGTCCTGGACGGTTGGGACGGGCCGGCGGCCACCGAGCATACGCGGATCCCCGTCGACCGCGGGGTGTGCGGTCAGGCGGCTCGGGAGAACCGCACCGTGGTCGTGGACGACGTTCGGGCCGCCCCGGAGTACCTCGCCTGCTTCGTCGAGACGCGGGCCGAGATCGTCGTGCCGATCCGGGAGGAGGGCCGGGCGATCGGCGAGATCGACATCGACGGGAACGAGGTCAGTGCCTTCGACCGTTCGGACGCGTCGTTCCTCGAGTCGGTCGCCGCGCGCCTCGTGCCGGCGGTGAAGAAGGCGGCGACCGAGCCCGCGCCGCCCGCCTGAGGTTCCGTTCGATCGCCGCGTGCGCGGCCGACAACGCGGCGGCGGCGTCGAACGGGGCGAACGCCCCGGGTCGGCGCCCGGCGGTCCGAAGTTTTTCGAGGTCGCTCGCGAGGTGGCGCAGGGTTCGCGTGAGTTCGTCGACGATCGGGAGGCTGGCTTCCCGGCTCGTGCGCGAGAGCGGGTTGAGGTCGATCGCGACGACTCTCTTGCCGAGCCGTCGGAGGGCGCGGGTCCGGTCCCCGTCCTCCAACGGCACCACGCAGACGTCCGCGACCGCGATCCCGGCCGGGTCGACCCGGGCCCGGTCGGACGGGAGTCCCGGGATCCGCCCCGTCGCGTGCTCCCCGAGGAGGTCGCGCACCCCGGCCCTGCGCAGCGCCCGAGCGACCAGCGCGACCCGCCTCGGCGTGCGGTGGAACAAGTTGACCTCGATACCGAGGGCCGGCCACGCGCGCTGCACCTCGGCGACCTCGCGCGCGGCCAGCGCCGCGACGTTGCCGTTCACGCTGAGGACCGGCCGACGGGCGGCGGCGATCCAGGCGGCGGCGACGCGCGTCGCCTTCCGGGCACTCGGTTGCGTACGCTCGCCGAGCAGGTAGTCGAACGCCTCGCCGCGGCCGTGGGCGATCAGTCCCTCGGGAACGACGAGGCCCGACCGGGCCGACGCCGCCAGGCCCGCGCGGACGCGAAGGCTGCGGTACCGCGGGTGGCGAGGCGACAGACGCATCCGAGCGTCCTCGGCGGGCCCTAGGCGCCGCCGGCGGCGTCCGTCCGTCCGTTCGACCCGCCGGGTTCCTCTGCGGGAAGCCCGAGCCGCGCTTCGAGCGCGGAGATCCGTTCCTCGAGCGGTTGCAACCCGTCCTCGAGGGTCTTTGCGAGGGCGAGCTTCAGGCTCTCCTCGAGCGCCACCAGGTCCCGTCCGAGGTCGATGATCCGGCGCGCGTTCTCGTTGAGGAGGAGCCGGCTCTGGGTCGCTACGCGGTACGTGTCGGAGAGGTCCTTCGTGAGCTGCGAGGACGACGCGGAGAAGACCTCGATCGAATCCCCAACCGGTTTCCATTTCTTGTCGAGGTTCGTCCACAGTTCCTTCGCGATCTGGTTGCCGGCGATCTCGACTCCGGTCGAGATCTCCTTCGAGACGCGCTGGGCGACGGCCGACTCGATCCCGTCGAACCGCGTCTTGATCTCGTCACCGACCGCCTTGGAGCTCCCTTCGACGCGCTCGACCCGGTCCTCGATCGATTGCAGGCGAGCGAGGAGGTTCGAGTAGGCCGACCCAATGAGCATGTCGACGTGCGCCTGGCTCGACTCTTGGGCCCGCAGAAGGAGGTGGAGCACCCAGTGCTCGCGCCCCTTCGTCTCGCCGATCGGCCCGCGTTCGAGGCGGTCGCGAACGTCCCGGTCGTCGATAAGGCTCTGAAGTTCCTTCAGGATATCGACGCGCAGGGACGACGTGCCGCCCGCCGTCGGGGGTGGTCGCCCGGCCATCGAGCGTCGGAGGGCCGCCGCGCCCTATATACGTTCGGGAACGGCCCCTCGCGCCACGCCGATGTCGAGAGCGGAGGCGCCGCCGGCTACTCGCCGAACCCGGGGCCGAGCAGCTCGCGGGCGAGGAGCAGGCGGCGGATCTCGGAGGTTCCGGCGCCGATCTCCAGGAGCTTCGCATCGCGCGCGAGCCGCTCGAGCGGGAGGTCCCGCATGTAGCCGTAGCCCCCGTGGATCTGGATCGATTCGAGCGCGACGCGGGTGGACGCCTCGGAGGCGTAGGTGAGCGCCGCCGCCGCGGGGCCCATGGTGCGTGGGTCGGTCCCGACCTGCTCGAGCGCTCGGTACAGCAGCAGCCGGGACGCCTCGAGCTCGGTGTACATATTGGCGAGTTTCGCCTGGATCAGTTGGAACCGGCCGATCTTCTGCCCGAACTGCTCGCGGTGTCGTGCGTACTCGAGCGAGCGTTCGAGGCACTCGGCCATGATCCCGACCGGGATCGCGGTGAGCACCGCCCGCTCGATGTTGAGCCCGCTCATCATCACGCGGACGCCCTCGTTCTCCGTCCCGACGAGGCGGTCGCGGGGCAGAGTGCACTCCTGGAAGGCCAGCTCGCCCGTCGGAGAGCCGCGCATGCCCATCTTGTCGAGACTTTTCGCGACGGAGAAACCGGGGTCGTCCTTCCGGACCAGAAACGCGCTGATCCCGTGCGCCCCCTGCCCGGGGGCGGTCTTCGCATAGACGAGGAGGCAGTCGGCAACCGGTCCGTTCGTGATGAATTGCTTACTCCCGTTGAGCACCCAGTGCTCGCCCTGGCGCTGGGCGCTCGTCCGAAGCGACACCGCGTCCGACCCGGCGTTCGGCTCGGTGAGCGCGAGCGCACCGACGGCGGCGCCGCTCGCCGCCGAGGGAAGGAACTCCGCTCGCTGGGCATCGTTCGCGTTCCGGCTCACGTTGTCCGCGAACAGGTTCGAATGCGCCCCGACGCTGAGCGCGAGCGCGGGGCTGACCCTCGCGATCTCCTCGAGGATCAGCGCCTGAGCGCGGTAGCTAAGTCCCAAGCCACCGAACCGTTCCGGGACCGTGACCCCGAGGAACCCCTGTTCTCCGAGGCGCCGAAAGAGGTCGCGGGGGAAGTAGTCCTCCCGGTCCATCCGTTCGGCGACCGGCGCGATCTCCTTGCGGGAGAATCGGCGCGCGGCGTCGCGCAGCTCGCGCTCCTCCTCCGTGGGGGAGAGGTCCATGTCGGAGGCGACCGGTGGCCCCGCATAATGGTTCCACCCCCGGTCTAGCGAGCTCGCGCCACCGGGACCTTCCGTCGCAGACCGACATGCAGCGCCCAGGGCGTGCGTCGCTTGGGCCAGTCCGAGCGGTAATGCGCTCCGCGGCTCTCCGTGCGGATCGAAGCGGCCCGGGCGATCAGCATCGCGGTCAACGCCGCGTTCGCCACCGGTCCGGACGCCCCGTCCGCTTTCGCGGGCAACGTCGTGCGCATGATCCGTTCGAACACCTCCGTGGCGGACGCGAGCCCATCGGCGGTCCGAACGATGCCGACCTCGTCCCAGAGAGCGTTCCGAACCTCCTCGAACTCGCCGGTCTCGCCCGGCCGGCCGAGGCCCGTCGGGAGGCTGAGCTCGACGAGCCGCTTCGGCGGACGCGGGCCGCCCGGGGCCGGATGCAGGAGTTGGCGCGCCACCCGCTCGCCGAACACCAGGCCCTCGAGGAGCGAGTTTCCCGCGAGTCGGTTCGCGCCGTGCACCCCCGTGGCGGCCACTTCGCCCGCGGCGTACAGCCCGTGTAGGGATGCGCGACCTTCCAGGTCCGTCGCGACGCCTCCGATCATGTAGTGCGCTACGGGTGCGACCGGGATCCGATCCCGAGACGGGTCGAGCCCGTAGGACGCCAGAAAGTGGCAGATCGAGGGGAACCTCGCGAAGAGAAGGTCGCGCGGGAGCGCGGTCGCATCGAGGTACACGTGCGGATGGCCCGAACGAATGATCTCCTGGTCGATCGCGCGGGAGACGACGTCCCGCGGCGCCAGCTCTGCGTCGCGATGGGCTCGGGCGAGGAAACGCTCGCCCGCCTCGTTGCGGATGACCGCCCCCTCCCCGCGCAACGCCTCGGTGATCAGGAACCGCGGCGCGCCCTCCCGCGCGAACGCGGTCGGATGGAACTGGATGAACTCCATATCGGCGAGAAGCGCGCCGGCCCGGAACGCGATCGCGACGCCCTCCCCGGTCGCGATGGACGGATTCGAGCTCTGGCGGTAGAGGCTTCCGGCTCCGCCGGTGGCCAGAATGACGGGCGCGGGCGTCGCGTACTCGATGTCGCGGCCGTCGGCGTTCGAGAGGACCGCGACGGGCCCCTCCCGCGCACCGGGGCGCAACCCACGGAGCACGGTCCGCTCTCGGATGTCGACGCCGCCCGTGAGGACGCGCCGCTTCAACGCCTCCTCGATCGACAGGCCGGTAGCGTCCCCCCCGGCGTGCAGGGTGCGATTGCGCGAATGCGCCGCCTCCCGACCGAGGGCGATACGGCCCTCCACGGTGTCGAACGGAACCCCGTAGCGCACGAGGTCCGCGATGCGCGCGGGAGCTTCGGACGTCAGGACCCGCGCCGCGGCAAGGTCGACGAGTCCGTCGCCGGCGGTGACCGTGTCCTCGAAGTGACGATGGGGGCTGTCGTCGGGTCCGATTGCGGCGGCAATGCCGCCCTGGGCGTACCGCGTGTTCGACTCCTCGAGGCGCGCCTTCGTCACGATGGTGGGGCGGAGACCCAGCTCTCGCGCCCGGAGCGCGACGTAGAGACCGGCGATGCCGCTCCCGACGATCAGGGGGCGATGCTGGGCCTCGGTCATCGAGCGCCGGACTGAGGGCGGCCGTAAAAGGCGCGCGCCCGGCCCGTGGGGCTCCTATACGACGCCGGGTTCCGGAGCCCGTGGCGTTGGCGGGCGGAGTCTGGAAGCCGAGTGTCACGGTGCAGGAGGAGGCGGCGCTCGCGAGCCGACTGGTGTCGCAGCTGCCTCCCGAGGGGAGCTCGCGGGCGACGAGCGTGACCGACCTCGTCGCCCTCCGACGCGCCTACTGGCGGGTGACTCGACCGGTGCCGTTCGACGCGGTGCGACAGGCGCGCCTCGACCTCGGGCGCCGAACGCACCGTCGTCTTGGGCGCGCCCTGTCCCCCGACGGCCAGCTCGAGGTCCGGGTCCGTCGATCGGGGATCGTCGGGCGGATCGACGTGCTCAGCGACGTTCCCGTCGAAGTGAAGACGAGCTCGACCGCGGTCGAAGCGGACGAACTACGGTCGGCGCGGCCCGACCAGCTGGAACAGCTCGCGATGTACTGCGCGCTCTCGACCCGACCCGCCGGTCGGCTGTTGACTCTCGTGCTCTCCGACGGTGACATCTCGTCCGCCCGGGCCGCCGAGATCCGGGTCCGGAACGTGGAAGCGGTCCGCAACGAGATGCGAACCCGGGCCGACCTGCTGAAGCGGGCGTGGTCGAGCCGCAGCGCGTCCGGGCTCCCGGCGTGTCGCTGGTTCGGCCGCGGCTGCGAGTTTCAGGACGCGAAGGTGTGCGACTGCACCGGGTCCGAGCCCGGGGTCGGAGCCGCGATTCTGGACGAGATCACGGAATCGCGGGCGAGGGACGACGTCGCCGGACGGGTGGAGGCTCGCCTGAAGGAAGTCGGGGCGACTCCCCCCGCGCCCGGCATCGAACGGTTCCGGGAACTCGTCTATCCGCGTCGAGGATACTTCGACCGGCGACATCCCCCCGGGGCGGCCGAACCCGGTCCCTCGGACCCTCTCGCACCGATGGACCTGTACTGGAGTGTCATGGCGGCGCTGGAGAGCGGCCCCATCGGAGAGGTAGGGCAGCTCCCCGCCACCGATGCGGGGCCGGCGGAGGACGTCCTCAGCTTCCTCGGCGAGCCACTGCTCCTGCGGACCTCCTGGTCGCGAGATCCGGCAACGCCCCAGTCCGTTCTCGACGTTCAACCTCAGTACGCTCTCGAACTGGGGT
The DNA here is from genome assembly GCA_035504595.1 of Thermoplasmata archaeon. Classification (GTDB taxonomy): domain Archaea; phylum Thermoplasmatota; class Thermoplasmata; order Lutacidiplasmatales; family UBA184; genus Lutacidiplasma. The sequence continues at coordinate 113,677 of DATJRQ010000016.1, read as the reverse complement.
TCCGCGCGGCCGCGAGTGGGCACGACTCCGGGTACCTCGTCCTCGGCCGGGAACGTGCCCGTCGCGACGCGGAGCGGATCCAGGTGTTCCACTTCCGCTTCGCGCCCGTCTCGACGTTCCGGCACGAGTGGGACGATCGCGCCCGGGCCCTGGGGGCTGCCGAGCTGGCGGGCGCGCCGGGCGGGCTTCCCGCGTGCCCGGACTGGATGTACGCCGACTGCCCCTACCGTTCCGACTGTCGTTGCGGGGAGGCCGGCACGCGGTCCCAACGGTAGATGACCGCGCGGTGCGTCACCGAGAAACCGACGGAGTCGTACAGGCGTCGCGCGCCGGTGTTGGTCGCGGTGACCCAGAGGCGGACCCGCTCGTACCCCAGCGCATACAGGGTCCGGAATCCCCAGCGAAGCAGGTACCGACCGTAGCCGTGGCCCCGCTCGTCCGGGTCGACCATGAAGTCGAGGAAGACGGCGTGGCGCGCCGATCGCTCGCTCGTGAGGATCGCTCCGACGAGCGCGGGGGGCTCGGCACGATACAGGGCGGACGACGCGTGGTCGAGAAACGGACCGAGCTCGCCGTCGAGCATCGCCGAGAGGGCCCGGCGGTACTCCCCGATCCCCGGGCCGAGCAGGAGCTCATCCGTCGTCCCTCGGAACGCTCGTTGATCGAGGTCGGCGAGCGCCTCGGGGGTCACCTCTCGAACGGGGAACTGGGCGAGCTCCACCGGGAGCGGCGGGGTCTCCTTCCCGTCGTCCGCGCTCAACGCCCGCTCCATCGCGAACCGATGGATCACCGTCGACCCGGGTCGCCGCGCGAGCCGGCCAAGGAGCACATCCTCCTCTTCGGTCGTAAGCCCGGTGAAGCCCACGCAGGCCGCGTTCACCGTGCTCGGAAGCGAGTCGAGCAGGACGGCCGCCAGCGCCTCGGCCCGCTCGAGCGGGTCCGGACCCGGCGCGACGTGCACGTGCTCGAACGAGGTCCCTTCGCGCTCGGAGCGGGACGCGAGTCCGCCCCCGGTGGCCAGGGGATAGTACCAACCGGTGGTCTCGCCGGAGCGCAGTCGCTCGGCGAACGACTCGAGCCAGTCGCCGATCGGGCCCTCCTCTCGAACGACCAGCTCGCGACGCAGGAGATGCGCGAGCTCGAGCAGCTCATCGGCCGGAGCACCACGGGCCGGCCGAGGAGCCTCCACGCGGCCCGCCCCCCCCGACTACGAGCTCGCCTGGCGGAGCAGGATCTGGGCGATGTCCGGGGCGACGGACGCCTTCTCGGCGGGGTTCCCCAGGGTGTCGGTCGAATAGACGTCGTCGACGACCGCCTTGAGGCGCTCGAACGCGTCGCGCAGGAACAGCCCGTGAGTGCACGCCGCGCTGATGCCGGTGACACCCTGCTTCTTCAGCAGCTTCGCCGCCTCGACGATCGTGCCGCCGGTGGAGATGACGTCGTCCACGATGACGACCTGCTTGCCCGCGAGGTCGACCGGCAGATTGGGGGGCACCGTGAGCTCGACATGCTCACTGTCCAGTCGCTTCTTCTGGAGCGCGACCCACGGCTTGTCCAGCAGCTGGGCCATCCGCCGGGCCCGGTCGACGCCCCCCTGGTCGGGCGAAACCAGCACGTCGAGCGGCCGTTCGCGGAGGAGTCGTGCGATGGCGGGGATCCCGCTCGCCTCGAACGCCGGTTTGGTGAAGTGGCGCAGCGTCTCCCGCGAGTGGAGGTCGACCGTGATGACCACGTCCGCGTCGAGCTCGATATGTTGGCAGAACGTGCGGGCGCTCACCGGTTCGCCGGGGAAGAACCGCCGGTCCTGTCGCGAGTATCCGAGGTACGGCACGACGACGAACTCGCGGAGCGCGCCGGCCTCTCGGACCGCGTCCTCGAGCAGGAGCAGCTCGACGATATCCTGGTCGGTGCGGGTCGATTGGACGATGACGACGTCCTCCCCCTCGAACCGTCCCCCGACCCGCACGTACATCTCGCCGTCCGGGAACCGCTTCGTGAACGGGATGGCGAACGGCGCGTTGCCCAGTTCGCGGGAAATTCGTTCGGCGAGGGCGGTCGATGCCGTACCTCCGATGACGTGCATTCGGCTCGGTCCTCGCGGGTGGGACCGAGCGGGGGACTTTAAAGTTACGAAGTTGCCGGGGGACTCCGAACCCGGCCCGGCTCAGAGCGCCCCGTCGTCGTCCGGGGGCGGCCGGCGCTTCGGTTTCGCGGCCCGCTTGACCCGGGGGACCGGGCGGCCCCGGCGGCGGTCCGACATCGACGAGGAGGAGCGCGGCGCGTGCTTGGCCCGCGGGGCGGGGGCCTCCTCGTCGTCGTCTGCGGTCGGTCGCTTCCATGGGCGCAGCGCGGCCAGCCAACGTCGCGCACGGCCGCCCCCTTCGGATTCGGGTTCGGCGGCGGTCCGAGCGGCCGCGGCCTCCTCCTCTTGCTCCTTGCGTCGCTCGTCCTCGATCCCCTCCTTCCGGAGGGCGTAGTGGATGCCGAAAGCGACCGCGATCAGACCGACCACGGTGAGCCCGAGATACTGCCAGGACTGTGCGGGCACCTCGCCCGCGTTCCCTTCCAAAAGGAGCTTGACCGCGCCGAACCACGGGAGCATGCCCCGGGCCACGCCGAGGATCCATCCGGGTTCGACGAGGGTCGAGGTTCCGTCCACCTGGTCGGGGAAGCCGCCGGAGCAGCCCGTCGTGCAACCCGCGGGGAGGAAATTGTTGTCCCCCATCGTCACGAATCCGGAATGTTCTCCGAGAAGGCTCGAGCCGAGGTCGAGCGTCACCTCGACCGACTGCCATCCGATGTGGTAGAGCGTGAGCGTTCCGACCAGCCCCGTCGTCAGGCACGGGCTCGCCGACGGGTCGTCCGGGTCGGAATAGTTGTACACCGCCCCGCGCTCGTTGCCGCACGGGAGCCCGCTGAGGTCGGTCGCGTTGTAGGAGTTCGAGTAGGGATTCCACTGGAGGTACAGGATCGCCCGATGGATGACGGGGGTACTTCCCTGCCCGTTGGCGGAGTACAGAAGGACGTCCCCGTACTCGCCGTACGTCTGGTAGCCCGTGGCGATCCCGGTGACGTACGGCGTGATCTGGTCGGTGGGGATCCGCTGCGCGAGCACCAGGTCGCCGGTGTTGATGACCCCGAGCACGTCGTTCGACCCGTGCTGCATGCTCTGGGATTCGACGACATATACCGGGGGCCAGTTGTCCGTGTAGGCGTACAGACCGACGAGGATCACGACGATGATCGCGACGGCGACCAACGGCTCGAACCAGAGGGAGTCCCGGGCTCTCCAGTACACCGGTTTCTTCTCCCGCTGCCACACCTTGAGCCGCTTCGCGTCGGGCTCGAGCTCGTCGTCACTGGCCTCTTCTTCCGGGGCTTCCGGACCCTGCCAACGGCGCACCGGCTTCGCCCGCGCGGGGGGATGGGAGGGCGGGGCGCGACTCCGGCGCCGCGGCGGGGGGGACGACTCTTCGTCCTCCGGCTCGGCGTACCGCTCGTCCGCGTCCTCCGCTCGCGGGGGCATCGGCCGCACTCCGGGCCGGCTCCGCTTAACTCTTGGGCTCGAACGGTACGGCCGCGGTTAGCTCCGCGAACGAGAACCCGGGTGCGGGTCAGTCGCGTTCATCCGGCGGGAGCATGTCGGGGATCCCGTCCTGGATCGGATAATCGATCTGGCATGTGGCGCACGTAAGCGTCCCCTCCACGATATCGGGCCCGTCGGTCCGGCGTTGCACCAGTCCGAGCTCTCCCTTGCAGACGGGGCAGCGGAGGATCTCAAGGAGGTCCGGATTCACTTCGCCCCTCCTTCGACGATCCCGTAGCCGATCAGTCGCCACGCGTTGAGCTTGCGCGAGATCGCGACGCGGCTCCCGGGGAAGACGGTCACCGCGCGGTTGAGAGAGAGTTCGACCTCGTTCCCCCGCGCGCTCGTCACTTTGCCGCTCGCGATCGTGGTTCCGACGGTCACGGCGAGGAGCTCGCTGGTCCGGATCTTCTCGACTTTGATGTCACGCTGGGCACCGAGGACCCGGTCGAGGAGCGTGGCCTTGAGGCGGATCTTCTGCGTGACCGGAGGGAGCGTTCCGGAGGTGCCGACGAGCCGACCGGTGAGCCCATCGCTCTTTGCCAGGGACGGGTCGAGGCTGGTGCCGACCGCGGCGAGGCCTCCGGGTCGAAGCTCCTTCCACTCGCGGCCCCCCGAGACGATCGAGGTGACCTTGGTCGTGAGGGACTCGGAGTGGCTGTTCGTCGCGCCGGACGGCCCGGGCCGGATCTCGATCTCCTCCCCCAGTGAGATCTTCCCCTGGAGAAGAGAACCGCCCAGGACCCCGCCGCGCAGCTCTTTCGGGCGGGTGCCGGGTCGGTTGATATCGAACGACCGGGCAACGTACATGAGGGGGGGTTTTGCCGGGTCACGCGCGGGGGTGGGGATGGTCTCCTCGATCGCACCGATGAGCGCGTCGATGTTGACCCGGTGGTTCGCGCTGACGGGCACGACGGGGGCGTTCGCGACCGGGGAGGTCTTCAGGAAGTCAACGATCTCGCGGTAGTTCTCCTCGGCAGCCTCGGGAGTGACGAGGTCGATCTTGTTCTGGACGACGACGACCTTGCGAACGCCGATGATGTCGAGGGCGTACAGGTGCTCGCGCGTCTGAGGCTGCGGGACCTTCTCGTTCGCGGCGACGAGGAGGAGCGCGCCGTCCATGATCGCCGCGCCGGAGAGCATGGTCTCCATCAGCGTCTCGTGGCCGGGGGCGTCCACGAAGGAGACCGCGCGGAGGAACTTCGCCTCGCCGTGACCGTTCGGGCAGGTGGGTTCCGTCAGATAGCCGGTCGGCGGCGGGCACTTTGGGCATTTGTAGAACGCGGCGTCGGCGTACCCGAGCTTGATCGAGATGCCGCGCTTCAGTTCCTCGGAGTGGCGGTCGGTCCACTCGCCGGTGAGGGCCTGGGTGAGGGTCGTCTTCCCGTGGTCGACGTGCCCCACCAGTCCGATGTTGACCTCGGGTTGGCGCGGTACCTTCATGACGTCGCGAGAAGCTCCGCGAGCGGTTTCCCGCCCTTTTGCTCGACGATCAGGTTGATCTGGACCGTGTCCTCGCTGACCGTGTTGCCGCGGAACGTTCGTCGGCGACGCATGCCGTCACGTGGAGCGTGGAACCCGAACCCGTTGCCCACGAAGAGCCGGGTCTGCCGGGCGCCGGGGAGGTCCGGACGCAGTGGGAAGCCCGACTTGTCGGTCCCCCCGGTGATGCGGAAGGTATAGCCGGTCGCACCGATGACCTCGCCACCGATCGTCTCGCCGATGCGCTTCCCGAGGAACCCGGCGGCCTGCGGGTCCCCGACCGTTCGCGCGAGCGATTTCTCGCGCTCGGAGATGACGAGCTTGTACTCGACCATGAGTTCTCTGAGGGTGCGGCCGCGCAGTTGGAGGCTATTTAAATAGCTTGCCGGGCCGCCGCCGGTGAGGACGGCGGGAACGCAGCATCGGTGAAGCCGCCGGGCGGTCCGAGCGTGCAGGCGGTCGTGCCCGTGTGATTGCTGATGACCTCGCCGGTCAGCCCGGCGACAGTCGCGTTGAAGAATGCCCCGGTTTCCCCCGAGATCGCGGGGAACGTGCACGAGGTGTACTCGACATACCACTCCGGCGTCGTCGCTCCGAGTACGCCCAGAGAGATACCGCCAACCGCCCCCCACAACTGGGTGGCGTTCGGGTGGTTGATCAGGAACGATCCGCCTCCGGCGGCGTTGACCGACGCGACGACCGACGGCGAGTCGACGCTCGCAGACGGGAACTGCACGAGGTAGCCCGCCACCTCCGCGCAGTAGCCGGCATGGATCGTCACCAGTGCCGAAGCGCTCCCGTCCGAGATCGTCTCCAGGAGGAGGCCGTTCGACTGGTTCTTCAGGCCCACGACCCAGTACGCCGACGAGCCGGCACCGGCCGAAGTCGGGGTCGCCGGCACCGCGAGGTTCGCCGGTTCCCCGTGCGGCCAGTCGTACGAGCAGTTGGAGTCGGTAAGGAATCCCGAGACGTTCTGCGTGGGCTCGAGGATCGAGCTCCGCGAGAGCAGCGAAATCACGATCGACACGTACCACGGTCCGCCCGCCACCGAACCCGAGGCGCTCTGGGCGTTCGACGCGGCCCCCGAGAACGTCAGGTACGGGGAAGACGGACCTCCCGTTCCCCAGGGGAGCACACCGACGGCGAACAACCCTGCGACGATCACCGCCGCGACGACTCCGACCGCGACTACCGGCCGAATCCACCGACGCCGGCGGGTCGGCGTCGCCGGGGTCGACCCGACGGGTTCGGAGCTCGCGGCAGGGGCGGTCGACATTCGGCCGAACTAGCGGCCGGTCGTAGAAAAGGACCGCCGGCCGAGGTGGGATGCTCGCGCGGCCTCCCCCTTAAGAGGGGGGCCCACCGTCGCGCCGATAGAGCCGGGGGTGGAAGCGACTGATCGGCGCGTCGCAGGTGCTCCTCGGCGTCCAGCTCGCCCTGCTGGTCGGCGGCTTCGGCTACGCCGCCTACTCGGACCTGTGTACGCGCGAGGTTACCGATCGCCTCTGGCAGGTCCTCGGGATCCTGGGGTGGGTCCTCGGCGCCGCCTGGCTCGCCCCCGGCGGACCCCTCCCTCTGGGGTTGTGGCTCCTGGTCGGAGGGCTCACCATCCAGCACATGTTCCCGTGGGATGACCTCCTCGGCGAACGGTTCGAGCGGTACGCCGACGTCATCGAAGGGGTGGCCTACGCACTCGTGATTCTCGTCGTCGTCGTCGCCGCGTTCCACTGGGGAGTCGGGGCGTCCGCCGTTCCACTCGCCGTTCTCGCCTTGCTGGCGACCGTGCTGTTCGCTCGCGGTTTGTTCGAGCTGGGGGTCCTCTACGGCGGCGCGGACGCGAAGGCCCTCATGATCGCGGGACTTCTCGTTCCGCTGTTTTCGACCCCCCTCCTGCCGCAGAGCGCCTCGGTGGCGTTGCTGCTCACCGTGCTCCCGTTTCCCGTGAATCTCCTGGTCGACGCGGCGGTGTTGTCGCTGGTGGTTCCGATCGGGATCGCGGCGCGAAACGTGGCCCGCGGAGAATTCCGGTTCCCGCGCGGCTTCTCCGGCTATATGATCCCGGTTCGGGAACTGCCCCACCGGTTCGTCTGGCTCAAGGACCCCCTGCTCGCCGAGGAAGAGGACGCCGCGGAAACTTCGGAGGAGGACCGTGAGATCCGGGTCCGAGCGGCCCGGGATCTGGAGGCAAAGGGCGTCGAGCGCGTGTGGGTCACGCCCCAGATCCCGTTCGTGGTGCTGTTGGCGCTCGGCGCCATCGCGGCGCTCCTCGCGGGCAACCTGCTGCTCGACTTGTTCGCGGCGGTGTGACCCACCCGGAGCGTCCCCTCGGCCCCCGAACCCCGTCCGAGCGGAGCGCCGGGGGAGGACGAGTCAGCCGTCCGGAGCCGGCGGGAGAGGCGGGGACCGCCTCCGGCTGGACACGAAAGCTTTTTTCTGCCGTCCCCGTCGGTTTGTCGAGAGCACTCCATGCCTCGTTCCGCGAAGAGCGCCCCGATCCGGGTCCTGATCGCGAAGCCAGGACTCGACGGCCACGACCGGGGGGCGAAGGTCGTGGCGCGGGCGCTGCGCGATGCCGGGTTCGAGGTGATCTACGCGGGGTTGCGACAGACCCCCGAGGAGATCGTGCGGGCCGCCCTCGAGGAGGATGTCGACCTGATCGGGCTCTCGATCCTCTCGGGGGCGCATATGGCCCTGTTCCCCAAGGTCCTCGCGCTCCTCAAGAAGGAGAAGGCCGGCAAGATCCCGGTGTTTGCCGGCGGTATCATCCCGGATGAGGACGCCCGCCGCCTCAAGAAGGCCGGGATCCGGGCGATCTTCGGCCCCGGGACCACGCTCGAGGAGATTGTCACCACCGCGCAGCGCCTCGCGCGCCCGGCGGCATGACCGGCCGCCCCCGCGAGCCGTCCGCGGCCCGAGCGATCCGTGCGGGCAATCGGCGCATCCTGGCCCGCGCGATCTCTCAGGTCGAGAACGGGGACCCGGCGGTCGACTCGGTCGTGCGGGCCCTCTATCCGGCGACGGGTCGCGCCACGGTGGTCGGGATCACCGGGCCCCTCGGGGTCGGTAAATCAAGCCTCATCAATCTGCTCGTGGCCCACCTGAGGGAGCGGGGCCGTTCGGTCGCGATCGTGGCGGTGGACCCGTCGAGCCCGTTCAGCGGGGGCTCGGTGCTGGGCGACCGGATCCGCTTCGACCGGCAGGCCGACGACACCGGGGTGTTCTTCCGTTCCATGGCCAGCCGCGGAGAACTCGGCGGCGTCGCCGCCCGGACTCGCCAGGTCGTTCGCCTCCTGGATGCGGCGGGCTTCGATGTGGTGATCGTCGAGACCGTCGGGAGCGGGCAGGTGGACCTCGCGATCCGAAACGTCGCATCCACGAGCGTCGTGGTGCTGGTGCCCCACCTCGGCGACGAAGTGCAGACGCTCAAGGCCGGGCTGTTCGAGATCGCCGACATCTTCTGTGTCAACAAGGCCGACCTACCGGGGGCGGACCTGGCCCGCAAGGACCTCACCGAGCTGATCGCGCTCGGGGCGACCCGTTCCACCTGGCGGCCGAAGGTCGTACTGACGTCGACCGTGGCCTCCAGCGGAGTGGCGGAGCTGTGGTCCGCCGTGGAGGCCCACGAGTCGTTCCTGGATGCCTCCGGGCGTCGCGCGGTCGACGATCGTCGTCGGCTCTCGGTCGAGATCGTCGAGCTGGTCCGTGAGCGGGTCGGCCGCGAGCTCACCGACCGTCTCGACCGCGACCCCGAGCTGCGGAAGGTCTTGGACGAGGTCGTCGCGCGGGCGGTGGACCCCCAGGTCGCTGCGCAACGGCTCGAGCGCGGCCCCCGGCGCGGGCGGTAGCGTCGGATGGACGAGTGGTTCTACGTCGCCTTCGGCCTGATCTTCCTTTCGATCGCCGTGGTAGCGTACTTCGTGTTCGCTTCGTTCGCGTTCGGGGCCGGCTACCAACCCACGCCTCGTCGGTCGGTCGAGACGATGCTCCGCCTCGCGGAGGTGGGGCCGAACGACACCGTGTACGACCTCGGCGCCGGCACGGGGGCGATCGTCTTCCGGGCCGCCCGAGTGTACCGGGCGCGGGTCGTGGGGGTCGAGGTGGAGCCGATCCGAGTGGCGATCCTTCGGATCCGACGCCGGGCGGGGCCGATGGGTGATCACATCACGATCCACTGGGGAAACCTGTACGACCTCGATTTCCGGTCGGCGACCGTGGTCACCGCGTTCCTGTGGCCGGGCGCGATGGCCCGCCTGCGGCCCAAGCTGGAGGCCGAGCTCCCCGTCGGGGCGCGCGTCGTTAGTCACTGTCATGAGATCGTCGGCTGGCGGCCGGAGGTGTACGACCCGGCGACCGACGTCTACTTCTACCGAACGCCGGCCGCCCCTACATCGGGTGGTACATGAACCAGAACGCCGCTCCGATCGCGAAGATCGCCGCGATAACGACCGCACCGGCGATCCAACCGGCGTTCTCCTCGACCGCCGAACCGGTCCACTCGTCGCGGGTCGAACTCACGGCCGTGCCACCGGCCCCGCAATTTATCTGACCTTGGCTCGGACCGGCCCCGCTACGGGATCGGCCCCCCGAGTTGTCCGTGAATCCCAAAATACACGATGGCGACCGCGACGACACCCGCCACGACGAACGTCGTCACGATGAACGACAGAGGGACCGGCGGGGACGGCTCCGGCATATCGAGGGCGACCTCGCTCGGGTTCAAGTCCCCGGAGTTGGTACTCCGGGCGCCGTCGACCTAGGCGTCCTTCTCGGCCGCAGCCTTCTCGGCGTGCTTGTCCGACTTGGAACCCGCCTTCGCGCCGGCGTGGGGGTGGTGCGCCTCGGGAGCGGCACTCCCCTCGGCGGTCTCCTTCCCCTTCGTGGCGTCGGACTTCGGCTCGTCCTTCGCCTCGGCCTTTTCCGCCTTCGGCGTAACGTACTCCTCGACGATGCGGATCGTTTCCGGGTGGAGCTGCGATCGCAGGCGGTCGATGACCCGCGGCTTGGCGGCCATCCACGAGATGTCGAATTTCGACCGGTCGGGGATCTTGAGCGTGAGCGACTTCTCGTGCGCCTCGATCTGGAACTCGCCGCCTCGGCCGTAGAGGAGCTCCACGATCCCGCGAACCTGGTCCGCCGGATCGGTGATCCGGTCGACGATCTTGAACTTCGCCTTGACCTTGCGGCCGGAGTACGGCGGATTGAAGTCGACCCGGACGCGCGCGGCGGTGAGGGTCACCACGCGACCGCGCCGGCCCTCGATCGTGAGCACCGTGCCGAGGTCGAGGTGGGCATCCTCCCGGCGCATTTCGGGGAGCCGGGAGATCTCGTGCATCGAGAACAGCTCGATCAGGTTCGGGTCCCGCTCGCCGAACGCGTCCGCGGGCGCGAACTCCCGCTCGAACTCCTCCCCGACCTTCGCGCCGGTAAGCGCCGCCTCGATGGCGCCGGGGAAATACTCGCCTCCGATGAGGTGGGGCCGCGGGCCCCACTTGGCCCCTTCGGGAACCTGGACCTTGGCTTCCTGGGCGATCTCCTGATGGGTCGTGTCGACGAGGTCGGTCTTGCCGCCGCCCTCGGCCCAGAGGTCGTACTCGAGCCGGACCATGTCGCCCGACTTCGTTACGCCGTGCGCGTGGGCCGCTTCCGGTGACATCGCCCCGCCGAACCGGGGGCTTTGATAAGGTTTCCGCGTGGTCGTTTGCCCGTCAGGAACCGACCCGGCCGGCCACGCCGAATCAGCCCGGCGTGTTCGCGCGGTGGCGCCGCCAGCGCAGTGTGGCGTCGAGCAGCGCGATCGGCTTCATCGCCGACTCCACGTACCGCAGCGGGTGCCGAACCGGGGTCCGTTTCTCCTCGAGCCGACCGCGGAGCTCACCGTTCTTGAGCAGCGACATTGCCATCGCGACGAGGTAGCGGTACCGTTTCCGGGTCCACCGCAGCACGCTCGTCTCGTCGCTCCGGTCGTGGAAGACGAACGCCTCCGGGACAAACACGCCCCTCGCGCCCGAGCGGGCGGCGCGGGTTTCCAGGTCGTGGTCCTCGGCGAACGGGATCCGGGGGTCGAACCCCAGCGTGCGCAGGGTCGACGTTTTCCACGCCGTGTTCTGGAGGGGGACGTAGGTGATGCTGCGGGGCACGAGGTCGCGATAGATCGACTCCTCGAGCAGGGCATAGTAGCGCTCGATGGAACTCTCCGGCGGCCGAACCGGTCGGGTCGGGCCTCCGGAGAACTCGGCGGCTCCGCTCTCGATCGGAGCTACGATCCGGCCGAGCCACTCCGGGGGAGCCCGCTCGTCCGAGTCCAGGAAGACGGTCACGTCTTCTCGAAGCAGCGGGAGGGCCCCGGCGCGCGCGTCGACGACGCCCCCGTTGAAGCGGGCGATCTCGAGGGGCCGTGCCGTGAATCGTCGGCGCGCCTCTTCGAGGAGCGTCTCGGGGGTGCGGGTCGACGCGGCGATGAGGACGCGCTCGGGCAGGCGGACCTGAGCGGCGAGGGACGCAAGGGCGTCGAGCAGACGTCGATCGTCGAGGACGGTGACCTCGACACCGACCGTTCCCATCGTGCGCCCCCGACCGTCGGGGGCACGCCCCCTCCCGGTCGACCGTACGAGAAAGCCGGTAGCCCTTAATCCCGCGTGCCGGTGGGGCGGCCGTGCGCATCGTCCTGGTCGGCAGCGGCGTCGAACCGATCCCGCCGGTCGGCTACGGCGGCATCGAGCGATTCATCGCCGACCTTCAGTCGGCTCTTCGAACGGCGGGCCACGAAGCGGTCGTGATCAACCAGGTCCGCCACCGGCGCATGCGCGACGAGTATCCGTTCGCGCGGGCGCTCCCCCGGCTCCTCGCCGAGTCCGGAACCTTCGATGCGGTACACGCGAACTCCCCGGTGGTCGGCAACCGGCTCGCGGCGCGGAAGATCCCGTACGTCTACACGACGCATTCACGCCACTGGTACTACCGAACGCAGCTCTCGCACCAATGGGGGTACTGGCTCGAGCGTCGGGCGGTGCGCCGCGCCGCCGCCCCGGTGGCGCTCACAGCGCCCCTGGCGGCCACGATGCGCGCGGCCGTACCGAACGCACGGGCCGCGATCTCGGTCATCCCGTTCGGGGTCGATGCGACGAGGTTCCGGCCCGCCCCCGAACGCCGGTCGGGCACCGTGGTCCTAGGCGTCGGGGTGGTCGCTCGGGTCAAGCGGTGGGAACTCGCAGCCGCGGCCTTGAAGGGGACCGGACTTTCGTTCGTTCTCGCGGGGCCCGTCCCCGATCCCGCGTACGGGGAGGAGATCCGGGCGGCCGGCGACCGCGTCGAGCTGCTCGGAGAGCTCTCCGACGACGCCCTCGTGGACCGGTTCGCATCGAGCGACCTCCTGCTCCACCCCAGTGCCGTCGAGCTTCTCTCCGGGGCCGTCGTCCAGGGTCTGTCCTCGGGGCTCCCGGTGGTCGGTGGGCCCGCCGTCGCGGGCGCGGTGGACGACGGAGTGACCGGGTGGGTCGTACCCGACACGGACCCCGTCGCCTTCGTCGCCGGATTGCGCGAGCGCGCGGTCTCGCTCGCTCGCGACGCGGACCAGCGCGCGCGCATGGCGAACGCCGCCCGGTCGGAGGCCGTCCGCCGGTTCTCCTGGCCGGCCGTGGTCGAGGGGTATCTCGCCGTGTATCGTCGTGTCGCGACCGGGTCGACGGCCGGTTAGGCGGGGCGCTCGGCGGCGACCATCTCGGCGATAGTCCGGTCGATCGCCTCGGCGCTGGTGTGCTGGGGAACCCAGCCCAAGGCCTGCATCCGCTCGATCGCGAGGAACGCCTGGGGCACGTCGCCCGCCCAGCCGCGCTCCCCGCCGGTGAATTCGATCCGCGCCCGGCCGCCGTGGGCCGCGACGACCTTGCGGGCGATCTCGGCCACGCTGATCAGGTCCCGGGTTCCGAGATTGAAGACATTCACCGGCGCACGCGCCCGCTCGACGGCGAGAAGCATGCCCGCGACGCAATCCTCGGTGCGGAGGTATCCCTTGGACTGCCGACCGTCGCCGAGCACCTCGAGCCGGTTCGGGTCCGCTCGCAACTTCGCGAAGAAGTCGGGGAGGACGCCGTGCGTCATGCGGGGCCCGATGATGTTGGCAAACCGGAAGATGTGAACGCGAAACCCGTACGTGTGGGCGTAGGCGCTGAACAGCCCCTCCGAGGCGAGCTTCGCGGCCCCGTAGAGCGACTCCGGTTCGAGGGGGCCGTACGACTCCGGCGTCGGTCGGACGGACGCGAGACCGTAGACCGTGCTGGAGGAGGAGAAGTAGGCCCGCCGGACCTCCTGCCGTCGCGCCTCCTCGAGGAGCTGAAACGTGGCGAACGTCCCTTCGTCGAGGTCCAGCCGCGGGTTCGCCGTTCCGCGCCGGATATCCGAGTTCGCCGCGAGGTGCCACAGCTCGCTGGCTCCTTCGAGGACGCTCGAGTACTGACCCGGTGCCTTCAGGTCGGCGACCGTAAGCGAAAGCAAGCCGTTCGTCGCGGGAAGATGGTCGCGCCGTCCTCCCGAGAGATTGTCGATGACGCGGACCTCGCGGCCCCGAGCGAGGAACTCCCGCACGAGGACGGAACCGATGGCGCCGGCGCCACCGGTGACCACGACCGGGCCGGACGGTTCGCTCTCGGGCATGACGGGCGCGCGGTCAGTCAGGGAAGCATATATAAACGAACGGCCGCCTAAACTTTTCACCTGCACGCACGAGGACACGTCCTCGGCGAGAGACCCAATGCGTACCTACGTCCGGATGACCTTCCACTCCGAAGGCGCCGACCCTCCGAAAGTCATGGAGGTCATGCGGCAGCTGGGATTCGAAGAGTCGCTCGGAATGCACGACTTCGTTTACAAGTGGAAGGACAAGGCAACGCTGGAGAGCGTGATCCGACTGGTCGCCGAGATGCACGGACGCTTGAAAGGGCTCGACGTGAACTACGAGATCACGACGATATCGTGATCCTCCTCGGAACAACATGGCGCAAGAAGACACGGAGCGGCTCGAGCGCTCGCTCCTCCTCCACCTCCTCGAGCACCGCGGGCAGCAGATCCGGTTCGAGGCGGACCAGTGGACGACCGAGTTCGGGATCGCCCGCAAATTCTCGAACGAGGACCCGGCCGCACTGAAGCACGCTCTCCACGCCCTGGAGATGACGCGGATGGTGTTCCGCCGGACCCAGTACGTGGTCGGCTACTCCGAGCCGAAGCACGTGTTCTCCCTGACCCCCTCCGGCCACCGAAAGGCCCTCGAGCACCTGCGCGAGTCGGAGAGCGCGCAGTCCGAGAGCCCGCACGGTGGCGCCGACGGCGGTCGGTCGCGCAGCCTCGCCCGCGAGCGCGGCGCGCGCGCCGAATCCAGTCGATGACCGTCCTCGACGGACCGACCGTCCGTCTCCGCCCACTCGTGCCCGCCGACTACCCCCTCCTGTTCGGATGGTTCAACGACCCCGAGGTCGTCGCACCGTTCGACCGGTTCTCGGTCGACACGATGGAGAGCTTCATCGAGGGAGTTGAGATGGCGCCGGGAGACCCGAAGTCCCTCGCGCCCCGCTTCGTGGTCGAGCGCCGAGAGGCGCCGGCGCCGATCGGATTCGTGGGCTACTACGAGCCGCATCCGGTGCTCGAATTCGTGGACGTGTGGTACGTGCTCGGCGACCGGACGCAGCGGGGAAAAGGGTACGGCCGGGAGGCCGTTCGGCTCCTCGTCGACCATCTATTCGACTCCACCCAGGCGGAACGGATCGGCGCGACGTGCGACGTGGAGAACGTCGCGTCGTATCGGCTGGTCGAGGGGCTCGGCTTCCGCCGCGAGGGCACGATGCGCTCCGCGCTGTTCCACCACGGAAAGTGGCACGACGTCTACTTTTACGGACTCCTCAGGGAGGAGTGGAAGCAGCGGCCTCGACCAGGTTGAACACGACCCGCGACGCCCCGTCCGGCAGCGGGATCGGGGGGAGGAACCGAACCGCCCCGATCTCGCCGGTGGATCGGAGGTGGGTGCCCCCACAGGGACAGACGTCGGCGGCGTCGATCTCCACGACCCGCACCGGATCGACCCGGGGAGCGAGCGCCACGAGTCCGGACCGGCCCGCGAACGGATTCGCGTCCCACTCTACGCGGGGAACCGTTCGGATCGATACGGGTCGGGGATGGGCGGCGGCGTCCGCGAGGTCCTGCGCGAGCGCTTCGACGACGCGGTCCGGGAGCGCGCCCTCGAGGTCCATGGTCGCCGCTCCGCCCCCCAGCGTCGCTTTCCGGGTCCGAAGGCCGGTGCGGGCGAAGATCCGGGCGCTGGCGAGGTGCTGGCCCGTATGCAAGCGCATGTGCCGGTAGCGCCGGGCCCAGTCGATCGCTCCGTCGAGCTCCGCGCCCGCCGCGAGCGCGTGTACCACGGCCGGCGCGCCGCGCACCCGGTGCAGCACGGACGTTCCCGATTTCGTCACATCGACCACCTCCAGGGAACCACCCGAGGATGTCGTGAGCGTCCCGTGATCGGCCGGCTGCCCGCCACCGGACGGGTAGAAGTAGGTCCGGTCGAGCACGACGGCGCCGGGCGGGAGCGCGGTGACCCGCGCGCGGAACGTCCGAACGTAGGCGGACGGAAGGTCCGGCAGGTACGCGAGCTCCGTCACCGTCCGGGCAGCACTCTCCGGTAGAGAAACGCGTTGCGTCGTCCGTTCGTCCCAGAAGGCTTTTTAGAGGGGGTCGATGTGGACCGCCCCAAGGTTTCCGAATGTTCAAGCTCCGCATCAAGATGGAAAATCTGCGCGAGGTCGTCGAGGTCGTCTCCACCCTCGTGAGCGAGGTGAAGTTGACGATCTCGAAGGACGGCCTCGAGGCAAAGGCGGTCGACCCGTCGCACGTCGCGATGTTGGTCCTCAAGCTCAACAAGGGTGTCTTCGAGGAGTTCACCGGTGAGCAGACGGAGCTCGGCGTCGACATCGAGAAGCTGAAGGAGGTCCTCCGGCTCTCGAAACCCGGTGACGTCATCGAATTCCAGTTCGACGGCAAGAACCGGCTCGTGGCCTCGCTCGGCCGCGTGACCCGCCAGATGGCGGTCGTCGACCCGGCCGGAATCACCGACCCGAAGGTGCCGAATGTCAACCCGCCGGCGTCGGTCACGGTCAAGACCGAGGACCTCCGGCAAGGGATCCGCGGGAGCGAGAGCTTCACCGACCATGTGACCCTGACCCTCGAGGCGGATGCGTTCACGATGCACTCCGAGGGGGAGACCGACCAGCTCGACCTGCGCATCGCAAAGGAGAACCTCTCCAAACTCGAGGTGAAGGAGACGGTGAAGAGCATGTACCCGCTCGATTTCTTCTCGGCGATGGTCAAATCGATCGGGGCGGAGGAGACGACCCTCCACGTCGGGAACGAGTACCCGCTCAAGGTCGAGTTCGCGATGAGCGGGGGCCGGGGCGAAGGCCGCTACCTCCTCGCCCCTCGGGTCGAAGAGGACTAGGGAACTCCTCGACGCCCCGCCCGGGCGGGGGTAACCCTATAATCCGGCCCACGGTCGTTACTCCGTGCCGTTCGTACCGGACCACCGGGTCGCGATCCTCTCCGCCGTCCGCACGCCCATCGGCCGGTACGGCGGCGCGTTACGCTCCGTGCCGGCGACCCGGCTCGGGGTGCTGGCCGCCCGCGCCGCGATCGACCGGTCGGGTCTCGCCCCGACGGAGATCGACGAGGTGCTGATGGGGCACGGGATCCAGGCCGGTGCGGGACAGAACCCGGCCCGACAGGTGCTGCGCGGGGCGGGGGTGCCCGACGCCATCGGCGCCGCCACGGTCAACATGGTGTGCGGTTCCGGACTCAAGGCGATCCTTCTCGGGTCGAGCTTGATCCGCTCGGGCGACTTTCATCGCCTGCTCGTCGGAGGAATGGAAAGCATGTCGCTCGCGCCGTACCTGCTCGACGGAGGCATGCGCTGGGGAAGTCCGCCCGGCCCGCACGCGCTCGACGACGCGATGCAACGCGATTCGCTCCTTGACGCCTACGACGAGCACGAGCTGATGGGGCTTACCGGAGAGCGCGTCGCGAAGAAGTTCGGGTTGTCGCGTCGCGACGTCGACACCTTCGGGATGCGCAGCCACCGGCGGGCCGCCCAAGCGGTCGCCGCCGGAACCTTCGCTTCGGAGCTCGTCCCGGTGCCCGCCGGAGTGCTCCCCGGGCACCCCGGGCTCGACCACGACGAGGGACCGCGGGGGGACACCACCCTCGAGGGCCTGGCGAGATTGAAGCCGGCCTTCGCTCCGGACGGGATCCTCACGGCCGGGAACTCGTCGAAGCTGTCCGACGGTGGTGCCGCCCTCGTCCTCGCCAGCGCTGAGGAGGTCCGGCAGCGGAACCTGCGACCGATCGGATGGCTCCACTCATCCGCGGAAGGGGGCGTCCACCCCCGAGATGTGATGGAGTCGCCGATCCCGACCGTCCGGGAGCATCTGTCCCGGGTGGGCCTCGCACCGGCCGATTTCGACCGGGTCGAGCACAACGAGGCATACGCGTCGGCGTCGATCGCCGTGCAGCGGACGTTCGGGTTCTCGGACGAGCAGTTCAACGTGAACGGTGGGGCGATCGCGCTGGGTCATCCGATCGGCGCGAGCGGCGCGCGGATCGTCGTGACGCTGGTCCAGGAGCTCGTCCGTTCGAAGAAGAACCTCGGTCTCGCCACCCTGTGCATGGGCGGCGGGAACGGCCTCAGCGTGATCGTCGACCGGACCGGGCTCTAGAGCAGCGCGAGACCGGTCCGCCGCTCGATCGCTCGGAACTCCCGCCGGGCGCGCGCGCGGTCACGGGCCGAGCAGGCCATCTCGGGACGGTCGCGCACCGACGCGGCCCAGGCCAGGATCTGGCCGAACGCCTTGTCGGTGGCCAGGCAACGGGCGAGCGCGCGACGGACCTCTTCCGCCAACCGGTGGACCGATGCCGCGGTCCCGCGTCCCCCCGCGCCACGGCCCACCCACCGCCGGATCGTCTCTCGCACGATCGCATACTCCTTCGCCGCGGCGCGCAGCGCGCGAGGCTCCCACTTCAGCGCATGGCTGGGGCCTTTCGACAGAAGGTACCAACGGAGCGCGCCGGGGCCGACGTCGCGCAGGGCGTCGCGCAGCGGAACGAGCCGGCCGACCGACTTCGACATCTTCGCCCCCTCGATGAGCAGGAACTTGGGGTGGAGGAAGACGCGGGAGAACCGGGTGCCGTCCAGCGCAAGGGCGACCTCGTTCTCGGCAAAGTGGTGCGGATAGATCAGGTCGGGTCCGCCCCCGTGGAGGTCGACCGGCATGCCGAGCAGGTGGTCGGCCATGGCGTAGCATTCGAGGTGCCACCCGGGGAATCCGGGGCCCCAGGGGCTCGGCCACGACGGTCGGGGCGGGTCCTGAAGCCGCCAGATCATGAACTCTCCCGCCTCCTGGGGGCGTTCCGGGAACGGGTGGCCGGGCTCGCGGACCGCGTGGCGGGCGAGCTGGCGGTCGGTGGCGAAGTTCGTGCCCGGGGGGTGCACCGGGGGCGTGTAGATCCATTCGTTCCCCTCGCGCCGGACCCGACCCGTCGCTTCGAGCCGCTGGGCGACCCGGGTCATCCGCGCCACGTTCTCGGTCGCCCGGGGGCACTCGTGGGGACGAAGGACGTTCAGGGCGGTCAGGTCCCGAAGGAACCGGCGCTCTTCGCGTCGGGCGAGGGCGCGCCACGGTACTCCGAGCTTCTCGGCCCGTGCGTCGATCTTGTCCTCGAAATCGGTGAAGTTCATCACATGATGAACGGGAACGCCCTCCGCTTCGAGGAACCGCCGGGCCATGTCGAAGAACAGGTAGTTCCGGGCGTGACCGACGTGCGCGTCGTCGTAGACGGTGGGACCGCACACGTACAGCGCAAGCGGGCGGCCCCGCTGGCGCCGCACCGCCATCGGGCGGTCGGTCCGGGTGTCGTGGACGAGGAGGTCCATCCCGGGGCGGACCGGCCGCCGGCGGGCCATAACACTTTGGGCGCGTCGCCCCGGACCCGCCCGAGGCTCGGGGTTACCAACCGCGCGCACGGTGCGCGGAACCTTGAAGAGAGGGACGTATCTCGCCGGCGACAGAGAGCCCCCACCGAGATGGAGACGCTGTTCCTGCTCATCGAGATCGAGGTTGGCCGCGCCGAGGATGTGATCCGCCGGATGAAGTCGGTCCCCGGCGTCTCGGAGGTCCAGGCGGTCACCGGCCCGTTCGACCTGATCGTCAAGGTCCAGGCCCCGCACATCAACGAGGCGCTGGATACGGTCGTCCACAAGATCCGAAAGATCCCGGGCATCAAGTCGACCGAGACCCTCGTGACGGTCGGGCCGAGCTGAGCCGGACGCACCGCCGTAAGCGGTCAAATAGGACTCCCGTCGTGTCGGGGCATGGTCGCCAAGGGTGACACGGCCCCCGACTTCGAGGCGCTGGACCACAGCGGAACGACGTTCAAACTCTCCTCGTTGAAGGGCTCGCCCGTCGTGCTCTACTTCTATCCGAAAGCCGACACGCCCGGTTGCACGATCGAGGGGAAGGGGTTCCGCGACGTTTATGCCGACTACCAGGCGAAGCACGTGCAGATCATCGGCGTCAGCGTGGACGAGTGCGCGGCCCAACAGGCGTTCCGCCAGAAGTACGGCTTTCCGTTCCCGTTGATCGCCGACAAGGATCGGAAAGTGTCGGGATTGTACGGCGTGCTCGGGCCGAGCGGCAGCGCGAAGCGAGTGTCGTTCCTGATCGACGCGAAGGGGAAGGTGATCGAGGTGGTCGAAGGGTCCCCCGATACCCACCTGAAGCGCGCGAGCGAAGTGTTCCTCGCCACGTGAGCCGGCCGCTCGATCCCTAGGAGCCCGCCTCGGGCACCGTCGCCGCCGCCGGGACGGAGCCATCCGCCGGGGGCGCCGGTTCGGCAGGGTCCGCCCGGGGTTTCCGGCCCGAGAGGTGCCAGACCCGGTCGCCCAGCAGCTGGAGCGACGCGGGCACGAGGTAGGTGCGGACGACCATCGCGTCCAGGATGACCGCGATGGCCACCGAGAACCCGATCGCGCGGATCAGGGTAAACTCCCCGACGATGAGCGCGGCGAACGCGGCGGCGAGGATGATCGCCGCGGCGGTGATGATACCGCCCGTGCGGGCGACCGCCTGGACCGCCGCCTCGCTCGATGAGCGGCCCCGGAGGCGTTCCTCCCGGACCCGGCTGAGCAGGAAGATGTTGTAATCGATCCCGAGGCCCAGGATCAGGATGAACAGGATCGTCCGCACGTAGAAGAACAGCGGGAATCCGAGCACGCCCTGGAAGACGAGGTAGGTGATCGCCCACGCCCAGCCGATCGACACCCCGATCGTCGCGATCGCCATCAACGCGATGATCCACGATCGGAGGACGATGAGGAGGACGAGAACGAGGCCGATCGACACCGCGGCGATCAGGTACTCGGTGGCCGTGTTCGTCTCGGTCGCGAGGTCGTTGATCGTCGGGGCGCCACCGCCGAAGGCGAGCGAGGAGATCTCGGCGTGCGACCCCTGGTAGCCGCGGAACGACCCCTCGAGCGACGAGACCGCGTTCACCGCGTTGACCGACAGTCCCGTCGAGTTCGGGACGATCGACAGGAGCACCGTTCGCCCGTCCGAGCCGACGAAGCCGGAGAGGACGCCGATCAGGTTCGTCCGGGTCGCCGACGGCAGCGTCGCGAGGCTGAGCCACTGGGAGAGCGAGGCCCCGTCCGGTCCGACGGGCGACGAGACCGACGCGATCCCGCTCGTGCCCGTCGCTAAGGTCGTGAGGGCCGCCACGTCGGTGAACTCGGTCGCGTTGGTGGAGTTGCCCTCGAGGAGCGGCGCGGCGAACGTCACGAGCGCGAACGACGGGACCGCAAAGCCCGGGCCGAACTGGTTGCCGAGCTCGTTGAGACCGTTCGTCGCGGGATGGCCGCTCGGCAGCTGGGCATAGTAGTCGTACGAGAGCGGCACCTGGAACGCGAGGACGAGGAGGGGGATCGACACGAGCAGGATGATCCCGACCGTGAGCCCGGGGCGGCGCTGGGTCCCGCGGCCGACGCGGTAGAAGTACGTCGACTCCTTCGCGTTCCGCTCCGCGACGACCGCCGCGCGCCGGCGGAATCGCTCGCCGGTCGTCGGCCAGAAGATGCGCGGGCCGAGCAGTCGGAGGCACGCCGGGACCATCGTCAGCGAGACGAGCAGCGTGATCAGGATCGCGAGGGAGAGCACCGCGCCCCACTGGGCGAGGAGTGCCACGCCGCTGAACGTGAGGGCCAGCGTCGCGATGATCGCGGTCGACCCACTGGTCGCGACCGACTGGCCGGCCCACGCCAGCGAGGCGACGATCGCGTCCTCCGACGACTTCCCCCGAACGAGCTCCTCCCGGTACCGCGCGACCATGAAGATCGAGTAATCGGTCCCCACCCCGAGGACGAACACCTCCTCCAGCGTGAGCGCGGTCGAGTCGACGTGCTCGATCAGCTCCCCGATCATTACCGTCCCGCCGATCCCGAGGACGAGGGCGATCCCGAGGATCCCGAAGGTGACCATCGGGGTCATCGGGGACCGGAAGTACAGCATCGAGATCACGAGCAGAAGCCCGACCGTGAGCGGCAGCACGAGCTCGAGCGACGCGTTCACGGCCGTCTGCGTGAGGAGGTCGAGCGGCGCGGGTCCGGTCTGGTAGTAGGCGATGGAGTGCGTCGGGTCCGACGCGCGCACGACCCCGGGAACGAGGTTGTCGATGCGGCCGAGGTCGGCGTACACGGGCTGGCCTCCGGTCGCGTTGGTGAAGTCGTCCGGCTCCGTGAAACCGAGCTGGACGACCTGGCCCTGGCCCGACGGCGAGACGTACTGGGTATAGATCCCGCGGGGCACCGGGAGCGGCTCATCGGCGAGCGTGGCACCGGCCACGACCCCGGCGGCCCAGGCCGCGGTCGCCGCAGGGGACGCGCGGGCCGACGGGAACTCGGTCCACACCTCGAAGATCCAACTTCCCGCGAGTCCGGACTCTTCCCCGAGGACGACCGAGGCGGTCGAGCGCACGCTGGCCCACGCGGTCGAGTTCTCGAGCCCCAGGGTCGCCAGCACCGCGTACGGCACCGCGCGTTCGTCCGGCACCGGGACGAGGGTCGGAACGAGCCCGACCTCCGTCGCCCGAGCGGTCGCATCCGAACAGGAGACGACGTCGGCGGGGCTGGTCCAGCAGCCGTGCGTGCTGTTGAATCCCGGCGCGCTCGAGTTCCCGTTGTAGAAGGCGGCGAGGACCGTGAGGGCGGACGTTTCGTTGGCGAGAACCGCCTCCGCCCGTTCGTAGGCCGGGTAGTTCGCGGACGCCGGAGCGGTACCGTTCGCGACCAGCCCCTGCCAGACGCCCACGTACAGCGCCTGGGGCGCCCACCACAGGGACGCCGAGGAGTTCACCGCGACCGGGACCGACGGGACGCTCGCCAGCCCGCTCTGCACCACGCCGAGCGCGAGCTGGGCCTGCCCGCTGAGGTAGCCGGTGTACTCGGAGTAGACGGTCGCGACGGACGCGAGGTCCACCAGCGACCGGTCCGCCTCGAGCGCCGCGGTGACGTTCAACACGACGCCCTGGGCGTTCGCGTCGGTCATGTTCGGGCCGACGAGGAGGATCGTGCTGGACGCTCCGCCGGTCTGATTCGGGAACAACCGGGCGAGTTCCGCCGCGGCTTGGGAGCTCGGGGCGCTCGTCGGGGCGGTCGAAGCGGAGTTCGTCGTCACCGACCCGACGAGCCCGAGGAACGGGAGCGCGACCACGAGCAGCGCGAGCCAGAACGCGATCGGGTACCACGGGTGGCGCACGATCCACCGTGCGAGCCCGCCGAACAGACGCGCGCCCCCGGTGTTCGCGGCCGCGGAGCCGTCCATCCCGGCGTTCGACGGAGGTCGGAAGATAACCCTAGCGGGGCGCAGCGTCTCGCCCGGCGATCCGGCGTGCGGCGGACCCGTCGCTCCACAGCGCCGGGTACTCCTTCGGGTCGACGAAGACGCGCGTTTCCGCGACGACCCATCCCTTCTCGGCACCGGTCATCTCGGTGGCGTCGACCCGGGCGACCCCGGTGGCGACCAGCGCGCCGGCCCGGGTGACGAGCGCGACCCGGGCTCCTTTGGAGAAGGTGCGGGGCAACGAGACGATCCCGCCGCGCGCGAGACCCGCGCCGTGCGCGAGCGCGCTGGCAGCGGCGTCCTTGACGACGACGGTCGGGAACTCGCTCCACACCTCGGCGATCGGGTGCAGGAGCGCAAGGAGCGGCGCCGGGTCGCCCGCCGCCCGGGCCGCGGTCGCGTCGGCCAGGGTCGTCAGCGAGACCGAACGCGACTCGTCGAACGGGCCGGTCGCCACGCGACGCAGCTCTTCGAGATGCGCGCCGACCCCGAGCGCCTCGCCCAGGTCCACGGCGAGGGTCCGGATGTACGTGCCCGAGTCCGCCACGACGTCGATCAGGCGCTGGGGCCCGTCCGCGTCGATCACCGCGAGCCGGTGGATCGTCCGGACCCGACGCTCGCGCCGGACCGCCGAGCGGACCGGCGGGGTCTGGTAGATCGGGCCGGTGAACTCCGCGAGCTCGCGCTCGAGGTCGCGGGGCGGCACGCTCGCGTGGAACGTCACCACGCCCACATACCGCTTCGGGAACTCGAGGACGAGCGGAAGGAGCTTCAGGGCCGGTCCGACGCCGACCCAGAGGAGCCCCGACACGTTCGGGTCGAGCGTCCCGGCGTGCCCGGCGCGCTCGACGCCGAGGAGGTCGCGCGCCCATGCGGTCACCTGGTGGGACGACGGACCGCGGGGCTTGTCGAGCAGGAGGAACGCCCCTTCGCGGAATCGCGAAGCGACCGGGTCGCTCGGAGCGTACGTCATCCGACCGGGCCCCGGGCCGGGGCCCGCACGAAGTCGACGATCGCGGCCGCGACCCCGTCGGGGGACGTCGACGTCGAGTCCACCGTGAGGTCGGGGAGCTCCCGGTCGAGGTCGATGCCGTAGAACGTCGCGTACCGGGCCCGCTCGCTCGCCTCGCGCGCCCGGATCTGCTGCCGCGCATCCGCGACCGTGCCGCCGTCCCGCTGCGCGACGCGGCGCGCGCGTTCTTCCTCGGTCGCGGTGACCACGACGTACCGGACGGGCGTTCCGGCCCGACGGCAGAGGACGCCCTGGATCCGGCCGTCGAGGACGACCCCGGGTCGTGCGAGCGCCTGGATCGTCCGGTCGATCTCGCGGTCGACCTCGGGGTGGGCTTCCGCGTACCGGCCGAACGCCGCGAGGTCCATTCCCCGGCGGGCGGCCTCCGCTCGGAACTCATCGCCCGCGGAGTGATACCGCAGATGCAACGCCTCGGCGACCCGCCGACCGGCCGTCGATTTGCCGCTCCCCGGCGGCCCTCCGAGGGCGACGACCCACCCGATCACACCGAACCCCCCGCGGCGCCCACGGCCGGTGGGCTCGACGCGGAGGAGGAGTCGCCGAGGCGGCGGCGCAGCCAGTAGTTCTTCAGGATCCGACGGAAGACGAGCGACATCGGGATCGTGTACAGGCTGAAGATGAAGAACCAGAGCGGGAAGTAGCCGAACACCTTGTCCGAGTAGATGTTCACGACCGTCCCGCCGAGGCTGACCCGCTGCGCGGTCGTCGTCGCGTTCTCGATGAGCAGCCCAATCCAGGTGTAGATCAGGATCAGGAGGAACCAGGTGATCGCCATCCCCTTGAACTGGGCGATCGACACTTCGGCGGAGAGCCGCGTCAGCCGCTCCTGGTGCGGTTTGAGCGCCGCGATCCGGTCCTTCTTGCCCGAGCGGATCGCCTCCATCTGCACCTTCCGGAACGCGGCGCTCCACTTCGACACCTTCGCCTGCTTGATCCAGTCGGTGGTGTAGTTGTAGGCGAGCGCCGTGACGAGCATCTCGATCGCGCCGGCCACGGCCATCGTGGCGAGCAGGTGCTGGCTCGAGAACCCGAACGCGTAGTAGAACGGCCCGGACTGGGCGGAGGAGATCCCGAGGAGAGTAGCGATCTGGTTACGCGCTGGCGTGTCGATGACCATCAGCAGGCCGAGCATCCCGAGGAAGACGTAGACGAACGTCGAGATCTTGAACGCGGGCGCCGGCGGGCGGCTCGGACGGGGCGACGCGGCCCCGGCGGCCTCCTCGGCCGCGACGTCGTCGCTCTCCTCGCTCGTCAGGGGCTCGCCGGCCGGGACGATCGACGGGAGGGGCTCCTCGTCGGTCGGCACGGGCCTACGTCTCGCCTCCGAGGAACCGACGGAGCAGCGGGTTCATCTCCATCAGCTGCTCGCGGCCCATCGCTTCGTAGAGGTTGATGATGATACCGACCATCAGCAGCACGCCCGTCCCCGAGGCATTGCCGAGGGTCCCTATGAGGTCGGCGCCGGCGGCGAGCGCACCGACCGCCGCGCCCGAGATGACCGTGATCACCGGGATGTACCGCTCGAGGACCCGTCGCAGCACCCTCGGCTCTCTACGGAACCCGGGGATCTGCATCCCCGACGCCTCGATCTGGCGGGCGACCGCCTCCGGGCCCATGTTCGTCGTCTGGATCCAGAACTTGGCGAACAGGATCGAGCCGCCGACCATCGCGCAGAAGTACACCGCGACGTGGACCAGGCCCTGCCACCACGTGTGCCCGACGAGGAACGTCCCGTACTGCTGGTAGTTGATGATCGGTAACAGCCACGACTCGAGCCCGTTGACCGTCGAGAAGTAGTACGCTCCGCCGGTTAACGGCTGCGTTTGACTGATGTTCGACGTGGCAGCCTGCGCCGCGCTCGGATACGAACCTATCCACCACTGGTGGCCGATCAGCGGGAAGTGGACCAGCGTCGGGTTCGTCCACAGCAGGATCGTGAACACCGAGACGTTCGCGAGCAGCGCGGACATCAGGATGACCGGGATGTTCGAGGCGTAGATCAGCCGCAGCGGGTAGCGGCCCCGCGCGCCGCGCGCCTCGGCGTGCGAGAGCGGCAGCTCGATGCGCGTCGACTCGGTCCACGCGACCAGGAAGAAGATCGCCGCGGTCCCGACGAGCGCGACGATCGGATTCGGAGCGCGCAGGAGCACGAGCTCCCAGCCTCCGCCGGCCATCTGCGTCGCCGATAAGTGGGTCATGAGGTAGATCGTCTTCGGGATCGCGCCGCTCGGCGGGTTGGTCGTCGAGAGCGCCGCGGTGGGGTTCTGCGGGATCCAATTGAGGGTTCCCTGGACGATCTGCTGCGAAACGCCGGCGGCGATGAACAGCGAGATCCCGGAGCCGATCCCCCATTTCGAGACGACCTCGTCCATGAGGAATACGAGGTAGCTGCCGAAGACCAGCTGGGCGATGATGATCACCTGGGCGAGGAGCATCCCGTTGCCGGCCGACGCGCTCCCGAGCGAGCTCACGAGGCTCGAGGACGGGGAGATGTACCCGAACACCTGCGGGACCGCCTCGATGAAGATCATCGCCACGACGAGCACCTTCTGCGTGCCCTGGTACGTCCCCTTGTCCTCGTCGTCGGTGAGGTCGAGGTTGATGATCTTCGCCCCGGTGAACAGTTGCATGATGATCGAGCCGGTGACGATCGGCCCGATCCCCAGGTCCATCAGCGTGCCCTGCGCGCCGGCGAGGATGGCGCGGTAGCTCGCGAAGAGGTCGATGATGGTGCTCTGGTCGACCCCGAACAGGTAGATGTTCGTGAGCAGGAAGTACAGGAGCAGGACGCCGATCGTCCAGAACATCTTGGTGCGGAAATGGACGTGGCCCTTCGGCTGGGTCACCGCCGGCATCCGCGACGTGATCGGTTTCAGTCCGTAGAGACGCGACCGCGACCCCTTGTACGAGAGGCCGAGGTAGAACACGGCCATGACGACGAAAACGATGAACGCCGCGACGGCGAACGCGATGAGGGTCGGCTGACCCCAGAACCAGATCAGCGAGAGGAACGCGATACCGATGATCGCGAGCGCGAGGGCCCAGCGGTTATCCCGGGGAATCTCCTCGTCCGCCATCGGTCCGCCGGCGACCCCGAGCCTGAATTATATAGTCTACGGGGAACGCGCGGCGCCGCTCGGGCCGTCCTTCGAAGTTTTCGGTGCGTCCACGACGGACACTTTCTCGCGCGCGTGGCGGGAGGCGTGCGCGACAATGACCTTCCAGGACCGCTCCGAGCTCCCCTTGCCGAGAAGGCGGTCGACCCCCGCCTTGGTGAGGTCGGCGACGAACGCCTCCCCGTCGCGGGAGAGGGCGCCGGCCGCCTCGAGCACGGGGACGAACGCGTCGAGCTCGCCGACGTTCAGCGCGGTGGGCCGCGCCCGGATCTCGGGGGGGCGCTTGAAGCCGTGCCGGCCGAAGTGGTTCGGAGCGTAGATCAGCATCGACTTGAACTTGTACTTGTGAAGGCCCGCGTTCCCGCGCCCGCCCTGCTTGCCGGCGCCGCGGCCGGCCTTGATGCCCCGCCCGTGGGTGCGGAGGCCCCGGAACTTCCTGGTACGGCTCGGCATCGAACGGTCCTCACATCATCCGGCGGACGAGCTCGTTCACGGAGCGGCCGCGGTAGCCGAGCGCTCCGCCGAGGGCGTACGGCTTCTTGGTCGACCGCCAGCCACCCTTCGGTGCCTTGAGGCGGAACCGGGGTCGAAGGCCCGCGATCGGCGGAAGGCCCTTCTCGGCGATCGAGCGGGTCAGTTCGGGGAGGTCCTTGGCGCGGATCTCGTCGCCGAGGACGTCCGCGGTGACCCGCTTGCCCCCGACGGTCTCGCCCCGTTCCTGGAGGAGCAGGCCGACCGTCTCGGGTTCGGCCTCGCCCCACGTCACGTACCCCTGGACCTTGGAGAGCATCCCCTTGTACGACGCGGCCTCGGGGACGACCGTCGCGTGGTTCGGGCGCGTCAGGTGGAGGAACTGGAGCGTCTCCACAATGTCGTGCCGCGCATGGATCGATCCCCGGACCCGCACCACCATCCACGCCATCGAACTACCTCCCTGCCGGCGGTGCCGGCCGCGGCGCCGGGCGGGCGCCCGGCGGGCCGCCCGGCCCGCCCCGTCCGCCGCCCGGTCGGCCGCGCCCCGGAGGGCCGCCGCGCCCACCGGGTCGCCGCCCCCCGCGGCCGCGTCCCATCGGGCGGGCGCCTTCCTCCTTCGGCGGGAGGATCGACGTGCCGACGGGGCCGCGGACGATCTTGAGGCGGGCGGCGTCCTCGGGTGGGACCTTGAGCTCGGAGAGGGCGACGAGGGTGCGGTACGCCGCTTGGGCGTAGTTCACGGTCGTCTTGGAGTGGCCCGCGGTGTATCCCCACGCATCGGTGATGCCGGCGAACCGGAGCACCGGCTTCGCGACCCCGCCGACCGCGAGTCCGACGCCGCGCGGCGCCGGCTTGAACGTAACGACGACCGACCCGGAGCGCCCGTGCACCTGGAACGGAAGCGTGTGGGACCGGCCGCAGCCGCATTCCCAGCTGCCGCACCCCCGCAGCACCTCGACGACCCCGAGCTTCGCCCGGTCGATCGCCCGCCGGATCGTCGGTCCGACCTCGCGCCCGCGGGCGCGTCCGAGCCCGACGAACCCGTCGCCGTTGCCGACGACGACCGTGACGGCGAACTTGAACCGCCGGCCGGAGTCCGTCATGCGCTGGACCATGTTGACGTCGAGCACCTCGTCGTGAAGCCCCGGGAGGAGCTTGTCGACGATCTGGGGCTCGCGGAGCGGGAGGCCGGTCGCGAGCGCGGCGCTCATCGAGGTGATCTCGTCGGCGGCCACGCGCTTGCCGAGCTCCGTCTTCGGAACCCAGGGGGGCGGCGCGGCCACCGGCGGAGGGCCCCCGGGCCCGCGTCGGTCCCCGTACGACATGCTCATGCCGCGACCTCCTTCGGCGCGGTCGCGAGCGGGGGGATCTTCAGCTTGTACGCCTCGAGCGGGTTCGGCAGCGGTTTGGCGAGATGCGTCCCGTTCAGTCGGTCCGCGCCGGGGAATCCACCCTCGCCGTGCGGGATCTCGATCCCGGCGTCGAGGAGGCCCTTCAGCGCCGCGGAGAGGCGACCCCCCTCGGTAGGGTGACGCAGCCCGGCGTCAAGCACCGCCGTCGCCGTGCCGCGCGCTTTGGCGCGCATCCCGGCAAGATACGCCGTGAGGTAGGCGGCCGGCGTGGAGGCGAAACTGCCCGACGGGAACTCGATCTGGCCCAGCTCGCGGCTGTCGGCCGCGGCGAGGACCCGGTCGCCCGTGGGGTCGTAGGCGACGAGCGCCACCCGGACGCGCCGGTCGGTGAGCCGGACGACGGCGCGCGGCTCGCCCGACTTCAGCAGCCGGAGCCGGACGCGATAGTCGGTCTTCCCTTCGCGTCGGCGGCGGAACGGGACGTGATAGTTCGGGCCGTCGCTCACTTCGACGCCTCCTTCAGGTGACCGGCGAGGCGGAGGTTGACGACCAGGTGCGCGCGGCTGCGGAACATCCCGCCCTTCGCACGCCGGTAGAACTCACGATAGACCCCGGGGGCGATCTTCTTCCCGTCGCGGAGTTCCTTCAGCAGGGAGCGCTGCGCCCGGATCCGGCGCATCCAGCGGTCCTTCTTGGGCAGGCGCGCGCGCGGGGCGCCGCGTCGCGAGCCGGGACCGGCGTGCCGTCCCTTCGCGACCTCGTCGGCATGACGACGCGCGCGAACGCGCGACGTGCCGGGGATCCGCTTGCGCCGGATGACGCCGGCCTTGATCGCGGAGCGGAGGTCGGCGCGCGTGACGGCATCGGCGAGCTCGTCCTGGCTCGCGGGGTCGATCCAGATGCGGCCCTCGCCGCACTTGAGGAGGGCCGCGGCCAGGCGCCGCTGGTTGGAGAGGTCCGGCATCGCCGCTACGCCTCCCGCTCGGACTTAACGATTGGGTTGAGGACGTGGACGCCGAGCTTGCGCGCGGCCTCCTCGAGCGTCAGGCGGCGGCGCGTTCCGACGGTCCGCGCGATGATCGCGGCCTCGGTCTTCGCGTCGAGGTGCTCGAGGTCGTCCGGGGTGCGCACGAGGATCGGGCGGAAACCGCTGGGCACGAGCCCCCGGACCTTGGCGGGGGAACGGTAGCCGATGCTGACGATCTGCGTCCGGTAGCCGTAGTGCCGGCGCTGCTTCGATTGAAGGCCCCGGGGGCGCCGCCAGGATTCGTCCCGGCCGATCCGCCAGTAGCGATTGGCCGCCTGGCGCCCAAAGATCGGGCGCTTCTTGTCGAGCGCTCGACGCAGGGAGAGCAGGCGGCGGCGGTCGTCGGAGAGACCGGCCCGGCGCGGGGCCGGCGGCTCGTCGTCCGCCTCGTCCTTCGACGAGGTCGGGCTCTCCTTCGTCGCCTTGGGCCCGGGCTGGGCCGGGGCCTCGTCGGGGACCGATTTGGCGGCGACCCGCTTCTTCGGCTTGGCGACGGGGGTCGGCGGAGTCTCGGCCGGGTCGTCGGCCGCCATCAGTTCGCCCCCTTCAGGTGCGCGCGCTCGATCAGGTAGATGCCGTCCTGGAAGACCCGGGGATCGTAATCGCGGATGTGCGTCACCCGCTCGATGTTCGCCGCGCTCTGGCCGACCTGCTCGACGTCGTAGCCGCTCAGCGTGACGATGTCGCCCTCGACGACGGCCTTCGTGCCGTGCCAGAGCTTCGTGGTCCGCGGGAACTTCTCGCCGAGGAAGTTCTCGATGACGACCTCCTCGCCGCGGACGGAGACCTTCATCGGAAAGTGGGCCGCGACGACCTTCATCTTCGCCTCGACGCCGGCCGTGAGACCCCCCGCGATGTTCTTCAGATGCGCCGCCCAGGTCCGCAGGAGCGAGAGGGAGCGCTTCCGGTCCGACGGGATCAGGAGCCGAAGGTGGACGGTTGTTCCGTCGACCGAGAGCTCGAGGACATCGGAGGGGAACGGTCGCTCGACGGTCCCGAGAGGTCCCTTGGCGCTCAGCTTCCCCGGGCCGACGGTGAACTTGACGCCGGAGGGGATACCGAACTCCTCACGGCCGCGATCCGGTTCAGTAGACATAGGCGAGCAGCCGACCTCCGATCTTGAGCTCCCGCGCTTCCTGGTGCGAGAGGACGCCGCGGTTGGTCGAGAGAACGAGCAGGCCGAAGTCCTGGGCCGGGAGGAACCGGGCCTCGTACCGCTCGAGGTTCCCGTGGGGAACCGCGAGGCGGGGCTTGATCACGCCGCACGAGTTGATCCTCCGCGAGAGCTTGACCTCGTACTTGCCGCCCGTACCCGTCGGGACGAACGTGAACTCGTCGATGTAGTGGTGGTCGCGGAAGATCCGCAGCACTTCCGCGATCAGCTTCGAGGTCGGGTGGATCTCGACGGTCGGCTTCCCGTCCTGGTCGGCGTGGCGGAGCGTGACGAGGGCGTCGTTGAGTAGGTCTTGCTGCATCGTTCGCCCTCCTTACTGGTACTTGCGGAACCCGAGGTCGACCGCGACCTCGCGGAAACACTGCCGGCAGACGTGGAGGCCGTACCGGCGCACGATCCCGCGCTTGCGGTCGCACCGGAGGCACCCCTCCTTCCGTCCGAACTGCTTCTTGGGTTTCGACATCGACGGCTCACTCCAAGATGGTGACGCGGAACTGGGTCTCGAGGAAAGAGCGGGTCTCGGCGGCCGTGGCCCGGATCGACCGGGGGATCGGGCGGTTCTGGAGGCGGCGGTTCCGGACCCGATACCCCGCGCGGCCGACCTCGACCGCGATGTCCATCCCGTGGATGCCGATCTGGGGGTCGTACTTCATGCCCGTGAAGTCGGTGTAGTCGGCGATCCCGAACGAGAAGTTCCCGCTCCGGTCGATCGAGTCCACGTCGAGCTGGCGGTCGCGCGCCTCGAACGCCCGTCCCAGGAAATCGACGGCGACGGCGCCGCGCAGCGTCACCTTCGCACCGATCTCCTGGCCCTTGCGGATCCCGAAGTCGCGATTCGTGGAGTGCGAGCGCGTCGGGACCGGTTTCTGGTGCGTGACCATCTGTAGCACCTTTTCGGCCTTCGTCCGGTTCTCGCCGGACTCGCCGACGCCGGCGTTGACGACGATCTTGATGACGCGGATCGCGCGGTGCGGATTCTCCACCGCGGACTTCGTGGGGGCCGCGGCGGCCGACGGGGTCGCGCTCATCGGTCGACCCCCTCGGCGATCGTGACCTCGGGCGCGTTCTGCCCGACGACGAAGACGTACTCCTTGACGGTCGAGAACCCTTCCTTGAAGTGGACGAGGTTCGGCTGCGAGGAGTTCCGCACCTCGACCTTCTCGACGCGCGCGAGCTCCCCGACGTGGGAACCGCCCGCGATGTACGCGAGGGCGCCCGCGGCGAGCGGCAGGTGCTCGACGACCTTCTGGCTCGGCACCTCGATCTTCAGCGAGTCGCCGACGCGGTAGGCGCTGTTCGACGGGACGAGGAGGTTCCGCCCGTCGTGGAGCGTCACTTCGACCTTCCCTTTCGGCACCGCGTGCTTGAACCGGACGCGGCCGATCTTGACGGTCGCCTCCGCCGGCGGGATCGTGACGAGGATCAGCTTGCCGTGGCGGTCCTTCACCACGCGGTAGTGCGCGTCGAGCGGCTTCGCGAGCGAGAAGGTGTCCATGAGCCCGAGACCGCGGTCAAGGTCCTTGGCGACCTGTCCGTCGACCCGAACGTTCCCCGCGCGCACGAGGATGCGCGCCTCGCGGGCCGTTGCGGCGATGTGCCGAATGTCGCGGAGGACGAGCAAGAGGGGGATCGACTGGTCCTGGGCGTGGGGCCCGGGACCCGGGCGCTTCACCCACTTCGGCCCCTTGCGGGGGATCGTCCAGGAGCGCGGGGCCGCGCGCCGCTTCAGGCGGAACGTCATGCCGCGTCCTCCTCGTCGTCGTCCGCGTCCGTCGCGGCCGTTTCCTTCTTCGGCGCCCGCTTCGGCTTCGCCGAGGCGGCGGGGGCGCCGTCCTCCGCCGTGGTCGTCGGCCCCGCGGGGGTCGCATCGGTCGCCGGCTCGGTCGTCTCCTCGCCCTCGGGGCTCACCCCGAGTTCTTCGGGGGTGACCTCCGCGTCCGAGACCTTGAGGACGCGGCGGCGCCAGGGGTCGGAGAGGTTGAGGCGGGTGATCACGAGGTGGGAGGTCCGGATCGGCAGGGGCTTCAGCTTGTCCTCCCCGGTCTTCAGCGTCACGTTGTCGAGGACGACGGCATAGTCGCGCCGGATCACCTTGGCGACGCGCTCCTCGCGGCCGACGAAGCTGCCGGAGAGGACCCGGACGGTGTCGCCCTTGCGGATCGGGATCGAGCGGGCGCGGAACCGACTGCGCAGGTCGCGCGAGAGCGGGACCGTCATGCGGCGCCGCCGCTCGAACGTGCCGGCCGTGTAGAACGCCTTGCGTTGGCGGCGGGGCGATGTGGGAGAGGAACGCATTCGACCGTCGACCTCCTCAGACGATGATCGACGAGGCGGCCGCGATCCGCGGCCAGCGCTCGGCGGCCTCCTTCGCTACGGGCCCTTTGATCTGGGAGCCCTTGATCTCACCGGTCTCGGTCGTGATGACCGCGGCGTTGTCTTCGAACTGGAGGCGCGTCCCATCCGGTCGGCGGAACGGCGCGCGGGCGCGGACGATGACGGCATGGAGCACCTGCTTGCGCATCTCGGGGGTTCCCTTCTTGACGGAGACCACGACGAGGTCGGCGATCCCCGCGCGGGGGTAGCGGCGGTGCGTGCCGTGCCAGTTCATCACGGCGATGATCTCGACGATCTTGGCGCCGGTATTGTCGACGCAGTCCAGGCGCGCCCCCTTCGGGAGGTCGCGACCGCGACGTCCGGCGAGTCCCTTCATGCCGCCTCCTCTTTCGCGGGGGCGGGCGCGGCCGTGGGCGCGACCGGCTCTTCGCTCTCGACCTGGAACGCCGCCTCGCCGAGGTCCTCGACGATGCAGAACGATACCAGCTTCGACAGCGGCCGGGTCTCCGCGATGCGCACGCGGTGGCCCACGGGGACGTTGAGGCACGGCGGGGCGTGGGCGAGATAGCGACGTCGCCGCTTCTCGTACCGCTCGAACTTCGACACAAAGTGCAGCAGCGTGCGCTCGACGACGGCCGTGTGCTGCATCGAGGTCGAGACGACGGTGCCCTCGATAACCTGGCCCCGGAGCGACAGGCGGCCGTGGAACGGGCAGTGCCGATCGCTGCACGCCGCCTTCGGGGCGCGCACGTCGAGACCGATGTCCCGGGCGCGACGTTGCGCGGGCGCACGCGACGGGGTCATCGGTTCCTCCGAGGACCACTGGTCAAGAGCCGCTTCGTGCGGTCCTCAGGGCGCACGCGAAGGGAATCGCCTCTTAACGGTAACTCTCCGGCGCCGAGGACGATCGTCCCCTCGAGGCCGGCCTTCGGCACGCGCACCGGACGCGCGCGGCCCGGAACGCGGACGACGAACGTGGAGAGCGTCTCGTCGACGAGGGTCCCCTCCACGGCGTGGCGGAGGGCGCGCGAGGCCGGCAGGACGACCGAGGCGCCGAGGAGCTCGCCCGCGAGCGCCTCGCGCTCCGAACGCGACCAGTCGACCGAGGACCCCTGGAGTGACGGCATCGGTGCACCTCGACTCCCTCCTTACGGGCGCCGAACCTCCCGGGGTCCGGCCGCGAGGGACCGTTCGTTGAGGACGGTGAGGGCGCGGGCGACGTTCGTTCGGAGCGCGCGCATCCGCCCCGGGCTCGGGGGGGCACCGCCCATCGCGGCCACGCCGCGTTCGCGCAGGAGGTCGTTCTCGACGTCGGCGATCTTCCGGCGCAGGTCCGCGTCCGTGAGCTCCCGGAGCTCCTTCATGCGGAGCAGCGTCACGGGGTCCCTCCGGTCTCGACCACGTCCGGGGGCGGGAGCGGAACACCGGGCTCCTCGAGCGGCGGCAGCTCGACCGGGACCGGCTTCGGGCGCTCTTCGACGCCCTTCACGACGATCTCGTCGGGCAGCTTGGCGGTGGGGCGCATGATCCAGACGTTGACCCCGATGACGCCGGGCTTGAGCCGAGCCTGGTAGAATCCCTTCCCGATCCAGAGATGGACGGCCTCGCCGCAGTACTTGATCGTACCGGCCTTGAACCGTTCGGTGCGGTGCCGCTCGCCGGTCAGCTTCCCGGAGAGGATGACCTGGCAACCGCGGGCGCCGGACTCCATGATGCGGCGCACGGTCGAGTGCCCGGCGCGCCGGAAGTGCCATCCCCGCTCGAGGGTCGATGCGAGCTTCTCGCTCATCAACTGGGCGTTGAGGCTCGGCTGCCGCTCCTCCTGGACCTCGATCTGGGGGTTGTCGAGCTGGAAGCGGTGCTGGATGTCCTCGGTGAGCCGCTTGATCAGCTCGCCCCGGTGCCCGATCAGGATCCCCGGACGCTCGCAGATGAGCGTGACGCGCGTTCCCATCGGGGTGCGTGTGATCTCCAGGCCCCCGAAGCCGGCGCGCGCGCTCTCCTGGACGAGGTAGTCCTTGAGCAGGACGCGGCGCATCGCTTCCTGGATGACCTTCTGTTCGGAGCTCATGACGACTCCTTGCGCTCGGCGAGGACGATCTCGACGTTTGTCGTCTGCTCGTTCCACTGCGTCGCGCGCCCCTGGGCGCGCGGCATGTTCGCCTTGCGGATGCGACCGCGGCTGCACGCTGCGACCTTGACGAAGAGCGCGTCCGTGTCGAGGCTGTCGTACTCCGCGTTCTCTTCGGCGTTCTGGAGGAGCTTGAGGACGTTCTTCGCGACCTTTACCGGGTATCGACCCGGCCCAACGCCGCGCTTGTGCGCCGTCTCCTGGTTGTACCGTCGGAACGGGATCGCCTTCTTCATCGCGACCGCGTCCTCGAGTACCTGGCGCGCCCGGTCGAGCGGAAGGCCCCGGATCGCGTTCAGCACTTCGTAGGTCTTCTTCGGGGACATCGGGATCTCCAAGCCCCGGGCCCGGGCGACGCTGACCCCGGGCTCGTCCCGGTACGTGTATCCTCGCATCGAACCTCCCCCGACCGTCCTTACTTGAGCGGCATGAACTTCGACGAACGCGTCGCGCCCACGCCCGGTCCGGAGTGCTTCTCGAACCGCCGGGTCAGCGAGAACTCCCCGTAGTAATGCCCGACCATCTCGGGGCGGACCTCGACCTCCTTGAACTCCTTCCCGTTGTACACCGCGACCCGACGGCCGACGTGGGCGGGGAGGATGAGGGCGTCCCGGCAGTGCGTGCGCACGACTTTCTCGACGGGCGTCGTCGTGAGGCGCTCGAAGAACGCGGTCGTCTCGGAGTTGAAGCCCCGCCGGATCGATCGTCGCGCCCGGCTCGACGCAACCTTCGCGAACTGCTCGAGGCTCAGCGCCTGGAGCTCGGGAAGCGTCAGACCGCGGAACGTGAACTCGCGCTTGCGGCGCGACTCGACCTTCTTCGCCTTCCTCGCCTTCGCCATCGCTAGCCGCCTCCCTTCTGGGCGCGCAGTCGGCGCTTCTTGCGCACGGAACGGGAGAACCGGCCCACCTTCGCGCCCGGCCAGGTGCCGCTCGCGACCGTGCTCGGGCGACCGACGTGCTGGTGGGCGCCGCCGCCGAACGGATGGTTGACAGGGTTCATCGCGACGCCGCGCACCTTGATCGGAGATCGAGCGAGCGACCGGGTCGTCCAGACCTTCTTGCCGGCTTTGATGATCGGACGCTCGCGGCGCCCGCCCCCGCCGACCGCGCCGACCTGGGCTCGGCAGGTGAGCAGGAACTGCTTGAACTGGCCGCTCGGGAGCTGGACCGTGGCCTCCTTCTCGGTGTGCGCCACCACGAGCGCGCTCGCGCCCGCGGAGCGGACGAGACGTCCCCCGTCGAACGGCTTGACCTCGAGGTTCGAGACGAGCGTGCCGTCGGGGATCCGCCCGAGGGGCAAGATCGAGCCCCGGTCCACCCGGCCCTCGTGGAGCGTGATCGTGTCGCCGGTCGCGAGTCCCGCCGGGGCGAGCATGCGGAGCGGCTTACCGTCGGGTCCGGAGACCTCCGCGATCGGGGCGGTGCGACCCGGGGCGGGAACGATACGGAGCACCTTCCCTTCGCCGATGAGGGAGGGGGCGGGGTGATAGATCGGACCGTGATGGCGATGGCTCGGGGACCGGTACGTGCCCGTTCCGCTGCCGCGCCGCCGGGAAATGATGCGCTTTCCCATCAGAACACCCCGGCCCGGCTGCCGATGTCTTCCGCCGAGTAGTCCTTCGAGAACGTGACGGTCGCGATCTTCCCTTCGCGAACGATCTTCGTATTGACCTTCGCGACCTTGCATTGATACAGGCCCTCGACCGCGCGCTTGATCTCGGCGCGGGTCGCCCGACGGTCGACCGCGAACTCGAGTTTGTTCAGCCGCTCCATCTCGTCCATCGACTTCTCGGTCACATACGCGTGGAGCACGACGCGGTGACGGAACTCGCTCATGCGCTGACCTCCCCGAGGCGGCGGCGGAGCGACTCGACGGCGGAGTGCGAAAACAAGGTAAGTCGACCCGCGGCCCCACCCGGCGCGAGGTCTTCGGTCCCGAGCCGCGGCGCGGGCACCACCTCGACGCCGGCGAGGTTGCGGAATCCGCGTGCCTTTCCGGCGGCGCTCGTGACGACCAGCAGGCTGCGGGGCGTGTAGCGGACGCGCCCCCGGCGCGCCGCCCGGCCCGAGCGCATGCGGGTTCCGTCGCGGGCCCGGTCGACGTCCGACCAGAGCTTCAGGCGCTGGAGGAGCTCCCGCGCCCCGGCGGAGGTGTCGATCCCCTCGACCGGGTCCTCGAGGATGAGCGGAAGGCGGACACCGGTGGGGACCGCGTGGCCCCGCGCCGCGGCGAGCTTTGCGTCGCGGGTCGCACCGAGCGCCGAGGCGAACGCGAGCTGTCGCTCCTTGCGGTTGATCTTCTTCGCCCAGATCGTCGCGACGCGGGGCGGGTGCGCCCGACGTCCCCCCACGGTGTTCGGCGACTGGGCGCCCCGCATCGAGTCCATCAATCGGGGAGTCCGGGCGACCCCCTGGCCCTTGCCGGACCAGTACACGGAGTGCCGCGCCCCGGCGGTCGGGCTCGTCCCGTGCGGCTGGATGCGGTGGCTCTGGGCGGCGACCACCGCGCGCTGGATCAGGTCCGGGCGGTACGGGGTGGAAAAGGCGATCGGGAGCGTATAGGGCGCGCCGGCCTTCCCGTCCACGCCGAGCAGGTGGACGCGGTGATGCGAGGGCGACGACTCCTTCGGGGCCGAGGCGTCGGCGGGCGGAGCATCCGGCGACGTCATACGCCCTGCTTCGAACGCGTGGAGAAGTAACGCAGGTCGACCTTTTCGACCGTTGCAACGCGGCTGCGCATCGGCGCGCGGAAGCGCAGGAGGCGCTTGGCCGGACCGGGAAGGGAGCCGTGGAGTACGATGCAGGCGCTCCGGACCTCACCGTAGTGCGGGAAGCCGCCGGCGGGGGTGACGGGGTCGGTGCGGGGGTCGCGGACGACCTTCAGCACGCGCATGTTGAACTGGGTACGGCGGTGGTACCCCTGCTGTCCCGCCTGCGGAATCCGGTACGTGACGAAGCTCGGGTTATGCGGACCCAGCGTTCCGATCATCCGGCGGTGCTTTGAGTTCTTCCGGGGCTGCAGCTTGACGCCCCAGCGCTGGATATGGCCCTGGAATCCGAACCCCTTCGTGACGCCGAGCACGTCGAGGAACTCGCCTTCCTTGATCAGCTGGTCGGCGGAAACCTCCTGGCCCAGCTGCTTCACGGCAAAGTCGCGCCGCTCGTCGAACTTGTCGCCCGAGACGCGGACCTCGAACAGCTGGGGGGTCTTCGAGGGGGTGCCGGTGACGAGGTGCGGTTGGGTGTGCACCAGGAGCCGAACCTCGTCGCCGGCGAGACTGGAAAAGGTGGAGAGGGCTTCGGCACTGCTCGCGGGGTGGGTCGGAATGCGTCGGAACAGCTGCTCGCTCGTACCGCTCCCCCACACCTCGCCCGCGACGCGCGAACCGTAGGGGCCGCGTCGGTAGATCCGCGCGCCCGCGATGCGGATCGGCGGAACCTCGACCACGGTCACCGGGATCGCCAGCTCCTGGCCCGCGGTCGTGGAGCGCTTACGATAATCGACGATGAAGGCGTGCGTCATCCCGACCTTGTACCCCGCGAATCCTTCGATCGCGGGCTTGACCGGGCCGGCCGGCCAGGAGCGGATGCGCGGGACGGGCCGCGCGGAGCGGGAACGGGGAGAATAAGCGAGGGATCCTCGCCGGGGACGATGTCGCCGTGCCATCGGTCGATAGGGGGTCCTGCCTCCAGTGGGGACGGGGGAGAAAGGTACCCTATATAAGGCCTGCCGAAAGTCGCGTCCGCACCGCCGGAACAATCGAGATTTTCGAGGAGAAATCGACGCCGGGGCGACCCCGCGTGTGAACGCGCGCGTAGAGGAACGGTCCGCGCGACCGCACCGCGGGGCGAGCGATTTCCCCGACCCGAACGATTATGCGGAAAGTGGCGCTGGCGCGACTCGTCCACGCATGAGCGCCCCCGCGGAGTTACCGATCACCCTTCCGGACATTGAGGCCGCGGCTCGATCGATCGCGGGCAAGGTCGTGCGGACTCCGCTGCTCCGCGCCCCTCGGTTTCCCGGACTTCCGGATGTTCCGATCTATCTCAAGCTCGAGAATCTCCAGCACACGGGCGCCTTCAAGCTGCGCGGGGCGACCCACCGTATCGCCCAACTCACCCCCGAGGAGGCGAAGCGCGGCGTCATCGCCGCCTCGGCCGGAAACCACTCTCAAGGGGTCGCCTGGGCGGCCCGAGTTCGGGGCGTTCCGGCGACCATCGTCATGGGCGAGAACGCCTCGCCGCTGAAGGTGAGCCTCACCCGCGCCCAAGGGGCGCGCGTGATCCTGAAGGGCGCCGACTACGACGGGGCGCACGACTACTCCGTCCGCCTCGCAGCCGAGGAGCACCTCACCTACATTCACCCGTACGACGACCCGTTCATCATCGCGGGACAGGGGACGGTCGGTCTCGAGATCCTGGACGACCTGCCCGGCGTCCGTCGGATCCTGGCCGGTGTGGGTGGCGGCGGTCTCCTGTCCGGCATCGCGGCGGCGGTGCGCGGGCGGGGCAGCTCCGCCGAGGTCGTCGCGGTCCAACCGAAGGGCTCGGACAATCTCCGTCCCTCGCTCGAGGCGGGCCACGTCATCCTCGGAGGTCGTCCGTGGACGTTCGCCGACGGCCTTGCCACGCGCCAGATCGGCGACCTTCCGTTCCGCATCCTCCGGGCCGCCGGGGCTCGCGCGGTCACGGTCGACGACCGCACGATCGCTCGGGCGGCGTTCCTGCTCCTTGAACAGGCGAAGGTGGTCGCGGAGGGCGCCGGGGCGATCGGCCTCGCCGCCCTGCTCGAGCACGAATCCCTCTCGAAGGACGGCCCGATCGTGGTCGTCATCAGCGGGGGGAACGTCGACCCGTTCGTTCTGGACCGGATCCTGTTCATCGGGCTCGCCGCGGAGGGCCGCCTGCTGCGGCTCCGCGCTCCGCTGCGCGACCTACCAGGGCAACTCGAGAAGTTCCTCGCGATCGCCGCCCGAGGCGGCGCGAACGTCCGTCACATCCACCACGACCGGGAGTCGCCCGACCGACCGCCCGGGGAAGTGACGGTCGAGCTGGAGCTCGAGGTGCGCGACGCCGCCCACGGCGACACGGTCGAAGCGACGTACCGTCAGCAGGGGTGGGCCGTCGCCCGGGTCCCCCTCGGTCCACCGTAGCCCGATCGGCGCCCTCCCACCGCCCGTCGCGGGTTACCTTCGGCCTATCATCTCCGTAAATAGGGTGCGGCCCTGATATTGGTAGGATAACCGACGATGGAGGGATCCGGGTCCGACTCGCACGACGTCGACCTCCCCAACCCGCCTCGGCTCTGGACGCCCGAAGAGGCGAACGGTCGGGTCGCCGGACTCGAAGAGCTTCTGCCCCGGCTGCGCGGGTGGGTCGTCCGCCTCCGCGAGGTCCACGAGGAGACCCACCGGCTCGCGACGTTCTGGGGGAAGGACCTCGACGCTCCCGACCACGCGGACCACGGGCTCAAGGTCCGGCTCGACGCCGAGTGGCAGAACCTGACCCGGCGGCTCGAGGAGGCGGTCCAAGGTCTGCGACGCGAGGGGATCGAGGTGAAGGACCTCGAGAGCGGTCTGATCGACTTCTACGGTCTCCAGGACGGAGAGGTCGTGTTCCTCTGCTGGAAGCGCGGCGAGCCGAAGGTGGGGTTCTATCACACCCTCACCGGCGGTTTCGCGAACCGGCGCGCGATCGTCGAGCCGGCCCGGCGCGCGTTGTCGAGTCCTCGCGGGTCCGCCGCCCGCGGTTCGCCCTAATCGGGGTCGGGCGCCGGCCCGGTCTGGGCGAGTTGCATCGCCCGCATCGCGAGCACGAACGCGCCCGCGCCCGCGGAGATCGCCGTCACCTCGATCAGCAGGGGGAGCGCGGAGGAGAGGCTGAGATAGACGAGCGTCAGCGGCGAGAGGAGGCCGGCGGCGCCGCCGATCACTCCGACCGGGGGTCGGTCCTCGCGGACCGTCGCGACCGCGGCAAACCCGGCCACGAGGGCGATGATCCCGAGCAGGACCGCCGCGGCGCCGACGGAGGCCAGGAACTGTTCCATGTCCGGGAACGGCGTGAGCGACGTCGTCGTTCCGTTCGAGGCGGTTCCGGGGGAGAGCGTGACCTCGAGTCCGGTCGACTGCGTCGCGTAGACGTTGGAGACGAAGGTGTAGACGGTCGCCGGCGCGTACCCGGACGCCGAGACGTTGAGGGCGACCCCTCCTTCGGGGACGTTCGAGAAGGAGAACGTTCCGTCGAACCCCGTGAGGGCGCTCGTGGATTGGTTCGCGTCGTTGGCGAGCGTCACGTCCGCTCCCGGGATGGGAGCCCCCGAGGTCCCGACGACCGTCCCGCTGATCGTGTAGCGCGCGGGCTGGGCCGCCTCCCAACCGGCGACGACGAGTCCCGCCGCGAGGCCGGCGGAGACGACGGCGACCACCAGCAGGGCCGCCGCGGCGGCCCGACGGACCCGCCACTTCGGCACCCGTGGCCTCGGCAGTTCGGGATATAGACCGGGCAGCACCTCCCACGAGTACAGCGGGGGGAGGTCGCGCGGAGCGACCACCGGCACCGGGGTGTGGCAGTGCGGGCACGGAAACCATTGGGTCGGCGGCTCGGCGGCAAGCTCGACCCGAAGGTCCCCGCCGCAGGTGGGGCACCGAAGGTACACCGTCGACGCCGCCATG
The DNA here is from genome assembly GCA_035504595.1 of Thermoplasmata archaeon. GTDB lineage: Archaea > Thermoplasmatota > Thermoplasmata > Lutacidiplasmatales > UBA184 > Lutacidiplasma. The sequence goes on along the minus strand of DATJRQ010000016.1, from coordinate 71,377 downwards.
CGCCGCCGAAGAATCTCCCCGGGGTCTTAGCGTTGCGGCGCGCGCTCGCGAAAGAGCACCCGCGCATCGTCGCGGTCGATGATGGCGCGTTCGGACGGACCGATCGGTATGCTCCGATCGCGGCGGTTGTCGTCTCCGCCCCCTCGTACGTGGAGGCGGTGCGCACCGCCCGCGTCCGGGTCGACGGGACCGACGGGACGGAGACCGTGATCGCGCTGGTCCGGTCGCTGGGGGCCCGGGACGGTCTCCGTGCGCTCCTGCTCGACGGCGCCGTCGTCGGCGGGTTCAACGTCGTCGACCTCGATGCCGTCCACGACGCGCTCGGGATCCCGGTCGTCGCGGTCACCCGACGGCCGCCCGATTTCGAACGGATCCACGCGGCCCTGCGAACGTGGTTCGGTCGCGACGCCGAGCGGCGATGGCGCCTGCTCCGAGCGCACCGGCTCCTCCGCGTTCCCACCGGCGGGACGCCGATCCTCGCGACCGGCGTCGGTTGCCGGTCCTTGGACGCCGTGGCGCTGGTGCATCGGACCACGGTGCGCGGTTTCTGGCCCGAGCCGCTGCGGCTCGCACACCTGGTCGCCTCGGCGGGCGCGCCGCCGCGCGCGCGGGAAAGGGATTAAGGAACGGGGGACCGTCCGGACCTCCGGGCCTGTAGCTTAGCTTGGAGAAAGTACCGGCCTTCTAAGCCGGCAATCTCGGGTTCAAAGGTCCCGGTCCAACGGTCCGGGGCGGAAACTCCCGACAGGCCCGCCCGGGACCCCGGGCTCAGCTCGAGCCGACCTGGGCCGCGCAGTTGTCGCACAGGATCGACTTCGGACCCGGCGGCAGTGGGGCCCCGCACAACGGACAGGTCGCGCGCGCGTCCGCGGCCGCGATGAGCTCCTGCACGCTCGTTCGGAGCGCGGGGTCGGCGCCCGCGGGGACAACGTCCAGCCGCTCCGCGCCCCGGTCGGCGGACGGAAGGAAGCCGTCGAGCCGTGCACGGTACATTCCCGTCCGCCGGTCGTACGTGACCAGACGGTGCTGCACGAGCCCCTGGAGCGCCGAGTCGACGAGCTCGCGGACGCCCCCGAAGACGTGGGACAGCTCGACCGACGTAAGCCCCGGCGACTCGACGAGCACCTCGAGGCATCGGACCCCGAGGAGCGAGAGGTCGGCGCCGGCGATGTAGTGGTCGAGCGCCCAATCGAGCCGGGACGTGCGGCGGACGCGCTTACCCGGCGAGAGCCGCCCCGCGCGCGGGTCGGGCAGCAGGCTCGAGTGGATGACGTCGAACTCGTAGCGGTACCGTTCCTCGGGCAGGTAGCAGAGGAGCGCGACCCCGAACGGAACGAGCGCCTCCTCGCGGCACGCGGCAACGGACTCGGCGAGCGTGCCGGCGATCCCGCGCAGCTCGACGCTCGTGCCACCGATCGCGCCGCGCACCTCTTCCTCGGCCGTCCGAAGAAGGAAATGCTCCCGGACGAGCACCCGGGCGATCGCGCGGATCGGGGGCCCGGGTTCGAGGGGGTGAATGTCCGCCGACCCATCGGAGGCGAACACGATCTTCTCGAACGGGAGAAGGAACCGCCACGCCGGTCCCGGCGCCGGGATCGGGTCGAGGCGCAGCTCGCCGGTCTCGAACTTCGCGTCCGGGTCGGCGATCACGGCGTAGAGGTTCGGGTACTCCTTGCCGTCCACCGTGATCGCGACGTGCGCGAGCGGAGGGCGGCGCCGGGAGAGGTACTCCTCCGACGCCCGGGCGAGCGCGCGCTGGGAGTACGCGTCATGGCGCCCGCTCGACAGTTGCGTCGCGAGGGCGTCGATCTCAGGGAGCGGGGTGGCCGCCATGGGAACTACGCTGCGCTATTACCATCTCGTAGAGAGAGATAAACCGGCGGGCCATCGTCTCCAGCGAGCGGGTCCGCCGGACGCGGTCGGCCGCCTGTCGCGCGAGCCGTCGGCGTTCGTCGGGGCGATCGACGAGCTCGAACACCGCGCGGGAGACCGCCCCCGGCTCGAGGACCGGCACGCGCCGTCCGGTCTCTCCGTCGTCGACGACCTCGGCCGCGCCACCGACCGAGGGGGCGAGGACCGCGGCACCGGACGCCATCGCCTCGAGCAGCGCGACGCTCGAGGTGTCGCTCGTGGACGGCAGAACGAACAGGTCGGATTGCGACAGGAGCGACGGTTTCTCCTCCTCGGTGATCGGACCGACGTACCGGACGCGGCGACCCAGCTCGGGGTTCGCGGCGAGGCGCTCCCGGACGGCGGCCTCCTCCGGACCGACGCCCCCGATGACCCCGGAGAGGTCGGTGCGGGGGATCGCTTCTTCGAGCGCGTCGAGAAATCGGTGGACCCCCTTGTCGACGGTGAGCCGCCCGAGGTACGTGACGAGCGGCCCGTCGGGGAGCCCGCACCGCGCCCGCCAATCGGGCACGCGGATCCCCGGTCGGAACCGGTCGATGTCGATCCCGTTCGGGACCACTTCGATCGGGTAGCGGAACGGCTTGCGCGCGGTCGACAGGAGCACGTCGCGCGCGGCGTTGGACGGCGCGGTCGCCACGTCGCAGCGCCAGTACGTGCCGAGACTGTACCACGCCGCGACGCGGAAGAACGTCGGCACGAGCAGACGCGCCGGGACGCTCGACTGCATCTCGCGGATGTTGGTGTGGAACGTGCCGACCAGGGGAAGGCTGTACCGCCGCGACGCGAGGAACCCGGCGCTCCCGATGCCCCCCGGCGACTGCAGGTGGATCACGTCGGCGGCGCCGGCCCCGCGTCGTTCGCGGAGGAGCGCGAACGGGTTGACCGGCCAGCGGTACTGGCCGTAGAGCGGGAGCGGGATCGATCGAACGCGCGTGATCGCGATCCCGTCGACGAACTCCTCGTGCGTGCCGGCGCCTCGCTCGGTGTTGGGCGCGAAGACGTGCACCGAGTGCCCGAGCTTCTTGAGCGAACGCGCCAGGCCGTCGGTGACCGTGGCGACCCCGTCCCGCATTGGGACGTAGGAGTCGGTGAACAGGGCGACCTCCATCTCGGTCCCGGGCTCGGTACCCGGTGGGTGGGGTCGTAACCTTTGGGGTCGGTCGGAAGCGGCGTCAGAGGACGGTCTGGAACGCCCGTTCGAGCCGGCTCAACTCGCGCGTGTCGATCGCCCGCGGGTCGAACGAGACGATCAGCGCGGAGGACGTCTGCTCGGCCTGGGCGACGAGCCAGTTGGCGAACTTGAGCGTCAGCTCGAGCCCATACTCTCCGATCAGGTACTCGAGCGCGTCGACGTACACGAGCGCGCCGCCGGGCGACTCGGTCGGCTCGCGCAGATGCCCACCGATCTCCCCGGGCGATAGGCGAGAACCCCCCGCGAGGTCGGAGCCGCTCGGCACGATGTCGAGCCGCCGCTCCTTCGAGAGCCCGGGAAGCTCGGGGGGCCGCAGGGAGACGAGCGCCGCGCGGGGGAACTCCTGGAGGTTCGCGCGGAGGATCTCGACCGCGCGGGCCGGTTTTTCCTCCCGAAGGAGGACGCTCCGACCGGGGTTCAGGCGGGGGCTCGCGGTCCCCGGCGTCCCGAACGTCGGCACCCACTGGCGGGCGGGCTGGGGCGCTCGGAGCAAGGAATTCCAGGCCGGGCGCCGCGGGGGCGCGAGGAGGCTCCGGCGCTTGAGCTCGACCTCCTCGTCCAGCCGGGCGAGCCGGCTTTCGACGAGGATGCGCAGCTCCTGCGCCGTATGGCCCCGCGACGTGTGCTGGAGCACCTCGCGGAGTCCGCTGCGGACCCCTTCCTCGTACCCGGCGGCGTAGGTGCGAGCGTACTCCTCGTCCGCCGGCGGCTCGTCGTCGATCGGCGGGGGCGGCCCGTTGCGTCGCTCGGGCGCGTTCACGCCGACGCCCGGTCACCCTCCGACGCGGAGGCGGCTCGGACCGCGGCGCTTGGGCCGTTCGGTGGGCGCGTCGCGACCTCCTCGGCGGGGGCGAACTTGTATCCGTAATGGATCACGCCGGCCCGCCCCTCCTCTCGGAGCTTGCGGAACGTCGCGCGCACCTTGAGCCCGATCCGAACGTCGGCCGGGTCGACATCGACGACCTGGCCGGTCAGGATCGGCCCCTCGACCGTTTTCACGAGGGCCAGGACGTACGGAACTTGCATCTCGAAGCCCTCCGCCGCGTCGTGGACGATCGAGAAGGAGAACACCTCGCCGTCCCCCGAGAGCTGGAACGGCACCATCTTCCCGATCGACTCGCGATGGTGGGAGCAGGTCGGGCAGACGGAACGGGGGGGGAAGTACGCGGTGCCGCACACCGTGCACTTCGACCCGCCGAGGTTGTACCGGCGGGGCGTCTCGCGCCAGAATCGTGCGATCGACATCGTTCGATCCTCCTAGCCCGCTCGCTCCAGGAGCGTGACGACGCTCGTCGCACCGGTGCCACCGATATCCTGGGCCAGCGCGAGCGTCGGGTCCTTGACCTGCCGGTCCTTCGCTTCGCCCCGGAGCTGCCGGACGAGCTCGACGACCTGCGCCACCCCGACAGCGCCGAATGGACGGCCCTGCGCCTTCAACCCACCCGACATGTTGACCGGGAGCTGTCCGCCCGCCAAATATCGGCCGGACTCAAAGTCCGGTCCGCCCCGGCCCTTCTCCGAGAAACCGAGGTCCTCGAGCGCGATGAGGGCGCTGATCGTGTACGAGTCGTTGACCTCCGCGACGTTGACGTCCGCCGGTGCCCGGTGCGCCAGCTGGAATGCGCGGCGCGCGGCGACGACGGTCGACTCGAGCGCCGTGATGTCGGCGCGGTGCTGGACCGCCATCGTGTCGCACGCGACCTGGCTCGCGGCGACCCGGATCGGAGTGTCGGTGTGCTCGCGCGCGGTCTCGAGGGGCCCGAGCACCACGGCGGCCGCGCCGTCCGAAAGGGGAGCGCAGTCGAACATGCCGAGGGGCTCGGCGACGGGGCCCGCGTCCATCACCTGGGCGAGGGAGAGCTTGTTGCGGTAGTGCGCGTTCGGGTTCTTCGACCCCATCTCGTGGGCGTGCACGGCGACGCGGGCGAGCTGCTCCTTCGTTGTACCATACTGGTACATGTGGCGACGGGCGATCAGGGCCCAGAGACCCGGAAGGGTGGCCCCGAAGACGACCTCCCACTCGTGGTCCGCTGTCGCGCTCGTGATCCGATTCCCCGTCTCGTCCGGTACATCGGTGAGCTTCTCCGCCCCCCCGACCACGACGTAGTCGTACAGCCCGCTCGCGACGGCGAGGTACCCCTGGTGGAACGCGAGCGCCCCGGAGGCGCCGCCGGCTTCGACGCGGATCGCCGGAAGATGTCGCCCGACCAGCCCGGCGTAGTCGAGGATGAGGGGGCCGATGTGCTCCTGGTCGATGAGCGACCCGCTCGCCATGTTGCCGAGGTACAGCGCGCCGAGGTCGGCGGACGAGAGCTTGGCGTTCACGAGGGCCTGGAGCCCGGCCTCGATCCCGATCTCTCGGAACGAGCGGTCCCACAGCTCGCCGAACTTCGTCATGCCGACGCCGAGAACGGCGACCTCGCGCACGGCTAGCTGCCTCCCATGTGGATCTTGCCGCGGTACTTCGCGTAGACACCGTAGGAAAGCTCTATGCCGCTGTCGAGGTACGACTGCACCGGTCGGCCGAACGACTTGTCGTAGGTCGCGAGCTCGTCCGTGGTCGTAAGGTCGAAGGCGTCCGAGCCCGCCCCGGATCCGTAGCCGACCATGAGGATGCGTTCCCCGGGGGAAGCGTGGTCGAGGACGTTGGCAAGCCCGAGAAGGGCCGCCGCGGAGTAGGTGTTCCCGATGTACGGTGTCACCAGTCCCCAGCGCATTTGTTCCTCCGTGAAGCCGAGCTGCTTTCCCACGCGCTGGGGGAACTTCCCGTTCGGCTGATGGAACACGACATACCGGTAGTCCTTCGGCTCCGTGCCCGACGCCTCCATGAGCCGTCGGGCGCACTCGGTCTCGTGCCGGAAGTAGGCCGGCTCGCCGGTAAAGCGCCCGGTGTGGCTGGGGTAGCGCTGGCCTTCGCGCCGCCAGAAGTCCGGGGTGTCGGTCGTGTAGGAGAGGGTCCTCTCGACAGACGCGATGACGTGCTCTCGACCGATGACGAACGCCGCGCCACCCGCGCTCGCGGAGTACTCGAGCGCGTCGCCCGGGGCTCCCTGAGAGGTGTCGGTCCCGATCGCGACCCCGTACTGGACCATCCCGGAGCCGACGAGGCCGAGGCAGGTCTGGATGGCCGCGGTTCCGGCTTTGCAAGCGAACTCGAAGTCGGCGGCCGTGAGGTTCGGGGTGGCCCCGACCGCCTGGGCGACGACCGTTGCGGTCGGCTTCACGGCGTACGGATGCGACTCGGACCCGACGTAGATCGCTCCGATCTGCTGAGGGTCGATCGCACCGCGAATGAGCGCCGCGCGCAACGCTTCCGTCGATATCGTGATCGTGTCCTCATCGGGGGCGGGAACGCTTTTGCGGTGGACGTTGAGCCCCTGGCCCATGCTCTCGCCATCCGCGCCCCAGACGCGGCCGATCTCCGTCGGCGTGATCCGGTATCGGGGGACGTACGCTCCGTAGCTCACGATTCCTGCGTCCATTCGTTTCCCTTCCGTGCTAGAGCTCCTCGAGCCGTTCGAGCACCGCCGGTGCGGCGAGCGACGTGGTGAGGAGCGGGATGTTCTCGACCTCGCTCAGCCGGACCGCGAGGGGGTCGACGCGGCCCGGGTTCGCAAAGACGACGGCGGCCGGTTTCAGTGGGTGGGCGCGGATCGCCACCATCGGGGAGCGACCGTACTTGACGTTGGAGAAAATGAGCGCGCGTTGGGTCGTCCAGCCGTACACCTCGACGAAGTGGGACGCGTCGATCGAAAGGATCGCACGCGGGGCGTCGAGCACCGTGAAGCCGTGAATGTCCCGGTGTAGGTCGACGCGGCTCACCGCGCGCGCCTCGAGACGGTCCGCGAACGAGCGCAGCGGGATCGCGACCGCGAACTCGCGCATACCCAGGATGCCGTCCGAGTGCGGGTGGATCCCGAGTCGCTGGCCGACCTTTCCCCCGTGGTTGGCGTCCACGGCGAGCAGCGCGTCCACATACTTGCGGATGAACGCGGCCCCGGGGCTCACCCGTCGCTCGGACTCGTAGTCCGAGATCACGGACGGTACCGTCTGCAAATGACGCGCGAGGTCGCGCTGGGAGATGCCGAAATCCTCGCGCCATTTGCGAAGCGTACGCCCCGGATGGGGCGAGAGAACGACCTCACCGGCCATCTTCTCGCGGATCTCCGCTTCCACGAGCGCGAGGGAGGCGGGGGCCGGTATAAATCGCTAACCTTCGTGTCGGTGCTAGCGCTCGACAGCTGCCGATAGCTCCGCCGAAGAAACCCCAGAAGTGGACCGGGCGAGAGTTTCCGGGCGAGACCATCTCCCGCCCCTTTGAACTCGCGACCTCTACCTTGCCAAGGTAGCGATCTTCCGCTGATCTACCGGCCCACGCCGGCGTCCGAGCGACCGCGCGGGATAAGAGTTGTCGGTCGGAGCCACGGACCCGTTCGTCCCGTGCTTCCAAATGCTTATGCTTCGGTCCCGACTCGGCCGCCCGATGGCGGACGACGGGTCGGGGGAGCCGCTCGACATGCTCGCGCGAAGCGCGCGAGATCTCCTTAGACCGGAGGAGCTGGTCCGCGAGGCGACGCGGGATATCGTCAAGGACGAAATCCGCAAGCACCTGGAGAAAACGCTCAAGGAGGACCCCCAGCTCGAGGCGGACCTGCGCGAAGCGGTGCGCGAGCTGCTCGCCGCCCGCGCCACGGAGTATGCTGCTCTCGTCAAGGTCGGCACGGCGACCGCCCGGCTCGGGCTTCACGCGCTGCCTCCGGAAGTTCGGCGGGCGCTGACGAAGAACGTGGTCGACCTGCTGTCCAAGGAGCTCGGCCAGATCGTCGAGAGGTCGCTCTAGCGATGACGATGGCACCGGACCAGGTCCGGATCTACGAGATCAAGCGGGTCGATGTCGAGGGGGCGATCGTCATTGACGGTTTCCCGTCGGTCGGCCTCGTCAGCTCCATCGTCGCGAACTACCTGATCGACACGCTGCAGATGGAACAGATCGGCATCGTGGAGTCCCCGGCGTTTCCCACCGTATCGCTCATCCGCAACGGCGACCCCCAGCATCCGGTGCGCATCTACGCGGGCCGCCCGCCGGCCGACCGGGCGGGCCGGGGAGCGGACAAGATCGTGGCGTTCGTGTCGGAGTTCCACCCGGCCCCCACGGTGATCCACCCGCTCGCGACCACGATTCTCGACTGGGTGCAAGAGCAGCGGTGCTCACTGCTTGTTTCGCCGGAGGGGCTTGTCGTCGACGCGCCCCGTGGCGCGAAGGGGGGCCGCGGCTCTCGGCTCAACGACGTGCGGGTCTACGGGGTCGCCAGCACCCGGAAGGCGCGCGAGCTGTACATCGAGCCGAACATGAGCCCGTTCGCCGAGGGAGTGATCACCGGCATCGCGGGGGTGCTGCTGAACGAGGGGCGGCGCCGTGGATTCGACGTCCTCACGTTCCTCGCCGAGGCACAGTCCGACTATCCGGACGCGCGCGCGGCCGCCAAGGTGATCGAAACGATCAACCAGATCCTCTTGCGGACGCCGCTCGACCCCGTCCCGCTTTACGCCGAGGCGGAGCGGATCGAGCAGCAGCTCCTGTCGATCCAGCGGCACGCCGCGGAGCGCGGGCGGGCCGAGGCGCCGACGCAGAGCTCGCAACCGATGTACCGGTAGGGCGCTTCGCGGGCATCCGCTCGAGCAGTTCCTCCAGACCGGCGACCAGCCGGTCCGCGTCGCCTCGGTCGTTGTAAAAGTAGAACGAGGCGCGCACGTTACCGGGGAGCCCCCGGCGCTCGTAGAACGAGTGAACACAATGCATGCCCGAGCGGACCATCACGTCGTGCCCCTCGTCCAGGAACACGGCCGCGTCGTTCGGGTCGATCCCGTCGAGCGAGAACGCGAAAATGCTCGGTCGCTCCCGCGGGTCGGTCGGGCCGAGCAGGTGCAGTCGGTCCTCCCCGGCGAACGCCTTCGACACCCGAGCGTTCAGCTCGCGCTGGCGGGACTCCACTTCGTCGAGCCCGACGGACCGAAGGTAGTCGAGAGCGGCGTGCGCCCCGATCACCCCGGCGTAGTTCTGCAGCCCTGCCTCGAATCGGTGCGGCGGCGGTCGGAGCTCGTGGTCCGTGAGAGTGCTCCATTCGACGGTCTCCCCACCGAGCAGGAGCGGCCGTAATTCCGCGATCGGACCCGGCGCCGCGGCGAGGACCCCGATGCCGGTCGGCCCGAGCATCTTGTGGGCGGAGATCGCATAGAAGTCGACCCCCCAGGCGTCCAGATCGACCGCGAGGTGCGGCGCGGCCTGACATCCGTCGAACAGCACGAGCGCCCCGTGGTCGTGCGCGCGCTCGGTGATCTCTCGGACCGGCAGAGACCGACCGTCGAGGTTCGACGTATGAAAGAAGCTCAGCAGGCGAACGCCCTTCGCGAGCTCACCCTCCAGGGCGTCGCCGTCGAACGAGCCGTCGTCCGGTAGCGCCAGCGTGGACAGACGGATGCCGCGCTCCTGGGCGAGTCGCTGCCAGATGACGAGGTTGGAGTTGTGCTCGCGGTCGGTGACGAGAACCCGGTCCCCGCGGGAGTACGAGAGACCTTGCCCCACGAGGTTGATCGCCTCCGTAGCGTTCCGAACGAACACGACGCCGCGCGGGTCCGCACGCCCGAGAAAACTCGCGAAGGCCGCCCGCGCGCCCTCGTAGCGTCGTCCCACCTCCTCGGCGTACCGGTGCAGGCTCCGGCCCGCGCACCCCGGAAAATCCCGGTAGTACTCCGCCATCGCCTCGAGCACGCGGTTCGGGACGAGGGACATGCACGCCGAATCGAGGTACGTCGGCGTCGGGTGCTCCGGGCGGGGCGTGAGCGCGGAGAAATCCGGGCGGCGTCCCTCGACCGTCACCGGCCCACCCGCTGAAGCCCATCGGCCGACGCCGCCAGTGCGGCGGCGCCGTAGACGAGGGCGCGTTCGTCCGGCGCGAAGGTGGCGCTGTGCAAGTTCGCCGCATGGTCCGGGATCCCGACCCCCAACCGAAGGAAGGTACCGGGCACTCGCTCGAGGTAACGCGCGAAATCCTCGGCGCCCATCAGCGGGTGTTCGACCTCTTGACAGTGCGATTTGCCGAACTCGACCCGGAGCGTGTCCGCGACGACCCGGGTCGCCGTCGCGTCGTTGACGAGCGGAGGATATCCGCGGCGGTACTGGATCCGGGCACGGGCGCCCAGGCTCGAGGCGATCGCCGTGACGCGCCGATGAAGAGCCTTGTCGATCATGTCGCGCGTGTCGGGACGGAGGGTCCGCACCGTGCCCTCGAGGACCACCTGGGAGGGGAGGATGTTGTTCCGGGTCCCGCCGTGGATCGACCCGACGCTGACCACGACCGGGTCCAAGGGGTTCCGAACCCGGCTCACGAGAGCCTGCAGACCGTTCACGATCTCGCTCGCGACGACGATCGCATCCGGGCCCTGGTGCGGCGTGGCGGCATGACCGCCTTGGCCCAATACCGTGATGTGGAAAAAGTCGGCCGCGGCCATCGAGGGCCCCCCCTTCCATCCCACATTCCCTAGCGGGATCGTTGGGTCGACGTGCTGCCCGACGACGAAGTCGACCTTCGGGTCCTTCAGGCATCCCCGTTCGATCATCGGGAGCGCGCCGCCCCGATTTCCCTCCTCTTCGGCGGGCTGGAAGAGGAGCTTCACCGGTCCGAGCGGTCGGCGACCCCCTCGGGTCAGTACCGCGGCCGCGCCGAGCAGACACGCCATGTGCACGTCGTGCCCGCAGGCGTGCATCTTTCCCGGGTACCGGGACGCGAACGGCAGCTTCGTTTCCTCGGTAACGGGCAGGGCATCCATGTCGGCGCGCAAGGCGACGACCGGTCCGTCCGAGGCCCCGTCGATCAGTCCCACCACCCCGGTGAAATCGTCGAACGTCCGGTACGGGATGCCGAGCTCCCGGAGGGCGGCCACGACTTTGTCCCGGGTCCGATTCTCTTCGAGGGAGAGCTCCGGCTCCCGGTGGAACGCGTTCCGCCACGCTCGCATGGCCGGTAGGGCGCGGCGCGCGTCGGGAGTCCACGGTTCGGGAAGTCGAGCCATCGAGCGCCGAGCGGGGGGTGCGATATAATGCGCGCGTACCGCGCCTGTCCGTGAGTGGATCTCAGGACGGTGCGATGTCGCCGCAGAGCATCCGTTCGAGCTTCCGATGCGCTCGAAACGACGCGAACTCGGGCACGGCCGCGGGCGCGGGGGACGCCAGCCGGAACCGGTTGAACCAGACCGGCCGGATCCCCGAGGCCCGAGCGCCCACGACGTCCATCGCCCAGCTGTCGCCGACCATGACCGCCTGCTCCGGCGCGACTCCGCCGCGCTCCAGCGCCGCGCGGAACAGCGCCGGGTCCGGCTTCTGCACGCCGACCTCCTCGGACGTGATCAGGGGGTCGACGACCCGATCCAGTCCGAGGAACACGAGCCGCTTCCGCTGCTCCGCGAGGGTATTGTTGGTGACGACCCCGATCCGGGTCCGGCCCGCCAGGGCGCGAACGAACTCCGGGGCGCCGCCGACGGGCCGCTGCACCCGTTGATAGTAGCCTCGGTATTCGGTGGAGAGCTCCCGGGCGATCTCGGGGTCGACCGTCCGTCCGGCCCACTCGGCGAGCCGCGCGAACCGATACGCGCGCATCTCCTCCGACGAGATTCTGCCGAGCGCCACGTCGGCGTGAGTGTCCCCGATCAACCGGGCGTACTCCTCCGCCATCGCGTCGAGCGAACGCCGCCGAAGGAAGGGGTGAGCGCGCCGAAGTTCCCCCAACGCGGCGCGGAGCGAATTCGTGTGGTCGAAGAGGGTGTCGTCCATGTCGAACAGGACGAGCGGGGGGAGCCGGGGGCCCGACCGGGGGCGGTCCCTGGCGCGGGGTCGGGGCACGAGGTCGGAAGACCGGCACGGGCAGAAAACTCCGAGCCCTGACCTCGGATCCCCTGTCGGCCCCGATAGGGGCGTTACGTCTCCTTTTTATACGAGTGTTACCCTACTATTTCCGCAAAAATGAAGGTCCTTCGCCCGAGGGGCGGGAGGGCGTTCGGAGTCGATCTATATGTCGAAAATCATCGGAATTGACCTCGGAACCAGCAACTCGGCGGCCGCGATGCTCGAGGGGGGTCGCCCCGCGATCATCCCCAGTGCCGAAGGCACGACCACCGGCGGGGGAAAGGCGTTCCCGTCGTACGTGGCGTTCACGAAGGACGGTCAGCTGATCGTCGGCGAGCCCGCCCGCCGCCAGGCGATCTCCAATCCGGAAGGTACCGTGACCGCGTTCAAGCGGAAGATGGGTACCGACTACAAGTATCGGATCTACGGCAAGGAGTACACCCCGCAGCAGCTGTCGGCGTACCTCCTCCAGAAGATCAAGCGGGACGCCGAGGCGTTCCTCGGCGAGAAGGTCGAAAAGGCCGTGATCACCGTCCCGGCGTACTTCAACGACAATCAGCGGCAGGCGACGAAAGACGCCGGCTCGATCGCCGGGCTCGAGGTCGTCCGGATCATCAACGAACCAACGGCCGCCTCGCTCGCCTACGGCCTCGACAAGGCGGGGAAGAACCAGAAGATCCTGGTCTTCGACCTCGGCGGCGGGACGCTCGACGTCACGATCATGGACTTCGGGGACGGGGTCTTCGAAGTCCTGTCCACCAGCGGCGACACTCAGCTCGGCGGCACCGACATGGACGCGGCGCTCACCGAGTGGATCGCCGGGGAGTTCCAGAAGGACGCGGGCATCGACATCCGGAAGGACAAGATGGCGATGCAGCGGGTCCGCGATGCCGCGGAGAAGGCGAAGATCGAGCTCTCTTCGACCCTCGAGACCCAGGTGAACCTCCCGTTCCTTACCGCGACGAACGAGGGGCCGAAGCACCTCGCGCTCACGCTCTCGCGGGCGAAGCTCGAGGACCTGGTTCGGCCGATCGTCGAACGGTGCCGCAAGCCGGTCGATCAGGCGATCCAGGACGCGAAGATCAAGAAGGACGACATTGGACGGATCGTGCTCGTCGGCGGCCCGACGCGCATGCCGATGGTCCAGAAGTTCCTCGAGGGCGCTGTGGGCCGGCCGATCGAGCGGGGCGTCGACCCGATGGAGTGCGTGGCGATGGGCGCGGCGATCCAGGGCGGCGTGCTCGGAGGCGAGGTCAAGGACGTCCTCCTGCTCGACGTAACGCCTCTCTCGCTCGGCCTCGAGACGATGGGCGGAGTGTTCACGAAGCTCATCGAGCGCAACACGACGATCCCGACCCACAAGTCCGAGACGTTCACGACCGCGTCCGACAACCAGAACACGGTCGAGATCAAGGTCTCCCAGGGCGAGCGCCCGATGGCGGGCGACAACGTCGCGCTCGGCAGCTTCCTCCTCACCGGCATCCCGCCGGCGCCGCGCGGGGTACCGAAGGTCGAGGTCAGTTTCGACATCGACGCGAACGGGATCCTCAACGTCTCCGCGAAGGACCTCGCCTCGGGTCGCAAGCAAGGGATCACGATCTCAGCGTCCAACAAGCTCTCGAAGGACGACGTCGCGAAGATGGTCCGACAGGCTGAGGAGTTCGCGGACGCGGACAAGGCCCGCGCGGAGCTGGTCCACGCGAAGAACCAGGCGGAGTCGCTCGCCTACGAGGCCGAGCGGGTGCTCTCGGAGTCGAAGGACAAGGTCGACGCGGCGGACGCCTCCTCGGTCCGCGAGAAGGTCGCCGCCCTGCGCGATGTCCTCCAGAAGAAGGACGTCACCGCCACCGAACTGAAGGAGAAGACCGACGAGCTCACGACGGCGCTCCACGCGATCGCGCAGAAGCTGTACCAGGCGGCGTCGGCGAGCGGGTCGGGCGGGCCCACGGCCCCGCCCCCCGAGGAGGCTCCGGCCTCGGAGCCCACCAACCACGGCGGCCCATCCGGTCCCGTGGACGCCGACTTCAAGGTCGTCGACAAGGACGCGAGCGACGAGCAGGGCCAGCCGTAGACGGGCCCCGGCCTAGCGGCCCGCGAGGGGCCGGGGCCACACCCGGCCCTTCGGGGGGCCGATGTATTCGACTTCGGGTCGCATCAGCCGGTTGTCGGTGGACTGTTCGAGGGCGTGGGCGGTCCACCCGGCCGTCCGGGCGACGGCGAAGGTGGGCGTGAACAGCTCGGGCGGCAGCCCGATGCCCTCCAGCACGACGGCGCTGTAGTACTCCACGTTCGTGAACAGTCGGGCGCCGGGTTTGGCCGCCCGGAGCGCGGCCAGCGCGGACCTCTCGACCGCCTCGGCGAGGGCGAGTCGATGGGGATCCCCGACGGAGCGGGCGATCTCGTGCAACAGGAGGCCGCGCGGGTCGTCGGTCTTGTAGACGCGATGGCCGAACCCGTACAGGACTTCCTTGCGGGCGAGCCGTTCCCGGACCCATCCGTCCGCGCGATCGGCGGTGCGGATCGCGTCCAGCATTTCGGAGACCTTGCTCGGGGCGCCGCCGTGCACCGGCCCTTTCAAGGTGCCGAGCGCGCCGGTGGCGGCGCTCACGAGGTCCGACTGGGTGGAGATCGTGACGCGGAGGGAGAAGGTCGACGCGTTCATTCCGTGGTCGGCGAGTAGGTCGAGGTACCCTTGGAGTGCGGCGACGCGTCGCGCGTCGGGCTCGGTCCCGAACAGCATCCACAGGTAGTTCGCCGCGTGGTCGAGGTCCGATCGCGGAGGGATCGGCGGGAGCCCCTTCGAGCGCCGGACGTACCGGGCGAGCAGGACGGGCGTCCGTGCGATCAGGTCGAACCCCTGCTCCCTGGTTGGCGGATAGCCGTAGGAGCCGTCGCCGAGCGCCGACAGGATGGTGCGAAGCGCCTCGAGGGGGGGCAGGCCGGGCGGGATCGCGTCCACGACGCGCTCGACCGACGGCGGAACGGCGCGTCGCCCCGCGAGCTCCCGGCGCACTTCGGGGGATGGGTCGGCCGCCGGAGGTTCGCCGTACAGCAGGAGGTGCACGACCGATTCGTACGGAACCCCGGGGACCAAGTCGCGAACGTCGAAGCCGCGGTAGACCAGGTCGCCGGTCTCGCCACCGACCCACGTGATGGATGATCGGCCGATCACGACGTCGTCCAATCCTTTCGAGATCCGGACCGGCGCGCCCATCGAGCCCGCCACATCGGCCCGCGGGCTTAGCCTCGACGCCTTCTCGACGGTCCGGGCCGTCGGGGAAAACTTATGACCCGCGGCCGGTCGGTCCGCCGATGGCGGCTGGTCCGGTACCGTTGCTCGAGCGCGTCGTGCAGCAGCGCGTGACGCTCGTCCTCAAGGACGCGCGCCAGCTCACCGGAAAGCTGCTCGGGTTGGACGAGCACATGAATCTCGTCCTCGATGACGCCGACGAGTCGACCGCGGAAGTGACACGGCATCTGGGCCGCGTCGTGCTCCGGGGGTCGAACGTCGTGGTCCTCCACGCCCCGCAGGGCGGTGGAGCGAAGTCGGGCTGATCCCGTGCCGAACGCTCCCGACCCCGTGGGCCGAGGACGCCCCCGCCCGAAGGGCGAGACGCTCGCGGTCCTGAAGTTCCTTGCGCTGGCCGGCGCGGACACCACCCCCGTCGTCGTCACCTCGCGCGAGCTCGGCACGAAGATCGGCGTCAGTCAGCAAGCGGCCGACCGGTATCTCGTCGCGCTCGAGAAGCGGGGACTCGTGACCCGTTCGCTCGCGCAGCGCCGCCAGCGACTCGTTCTCACCCCCGAGGCGATGGTGCTGTTGCGGGCCGAGTATCACAGCTACCACCGGATCTTCGAGGGTCCGAACCGCATCCGCTTCGCGGGCAAGGTCGCCTCGGGGCTCGGGGAAGGGCGATACTATCTCAGCCAGCCCGGGTACGTCGTTCAATTCACGGAGCGGCTCGGGTACGCGCCGTACCCCGGGACCCTCAACGTCCGCGTGGGGGGGCCGGCACTGCGCAAGGTCGAGCTGACGAGCCACTGGACCGGCCTTCGGATCGACGGGTTCCAGGCCTCGGGGCGCACGTTCGGCGGTGCGACGTGTTTTCCGGCGCGAATGAACGGTCACTCCTGTCATTTCATCCACCCCGACCGCACCCACTACCAGGATGTCGTGGAATTCATCGCCGCGGACTGCCTCCGCGATGCCCTCGGGGTGAAGGACGACGACCCCGTCGAGCTCGAGGTCGGGGAGCTGTGACGCCGGCGTCGGTCGCCCGCTCGGTGGCGCACGACCGCCGTCCGGACCCGGCGGCGCCCGATGCCGCGCGACGGTACGTCAATCAGTGGGTCGAGGCTGAGGCGATCGGCGAGGAGCGCGTCCCCGCGTTCGTTCTGATCTTGAAGACCCGGGGCTGCTACTGGGCCGACGAAAAGGGCTGCTCGATGTGCGGCTACGCGAAGGACACGCTCGGGCGTTCTGCCCGACCCGAAGAGCTGGCGGAACAGACGTCGCGTGCGCTGGCGCGGTATGGCGGCGAGCCCTACGTCAAGGTGTACACGTCGGGAAGCTTCCTCGACGATCGGGAGGTCGACGCGGAGAGCCGGCGCGCCTTCGTCGCCGCGTTCTCGGGCAAGGCGCGTCGCCTGCTGTTCGAGACTCTTCCCGAGTTCGCGACCGCCGAAACCCTAGCTCCGCTCCGCACGGCGTTCGCGGGCGAGCTCGAGGTCGCGCTCGGTCTCGAGACGACCGACCCCACCGTCCTCGCGCGGTACGTGCACAAGAACGCCCCCCCGTCGGAATACCTCGCGGCCGCGGACCGCGTCCGGGCCGCCGGACTGCGCGCGAAGGCGTACCTGCTCCTGAAACCCCCCTACCTCACCGAGGAGGAATCGATCGTCGACGTGGTGCGGTCGGTCGAGGAGGCTTCGAGCCGGTTCGACGCGCTCTCGGTGAACCCGGTCCACATCCAGAACGGGACGGTGGTCGAGTGGCTCTATCATCGGGGCCGATACCGGCCGCCGTGGCTGTGGAGCGTGGTCGAAGTGCTCCGGCGCGGAGCGGAGCGGCGCGGGTCCGCCCGGCTGGTCTCCTTTCCCACCGCCGGTGGTCTCGCGCGCGGGGCCCACAACTGCGGGGAGTGCGACGCCCGCGTGCTCGCGGCGATCGAGGAGGCATCCCTCTCGCAGCAGTTTGACGGCCTGGGCGAGCTCGACTGCGAGTGTCGTTCGACGTGGACGACGGCGCGGTCCCTCGAGCCGTTGGGGGTCGAAGCATGAGCGCCTGGACGCCGAAGCTCCCCGACCACGCGATCCCCGCGATCGGTCAGTTCCTCCGGGCCCACGCCCTCTCCGAACGGGCGACGGGCGTCGTGGTGGGACTCTCGGGAGGGATCGACAGTGCGTTGGTCGCTCGCCTCGCCCGCGACGCGCTCGGGGCCGAGCACGTCGTCGGGGTGCTTCAGCCGGACGCGCGGTATCCGGTCGCCCTGCTCGCGGAGACCCAGTCGTTCGCGCGGTCACTCGGGATCGAAGCGATCACGGTGCCGATCGAGCCGGTGGAGGCGGCCTTTCGCGCGGCGCTTCCCGAGGTGACGGACCGGGTGACCCTCGGCAACATCACCGCTCGGGTCCGGATGATCGTCGCGCACACCATCGCGCGGGAGCGTCACAAGCTGGTCGCCGGGACGGGAAACAAGTCCGAGCTGCTCCTGGGGTATTTCACGAAGTACGGGGACGGCGGAGTCGACCTCCTACCGATCGGCGACCTGTACAAGACCGAGGTGTGGGAGGCGGCCGCGCGGCTCGAGCTCCCTCGAGAGATCCGGGAGCGCGCGCCCAGCGCCGGCCTCTGGGAGGGCCAGACCGACGAAGGGGAGCTCGGGATGCCGTACTCCGAGATCGACCAGATCCTCTACGGGGTCGAACGGCTGCACACCGAGGAGGAGGTCGCGGAACGGACCGGCCTCGCCCTCGCCCGGGTCCAGGAGATCACGCGACGGATCGCGGAGAGCCGTCACAAGCGGCGGCCCCCGCCGATCGCGAAGGTCGGATTCCGCACCGTCGGACTCGACTGGCGCGAGTGAGCGCGCCCCGGCGCGGTCGGCGGCCGGCTACAACCTTATCCGCGGCGAGCGCTCGGTGCGCCGAGACTTTCCGGCCCCCCATTCCATGGATCGAGCGACCTACCAGCGACTTCTGGACACCCTCGCGACGTACGACGACGTGCACCGCATCGCCCACGCCGAGCATTTCGACGAGGAGCTGCTCTTCGTCATCCACACGCACCGCGTGACGCGCGACGCGACGCGCCGGTTCTACGTCGTGAAGCGGCAGATCCCGAACCTCGCCGCCCAGTGGCGTCGGGGCCGGCCGATGCTCGACATCGCGCGCGAGTGGAAGTTCCCGCCCGTGCTCCTCGGTCAGCAGATGCTCGGAGAGCTGGGCATTCCCCGCAAGAAGGTGTGGGGGACGTTCCTCCACCCCGAGACCGCTCCCGACGCCCGGATCCGCCGGGAGGTGGAAGCGCTGCTCGAGGCCGACATGATCTACTCCCCCCGCGGCATGGAGCTCCAGCGGGAGCGGGGCCGCAAGGGCGAGGAGCGGATGCAGCGGTGGCTCGACAAGCACGGCATCGGTTTCCGGACCGAAAAGGACCTTCGGGGCAAGTACACGAAGACGCCGGACGCGCTGCTCGACGAGCCGATCGTCTTCTTCGGCCAGAAGCTCCACTGGATCGAATCGAAGGCGAACTTCGGGGACGACGTGGAGCTCCGCAAGAACCTGAAGCGCCAGCTCGGCCCCTACACCGAACTGTTCGGCGAGGGCGCGGTCGTCTACTGGTACGGGTATGTGGACGGGGCGACGTCCCCGGACGGGATCCTGCTCTGGGACGGCACGACGTTCGAGGGGATCACGCCCGTCGTACCACCTCGGAGCGCGGAATCTCACGCTGCGCACCACTCTCGAGGTCACGTTCCACGATCGCACCCGGCTTCGCCTCCTTCAGACCCAGGATCAGCGCCGTCCGGGAGCGCCGACGCGCCGCCTCCTTGAACTGGCGGGACATCGAACGGGCGAGCAGGTCGCAGTCGGCGCTGCGGCCGGCCCGACGGATCTCCTGCACGAGGGCGAGGGCGTCCGCCAGGTACTTCGCATCGGTCGTGACCACGAACGCGTCGAGCGGCGGCTCCCCCTCGGGCCATCGGTCCGCGCCCCGGAGGAGGAGCTCGAGCGTCTGGTCGCCGATGGCCAGCCCCGCCGCGGGCGTGGCGGGACCCTCGAACAGTTCCATGAGGTGGTCGTATCGGCCCCCACCAAACACGGCGCGGCCGCCGTCCCGTTTCGCGTACGCCTCGAACACGGTACCGGTGTAATAGGCGAGGCCCCGAACGATCGTCGGGTCGAAGACGACCCGGTCCGCGAGGCCGGCGCGGTCGAGCAGGGCGAAGAGGGTCCGAAGTCGGTCGACCCCGCCGCGGGCGCCCGCGTCGAGGCCGCGGCCCACCAGCCCGTCGAGGTACACCCCGACCCCGTCGGGAGCGACCCCGTTCCCGGCGGAGGAGAACAGCTCGGATAGCTCCTGGGCGCGCTCGGGGGCCACGCCGGCCGCCTCGAGCTCGGCCTCGAACTCGGAGGGCGGGATCTTGCGGAACCGGTCCACGGCCCGGAAGAACCGGGGAGAGTCGGTCGCGCCGTAGAGACGTCCGATCCCGGCGGCGACGTCCCGGTCGCTGATCCGGAAGGCGTAGAGTCCTTCGGCGCCGACCTCGTCCATCATCTGCGAGGCGGTGGCGAGCAGGTCCGCCTCGGCCTCGACTCCCGGAACGCCGATCAGGTCGAGATTGAACTGCAGGAACTCGCGCGTCCGTCCCGCCTGGGGCTCCTCATACCGCCAGCACTTGGAGACGGTGAACCATTTGACCGGCAGCGGCTCGGACTTCGCCCGCTCCGCGAACACGCGGGCCACGGACGGGGTCGTCTCGGGGACGAGCGCTACCGGGCGGCCCCCCTTGTCGGAGAACATCCACGCCTCCGCCGCGATCCCTTCCCCGCTCTTCCGCTGGTACAGCTCGAAGCTCTCGACGCACGGGGTCTCGAGCTCCACGTACCCGGCCCGTCGGGCGACGGCCCGCATGCGGCGGCGGATCTCGGAGCGGGCCCCCGCGTCGGGGGGCAGGTAGTCCCGGAAACCGCGGAGCACCGAAGGCGACACGTCCCTTGGACGCGGGTCCGAGTTCTTAATTCATGTGGGCGGCGGGTCCCGCACCTCGGCGGCGAGGTCGGGCACTCCGGCCCCCTCGACCCCGCTCGGAGCGATCCGCTCGATCTCGGAGCGCATCCGACGATAGGAAACGATCGTCCCGACGAAGTTCCGCTGGCGGAGCTCGCCCGAGATCGCGCGCAGCTGGGCGATCGCCGGTTCGATGTCGAGACCGGCGGAGCGGGCCTCGACCATCTTGTCGCGCAGCCGGCGCAGGTCGGCCATGAGTCGCGGTTCGAGCAAGGTCCACAGCGCGACGGCCGCGCGTGCGAGCACCCGTTCGGCGTCCGCGCGATGCCCTTCGGCGAACAACTTCCGCCCCTCTTCGAGCGGTCCTTGCGCCGGCGACGGGTCGCCGCCGAGGTCGCGGATGGTCGTGACCATCAGCTCGCCTTCCGCCACGAGGATGCGACCGACCTCCCACTGGGACTGCAGCCGGCCGAGCTCGTCGCGGAGGATCGTGAGGCGCCGCTGGGCACCGGGAAGGTCGCCCGTGCCGATCGCGCGCCGCACGGACGCGAGCTCCACATCGGCGCTGCCGGTCGACACGAGCGGCGCGATCTCGTTCCGACGGGCGAGGAGCGACTCGTACTCCTCGGCGATCGAGCTCGAGAGGTGGACGAACATCTCGCGGGCCAGGATCTCGAGGGAGTCGACGTCGGCGGCGAGGACGGCGGCGCTCGCGCGCGACTGGAAATCGGTGAAGTCGAGCGACAGGCGACGGCCCAGTTGGAAATACTCCTCCAGGCGGCGTCGGACCTCGGGCAGCTGGTCGGTCTCCGCGGGCACCTGCGGGAGCTCGAGGTCGCTCGGGATCGGCGGGGCCGCCGCGGCGGGCGGAGCCGGCCCGAGCGTGGCGTCCGTGAGCTCGGTGAACGAGAACGGTGCGCTCAGGAGCCCGCGTGCGGGCTCGGTGACCTCGGGCGGGGGTCGATCGAGCTGGACCGTGGAGAGGAGTTCGCCGATCGTTCGAAGGTACGTCGGGTCCGAGTCCTCGCCCGACGCGGCCGCCTCGACGACCGCCGGGAACAACTCCGCGGAGAGATGGCAGCGCGGACACGTCGTACTCTCGCCGGTGTCCACGCCGCACGCGGGGCAGGTCGCCGTTCTCCTCACCTCCGAGCGCAAGGGTCGAGCGGGCCCCTCCGCCATCGTCCGGGGACCGCGGTCCGCGAGTGCCGATGTATATACCGAGGGACGGCTCAAAAGGCTCTCGGAACGCGCCGAAACCTCACGGCTCGGGCCCGAGCGGGGCGAGGTGTCGCCGCGCGGACGGCGTGGGGTGGTACACTCCCCTCGAGAACTCGGGGGCCCGGGGACGCGCGACCGCCGCTTCCGGAGGCCAACGACGGCGGCATCGGGCGCAGCGGTACCCCCGGCCTTGGCCGAGCGAGCTGGCGGCGATTCGGCAGGTCGAGCAGCGCGGGGGCCTCGGGGGCTCGTGCCGGCCCGCGGTGCGGAGGATCTCGATCCCTTCCAGGCGGAGCGTCCGGTCCCGGCCGTGGCTCCCCCATACGCGGACGTCGTCGCCCGGCCGGAGCGATCGGGCGACCCGGGGAAGGGTCTTGGTCGGCTCGAACGCGACACAGCGGAGCGGTCCCCCGTCCCGGTCGATGATCGTGAACTGGACGTGCCCCCCCCGGTCGACGCGCGGGAGCTCCCGCACCGAACCGGTGACGATCGCGGAAAGGAACTCCGTCAGGGCGGAAGCCGCCCGCGGAACGAGATGGTCTCCGGTCCCCTGATTCGTGCGGAAGAGGAGCCACCGATCGACCGGTTCGGACCGCACCTCGCGCCGGGCCGCCAACGGGGCCTGAGGTCGAGTCCCCCGGAGTCCGAACAGGATCGGACACGGGGTGTGCGGTGCCACGAGCAGCCGACGCGTGCGCGGGTCGTCGCACAGGAAAAGATCCGGGTGCCGTCGACTGGCCGCGCGAACGCTGGAGGCGTCCACCTCGCGTTTCCTTCCCACGCGTTCGGGCTCTCGATAGGCGATCAGTTCCCAGGTTCGTCGGACCCCCGGCCAGGCGACGGCCGCCGCGGCGCCGACCGCACCGCGCGGGTCGCCGCGGGTGCGAACCGTTGCTCCCTCGCGTCGGAGTCGCTCCAGCACGGTCGACGGCTCCACGACGTCTCGGACCGCGTTCCAGTAGAGTTCGGCGGGCAGCGTCCGCTCCGTCACGATAAGAACGGGGTCGGTGCCCGGGTCGTCGCGCGAGCTTCGGAGCACGCGCTCCCAGGCACGCTCGGACCAGCGATCCCGCACGTCGGGAGAAAGCGGCCCCGCGCGCTCGTACGACCACACGGGCCGCCCGGCGAGCTCGCCGACCTGTCGGCGACGACCGCGCCCCGCGCCGAACCGGGCCGCGAGCGCGGCGTTCCCCCGGGTCTTCCACGGGATGTTCGGGTTCAGGCGGACTAGCCGGGGTTCACCGATCAGGTCGACCCCGCACGACCCGGCCTCGTCGAGCAGCTCGGTGAGCACCCACGTCGTGCACCCGCCGTGCGGACTGTCCGTGTCGTCGATCCCGATCCAGATTGGTCCCACCCCTGGTCGAGGGCGCGCTCGGCCCTACGCGACGCTGGCGAGGAGCTTCTGGTACGCCGCGAGGTTCGGTTCGAGGGCGATCTCGGACCGGGCGGGTCCCTTCGCGTCCCCGAGGAGCTTCGCCTCGAGGCCGGCCTTCTGCACATCCTTGGGCCGATGCATGACGCCGACCGGGATCTTGCCGGACTCGGTGGTCTCGAGATACAGACGGAACATCGTCTTTCGGTCGGTGGGGTCGTAGCCCGGGATCTTCGACACGTCGACGACCTTCTCCCGCCACAGCTTGTACGTGTCGTTGTACGTCACGCACGGGGAGAGGTCCTCGACGAACGCGAAGCCGCGATTGTCGTGATTGAACCGGATCGCCTCCTCCAGTACCGTGGTCATCGTCTTCGGGTCCCCCGAAAACGTGCGCGCGATGAAATTCGGCGCGGGGATCGACAGCGCGCTCAGGATCGCGTCGAACGGCTGCTCCACGTTCCCCTCGAAACCGACCTGGCTGGTCGGAGACGGCTGGCCCTTCGTGAGCCCGTACGTCTCGTTGTTCATGACGATGTACAGGAGCGAGACGTTCTTTTTGAACGCGTGCATGAAGTGTCCCATTCCGATGGCGTAGCCGTCGCCGTCCCCGCCGGCGGCCACGACCGTGAGCCCTGGATTCGCGAGCTTCACTCCTACGGCCTGGGCGAGCAGACGACCGTGCAGCGCGTGGATTCCGTTGACCTCGAGGAAGTTGTGGATCGAGCCCGAGCAGCCGATGCCGCCGACGAGCACGAGGTCGTGGGGGGCGATCTTGAGGTTCGCGGCCGCCTTCTTCACCGCGGCGAGCAGGCTGAAGTCGCCGCATCCCGGGCACCAGATCGGGGGCACGGGCTTCGCGGACTGGACCATTTCAGTGCGCCTCCTTGACTTCGGCGATGATCTGCGGCGTTCGGAAGGTGAATCCGTCGTACTTGAGGATCGACCGGAGCTTCGCGTGATGCCAGGGAAGGTGCTCGCGAACGAGGCGCGCGAACTGCCCGGTGTAGTTGTGTTCGACCACGTACGCGACGTCGACGGCGCTCAGGAACGGGTCGAGTTCATGGACCGGTACCGGGAAGACCGTCCGCGCCTGGAAGTATCGGGTCTTCAGTCCCCGAGCGGCGAGGATCGACTGGGTTTCGAGGATCGGCCCGGAGGTGCTGCCGTAGCCGATGAAGCCGACCTTCGCATCCGCATCGCCGAATAGCCGGGCCGCCGGCAGCTCGTCCCGCGCCTGGACCATCTTGCCCATCCGCTTCTTCATCATGCGGTTACGGTTCGTGGGATTCACCGAGACGTGGCCCCACTCGTCGTGCTCGTTCCCGGTCACTTCGGCCCAGAGGCCGGGAGTGCCGGGCGCCGCGTAGGGGCTGATCCCGTCTTCGGAGAACTTGTACACCTTGTACTCGGTGAGCGCGCTGGCCTCTTCGGCCGAAAGGCGACGGCCGCGGTCGAGACGCGCGCTCGACAGGTCGAAGCGGTCGCTCGTCGACGTGTTCTGGCAGAGCGCCTGGTCGAGCAGGAGGATGACCGGGACCCGCCACTTCTCCGCGAGATTCAATGCCTCGATCGTGACGGTGAAGCAATCCTCGGGCGAGGCCGGGGTGAGGATGAACCGCGGGTACTCCCCGTGTCCGAGGTTGGCGAGGTGGGAGAGGTCCGATTGCTCGTGCCGGGTCGGCTGGCCGGTGCTCGGGCCGACGCGGGCGCAGTCGGCGACGACGATCGGGATCTCGGCCGTCCCGGCTTGGCCGATCCCTTCCGTCATGAGCGAGAGTCCCGGCCCGCTCGTCGAGGTCATGACGCGCGCACCGGCGTACGCCGCTCCCAGGATCATGTTCACCGCGGCGAGCTCGTCTTCCGCCTGCCGTACGATCCCGCCGAACGCGGGAAGATACCGCTGGAGGTACTCCATCACCTCGGTGGCCGGAGTGATCGGGTAGCCCGCGAAGAAGCGGCCGCCCCCGACCACGAAGCCGAGCGCGACGGCCTGGTTGCCGGTCGTGAGGATCTGGTCGTGGGCGTCCCCATCGACGACCGAGAACCGGTTCGCGAGCCCGGGCACGTCGAGCGCGGCTTTGCGACCGATATCGAGCGCCTTCAGGTTCTTCTCAAGCGCTTCGGCGCCCCGTCGTTTGAATCGGTCCTCGATGACCCCGCGCGTCCGCTCCAGGTCGAAGCCGAGGAGGACGGAGAGCGCGCCGTACGCCGCTGTGTTCTTGAAGATCGGCTGACCCAGCGGGCCCCCGACCAGCGTGGCGAACGGGAAGCCGGCGGAGTTGGGGAGATCGATGTGGAATCCGGTCGAGTCGTAGATGACGAAGCCGTGGGAGGCGAGCTCGGCCTTCCCCATCTCGACCGCCTCGTTGTCGAACGCGACGAGGACGTCGATCTCGGGCTTCACGGTCGAGATCGGGTCACGGGACGCTCGCACCGACGCGTCCGCGTGGCCACCGCGGATCCGGGACAACACGTTCCGGGACGTATAGACGTACAGTCCGCCCCTCCGGAAGTATCGGCCGAGAAGGTCCGAGACCGTCAGCGTCCCGTCCCCACCCTGGCCCCCGATCATCACGGAGAGGTCGGCGAGCTCGGTGGGAGGGTGCGCTTCGGCCGGCCCGGATTCCCCGGAGATCGGCGCGGTTCGTGCCGCAGGAGTGGTCATGTCTTCTCGGAAACAGGTCGAAGCCGACTTGTACCCGGAACGAGAACTGGAGCGTATTTAACGCCACAGACGAGTTCGAGCGCCGCCCGGCGCTCCCCGCGTGTCGGCCGCCTAAAGGTTATGGGCGAACCGCGAGTTGAACAGTCGATGGCCGAGGCTCGGCTGGTCGAGGATTATCATCCGAACACCGCCAACCTCCGGCACTTCGCCGACCCGATCGTCTTTTGGGACGAAACGCTCCGCGACGGCGAACAGACCCCCGGCGTCCACTTCTCGCCCGAGGAGAAGCTCCGCGTGGCGACGCTGCTCTCCGAGATCGGAGTCTCCGTCGTGAACGCCGGCATCCCGGTGGTGTCCGAGGAGGAGGCGCGGGCGGTACGGCTGGTGGCGGGCGCCGGATTGAAGAGCAAGATCCTCGCCGCGGCTCGCACGGTGCCCGCGGACGTCGATGCGGTCATCCGGAGCGGCGCCAGCCACATCGCGATCTTCGTCGCGGCGAGCAACGTGCACTTGCGCTACAAGCTCAAGATGACCCAGGACGACGTCCTCGCCGCCTCCCTGAAGACCGTGCGGCAGGCCAAAGAGGCGGGCCTGCACGTTGCGTTCGTCACGGAGGACACCGTGCGGGCGCCGTTCGATTTCGTGGAGCGGCTCTATACGGAGGTGCAGAACGCGGGCGCGGACCGTCTCGTCGTCGCCGACACCGTCGGGATCATGACGCCGCTCACGTTCCGATGGTATCTCACGGAGTTCCAACGCCGGGTCCGACCCAAGGACCTCTCGGTCCACTGCCACAACGACTTTGGGCTCGCGGCCGCGAACACCCTCACCGCGATCGAGTGCGGCGCGCGGGCGCCCCACGTCTGCGTCAACGGGCTCGGCGAGCGGGCCGGGAATGCTTCGCTCGAGGAGGTCGTGGTCGAACTGGAGGCACTGTACGGCGTGCACACCGGGATTCGGACCGAGCGCCTCACCGAGCTCTCGCGCCTCGTCGAACAGCTTTCCGGGGTGCCGGTGGCGGCGAACAAGGCGCTCGTCGGCTACAACGCCTTCTCGCACGAGGCCGGGATCCACACGCACGGCATCCTGGCGAACACGCTCACGTACGAGCCCTTGCAGCCCGAGCGGGTCGGGGCGCGCCGACAGATGATCCTCGGTAAGCACACCGGGAAGGCGGCCGTCGTCGAGAAGCTCAAGGAACGCGGCATGACCGCCTCCGACCCGCTCCTCGTCGAACTGCTCCAGCGGATCAAGACGGACTCGGAGGCCCGCACGAAGGAAGACCTCGAGCAGTTCCTCCGCGAATACCGACAGCTATTCGAGCGACCCGGGTTGTCCGACGAGGAGTTCTGGGCGATGGTCGACGCCGTCGGGATCGGAACGGAGAGTACATGAGCGCCGCGAACGGGCACGGACAGACCCTCGCCGAGAAGATCCTCGCGCGCGCTTCTGGGGCCGAAGACGTCGTGCCGGGCGAGATCATCGAGGGGAACGTCGACCTCGCGATGATGCACGAGCAGGGAGCTCAGACGGTCGGGCCGTTCCATCAAATGGGCGCGGAGAAGGTGTGGGACCCGGACCGCGTGGTCATCGCGATCGATCACTGGGTGCCGGCGTCCACTGAGGGCGCGGCGATTCTCCACCGTATCCTGCGGAAATTCGCCGCCGAGACCAATCTACCGAACTTCTACGACGTGGGGCGACACGGGATCTGCCACCAGATCCTCGCAGAGAACGGTTGGGTCGTGCCCGGCGACCTCGCAGTCGGCACCGACTCGCACACGAACATGCTCGGGGCGATGGGGGCGGTGGCGACCGGCATCGGCCCGACCGAGATGGCCGCCGTCCTCGCCCTGGGGCGGCTCTGGCTCAAGGTTCCGTCGACGATCCAGGTCCGGGTCCGCGGTCGCCTCGGGAAGGGCGTGACGGCCAAGGATCTCGTCCTCCGAGTCCTCGGGGAGATCAAGACCACGGGTGCGACCTACAAGTCGATCGAATACTCCGGCCCCGCGATCGCCGCGCTCTCGATGCCCGAGCGGTTCACGATCTGCAATATGACGACCGAGATGGGCGCGAAGTGCGGGGTCGTGGCGCCGGACGAGAAAACGTTCGAGTACCTCGCAAAGATCGCCAAGCACCCGATGCACCCGCTGTACGCCGACTCGGACGCGACGTACGAGCGCGTGGTCGACGTCGACCTGGACGGGATGCCGCCGATGGTCGCCTGCCCCTACTCACCGGACAACGTCCGGCCCCTCCCCGAGGTCGCCCGGGAGCACATCAAGGTCGACCAGGTGTTCCTCGGTTCCTGCACGAACGCCCGGATCGAGGACATTCGCGAGGGCGCGGCGATCATTCGGGGCCACCAGGTCGCCAAGGGCGTCCGATTCATCGTCTCGCCGGCCTCCACCAAGATCTACGACCAGTGCCTCAAGGAGGGACTGATCCAGGTTTTCACGGACGCGGGGGCCGTGTTCACGAACTCGAGCTGCAACGCCTGCTTCGGTGGCAATCAGGGGCTGCTCGCGCCGGACGAGGTGTGCGCGTCCTCGTCGAACCGCAACTTCCCCGGTCGCATGGGAGCGAAGGAAGCCCGCATCTACCTGCTCTCGCCCGCCGCGACGGTCGCCGCGGCGGTCCGGGGTGAGGTCACCGACCACCGGGACATGCTGTAGGCAGGGGTCCGGATGAAGGAGATCATCGAAGGGCGCGTATGGACGCTCGGCAAGGACGTCGACACGGACGGGATCATCTCCGGAAAGTACCTCACGATCATCGACCCGGAGGAGCTCAAGAAGCACGTCTTCGAGATCGCCCTGCCCCAGTTCGCGGCCGGTGCCCGACCGGGGGACATCATCGTCGCGGACGAGAACTTTGGATGCGGTTCGAGCCGCGAGCACGCGCCCCAGGCGATGCGCGCGATCGGCGTGGGAGCGGTGGTCGCCGACTCGTTCGCGCGCATCTTCTTCCGCAATGCGATCAACCTCGGCGTTCCCACCGTGGAGGCGCGGGGGGTGCGCGCGATCTTCGACCAGGGGGATACCGCCCGGATCGAGATGCGGGCCGGCCGGATTACGAATCTCCGGACCGGGGCGACGGTCACGTTCCCGCCCCTCCCCCCACACCTCTTGAAGCTGCTCGAGGCCGGGGGGCTGGTCGAGCAGGTCCGTGCCGAACTCGCCGCGCGCAAGGCGACGACCGCTCCCACGTCATGAAGGACGCGGGCTACGAGGTCGCCGTCTTCGCCGGAGACGGGACCGGACCCGAGGTCGTCCGCGAGGGGATCAAGGTGTTGAACGTCCTGGCCGAGATCGGGCCGGCGCCCTGGCGGGTCAGCGAGTACCCGGGCGGCGGCCAGTACTACCTGAAGACCGGTCGAGAGTGGGACCCCGAAGGGGAAGCCGCGGCGCGCCGGGCGGACGCGATCCTGCTCGGAGCGGTCGGCTGGCCCGGCGCGACGCTGCCCAACGGGGACATCGCCGGCCGTGCGCTCGTGCTCGGCCTCCGCGAGTCCCTCGACCTGTTTGCCAACGTGCGACCCTGCCGTCTCTACCCCGGTGTGAAGCACCGGATCAGCGGTGAGTACCGCGAAGTGTGGTCACCGAAGAACGTCGACATGGTGATCGTCCGCGAGAATACCGAGGATCTCTACACTCCGGCGCGCGGTCGGTTGAGTCGGGGCGGGGAAACCGAGGTTGCGGTCGACACGCGCATCATCACGCGCAAGGGGGCAGAGCGCGTGATCCGCTACGCGTTCGAGCTGGCCCGGGCCCGAACTCGCGGAGCTCCCGAGGACGGCGTGAAGCGCGTCACCTGCGTCGACAAGGCGAACGTCATGGAAGGGTGTCGATTCTTCCGAGAGACGTACGACCGGGTTGCGAAGGAGTACCCCGAGATCGAGCGCGATTACGCGTATGTCGATGCGTTCACCCAATGGCTCGTTCGAAATCCCGAGCGGTACAACGTCGTGGTCGCGACGAACATGATGGGGGACATCATCACCGACCTCGCCTCGGTGCTCCAGGGGGGCATGGGATTCGCTTCGGGGGGCAATATTGGGGCGGAGCATGGCATGTTCGAACCCGTCCACGGCAGTGCGCCGAAGTACGCGGGAAAGAACCAGGTGAACCCGTTCGCCACGTTCTTCGCGGTCGAACAGATGCTCCGGTGGCTCGGGGACCGACACCACGACACTCGGCTTCTCACCTCGGCCGACCGGCTGGAGCGAGCGATCGCGCGCGTGCTGAAGGACGGTAGGGCCCAGACGTACGACCAGGGCGGCAACGTGACGACCAGCGGAGCGGGCGACCTTCTGGTCCGGGCGCTCCGGGAGGACGTGCAGTGAGCGGGCGCGCGGTCGCGATCGTCGGCGGGGCGACGACCCCGTTCGGCGTGCGACCGATGACGTGGGCCGAAATGGCCCAGGAAGCTGGAGTCGCCCTGTTCCGGGCGATCCCCGAGCTCCGGTCGGAGGACGTCGATTCGCTCTTCGTCGGGGCCGCGGAGCCGGAGCGGTTCGCGTTCCAATCGCACGTCGCCCCGCTCGCCGCCGAACAGATGGGGCTGAAGCCGCGACGGATCCTCCAGCGGACCGAGCTCGCGTGCGCGTCGGGGCAGTCCGCGATACGGTCCGCCTACGCGGCGATCAGCGCCGGCCTCTCCGACGTCGCGGTCGCGGTCGGCGTCGAAAAAATGAACCTGCCGTCGATGGCGGAAGCGAACAGTTCGATGGGATGCGTCATGGACCGTCCGTGGGACGGACCGCACGGTGCCACCGCGCCGCCGTTCTTCGCCATGGTGGCGCAACGCCACATGCTCGAGCACGGGACGACCGACGAGCAGATGGCCGCGGTCTCGGAGAAGAACCACCGGTTCGCGAACTCGAACCCGCACGCCCAGTTCTACGAGAAGAAGTTCCCGCGCGACAAGCTCCTGCGCCTTCCGATCGTCGCTCCTCCGCTCCGGCTCGGGGATTGTTCTTCGATGACCGACGGCGCGGCCGCGGTCCTCCTGGTGGGGGAGGAGCTCGCGTCGAAGTACACAGACTCGCCCGCGTGGATACGCGGCACGGGACAGTACTCCGACTTTCACAACCTCGCGAACGCGGGGTCCCTCACCGACTGGGTGGGGATGAAGCACGCCGCGCGCGAGGCGCTCCGTCGGGCGAAGGTCGGGATCGGGGATATCGACCTCGCCGAGATCCACGACTGCTTCACGATCTCCGAGATCGTCGAATACGAGGCGCTCGGGCTGTGCGAGGCCGGCGAGGGCGGCCGGTTCGCGGCGGACGGTCGAGGGGACCTGGGTGGGGACCTCGTGGTCAATCCCCGCGGGGGCCTGCTCGGATGCGGCCACCCTCTGGGGGCCACCGGGATCGCCCAGGCGGTCGAGGTGTACCAGCAGTTCGCGCGCGAGGTGCCCGCCGGGCGGCAGGCGCCCGACCCGGAATGGGCGCTCGTCCACAACCTCTCCGGGAGCGCGAACGTTCACTCCGTCATGGTGTACCAGTCCGGGGGCGCGGCGTGAGCGCCGAGGCCAAGCCGCGACGCCCGGTCCTCGGGGCCGTCCCGCCCCCCGAAGCCCGGCGCGACCCCGAACCCACGAACGAGAAACCACGGGCGGACGGGAAGCGGCCGTTCCTCCTCGATTTCTTTCCGCTCGAAGGGCCCGAGGCTACCCGGATCTCCCGATTCTTTGCGCGGCTTGGGGAAGGCCGGCTCTCCACCGTTCGCTGCCCGAAGAACCGGGAGCTGTTCTGGCCGCCCCGGACCGCGTGCCCGAGGTGTCACGACGAGGAGCTCGAGTGGGTTGACCTTCCCGAGAGCGGACGCATCTATGCCTTCAGTGCGGTGCTCGGCGGTGCCCCGCTCGGGATGGAGGACGAGGTGCCCTTCGCCGTCGGGCTCGTGGACCTGGACGGGGCCCCTCTCCGGCTGTTCGGCCGGATCGTCGGGAAGCCGTGGACCGAGCTGCGGATCGGCGATCGGGTCTCGGTCGAGCCGTTCGACCTCGCGGACGGCCGCGTCTTCTACCGGTTCCGCACCGAACCGTAACCCCGGGGCCGCGACGCCTCCGGAAGGCCACGGAGACCCCGTTTTCTGACGGCGGAACAACGTCCGGAAGGAGGCTATTTATACCCGCCCCAAGTCTCGCGGCCCGCCCCACTGGAGAGCACCGCTAGGATGCAGTCGACGAATCACGAGTGGTGGCGCCGCCACGGCTGGACGGTCGCCATTCTGCTGGGCGCGTTCGCGATGGCGTTCGCGATCCGGACGATCTGGACGTACCCCATCATCCAGCAGTTCGGCGCCCTGTACAGTTACGGGGGCGGCTCGGACTCGTACTACCACTCGCGCGTCACGACCTACATCATCCAGAACCACCAGAACCTCGTCTTCGACCCGCTGCTCCACTACCCGATCGGGGCGTACAACCCGCGGGAGCCGCTGTTCGACTGGATGAACGCGATCCTCGGGATCGTCTTCGCCCCGTTCTTCGGCGGGAACGCCGTCACCGCGGGCGCGTGGTTCCTCGACTTCCAGGCGCCGTTCTGGGCGGCGCTCGGAGTGTTCCCGGTCTACCTGATCGGCAAGGAGGTCAGCGGGCGGCGGATGGGTCTGATCGCCGCCCTGATCTTCCCGTTCCTTTCGGCGAACATCGATTCGTCGATCTTCGGCTACGCCAACTACCTGTCGTTCTACACGTTCTTCATTCTCATCGCGGTCTACTCGTACCTCCGCACGATCAAAGCGGTCGGTAGCCGGCGCTGGGTCGAGAGCTACGCGAAACCGCGCCAGTTCCTCCCGGCGTTACGCGCGTTCTACCGGCACGAACGCACCGCGGTGAAGTGGGCCGTCTTCACGGGCGTATCGCTCGGGGCGCTGGCGCTCGCCTGGCAGGGGTACACCTACGCCGTCGTGGTCATCGGCGTCACCGTCCTCGTCGCGATGATCATCGAGCGGATCCGGCGGGTCGATTCGTTCGGTCTGTACGTCGTGACGTGGATCATCGGGCTCGTCGGATTCCCGATGGCGATGCCCTACTACATCGTGCAGCACCAGTTCTCGGCCTGGTTCGACCTGCCCCTGCTGCTCTACTTCGGCGTCCTGCTGCTCCTCCTGCCGTTCCTCCTCCTGCGGGACATCCCGTGGATCTTCTCGATCCCGGTCCTGGTCTTCGAGGTCGTTCTTGCGGCGATCTTCCTGTACTTCGTGACCCCCACGTACTTCTCGGATATCGTCACGGGGCAGGGGTACTTTTCGAAAACTCTGATCTACTCGACCGTCGCCGAGGCCCAGGCGCCGTCGATCGATGCCCTCGTGGTCGGGTACGGCGTCGTCACGTTCTTCCTCGCGTTTGTGGGCGTTGCCATCTTCCTGTTCATCACCGCGAAGGGCCGGTTCAAACGGTACCATCTCGCCTTCCTGGTCTTCGCGATCCTATCGATCTACCTTCCGATCTCGGCCGCTAAGTTCTTCCTGATCGGCTCGCCTGCGTTCGCGCTCCTGGCCGCGGAACCGATACGTCGGATCCTCGACGTCGGCGGATATCCCGAGCTCCGTCGGAAGGTCGTCTCTCTCTCCGACAGCCGAAGTCAGGCCTCGGCGTTCCGCAAGGCGTTCAAGCCGCGGCACGTCCTCGTGATGGCCCTGGTCCTGCTGATCATCCTTCCGAACGTCTGGGTCTCGATCGACGCCGGGATTCCGGGGAACACGAAGACGCAGTTCTCCCAGCAGGTCTTCGACAGCCTGCCGTCGTGGCTGAAAGGGAACAGTTCCACCTCGTCGAACTACTTCGGTGCCGCGGGATCGTCGATCGACACTTCGAATCAGTACGATAGCGCGGGCTACAATTGGCTGGCCACTCAAGATACGAATACACCGATCGCGCAACGTCCCGCGCTCGTCAGCTGGTGGGACTACGGATTCCAGACGATCGACCAGGGTCAGCATCCGAGCGTGGCCGATAACTTCCAGAACGGCATCGACCCTGCCGGGCAGTTCCTCCTTTCCCAGAACGAGTCGAGCGCGATCGCGATCCTGATCACGACCCTGCTGCAGGCCGAGCAGCGCGCCACGGGAAGCCCCTACCTCACGTCGGGCCTCGCGACGATCCTCCGCTCGAACAACATCAACGTCACGCAGGTGAACCAGCTGATGGCGAACGAGAGCGGCGATGTCGCCCTCGTCGTGAACAACCCGGGCCGGTACCTCCCCGTCAACCCGGCGACCCTCACGGTCGACAACGCGATGTACCTGGCGACCAGCTACCTCCTCGCGACCTCGACGACCCTCACGGGGATCTCGACGCTGTACAACGAGGTCCAGGCGTACACCGGCTGGTCGGTCCGCTACGACCTGACCGACAGCCGACTGATCCCGTTCAGTGGGCAGAACACGGGGATCTTCTACGCGCCGGCCGACCTGACCGGACGGGTCATCAACGACGCGGGGCTTCCGACGACGTTCTTCAACGTCACCGTCCTCGGCTCCGACGGTAACTACTACCCCCTCGGCCAGGTCCCGGCCGACGTCACGCCGGTGAATTACTACGTGAACTATTTCGCCCCGTTCTACAACTCGATGATCTACCGGACGTACTTCGGGTACAACGGAACGGACGTCGGCCTCGGCAACGGCATCCCGGGCCTCGAGGGGGATGCCGGTGCCGATCCGGTCATGCCCGGCTGGATGCTGCAGCACTTCGAGGTCGTCTACAAGACCGCCTACTACTGCGACCAGACCAACGTCTCCTACAGTCAGAACGCGGGCTGCTACGTCGCGATGAACCAGCCGCAGGCCGTCTCCCTCGCCGCGGCGGGCAAGGGGACCGCGAACACCTCCGCCGGGCTGTACTTCTCGGGCGGGGAATCGATGCTGGCCTACTACCCCGGGGAAACGCTCCTCGGTGACGTCCAACTCCCCAACGGCGCGGGGATCGGCGGCGCCCGCGTCACGGTGTTCGACCAGTGGGGGATCCCGCACATGTCCGTCACCACGGCCCCGGACGGCTCCTTCTCGATCGTGCTTCCCCCGGGGAACGACACGCTGAACATCACGAGCGGGGCGCTCCAGGGGCTCACCCAACAGGGTGCGACCCTCCTCAAGGAGGTCAACATCAGCGTCCCCGACGCGCTCGGATTCTCGCTCCAGGCGCCGACCACCCAGATGACGTTCACCCTGCAGCCGTCGTCGGCGTTCGGGTTCGTCTACTACAACGCCGCGAACTCCACCGCCTACATTCCGGGGCGCGA
Organism: Thermoplasmata archaeon; assembly: GCA_035504595.1. Classification (GTDB taxonomy): domain Archaea; phylum Thermoplasmatota; class Thermoplasmata; order Lutacidiplasmatales; family UBA184; genus Lutacidiplasma. Next base: position 36,625 of record DATJRQ010000016.1, on the reverse strand, counting down.
CCCGCTCGTCTCGGGCGCCCAGGTGGTGCTCTGGGGCGCGGACAACGTCTCGAAATACACCGCCACGACCGACGGGAGCGGCACGTTCCAGATCGCGAACCTCCCGCCGGGGTACTACAACTACAACGTCCTCTACGGCGGCTACAACTATTCCCAACCGCAGCTGAACGTGCTCCCCTCGCCGTCCCCGCCGACGAACGCGACCACGGGGTTGCCGCCGGGGTCCGTGTCGGGGTCGGTGTTCAACGCCACCGGGGCGCCGCAATCCGGCGCGACGGTCACGTTCCTCGGGCCGTCCGGGGTCGTGCGGACCAACCAGACCAACGCGACCGGTGTCTACAAGATCTCCGGATTCGCGCCGGGCAACTACACTCTCAGCGCTGCGCTCGCGGGGACCGACTACCGCTCGGCCGGGGTCCGGATCCCGTATCTCTCCCCGCCGGGCAACTGGTCCCAGAACCTCACGCTCGAGCCGACGGCTCGGGTTTCGGTCACCGTCAGCGCGAACGGGGCCCCGGCGGTGAACATCCCGGTCCAGTTCACTCCGATCCCGTCGTACGCGAACCTCACCCAATCGCCGATCTCCGACCTCCTGGCGGCGACGGGGAACGGCACCTCCGTACTGACGACCGCGAACGGGGCGGCGAGCCTCTACCTCCCGCTCGGCAACTATTCCGTCACGGCGGTCGGGTTCGTGGGCAGTACGCTGTACGCCGGCATCGGCGAGATCGCTTCGTCGAGTCTCCAGACCGGGACACTCTCCCTCGGTCTCCAGACGGCGATCCGCCTCACCGGGTCGGTCGCGAGCGTGGCCGGGGTCGTGAACGGCAGCCGGACGGCGGTGGTCGCGTACGCCGCCGACGGGAGCCCGTCGTTCACCTGGGCGGTGAACGGGTCGTACTCGTTCCTCCTCCCCGCGGGCAGCTACAGCCTCCTCGCGCTCGAGGGTCCGACCAGTTCCGCGACGTCGATCTTCGCCGCGCTCGGCTCGGTGGCGCTCTCGTATCCCACCGCCGTGAACCTGCAACCGTCCGCCGCCATCGCCGTGCGGTTCTCGATCGGCGCCGTCCTCGCCAGCAACGCGATCTACCCGGCGGTCGGGGCGCGCGTCATGATCGCCGCCGGGTCGAACGGCCCGACCGTGACCACGATCGCGAACGCGAACGGCAGCGTCATCGCCTACCTTCCGAGCTCGCTGCCGCTCCCCGCGACCGGCTACTGTCTGGCCGCCGGCGCGACCGGGTACGCCTCGGCGTCGATGTGCAACATCGCTCCGAACAGCCTCGCCGCCATGACCCGCCTGCCGCTCTCTCTCGTGAACGTCCCGACGACGGTCTCGGTCACCGGGGTGCCGGGGGGCCCCTCGATCACGCTCAACCTCACCGCGCTCAGCCCCACGGCGGTCAACCGCACGCTCACCGGTGGGGCGGTATGGTCGACCTCGTTGCCCCCGGGAGTCTACGGGGTTTCCGGATACGCCCCGACCGGAAGCGGGAACGTCCTCTATCGGCCCCTCGGTCCGGAGAACGTGACACTCGCCTTCGGGGCTGTGAGCGGGTCGATCGCGCTCGCGCTGGTCTCCCAGGTCCGCTCCACCGGGGCCCTCACGGTGCCCGCGGGCGCCGTCCTGTCGAACAGCACGGTCACGCTCTCTTCGTCGTCCTTCCACACGACGGTCAACGGCACGGCGTACTCCAGCGCCGGGTTCTTCGCCCCGCCGGGGACGTATTCGGCCTACGGCACGACCGCGGTCGGCGGCGCGCCGTACACCGCCCTGCAGATCGTTTCGATCTCCTCGACTGGCGCCATCTCACCGGGCCTGTCGCTGACGACCCCGGGGCTCAACCTCTCGGGCACGCTGGTGAAGCCGGGCGGGGCGACCTTGGCGGTCAACACCACCGTGACGCTCACTTCCCCCGGTGGCGCCGCGGCGCTGGTCCCCGTGCGCGACGGGACCTTCGGCGCGACCCTCCCCGGCGCCACGACGTACGCGGCGGCCGTGGCGGCGACCGTCCTGGTCCAGGGGGCGTCCGGGCCGTACTACACGTCGTGGGTGAGCGCTCCGGGGGCTTCCTGCGCGGTGGCGTCCACGTCGACGAGCTGTCCGATCTCCATGGTCGGGACCGACCAGCTCGTGTGGCTGAACGGGACCCTCGCCGCGCCCGGCGTCCCCGGCTACGTGGCGGGGACCGTCCGCCTCTACGGGCCGTCGTCCGGTCCCGGCACCACGACCGTCAGCGCGACGAACGGGACGTTCGCCGTGCAGCTCCTGCCCGGACAGTATTCGCTGTACGCTTCGGGGGGGGGCGGCTCGGAACCGTTCGCCGCGTTCGCGTCCGTCTCGATATCGCTCGACACGCCGAGCACGCTCCCCCTCGTGCTCTCGTCGACATGGGCCGTCACGTTATCGGTCGCCGCTCCGAGCGGCGTCGCGCTCGCGGCGCCCGCGAACGTCACGATCTCGAACGCGTTCGGGTACCAGGCGGTGTACACGAACGTCGCCCCGGGTTCCCCGTTCGTGGTCGCTCTCCCGATCGGAAGCTACACGGTCACCGCGGCCTCGTTCGGCACCCCCGCGGGCCTGCTCGCGCGTGCCAGCGCGACCGCGAACATCACGGTCGTCCGCGGGAACGTGGGAAGCACGCTCGCGCTGACGTACGCCTACACCTACCGCGTCGCGGCGACCGTGCTGGGCGCCGACCAGGCGACCGTGACGTCGCCGGGCTCGACGACCTTCTCCTATTCCGTGAGGAACACGGGCAACATACCGGTCACGATCCACCCGGTCGGAAGTCCGGCGTACTGGGGATTCAACTTCTCGTTCGCGAACGCGACCCTCGCTCCGACCGGTATCGGCAGCTCGCTCTCGGGGGAGGTCGAGGTGTACATTCCGGTGAGCACCCCCGTCTCGCACCCGTCGGTCGTGATCGCCTTTGAGCTCGCGAACGGGACCTCGATCGGCAACTTCACCCCGACCGTCAACGTCGTCGCCTACTACGGGCTCGGGGTCGGCCCGACCTCCTCCGCGACGCAGGTCGGCGTCAGCCACGTGCTCGTGCCGTTCTACGTCTCGAACACGGGGAACATCGGCGAAAGCATCCTGCTGACCATCCCGGATTCCTCCCAGATCGCGGCGCTGGGCTGGACCTCTTCGCTCCGGAGCCTCTCCGCCCCGCTGACGAGCCCGTACGTATCGGTCGGCGCGTTCACGAACGCGACGTACTTCGTCAACCTCACCGCGGTCGGGGCCGTCTTCGTGCCGGTCGGGTCCGTCCAGGTCGACGGGTCCGTTGCCAACGTCAGTGGCTCGATCGCGGCCACGACCGTCCTGCCCGTTCCGACCGCGAGCGTTCGCCCGGGCACGACGAACGGCTCGGCGCCCGTCACCGTGACCGGACCCGCGGTCGGCCCGCCGCCCTCGAACCTGCCGGACTGGGTCGTGCCGCTGCTGAGCTTCGTGCCGGCGCTCGCCCTCGTGATCGGCGTGATCACCTACCGCTGGTGGCGCACGCGGAGGTGGACCCGCCGATGAGGTCGCTGCGCGCCGTCCTCCTGGTCGCGCTGGTGGTCGTCGCCTCCCTGGCCGCCTTCGCTCCCTCGGGGTCGGCGGCCGGGCACCCGGCGCCCGCCTCGTCGACGCCCGTGACCGGCAACATCACGGGGACCGACGTGCTCGCGCTGGGCGCGGCGGCCTACTACCTCATCAACGGGACGGGGGGACCGGCGTTCGCCGCGAACGGCACCCAGGTCGGGAACTTCACGTACTACGCGTCGGTCGCCGGCGCGAACACCACCGGCGTCTCGATCGCCCCGTCCGAGGGGGTGATCGACAACTTCACCGGCGCGAAGGCGCAGTTGACCGTCGGCTCGATCGCCGAGACGCTCACGATCGTCGTCGAGTTCGCCTCGGTGTATCAGGCTCAGAACGTCTCGACCAACATCACCTACACGGTCACCGTCGTGCAGCCGTACGTCCTGACGCTCAACCTGATCTCGACGTCGTCCGCCACGATCTCGGGGTTCGTCCTCAACGTCTATCTGGACGGAACGTCGATCGGCACGCTCAGCATCCCGTCCCTCACGGCCCACCAGTCGTACTCCGCCTCGTTCCAGTACGCGACGCTCGGCCTCGGCGCGGGGGAGCATACGTTCACGGTGTCGCTGACGAACGAGCACGGCCTCGTCACGTTCCAGGGCGGGAGCACCTCGTACTCGCAGACGTTCTGGGTCCCGGGGTCTCCGCCGAACTACACGCTGTGGTACCTCGCCGGCACGGTCGCGTTCTTCGGGGCCATCTTTATATTTGTCACCCGAGTGGCCGCGCGCCGGCGGAACCCCTCGAGGAAATCGTAGGGGCGCCCCCGAGTTCCGACGATGGCGCAAGCAAAGGTCGACCTGCGATGCACCTCGTGCGGGCGCGCCGTCCCCGCGAAGGGGGCGACGCAGTTCCCCTGCCCGAGCTGCCTCGAGGCGACGATCGGCCGGTGCGCCCGCTGCCGCGACCAGAGCGTTCCGTACCACTGCCCGAAGTGCGGCTTCGAGGGCCCGTAGGGGGGTCGTCGATGGGTCAGGTCGCCGTTCTGTTCCGCCTGATGCCGCAGGGCGTCGAGACGGACCTGCAGGAGGTTGCGAAGGGCGTGAAGGCCGCGCTCCCGAGCGGCGTCACGATCCGCGGGATGCAGTCCAAGGACATCGCCTACGGCCTCAAGTCGCTCCTCGTATCGGTCGTGATGGAGGACGTGAGCGGCGTCCTCGACCGGACCGAGCAGGCGTTCGCCAAGATCCCCCACGTCGAGTCGGTCGAGGTGATGGAGGAAGGGCTGCTGTAGCGGGCCCTCCCGCGCGCCCGTGGACCTCTTCACCCACATCCTCGTCGCCTATCTCGTCACCTTCGGGATCGTGGGATTCCAGCCGTCGTACCTCGCCGCGGGCGCGCTCGCGGGGGGACTGCCCGACGCGGACGCCCTGTTCTTCCCGATCGCCCGCCGGTTCCCGATCCTCCGCCACCACGGCATCACCCACTCGCTGACCGGCGTCACGATCCTCGCGGTCGCGGGGGCCCTGATCGCCCCGATGCTCGCGCCGGGCTCGGCGTTGATCTACTTCGTCGTGATGGAAGTCGGCGGATGCTGCCACATCCTCCAGGACGCGTTCACGAACTTCTCCGTCCCTCCCCTCCTTCCGTTCTCGAAGAAGGAGGTCCACCTGGACGCCGACCGGGCGGTGAACTTCTTCACCCTGATCGTCTCGGTCGCGTCGTTCTATCTGCTGCTCGGGGTCGAGCGGAACCACGTTCCGTTCGCGTGGTACCTGTTCACCGTCTACGCGCTGATGGCGTTCTTCGCGGCGTACTTCGCGATCCGGCTCGCCGGCCGCCTGAAGGTCCAGCAGCGGATGCACCAGGAGGGATACAGCGCCGTCAGCCCGACCTCGAACCCGTTCAACTGGGTCTTGATCCGGGAGGAGCTCGTGGACGGTCGGGTCCGGATGCGCTGGGCGCGCTACGTCTTCGGTCGGGGGGTCGTCGACGGGCCGCACACGATCGAGGCCCCCCTCGTTCCGCCCGCGCACGCGGGCCCCCCGACCTCGGAGTCGGAGGCGCTCGAATGGTCGTACGGCTTGGCCCGCCAGGCGAGCCGGGCGATCGAGGAGACGTACCACTTCGGCGAGGCGTCGTGCACCCCGTCGGGGGAGTGGGTCGCGGTCTGGTACTCGCTCGAGTTCAGCGCCTTCGGCCGCGCGGCCGCGGTGCGGGTCCGATTCCCGCCCGGCGGGGGCGCGCCCGTCGTCAAGTCGGCGTTCTTCCGACCGACGCTGCGCGCGGTGTAGCGGGCGGCCCGGGCCGGGCCGGGGCGGGGAGGCGACTACTTGTACGTCGACTGGTGCGTCGTGCCTTCGTCGTCGACGATGGTGATGCACTCGCCTTCGCACTCGAAGAGGCACGCCTCGCACATGATGCAGTCCGGCCCGTGGATGACGGCCGACTTTTCCGCGCGGAACTGGAACTTCGCCGCGACGTTCGGGTCGTCGACCACGTCCGGCCAGTTCTCGCGGGGCTGCATCTCGAAGACGGTCACCGGGCAGACATCGCGGCAGTGGGTACACCCGGTGCACTTCTCGTGAGCGACTTCGACGCTGACCATGCCTTTCCCTACAAATCCGACAAACCCGCGGTATATTAACTCCTCTCCGCGGACGAGCTCCGACCGGCGGTGGAGGCGGCGTTCCGGGCCGTCCGGATCAGGGGATCTGCGCGGGGTCCCACTGGGTGACCCGCTTCCGGTCCCGAAGGCCGTCGAGCCGCTGCATCTCGGCCTCGGTGAGCGCGAAGTCGAAGACGCGGGTGTTCTCCTCGATCCGGTCCTGGTGGACCGATTTGGGGATCTCGACGAGCCCGTGCTGGAGGCCCCAGCGGATCATCACCTGGGCGGGGGAGCGCCCGTGCGCGCGCGCCACCTCGGCGATTGTTGGGTCGTCGATCCGGCGGTTCCGGGTGAGCGGACTGTACGCCTCGAGCTGGATCCGGTGGGCGCGGCAGTAATCGACCAGTTCCGGGTCGTAGACGAACGGGTGGAACTCGACCTGGTTCACGGCCGGCGGGATCCGCGCCTTCGCGAGCTCCTCCAGGTGGCGGATCGAGTAGTTGCTCACCCCGATCGCGCGGCAGGTGCCGCCCTCGTGGATCTCCTCCAGCGCTCGCCACGTGTCGAGACGGACCTGGGGGGAGTCCGCGCGAGGCCAATGGATCAGGTACAGGTCGATGTAGCCGAGGCCGAGGCGGTCCATGCTCTCCTGGTAGGCCCGCTTCGCGGACGCGTACCCGAGGTCGGTATGCCACAACTTGGTCGTGACGAACACCTCCTCGCGGGGGATCCCACTTTCCCGGACCGCCGCCCCGACATCCGACTCGTTCCCGTACATCGCGGCGGTGTCGATCAGACGATAGCCGGCCGCGAGCGCCCAGAGGACGGCCTGCCGCGTCGCGGGCCCGGGCGGGGACTGGAATACGCCAAGTCCCAGCACGGGGATCTCGGGGCCCTGGGAGAGTCTCACGCGGGTCGACAGGCTCTGCGGCGATGACGGACCCGTCATCGGTGCGACCCCCCGGGAACGGAGGCAGCGGATGCGACGGCGGCGCTCTCCGCCCGGAAGCGGGAGGCGATGCCCTTCGGCCGAAGCCGGTCGTCGTACGTTCGCAGCTGCCCTTCGTGCTCCGGGCACAACGAGAACGATCGCCAGGCCGCGGAGGGGGACCGGGCGTCCGCGTCGGCCGCGTACAGATCGACCCGCCGGGGACGGTCGTCGCACGGGCCCCCGGCCCCGGGGTCCGCGTCGCCGATGTGGGCGCGGAAGGCGAACTCGTAGGCCTTGCCCATGTCGCACAACGGCCGCTGGAAGATCGCGCTCATCGCCCGCGGGCCGGCGAGGGACCGGCCCAACATAAAGGGGGCGCGGCCCCGCGAAGCTAAGTCCGCGGCCCGTCCTCGTTCGGTCGCGCGGCGCGGTCCGACAGGTCCGAGCGTCGCAGGGGCGATGCCGAAGCAGACGGTCCAGGGTGCGGAGATCGCCTACGAGCTGCACGGGACCTCGGGCGACCCGGTGGTGCTGATCCACGGGTCGCTCGTCGACCGCCGGACCTGGGACCTCGTGGTCCCCGGTCTCGCCGAGGCGATGCAGGTCGTCACCTACGACCGCCGGGGGTACGGTGAGAGCCGGGGCCCGCCATCCTTGCACCGGGTGCGCGAGGACGCGAGGGACCTCGCCGGGCTGCTCGAGGCGATCGACGTCTTCCCCGCCCACATCATCGCCCACTCGTATGGGGGCGCGGTCGCCCTCCGCCTGGCGATCGACCACCCGCAGATGGTCCGGAGCCTCGCGATCCACGAGGCACCGCTCGTCGGTCTACTGGCCGACGACCCCGCGACGGCGTCGGAAGGCCGCTCGCTCCTGGACGGTGTGGAAACGATCCGCGGGCAGGTCACCGCCGGGGAACGCGAGCCTGCCGCGTCGGCCGTGGTGAACGTCTTCTCGTCCGAGCCCGGCGCGTGGGAACGGCTGCCGCCCGAGGTGCGCCGCTCCTTCGCCGGCACGATGCCCCTGTGGGCCGAGGAGTTCGCCGACCCGGAAGCCGTGCGTCCGGATCGCGTCGCCTGCCGCGACCTGATCGTCCCCGCCCTGCTCACCACCGGCAGCCTCAGCCCCCGGTTCCTCGCCCGGGTCGCTCTCGACCTCGACGGACTGCTCCGGAACGGACAGCGTCTGGAGATTCCCGACGTCGGGCACGCCCCCCACCTCACGCGGCCCCATCAGTACATCGGGCTGCTCGTGACGTTCCTGCTGGAGCGGAACGTGCCCGTCAGCTGACGCGGATCACTTGGGGGGACCGGATTTGCCCGGAACGACCGGGGGGACCGCGGCCAGCAGGTCCATCACGCCCTGACCGAGCCACTGCCCGCCGTCCACCGCCAGCACCTGCCCGGTGATGTAGCTCGCCCGAGGGCTCGCGAGGAATCGAACGCTCTCCGCGACCTCTTCGGGGGTACCGAACCGTCCGAGCGGCACCCCGCTCTTCACTCCCTCCACGATCTCCTCGGACAGCCACAGCTGGTGGTCGGTCCCCTCCGTCCGTACCGGTCCCGGCGCGACCGCGTTGACCCGGACCCCGTAGCGGGCCCACTCGACGGCAAGCGTACGAGTGAGCGCGAGAACCCCGGCCTTCGCCGCCGCCGAGTGGGCGGTTCCGGGACCGGCCATCCACGCGTACGACGCGACAATGTTGACGATCGACGGGGAGGGTGACTCGCGGAGGAGCGGCAGGGACGCTCGCGAGCAGAAGAACGTTCCATCGAGAACGATCCCCACGACCGCTCGCCATCCGTTGGGCGAGATCTTCTCCGCGGGGGCAATGAAGTTCCCGGCCGCGTTGTTCACGAGCACGTCGAGCCGTCCGTACTCCTTGCGCACCGCGTCGACCAGGCGGTCGACCTGCTCGGGGATCCGCACGTCGGTCGGCACCTCGAGCACTTTCGCGCCCTTCCCGCGAAGCTCCCCGGCGCCGGCCGCCAGGTGCTCGACCGAACGGCTCGCGATCGCGAGGTTGTACCCGTCGAGCGCGAGCGCGGCCCCGATCGCTCGGCCGATCCCCGTTCCGCCGCCGGTGACCAGTGCGACGGGTTTCGCGTCCGCGTGCGTGGCGTTCGGAGCGGTCGACACGCCCGGGCCGAGCCGGCCGAGGTCTAAAGGACTGTCCCGTCGGGACCGGCGGTCGGTTACGCCATCGCGGCCCGGATCGCGGCCACGTCCGCGTCGCCCAGGCCCCGTCCGAGCCGACCGTCACGGCGGAGCACCGGGGTCCCGTCGCGGAACACGATGACCGTCGGCACCACGTCGATCGAGAACTGTTCCCAGAGCGGCGACGATTCGTCGGTGGCGTCTGCCATCGCGACGCGGGCCGACCCCCGTCCCCCGAGCGATTCGAACGTCGGGGCGAACGCCCGGCAGAACGGGCACCAGTCCGCCAGGAAGACGACCGCCCAGAGGCCCGGCCTCCGGAACCGCTCTCCGTCGAACGCCTCCCCTCCGAGCCGCTCCAGCGCCATGGGTAGGGGATCGCAGCCCGGGGAAGCTCTTGGGGATGTCGCCGTTCCGACCGAGCGCCGGCCGTGGTTCCTTTATGCCGGAGCGCGTCGGAGCGGCGATGCCGTCCTGGCGCGTTCCGGTCGACGCCCGCACCGAAGAGATGTTTCCGCGCCCGCTCGCGGGCACCGTCGAGGTCCACCACTTCGAGAGTCGAGCGCTGAAGGGGAACCCGTGGGACGACCCATCGGACCGGGACCTGCCGGTGTACCTCCCGCCGTCCGGGGCCACCCGGGGGAAACCTTTGCTGGTGCTCCTGAGCGGGTACACCGGGAGCGGCTGGGAGAACCTGCAGCGCGGGGGGTTCCTCCGCGACTCGCTCGGCGGCCGCCTCGACCGGTTGATCCGCGAGAAGGCGGTTTCGGAAGCCGTGATGATCTCGCCGAACTGCCTTACCACCCTGGGCGGGAGCCAGTATCTCAACTCGACCGCGACAGGTCGGTACGAGGACTACGTGGTCGACGAGGTCGTTCCGTGGGTCCGCCGAAAGTACGGTACCGGTCCCACGGCGGTCCTGGGAACCTCGAGCGGAGGGTACGGCGCGATGGTCCTGGGGCTGCGTCACCCGGAGATGTTCTCCGCGCTCGGCACGGACGCGGGCGATGCGTACTTCGAGTACTGCTATCCACCGGACTTTCCGGCCGCGTTCCGCGAACTGCGCTCCGCGGGCGGACCCGAGCCGTTCCTTCGCGAGATGTTCCGCCACCCCGTCGATGGCTTCGGTCCGTCGCACCCGAAGGCGAAGGCGATCTCGACCCTGGCCTACGCGTCGTGCTACTCTCCCATCGAGAAGGAGCCGGGCCGCTTCGAGATCCCCTTCGACCTTGAAACCGGCGCGCTCCGGGACGATGTCTGGTCCCGATGGCTCGACTGGGACCCGGTCCGTATGGTCGTAACGCCCCGGTACGCGGAGGCGGCGCGCAAGCTGGCGACCCTGTACGTCTGCGGGGGGCGGAAGGACGAGTTCGGGCTCGACGTCAGCGCGCGGATCTTCGCGGACGCGGCCCGGCGCCAGGGAGCGAAGGTAGAGTTCGAGGAGTTCGACGGGGGCCACTTTGATAAGGCCCCCCGATACGACACGATCTACCTCCGCCTGCTCACGGCGCTGGGGTTCCCGCCGCCCTCCCGCCTTTAGTATCCGTTCGAGCTCGGCCCCGGGAACCCGAAATGATCCGCGACGGTCAGATGGTGTGCGACAACTGCCAGAAAGTCATCAGCCGGATCACCGAAGTACCGGCGGAGGGCTGGGAGAAGATGCACAATCTCTGCTCGCCGTGCTTTTCCGCCCTCGGGAAGACGGCGGTCGCCCGGGTCACGTAGTCGGGTCGTCCCCCGCCACGGGAGCATCCGTCCCCTCGAGGGGTACGAGGGCTTCGTCCTCGAACCACGCGAGGACGATAAAGTACCAACTGACGGCCAGGAGGATCGGCAGATCCGGGACCCCGGTCGCGTCCGCCGGCGCGATCACCGCCCCGCCCATCAGCTTCCGACCTTCCCGGACGGGTTCGATATGCAGAAGCTCGCGGCCGCCCTCGGTCGTGACCTTCCAGGCCGGAACAAGAACCCCGGCGCGATGGAAACGGTACGTCGACCCTCCCGCGACCTCGATGCGGTGATAATTGAAATGGACGGAGAGGCGCGCGGCGTCCGCGGGCGTTCCGTCCGCTCGGACCGTAACCCTCGGATTGAGGAACCCCACCCGCTTCAAGGTCCACGCGGCGTTCGCGGTCCGGGCGGTCGCGAGCGATCCGGACGGTCCGCTCCAGGCGAGCCGGGCGACGCCCTGGTCGCCGGCGAGAAGGTCGAACTCCAGCGGTTCTTCGCTCGTTCGCAACCACCGGAGCGAGGTGGCATCGACCCGGTCGAGCGGTACGAAGTCCATCGCGAGGCCAGCGCGCGAGAGGGTCTTAAGCGCGCCCCGCGGAATTCCCGACGGGGTCCTTCCGCGCGGGACGGCGACCCATGAGCTCGCGTTGAATGTCGTCGATCTCATCCAGGGCGCGCGAGATCTCGGAGGGCGCCTCCGGGGCCGGGGGCGCGGGAGCGGAGGCGGCCGAGACCGGGACGAGGTCCTCGTTCCACGGCTCGGCGGCCGGGGCGGGCGGAGCCGCGCTGCGCTCGGGGCGTGCCACGTCCGGTACGGGGCGGCCGAACTCGGACCGTCGGTCGGCGACGGTGAGAGCCGGCTCCGCCACGGCCGGGGTCGCGGCGGGGGACGGGTCCGAGGGGCGGTCGTCCGCGTAGACCCACGAGACGAAGGCCCCCGCCCCGGCGATGATCCCGAGCACGACGAAGAGCGACCAGAGCGGGAACTCGCTCGGTCCGAGTGCCGGGTCAAGGAGGAAAATGAAGTACGCCGCAACAAACAGGAACGCGACGAGCAGGAGGAGAGGCAGCGTTCCGCGCACCGCCTCCCGCTGGTCCGCGGAGGGAGCGAGTGCCGAAGCGTTCGCGTGCGAATTCATGTGCGCGGCGGGGGATCCCGCGCTGGAATAGATGCCGCGAGGGGGGAGTAGTAGTTATCGCCCGAGCGGCGAGGCCCGCGCGCGACTACGTATCAACACGTAGGGGCGGTCCGGCCGCAAATGCGCTATCTTCCGGCCACGACGAAGACGATGCCCGAGATCAACGTGAGCACCGCGCCGAGGAGCGCGAGGAGGCTCCCCCCGAAGCCGAGCGTGAACCAGCCCACGATCGAGAGCACGATCAGGACGATGCCGGCGAGCATCGCGCGGTCGGTGCCCCGCTGCTGGCCGAGGAACGCGAACAGCCCGATCACCAGGCCGATCACGAGGTAAAGGACCGATTCGGTGATCGACCCGAGCCCCAGATATCCGTGGCCGGTCGCGAGGAACACCACGCCGAGGAGGAAGCGGACCAGCGCCGCGAGGATGAGCAGGAGCGCACCGAGCACCCCGAACACGAACGCCAATCTCCGGTCGCCTTGTGCCGTCAACGTCGGTCCGTCCCGGGCGGGACAGTCTCCCCTACCGGGCGAGGTCAATACCCTTGCCCACCGTCCCGGCCGCGCGGCCAAGCCATAAGACCTTGGAGGGATGGGACGGGCGATGGCGCCTCCTACCGCGGCGAAGGGCATGCGGCGGGAGTTCGACCTCGAGGCGTCCGGATACGACCAGGCCGCGCCCGCCTCCATGCCGGGGTATTCCGACCTCCACCGCACGCTGATCTGGGGGATCCCGTTCGTCGCGACGCGCACGTTCCGGTTGCTGGAGCTCGGCGTGGGGACCGGCACGCTCACCGCCCAGATCCTGGAGAACTTCCCGCACGCGCGGGTCACGGGGATCGACCTATCCCCCCGGATGATCGCCCGAGCCCGAGAGAAGCTCCGCCCGTACAAGGACCGCGTCGAGCTCGTCGCCGGCGACCTGGGCGCCTTCGAGGAGCGCCCGTACGACGCGGTGCTGTCCGCCCTCGCGATCCATCACCTGGCGGACGCCGAGAAGTGGCGGCTGTTTCGGCGGGTGTACCGGTGCCTGTCGCCCGGGGGCTACTTCGGAGATGCCGACGACCATCTTCCCGAGGACTCGATGTTCGACACCCGCTACGCCCAGATCGCGGCGAAGCTCGAGTCGAGCGCCGCCGCCGGATGGTCGAGCCCGCAGGCGGTATGGCACGAACACGAGAAGTTCGACCGGCCGTCGACCCTGACCGCCGAGCTCTCCGCTCTGGAGCGCGCCGGCTTCGCGCACGTGGGGGTGCCGTGGCGGTTCTTCGGCCAGGCCGTCGTCTGGGCCTACCGGTAGCCCGCTCGTCCTTCTCGAGCGAAACCTTTTCTCCCGCGGCCTTCCTTGACGCGCCGTGGCCGGGATGGGGTAGCTTGGCCTATCCTGGGGGACTGTGGATCCCTCGACCCGGGTTCAAAGCGGCTGGGGGCCGACCCCCTTGCCCTGAGAGTCTCGGTCCCGGCCCTATCGGCGCTTCGGCGCGCGGGGTGCCCTGCCGCGGACCGGTTTGACCCGGCGCCGAGCGAGTCGCTCGACCACTTCCGGGAGCTCCGAAAGCGAGTATCCGGCCCACGCGGCCCCCCATTGCCGAAGGTCCTGCGGCGTGAGCCCCCAGCCCTTCAGGGTGGAAGCGCGACCCACGGCGGTGACGCCCGGAACGGACGACGCGGCTTCCATGTCGAATCGGGAGTCGCCGACCAGGAACATGGGAACGTCGGGGTACCGACGGCGGTATTCCGCAAGATGCTCCCGCTTCGTCCCTTCGCCGGAGCCCAGCACGTCCTCGAACCAGTAACGGAGGCCCTCGCGTTCGAGCAGGATGTCGGCCATCTCGGTCTCGGAACCGGTGGAGATGGCGAGCGTCCAACGCTCGGAGCCGAGGCGTTTCAAGAGCTTCGGGACCTCGGGGAACGGTTTCGCCTTCGCGTACGCTTCCGTGACCTTCCGCTGATGGAACGTCACGGCGGTCGATGCTCGGAGGACCGGCGGCGCCTCGGGGTACAGCTGAGCAAGCTGGGCCTCGAACGGCATTCCGGTGGTCGCGAGGTAGTGGACGCGGCCCTCTTCGGGCGGTGTGCCGAACGCTTTCTCCATGACGTCCGCGGCGACGGCGCTGATCAGTCCGAGGTCGTCGAGGATGGTGCCGTCGAGGTCGAATACCACGACGCCGCGCTCGACGCGTACGGGAGGAACGACGATCTTCGGCCGGCCCGCGGTATGACCGATCTCCGCGAACTGGCTGGTCGAGGAGACGACCGGGAGTTCCAGCTCGCCGGGAGGCGGGTTCGGCTCCCCCGGCGCGGGAGGCGGCCTGTACGCCCCGGGCATCGTTCGGCCGAGGGGCGGGGGCTCTTTAGGTCGCGGCATCGGCCGCCGTCGCGCTATTACCCCCCGAACGTTCCCCGCGCCGCCGGAATATCGGCAGGGGGGCGCGTGCATCCGAGTCGCGTGATCCGGGGGCGGACGACCAAGCTTCTGGAGGGTCGGCGCATCCTCGTCGGCGTCTCCGGCTCCATCGCCGCGGTCGAGGTGCCGAAGATCCTCCGGGAACTGATCCGGCACGGCGCGGACGTCCGCGCGGTGATGAGCCCGGAGGCGGCCCGAATCATCACCGCGGAGGCGCTCGAATTCGCCACCGGGCACCCCCCCGTGGTCCAGCTCACGGGGAACGTGGAACATGTCACATTCCTGGGGCCGGGCGAGGGCCAAGCGGACCTGTATCTCATCGCGCCGGCGACGGCGAACACCCTCTCGAAGATCGCGCACGGGATCGACGACACCCCCGTCACGTCCTGCGCTTCGGTTGCCCTCGGCGGCGGCGTTCCAATGCTGGTCGCGCCCGCGATGCACGCCCACATGGGGCTGAACCCGGCGGTGCGTGAGAGCCTCGACAAGCTCCGCTCGTGGGGGGTGGGCGTGATATCGGGTGCCTCGGCCGAGGGCGAGGAGAAGATCGCGAGCCCCGAGGAGATCGCCGCCGCGGTGCTCCATCGGATCGCTCACGGACCCTGGTCGGGTCGTTCCGTCATCGTGATCGGCGGCGCGTCCCGCGAGCCGCTCGACGCCGTACGCGCCCTGACGAACGAGAGCTCCGGCGCGTCCGCGGTGGCGATCGCGACCCAGGCGTACTATCGCGGGGCCCGGGTCGAACTGTGGACCGGCGGCATGCGCGTTCCGGTCCCACCGTTCCTCACGGTCGTGCCGTGGAAGACGGTCGCGGACCTGCTCGCGCTCGCCCGGGAACGAACGTCCGCGCTTGCGTCCGCCGCCGCGGTGATCGTTCCGGCCGCGCTGTCGGATTTCACCGTCGATGCCCGGCCCGGCAAGATCGCGTCGCGCGCGACCCCGGCGATCTCGCTCTCCCTGCGCCGGGCGCCGAAAGTGCTCCCGGTCCTGCGCGAGATCGCCCCGCCCCCCACACGCCTGGTCGCGTTCAAGCTCCTCAGCGGTGAGTCCCCGAAACGTCTCGAGGCCGAGGCGCGGCGCCTGCGGACCGAGTCGGGGGCCGACTGGGTCGTGGCGAACGACGCCGCGACCATGGGCAGCCCCGACACCGAAGCCCTTGTCGTTCCCCCGCGCGGCGCTCCCCACTGGCTGTCCGGGCCCAAGCCCGAGTTCGCCGGCGCATTGCTGGATGAGCTCGGTAAGGAACTCGGCGCGCCCCCGTCCTCCCGGGATCCGGTCCGGGGTACCCGTCCGGGGGGACCGCGTCGCCGCCCGACCTAGCCGCCCGCGCGGGGTCAGCCGCGTGGAATTCACAAAGTGAACCAGATCTGTCGCCCGTTCACTAACAAAGCGCTTAAATCGGTACACGACTGGGTACGATGGGCAGGGTGGCGGGTTGGACGATTTCTGGCTCTTCATGGCGTTCACCGCCGCGATGGGCCTCTCGATCTTCCTCTCCCTCCCCATCGTCTACAGTCGCCGCGCGCAGGGTTCGTGGGCCGTCGGACTGAACGCGGGGGCGATTGGCATCCTGGTCTTCCTCCTGGCCGACGTCTTCTCCGACGTGTCGCCGATCCTGTACCCCAGCGGGTACGTCGCCGACGCTCGGTACACCGTCGCCTTCGCGGTCGCGTTCCTCGTCGCATTCCTCGGGCTCTACGTGGTGGACAATCTCCCGCGCGACTCCCCTCGCGGTTCGAACGCGGGCGCCGCGGGCCCGGGCGGGCCGGCTCCCCCAGCCTCCGCGGCGGACGCGGGACCCCGTCGAACTGCCATGATCATCGCCCTTGGCATCGGGCTGCAGAACCTTACCGAAGGGCTCGTGTTCGGTGTCAATTGGGCCGCCGGCACGGTGGGGGTCGTGGCGGTCGTCTTCGTCGGCTTCTTCCTTCAGAACGTGACCGAAGGCTTCCCGATCGCCTCGCCGTTCCTGGGTACGAAGGCGCGGCGCAGCCTTCTCCTCATGACCGGGTTGTTCCTGATCGGCGGGATCCCGACCCTCCTCGGGGGCGCGATCGGGTACTACTGGAGCAGCGACCTGTTCCTGGTGATCTTCGACGCCCTCGCGATCGGGGCCATCGCCTATGTCATCCTCCCGATGCTGCGCGTCGCGTTCCGGCCGCTCGAGTCCCGCGAGGCTTCGGTTCGGCGGAACCGGTTCGTCTACCTCGGCGTCATGGTCGGCTTCCTCATCGGGTTCCTGGTGAACGCGCTGTAGTGCGAAGCCCTCGACCCGGGGGCGAGGGGCTCGGAGCCGAGCGCGCCGGCGCGCGAGGGGCTATGTACTGCCCCCGCTGGTTGGCCCGCGATGACCGAGACCTCGACCGCTCCCGTGGTCTGGGTGCAGGTGATGCAGGCCCTCATCGCGCGAGAGCTCGTCGAAGGGTTCGGACTTTCCGAGCGGCAGACGGCCGTACTGCTGGGCATCGTACCGTCGTCCGTTTCCCAGTACCTCTCCGGCAAGCGGCTGGGCCCGACCCTCTCAAAGTTCCTCGACGACGATCTTGCGCGGGGGCTGGCTCGCCGTACGGCCGAGCAGCTGATGTCGGGAGCGACCGCCAGCCGCGCGGTGCTCGAGGCGTCGATCGCGCTCGGCGAGCGCGCCGCTCCCCGCGGTCGGACCGCGGCGAGGGCCCCCGATGCGGGCCTGAAACCCGAGGTCCGCCGGAAGATCCCCGGCTGGCTCCGGGATCGGATCGCGGGCGAGCAGAACGCGGTCGCAGAGTGCATGCGGCTGGCGCAGCGCTCCCGCGACGAGCTCACGCGCGCGCTGTTCCGGCAGATCGCCTCCGACAGC
Source organism: Thermoplasmata archaeon (assembly GCA_035504595.1). Lineage (GTDB taxonomy): Archaea > Thermoplasmatota > Thermoplasmata > Lutacidiplasmatales > UBA184 > Lutacidiplasma. Next base: position 19,282 of record DATJRQ010000016.1, on the reverse strand, counting down.
CTGAGGCACGCCGAGATCGTCGCGTCGCTCGCGGCGTACCTCGACCGGGGGGTCGCGACGAGCACGCCGACCGGGATCACGCGAGCCGACGTGGACGACCTGATCCGACGCGAGCGCGAGGCCGAAGAGACCAGCGAGATCGACCTGGGCCCCGAGCTCGGGGGGATGATGCGGATCCTTTGGGAGAGCATGGAGTCCGACGAGCGGAAGCACGAGCGTCTGCTCGAGTTGCTGCTGGACGCGGGTCTCGCGGAGCGCGGCACGGACCGAAAAACGGCTCCCCGCGCTTCGAAGACAACCGCGCGCGACCGCCGTCCTTAATAGACGGCCGCCCTCGCGCGCCGAGGATTCCCTATGGTCAAGCTCGCCGAGTGGCGCGGGAAGGAACTGTTCCGAAAGTACGGCGTACCGCTCCCGAAGGGCCACGTGGCCCGATCGGCGGAGGAGGCGGAAACGCTCGCCCGGAACGGCACGGTCCCGCTCCCGTGCGTGATCAAAGCGCAGGTCCTCGCCGGCGGCCGAGGGAAGGGCGGCGCGGTCAAGTTCGCGAGCAGCCCCGAGGAGGCGCGCGCGGCGGCCCAGTCGATCCTCGGGCTCGAATTCAAGGGCGAGAAGGTCACCGAGCTCCTGCTCGAAGAGAAACTTCCGATCGCGAAGGAGCTGTACCTCTCGCTGACGCTCGACCGCAGCCTGCGGGTGCCGATCCTGATCGCCAGCGCGCAGGGCGGGGTCGAGATCGAGTCGGTGGACGACGCGTCGATCGTTCGGATCCCGGTGCACCCGTTCCCCGGGCTCGCGGCGTACGAGAAGCGCCGGGTCGCGGAGGTGTTCGGCGCGACCGGCAGCCTCGCGAAGTCGCTCGACCGGCTCCTCGAGTCGTTGTGGAAGGCGTTCCAAGACGAGGATGCGGAGCTCGTCGAGATCAACCCTCTCGCGATCGTCGGCGACGGACTGGTCGCGCTCGATGCGAAGGTGATCATCGAGGACGACGCGGCGTTCCGGCACCCCGAGTACGGTGACATCCGGGACGACCGGACCCCGCTCGAGGAGATCGCCCGCGAGAAGGAGATCGCGTTCGTTCAGCTCGACGGCAACATCGGCGTCATCGCGAACGGCGCGGGCCTGACGATGGCGACGCTGGACGTGCTGAAGGAGTTCGGTGGGAATCCCGGGGTCTTCCTCGACCTCGGGGGGACGGACGACCCGAAGAAGGTCACCGAGGCATTCTTGTTGATGGCGCAAGCGAAGCCGAGGGCCGTGTTCCTGAACATCTTCGGCGGCGTGACCCGGTGCGACACGGTCGCGAACGGTCTCGTGGCCGCGATGAGCCAGGTCCCTCCGGAAGATCGGTTCCCGCTCGTCGCCCGGATCCGGGGGAACAACGAGAAGGAAGGGATCGAGATCCTCCGGAGCGCCGGCATCACGTCCATCCCGACCCTGCGCGAGTCGGCGCAAGCGGTCGTCGCGGCCGCGGGGGGGACGGCATGACCGTCCTCGTCGACCAGAACACCCGCGTCGTTGTCCAGGGGATCACGGGCCACCAGGGCACCGTTCACACGCGTCAGATGAAACTGTTCGGCACCCAAGTCGTCGCCGGTGTAACGCCGGGCAAGGCGGGCGCGGAGGTCGAAGGGGTTCCGGTCTTCAACAGCGTCGAGTCCGCCGTGCGCACCACCGGCGCGAACGCGGCGTGCATCTTCGTCCCCGCGCCGTACGCGAAGGACGCGCTCCTCGAGACGGTCGACGCCGGGATCACCCTCGCGGTCGTCGTGACGGAACATATTCCGTTCCACGACATGCTCGTCATGTACCATTACGCCCGATCGAAGGGAGCGCGGATCATCGGGCCCAACTGCCCCGGGATCGGCGCCCCGGGCCTCGCAAAGGTCGGGATCATCCCGAACGTAGTCTTCCAGAAAGGTCGCATTGGCGTGATCTCGCGCTCCGGAACGCTCACCTACGAGATCGTGAACGGGATCAAGGAGCACGGGCTCGGCCAGTCCACCTGCATCGGTCTCGGCGGCGACCCGGTCGTCGGCACGTCGTTCGTCGATGCCCTGCCCCACTTCCAGGCGGACCCCGAGACCGACGTGATCGTGCTGGTCGGCGAGATCGGTGGGACGGCCGAGGAGGACGCGGCGGAGTACATTCGGCACCACGTCACGAAGCCGGTGGTCGCCTACATCGCCGGCCGCAGCGCCCCACCGGGTAAGCGCATGGGCCACGCGGGGGCGATCATCTCCCGGGGGAAGGGAACCGCGGAGACGAAGCTCGCGGCGCTCTCCGCCGCCGGCGCCAGGGTCGCCCGATTCCCGTACGAGATCCCCGACCTCGTCGCCGAGATCGTGGCGAAGCAAGGCCACCGATGAGCCCGGACGATCCGGAAGGGGAACAGCCGTGCCTCGTGCCCGGCTGCGGAGCCCCGTCGGTCCGGCACCTCGCGCTCACCGAGGCCCGCAAGGCGTTCTCGACCCTGCCGGAAAAGGGACGACGCGCCCCCCTCTGCCGCGACCACTACCGCGAGTGGAAAAAATCCACCAAGGCGGCTCGCAAGCTGGACCGTCTCGGCTGGTAACGGGCGCCCCCACGGGACGAAGGGGTTCGCGTTACTGCTTCCGCATCTTCTGGGCCCGCATGCGTCGGCGCATCCGCTTCTTGCGCCACTTCCAGCGCATGTGGCCGCGCTTCTTCCAGACTCGGGAGGAACGTTTCATCGACCTCTAGCTCGAACGGGCGCGGGTAGGGTCGTCGGTTTATAAGGCTGCCTCGGGGCGGACCGCCGAGAAACGCGGTCCCGGGCCCGCCTTATGTAGCTCGCGCCGCTCGGAGCGTCCGTGCTGAGCGTCAGCGACCTCGAGATCAACGTGCTCGAGTTCCGGCAACGTTCCTTCCAGTTCCAGCGCGTCGTTGCCGCGGCGGGTCGGGACGTGGCGCTGTTCTCTCGCACCGAGACCGAGACCGAGAGCCGTTTCCGGCCCCAGCTTGTCCACCTCCACCTGCTCGTTCCCCCCGAATGGGTCGTGTACGACGAGCCGAACGACATCCTCCTGATCAGCCGGGACGGTGCGACGATCCCGGTGCGGCTCTCCGAGCAGGTGGTCGAGGTCGGGAGCGAGCCGCCGGAGTTCGAGGAGCAGGGGATCGCCTGGAAGCGCGTCCCCCGTCCCTCCGGCGGCTACGTGTACGCCCCCGCCGAACTGGCGGACGCCCTGCTGACCCCCGCGGTGTACGCCGCGGTGGGGCTCACGTAGCGGCGGACCGCTCGCTCAACGACCAGTCGACGATCGCGGCGATGAGGCCGCCGAGGATCGGGGCGACCCAGAACAGCCAGTCCTGCTCGATCGCCCAGCGGTCCCCGGTCCACATGGACGAGAGGATCGCCGGGGCAAAGCTGCGCGCGGGGTTGACCGAGGCGCCGTCGACCGGGATCGCGACCAGGTTCGTCATCGCGAGGGTGAGCGCGATGCCGACCGGCGCGAGGTTCTTCGTGGAGTTGTTCGGTCGGGTCACGAACAGGACGACCGCGACCAGGAAGAACGTCATCACGACCTCGAGCAGGAAGACGGAGCCGACGCCGAAGCTGTACGGCGAGCCGTTCCCGCTGTACCCCTGCGACGCGAGCGCGACCGTCGAGCCGGAAGCGACGTTCCACAGCGCGGAGTAGCCGTACGCGACGCCCGCGATCACTCCGACCGCGACGACGCCGCCGACCACCTGGGCGACGATGAACACGACCCCGTCCCTCGGCTGGACCCGGCGGCGAACGATCTGGGCGACCGTGATCGCCGGGTTGAACGATGCGCCCGAGATGTCCCCGAGCGCGTACGCCATGCCCATCACGCCGAGACCGAGCGACAGGCTGATCAGCAGCACCCGGCCCGCGGGGTCGAACGCCCCGTCCGGGATGGTGAAGAGAGCCGCTCCCGTCACGAACGAGAGCAGCCCGAACGTTCCAACGAACTCGGCGAGCGCCTTCTGGCCCAGGGAATACGCCATCGGCCGAGGACGAGCCCGGCGAGGGTTAAAGATTGCGTTCCCGCCCTCGACCGGGCCGCCCGGGCGACCCCGGGGTCACAGGACCCCCATCTCGGTGAGCTTCTCGGGCAGGTAGTGCTCCGTGACGTAGTTGAGCCCGTACTTCGCGAGCGACTGCTGCTCGGCCTTCTTCCCGTTCTTCAGCATCAGCTCGATCTCCGAGCGCCAGTCGGCGGTCCCGAACCGCGGGTCGGTCAGCTCGGCCTGCAGCGCCCGGATATCCTGCTCCGACAGCTTGTCGGAGGGCAGGTCGTAGTTCTCGATGTCGGACGCGGTGACGCCGAGGAACTCCGCGGACGGGGTCGCGAGGTAGCTCGACAGGTGCGCGGTCTTGATCGCGCCGTAGGCGACGCTGGCGAAGATGCGGAACGACCACGGGTCGCCGTCGGTGAAGACGACGACGGGCAGCTTGAGCTCCTCCGTGACCCGTCGCAGGAACCGACGGGTCGAGCGGGCCGGTTGTCCCTTGAGGTGGAGCAGGATCGCCTTCTGGTCCTCGTCGAAGTTGTTCTCGGCGAGCCGGTCGACCATACCGCCGCACTCGATGGCGATGACGAACTTCGCGTTCGTGCTGACGAACTCGATCTTCTCCTTCTCAACGTTGAATGGCAGGGAGTAGCCGCCGTCTCCGACGTCGTCCTTGCAGTTGATCTTCTTGACGTCGCCCTTGCGATTCTTCTCCTTGATCGTGAGGTCGCCGATCACGGAGGCGCCGTTCTCCTCGGGGTGGAGGCGGAAGTCCTCGCGGAGGCGCTCGCACATCACTTCGAGGTCCTCGATGAGGAGGTTCGACTCGTCCTCCGAGTGGAACTTCGCGTCCTCCCACGCCTCGCTGATGTAGTACAGTTCTCGGAGGGTCGACGTCTTCCGGTCCTTCGCCATCTCGTTGATGAAGTCGACCAGGTAGAACGTGCGCAGCAGCATCAGGGCGCCGTCCAGCTTCCGCGCGCTGCGCGTCCCCATCGCCTTTCCGAGCTTCCAGACGCCGTCGCGCATCTGGAACGAGAGGTTCTGCTTCGTCCGAAGCGGGAGGCGCATGCGCGGGATCTCCCCGTCGCGCAGCTGGCCGTAGATCTGCTCGGCGAGGTCGAGCGTCGGCTTCAGTGCGTCCGCCCGGATCTTCCGGGTGTCCGCGTCCCCCTCACTCTTCGTCGCTGGCTTCCGTGCCCGACTCGGCGGCATCGTAGTCCACCTCCCCTTCGTCCCCGGATGCGGCCGACTCCGCCGCGGCGGCTTCGGCGGCCTCGACGATCGTCCGCGGCAGTCGGACGTCCCAGTCGCCCGGGAGCGGGTCCGCCCCGAGGATGTGCGCCTCGTCGATCCCGGCAACGTACCAGTCCACGTCGCTCGCGTCGACGTCCGTCTTCGGGGGGAATGCGACCGCGATCCGCGTCCGGCCGTTCGGGACGAGCTTCGGGAGCGTCCACCATGCCCGCCCGAGGGGGGGCTCGGTTCCTTCCGGCGCCGGGTCGAACGTCGCCCGCGCGAACTCGTCGGGAGGGATCTCCACGAACAGCTCAAGGACGCGCGGACGGGGCGTGTAGTTGGTGACCTCGACGTTCAGGTGGACGCCCGAGGCGTCCGTGGTCAGCGGGCTCTCGACGTTCACCACGTCCATGATCCGCGTGATGACGGGCGTCAGGTCCGGGGCGGGTTTGCCCACGAGGTGGCTCGTCTTCTCGGCGAGCTTGGGGAGGATCCGCTGGATGATCGCGAACTTGTCGCTCGCGTACTCCCGCCGGCTCACCCGCGAAATGTGCGCGCGCAGGTGCCGGGCGGCGGCCTGGAGCGCGAGGGTGATCTCCTTGTCGATCTCGGGGTCCTCGGCGATCGCCTCCTTGGCCTCCGAGGTGAACGGGACCTTCGTCGAGGCGACGTGGACGAGGATCACCGCCGGGCCGCTCGGGATCCCCGAACCGCCCTTCTGGTCGAGCCCGTACCGCCGCCAGTCGAGGCTCGAGATCGCGTTCGTGATCGCGCAGGCCCCCTGCTGGAAGAGGAGGGGGACGCGGTTCCCGAACCGAAGGATCTGGACCGGCTGGTCGGGCGGCAGCCCGCCTCCGTAGACGAGCCCGACCTCGACCATGAACGGAAACCCCCCCCGCACCTTCGGCGGTCGGCTCACCGGCGGGGCGTAGAATTCGGGCCGCAGCTCGCCGAGCACGTTCCGAAGACCGCGCTTGATCAGCACCGCGCCGATCGGGGAGAGGCAGTCGGAGGTCGGTGCCACGAGCGGGACCTCGTGGAGCGCCTTCAGGAGCGCCTCCTGCTCCTCGCCCTGCACGGACGCGGGGGGCGATCTCGGTTTCAGCTTCGAGCGCTCGAACACTTCCTTGGCGGAGCGGGCGCTCACGCCGGCGAGGTCCTTGGAGAGGAACTCGGCGAGGGTCGGCCGCTTCGTCGCTTTCAGCAGGTAGCCGAGCTCGCCGAGCTCGAGCCCGTACGGATGCGGCAACGTTTCCCGGGGGATCGCGGGCATCTCCTGGGAGGCGCGCTCGAAGGTGACCCGGGTCCCGTCCGGTTCCACAAGGACGATCCGCGCGTGGGGGTTGACGATCGCCATCCCGCGGAGGTACTCGTACGGCGACTGTCGTCCGCGGATGTACCGGGCCTTCAGGACGAGCTCGACCCGGGTGCCGTGGGGCCGGTCCCAGAGGACGAGGTCCTCGCTCGTCACCTTCGGCTGGTTCTTCTGCGTGTCGATGACAAGGTCGAGGACGTGCGCCGCCTCCTCCTCTTCGACCTTCGAGGTGATGTGGGCGGGCCGGGCGGTGGTGAGGTTGGCGTACAGGACCGCCGCCGAGATCCCGATCCCCTGCTGGCCTCGCGCCTGCCGGTTCGAGTGGAAGCGGGAGCCGTACAGGAGCCGGGCGAAGACGTTCGGGATCTCCTTGCGCAGGATCCCCGGCCCGTTGTCCGTCACCGCGACCCGAAGCCGGTCCTCCGACTCCTTGGCGATCTCGACCGTGATCTCGGGGAGGACCCCCGCTTCCTCGCAGGCGTCGGCCGCGTTGTCCGCGGCTTCCTTGACGGTGGTGAGGAGCGAGCGCTGGGGATTGTCGAACCCGAGGATCTGGCGGTTCCGCTCGAAGAACTCGGCCACCGAGATCTCCCGCTGCTTCGCGGCGAGCTGCTGAGCGATCGACTGGGGTGCCACCGACCGAAGGGGGTCGCGCCCGGCTCATAAGAACGGCGTTCGAATTGCGCGGTGCGACTACGGGGCCCCCGCCGCCGGGATCCCGGGCCGGGTCGCCACGTCGCGCAGGACGGGTCGGAACGGCCGCCAGCGCGCGGACTCGACCGGGTCGATGTCGACCCGGAACAGCGCCTCCTCGGCGGTCGCGCCCGGAAGGGGGACCCGGGCGAGCGGCAGGGGCTCGCCCCGCGCGTCCCACGCCCCCGATCCCCCGGCAAAGATCACCCCGTCCTCGACACCGACGCGGTTCACGAAGACGACCGGCAGGCTGTTCTCGATCGCGCGCGCGGGCAGGAGCTTGGCGAACATCGCCGCGCTCGTCACGGGCGAGGCGGAGACGACCACGAGGATCTCGGCCCCGCCGAGCGCGAGGGCTCGGGAGACCTCGGGAAAGAACGTGTCGTAGCAGACCTGAAGACCCACGCGCCGGGCGGCGACGTCGACCGGCTGGCTCTCGTCGGCGGGCGTGAAGTGCGCCCCCTCCTCGAACGGGCCGAAGTTCGGCAGGTACCGCTTCACCTGGGTGTGGATCTCGCCGTCCGGACGGACCGCGATCACGGCGTTCTGTATCTCGCCGTGACGCTCCGCCGAGGCGAGCGCGGTCCCGACGACGATCGTGGCGCGGCTCTCGCGCGCGATCGCCCGGAGCGCGGCGGTCTCGGCGTCCCCCTCGCGGAGCGCGAGGCGGTGGATCCGATCCCCGACCCGGTAGCCGGACAGGAACAGCTCGGGGAACACGGCGAGGTCGGCCGGCTCGAGGCCGGCGACGACGCGGACCCGCTCCAGGTTCGCCCGGACGTCCCCGGTCCGTGGCGCCAGCTGCGCCAGGAGGATTCGCATCAGTAGAAGTATCGGCGGACCGAGATAAGATAGACGAACAGCACGACGAAGACGAGGAACAGGATCGTGATCGAACCGGTGAAGAACAGGTAGGCGGTCGTCAGGAACACGAGGACGATCGTCGTCCAGAGCGCCCACGTTTCCTGCCGCCAGAGGCTCGTCGCGATCCCGAGGAGCGCGGCACCGAGCAGGACGAGGATCACGGCGCCGAGGATGTCGATCGAGGGGAACAGGTCGAGCGAGGCCGGCACGAACGTGCCGACGTACGCCGAGAGCAGGTAGATCATTCCCGCGAGCACGATCACGACCGCGAACAGGGCGATGAGGACCGCGAGGACGGCGACCCCGAGCGGTCGCCGGGGGATCACGGCGGTCGGTTCCCAGCGCGGCGACAGGGTATCGAACGTGACGGGGGCGTCCGCCGAGGCGCCGCTTGAGACCGTGGACCCGCTCATCGTGCCGACCCCGGGAGGAGTTCGAGCCCGCGAGGGGAACTTGTACCTTTCGTTGGACCGGTGTCCTAGAAGCGACGGGTCGCGGCGCCGCGGGCGAGGAGCTCCAGGAGGTGGCGGTACGGCCCCGGCGGGACCGGTTCGAGCGCGCGGACGGCCCGGTCGGCCCACTCGGTCGACTGCGCGGCGACCCGGGGGCCCGCCTCCGTGAGGTCGGTGAGTTCCCGCAGCCGCAATAGGTGCTTGGTCTTCTTGTGACGAAGCTGGAAGAGCGCCTCGAACTCGGCCTGGTGCTTCGCGTCCAGGAGCCCGAACGCCTCGAGCGACACGAGCGTGGGGTTCCCCTCCCGGAAGTCGGTGTACAGCGGCTTGCCGAGCAGGTCGGGGTCCCCGTAGACGTCGAGGAGGTCGTCCCGGATCTGGAAGGCGACCCCGAGGGCGCGCCCGTACTGCGTGAGCGCGTCGACCCGCGGCGCGCTCGCCTCGGCGATCTCGGCGACCGAGGTCAGCGCCGCCGCGATGATCGCAGCGGTCTTCCGCTCGACGATGCGGAAGTAGTGCTCGCGGCCGGTCGAGAGCTCGAAGCGCGACGACTCCTGCAGCACCTCCCCCTCGACGAGGTCGGCGCACGCCTCTCCGCACTTCAGGATGATCGAGCGCGGATACTCGGCGGCCAGCTCGAAGGCGCGGACGAACAGGTAGTCGCCGGAGACGATCGCGAGCGGCACCCCGTACGCCCGCGGCATCGACGGACGTCCCCGGCGGGTCTCGGCGTGGTCGATGACGTCGTCGTGGACGAGCGTCGCCGTGTGGATCAGCTGGAAGGCGGCGGCGAGCGACTGGATCGGGCGGATCGACTCCGCCCCGAGCGCGCGGTGGGCGACGGCCATCAGGAGCGGTCGGACCCGCTTGCCTCCGGTCGAACACGCGTACCGCGCCGCCTCGGTGAGGCGGGCGTACGTCGAGCCGAGCACCTGCTGGAGGCGCCAGTCGATCTCGGAGAGGTCCCGGACGAGCACCGGGACGAGGTCGGACACCTGCGGGAACGCCTCCGGCCCGAACGTGTCCGAAACGATCGCCTCGAGCGACGGCTCCAGGCTCTCGGGGGGCGTGGAGGGGCTCGTCACGACCGTCTCCCGAGGCGGGGGGGCCATCGCAGGCGCATCATGGCGTCGAGACCGGACGCCCCGATATAGCGCATCCCTAACGCGAGGAGCAGGTCGGTGCCGGCGAACCGCTCACTGAAGGAGTAAATACGGGCGGCGCGCGCGAGCGGCTCGTACAGGGCGGAGCGCCACGCGGTGTCGTACTCCGCCAGGGGGTGACCGCCCCGGACGTGACGGGCGGCCGCGGCCCCCGCGAGGTAGCCGGAGAGCATCGCCGTTGGGATCCCGCCTCCGTTGGTCGCCATGACGAGGTTCGCCGCGTCGCCCGCGAACAGCGCCCGGCCGCGGACCAGGCTCTCGGGCGGCGGGCCGACCGGGACCCACCAGTGGGTCGGCTCCCGGGGCGCTCCGAGCTCGTGGACCGCGCACAGGTCCCGCAGCAGGCCGTCGAGCGAGGCGCCCGGCGCGAGGCGCGGGACCCCGAGCCCGATGTTCGCATCGGTGGCCCGCGGGAATCGCCAGGCGTACCCGCCCGGCGCGGTCCGGCCGAACAGGAGGTCGATCTCGTCGCCGAGCGGGCCGTCGACCGTGGCGGTGATCATCCGGAACATCGTCCGGTCGGGGCGGAAGCCGACCGAGCGGCCGACGGTCGAGATCGGTCCGTCCGCCCCGATCACCACCCGGGCCCGGACCGAGCGGCCCCCCGCGAGCCGGACCTCGTCGTCGTGGACCTCCGTGACGCCGACCGGGTGGCGGAGCTCCGCGCCGGCCCCCTCCGCGCGGTAGGCGAGCGCCTTATCGAACGCACGCCGGGAGACCGTGCACCCCGTGAGCGGGAATCGAAACCGATGGCCGTACGGCGAAACGCACGTCATCCAGCGGGTCGCGCGGAGGACGGTCCCCGGGGGGATCTCGAACGCTCGGGCGATCAGCTCGGGGCAGTCGAACAGGTCGGACAGCTCGCGCGCGTCGGGCAGGAACTCGCCGCACTGCACCGGGAAGCCGAGCTCCGGCCGATGGTCCAGGAGGAGCGTGGTGGCGCCGCCCTCCGCGGCCGCCCGGGCGGCGAGCGAACCGGCCGGGCCGGCTCCGACCACGACGACGTCGAACGCGTCCACGGGCTCACGCCCCGACGCTCACGAAGTGGTACGCCGCGGACTGGATCGGGCCGAGCACGGCCTGCGGATAGATGCCGAACACCACGATCAACGCGGCGATCAGCGCGATCGTTGCGGCGCGTCCGTAGCCGAGGCCCCCGATGGGCAGCGCCGGTGGGCCGGCCCCGCCGACGACCGCGCCCGCGAGCGCGGGGTCGGGGGCGGGCGGAGCGTCGAAGAACATCACCTTCAGGACGCGGGCGTAGTAGAACACTGAGAGCGCGCTGTTGAGAAGCCCGGCGACCGCGAGCCAGACGAACCATCCCTGGGCGTCGACCGCCGCGCTGAACAGCACGAACTTTGAGACAAAGCCGATCGTAAGCGGGACGCCCGCGAGCGACAGGAGCATGAGGCCGAAGGCGACGCCCAGCAACGGCCGGCGCGTTCCGAGCCCCCGCCAGTCGCTGATCAGCGGGCCGACGCCGAGCGCGGCGACGGCGCCGACGACCAGGAAGGCGCCGGTCTTCATCAGGACGTGCGCGAACACCTGGAGGGTCGCGCCGCCGAGGGCCGGAGCCGTGCCGATGACGATCCCGATCATCATGTAGCCGGCCTGGCTGATCGACGAGTAGGCGAGCATCCGCTTCATCTCCTTCTGCAGCAGCGCGAGCACGTTCCCGACGGTCATGGTCAGCACCGCGAGGATCGCGAGCGCGAGCTGCACGCTCGGACCGAGCGCGACAGAACCGCCGAACAGCCCGTACCCGCTCTGCGCATCGGGACCGAGCGCGAGGACGGGACCGAGGAAGACGAGGAAGAACGCGAAGATCCCGATCTTCTTCGTCCCGCCCGCGAGGAACGCCGACACGTCGTCCGGGGCCCCGTCGTAGACGTCGACGGCCCAGGCGTGGAACGGCACCAGGGTGACCTTGAAGGCGAGGCCGGCGACCAGGAACCCGTAGCCGAGCAGGACGAGCGTCGGGTCGGCGACCGCCGTTCCCGCGCCCCGGATGACGTCCAGGTTCGTGGTGCCGTAGGCGCCGTACAGGAGCGACGCGCCGAAGAACGACAGGACGGTCGAGAGCGCTCCGATGACGAAGAACTTCATCGCCGCCTCGAGCCCCCGACGGTCCTTGCGCGTGTACGCGACGAGGAGGTAGGAGGCGATGCTGACGACCTCGACCGCGAGGAGGAGGAAGATCAGGTCGACCGCGACGGCGACGAGGAGCATCCCGAGGGTCGCGAGGAGGAGGAGCCCGTAGAAGATCGGCGCCCCGCGTTCGTTCGACGGTCGGCTCGTCGAGGCGAGAGCGACCAGGAAGCCGGCGAGGAGGAAGATCGCCTGGAAGACGAGCCCGAGCGAGGTGAACGCCCACAGGGGGGAGGCGCCGGCGGCGGGCACCGCGTCGATCTGCCCGGCCGGGATCGTGGCCAGGGCGGCCAGCGGGGCGAACCCCAGGTCGGCGACCACGAGAAGGAGCGCGAACCCGAACGCGGCGGCCGAGATCCCCCCGGTGACCTCGATCCGCCGGACCTTCACGACGTCCAACAGGAAGACCAGCAGCGCCGCCGCCAGCAGGACGAGCTCGGGCAGGAACGGGGCGACGAACGCGCCGACCGTCATGGCGTCCTCACGTTCCGGGCCACCCCTTGATCGGCGAGCTCACGATCACGTTCACCAGCAGGCTCGGCAGCACCCCGAACAGCACGGTAAGCGCGACGAGAAGGCCCATCCCGACCCCTTCGTACCACGGGAGGTCGTGCGCGTCCGCCGGCACCGCCTTCGGTGGGCCGAACAGCATCCGTTGCATCATCCACAGGTAGAACGCGGCGGTGACGACGAGGACCGCGAGGGGGATCATCACCCAGTAGCCGAGTCCGTTCCACGTCGCGAGGAACGCGGTGAACTCGGCCGGGAACCCGATGAGCGCGGGCAGCCCGAGGGACGCGAGCGAACCGGCCATGATGATCGTTGCGAGGGTCGGGGCGCTCGGCGTGATCCCGCCGAGCGCGGAGATGTCGCGGGTGCCGTACTGGTGGTGGACGCTCCCGGCGCCCATGAACAGAAGGCCGCTCACGATCCCGTGGGCGAACATGAGCAGGACCGCGGCGAGCAGGCCGAGCGAGGAGTCGAGGGCGATCGCGAGCAGCACGATCCCCATGTGGTTGATCGACGAGTACGCGACGAGCCGTTTCAGGTCCCGTTGCGCGAGCGAGAGGACCGAACCCCAGATGATCGTGAGGAAGGCGATGACGAACAGCAGGGGCTGGACCGAGTGCAGTCCGCTCGGGAGCACCTCGACCGCCCACCGGATGAGACCGTAGCCCCCGAGCTTGAGCAGAAGCCCGGCCAGGAGGACCGAGCCCCCGGTCGGAGCTTCGACGTGCGCGTCGGGGAGCCACGTGTGGAACGGGACGACCGGGAACTTGACGGCGAAGCCGAAAAACAGCGCGAGGAACAGGAACGTCTGTACGACGGGGGAGAGCCCCCGGGCCGCGGCGTAGACAGCGGTGAAATCGAACGAGGTCGCGCCGGAGTAGAAGACGAGGGCCAGGAGGCCCACGAGCATGACAATCGAGGCGACATGGGTGTACACGAAGAACTTGATCGCGGCATACCGCCGGTTCGGCCCGCCCCAGTAGCCGATGAGGAAGAACATCGGTACGAGGACCGCCTCCCAGAACAGGAAGAACAGCAGGATGTCGAGCGCGACGAAGACGCCGAAGCAGCCGAGGCACGTCAGCATCATCAGGCCGAAGTATCCCGCGGGCCGGTGCGTCTCGCCCCACGAGTAGACGACCGTCGCGATCTGCAGGATCGCGGTGAGGAGGATCAGGACCAGGGAGATCCCGTCCACGCCGACCGTGTAGTTGATGTGCAGCCACGGCAGCGAGATCCAGCTGTAGGTCTCGGTGTCGGAAAACCCGGGGACGAGGGAGCTCGAATAACCGGGCCATCCGGAATAGCTGACGAACAGGAGCGCGGTCTCCGCGAGGAAGACGACCGACGTCGCGAGCGCGACCCATCGCGCCTTGGTGCCGGCGAAGAACGTCGCGACGGTCCCGACCGCGAGGGTCGCAAGGACGATCGAGATCAGCGGGAGCATCTACCCGCCTCCGAGCTTCGCGACGAGGTACGGTCCCAGGACGAGGAGGAGGAAGAACAATCCGATGAGCCCGGCGATCACGTAGGCGGCGTAATCGGACACGAGTCCCGACTGCATCGAGCGCGCCCGGTTGCTCGCGTACGCGAACATCCGCTCCAGGCCCCGGACCGTGCCGTCGATCACGAACCGGTCGAAGAAATCCGCCGCGCGCGAGAATCCGTAGACGGCCCGGCGGCCGATCCAGTCGTATCCGACCTTGAAGTAGTACCGGTTCAGGAGGAGCCGGCGGAGGGGCTGGAGCGCACTGTCCTCGGCAAGCACGTAGACGCGACCGTTGCCCCACATCGCCCAGGCGAGGCCGATCCCCAGGGCGCCGAGGCCCACGCTCGCGCTCGAGAGCAGCACGTCGGTCGTCCCGTAGTGCGGCGGGATCCCCGCGACGCCCGCGCCGCCGAGGAGCAGGGACTGGAAGCCGGGGAAGAAGACGAACAGGCCGGCCACGACCGCGAAGGCGGAGAGGATCAGGAGCGGAGCCTGCATCACCCACGGGCCCTCGTGGGCCGCGGGGAGCGTCGGGTCCCGGGTCGTTTCGCCCGAGAACGCGAGGAACCAGGCGCGGAAGATGTAGTACGCGGTGAGGAACACCGCCGCGAACGCGAGCAGGAAGAACGGCCAGTAGTCCGGATGGCTCCCGAGCTGCGCGTAGACCGACGAGAGGATGTCGTCCTTCGACCAGAACCCGGCGAACGGCGGGATGCCGGCGAGCGCGAGCCCGCCGATCGCGAACGCGGCCGCGGTGACCCGCATGTGCTTTTTCAGACCTCCCATCTTGAAGAGGTCCTGCGTGCCGACGGCGTGGATGACCGAGCCGGCGGCGAGGAACAGGAGTGCCTTGAAGAACGCGTGCGTGAACAGGTGGTACAGCCCGACCATCGCAAAGCCGGCCCCGATCGCGAACACCATGTAGCCGAGCTGGCTGATCGTCGAGTAGGCGATGACCCGTTTGATGTCCGGGTGGACGACCGCCATCGTCGCGGCAAAGAATGTCGTGAAGCCGCCGACCGCGACGATCGCGAGCGAGACCGTGGACGTGAACCCGATGAAGACGCTCGTAATCGCGAGCAGGTAGACGCCCGCGGCGACCATCGTGGCCGCGTGGATGAGCGCGGAGACGGTCGTTGGGCCCTCCATGGCGTCGGGGAGCCAGACGTGCAGCGGGAATTGGGCGCTCTTTCCGGCCGCGCCGCCGAGGATCAACAGCCCGGCGATCGTGAGGGTCGTGGAGTTCGCGGTCGCTCCGGCGAGGAACGGGGTCGAACCGTGGACGAAGACGAACCCGTTGGCGGCCCACCCGCCGCTTCCGGGGACGCCCGCGGTCGCGTAGGTGGAGAAGTAGAGAAAGATCCCGAGGAGGAACAGCACGTCACCGACCCGGGTGACGAGGAACGCCTCCTTCGCGGCGCTCGCCGCGCTCGGTTTCTCGTAGTAGAAGCCGATGAGGAAGTAGGAGCATACGCCGACGAGCTCCCACATGAGGAAGAACTCGAGCAGATTGTTCGAAAGGACGAGCCCCGTCATCGAGGCGAGGAAGAGCGAGAGCTCCGCGTAGTAGCGGGGGAGCCCGTGATCGTGGTGCATGTACCCGATGGAGTACAGCATGACGAGGAAGCCGACGACCGTCACGACGATGAGCATCAGCGCCGACAGCGGGTCGACGAGCGTTCCCATCACGAGCTCGAAGCCGTTCGGGAACGTGCCGGGCGCCGGCGGCAGTTTCAGCCAGACCGTCTGAACGTTCGTGTAGGAGCTCGGACTGATCGCCTCGCCGACCCCGATGAGCACGCCGAGCACCATCGCCGCACCGGAGAAACCTACGGCGACCCATCCTCCCCATTCGAGGCGCTTCAGGCGGGTCCCGGCGAGACCGATGATGACGAACGAGAGGACGAAGAACAGCGGGACGAGGAACGCCCACCCGAACAGCGCGTTGAGCGAGACCGTGACCTACTCCCTCCCTACAGTTTGAGGTCGGTCGCTTCGGCGACGTTGATCGTGCCCTTGAGCCGGTTCAACGCCAGCACGATCGCGAGCCCGACCGCGACCTCTGTCGCGGCGAACCCGATGAGGACCACCGCAACGGACTGGCCATCGAGCCCGTGGGTTCCCGTCGCGAACGCCGCGAAGTAGACGAAGTTCAGGATCACCGCGTTCATCGCGATCTCGATCGAGATCAGCAGCAGGATGAAGTTCCGCCGCGTGAGGATCCCGAACAGGCCGATCCCGAACAACGCGGCCGAGAGCGCCACGAAGCCCGTGACTCCCAGGGTCGTCACTCGCGCCCCTCCCGGACGAGGTAGATCGCGCCCGCGACGCCGGCGAGCATGATGAGGCCGAGGAGAAGGAGCCACGGGCCGTTCGGGCCGAACAAGTTCACGCTCAGCGCCTGCGGAGGGTACTGGGCGATCGCGGTCTCGCCCTGGGGGAGCTCCGCCAGCGCGGAGACGACGAAGACGAAGGTGACGATCGACAGGGCGACCGGGATCGGTCCGATCCCCGTCACGGCCTCGCGCGAGAAGATCCGCTTGCGGGTCGTCATGATGCCGAACAGGAGGAGGATGGTGACCGCGCCGGCGTAGACGCCGAGCTGGAGGACGCCGAGGAACGGAGCGTCGAGGAGGAAGTAGATCGCCGAGAGGTCGACGAAGAAGATCGCAACCCACAGGATCGTGTGGACGAGCTCGCGAACGAGGAGCGCCATCGCCGCGGTCGCGACGGCGACCAGCGCGAGGGCGAGGAATGCCAGTTCCTCGAGGCTCACTTCCGCGTCCCCCAGAACAGGCACTCTTTGGGACAGACGCTGATGCATGTACCGCAGCGGACGCAATCGGAGTCGTTGATCACCGGCTCCTTCCAGATCCGCTTGGCCGGTTTCTCACCGGGCTTCGGCTCCGCCTTCGGAATGTCCAGCATCGTGATGCATTGCGTGGGGCAGTCGCGGGAGCACGCGTTGCAACCGATGCACAGCGGGGGGTCGAGGAGGATGTCGTCCTCGTTCTCCGGCCGCTCGACCCGGATCGGGTTCATCGGGAGCTTGTGCCGGAAGATCTCGTAGAGCTTCTCGGGCGAGTAGACCATCTCCGAGCGCTTCGCCGTCGAGAGCTCGTAGCGGGTCGTCATCGTGAGGCACCCCTCCGGGCAGGCGTCCGAGCAGAACCCGCAGTAGCTGCATTTGCCGTAGTCGATCTCGGGGCACTTCTTCGGATGCTTCGGGTCCCCGCCGGGAACGGTGACCATCTCGATGCAGATGTCGGGGCAGGAGAACGCGCACAGATTGCAGCTGATGCACGTGGCCACGTTGAGCGCGTGGACACCCCGGTAGTTGTCCCAGACATGGCCGACCCCGATCGGCTTGCCCGACGCGACCGCGACCTTGTCGCGGAACGCGGGGTCCTCGAGCCGCTCGAACGGATAGACGATCGTCGACGGGCGGAAGAGGCTCTTGGCGAACTGGCGCGCGGCGGTCGCCATCGGGCGCGCGACGAAGAGGATCGGGTTCTCGTTCGGCTTCTCCTTGGCGACGATCACATCGGACATCGGAACCGGACCTCACACCCCCATCGACGGGAGGCAGCCGAACACGGGAAGGCACTTCACCGTGACGAGCGCAGCGGCGAGGAAGATCGCCAACAGGGAGAGCGGGATCATCCGGTTCCACCCCACGCGCAGCAGCTGGTCGGTGCGGACGCGGGGCAGCGAAGCGCGGACCCAGACGAAGAGGCCGAAGACGAGGTACGTTTTCACCATGAACCAGAAGATCCCGGCGAGAGGGAACGACGTCGCCGCGCTGGGCACCCACGACGGCAGGGTCCATCCGCCGAGGAAGAGGAGCACCACGAGGATGCTCCCGACGAGCGCGCGCAGGTAGTCGGCGAGCATGAAGAACGCGAACAGCATGCCGCCGTACTCGGTGTTCCACCCCTCGACCAGCTCCGCTTCCGCCTCGGGCAGGTCGAACGGGATCCGCTCCATTTCGGCGAGCATGCCCGCGACGAAGACGATCAGCGCGACGACGAGCGGGCCCCAGAACCAGTAGTTCTGCTGCTCGTACACAATGGTCGACAGGTCGAAGCTGCCGGCCACGATCACCACCGCGACGACCGCGAGGAGGATCGGGACCTCGTAGGCGATCATCTGGGCGGCGGACCGCATTCCGCCCATCAGCGAGTACTTGTTGTTGCTCGACCAGGCGCTGATGAAGATGAACAGCGGGGCGAACGAGAAGACCGTCAGGGCGAGCAGGAGGCTCAGCGGGAGCGCCCCGGCGCTCCAGCCGCTGGAGATCGGCAGGATCCCGAAGATGACGAGCGAGCTCACCATGTAGGCGGTCGGGCCGAAGTAGAACCCCGAGCCGTCGGCCTCGCGCGGCGCGACCGTGCTCTTGCGAAACAGCTTCAACCCGTCCGCGAAGTTCTGCAGCAGCCCGGCGTATCCGACGTGCATCGCTCCGCGGCGGTCCATGAACCGGCCGAGGAGCTTGCGTTCCCACCAGATCAGCACGATCGTGTTGATCATGCTGGTCGCGAGCAGGATCGCGGCGAAGATCAGGACCGCCAGGCCGGTGACGACGTCCCCGCTCGTCAGCCAGAGGCGGGCGCCCGTCGGCAGGACCGTGCCGACGGCCCCCAGCAGCGCCGCCGAGATCGTGTGCGAGACGGAGTAGAGCGTGACGGACGACATACGAACGACCTACCGGTCGACCTCCCCGACACAGACGTCGACGCTGCCCATGATCGGCGGGATGTCGGCGACGTGGTAGCCGATCAGATACTGGCGCGCGGCGCTGACGTTCGCGAACACCGGCGAGCGGAACTTGACGCGGTACGGGTGCTCGCCGCCCTCGTTGACCACGTACGCCTGGGCTTCGCCGTGCGGCTCCTCGATGGCGGAGAAGCCCCGACCCTTGGGGAAGTTCCGCTTGAGGAGGTAGCCTTCGGCGCCGACCGGCGCGTACGGCGCGCCGAGCCAGCGGGGCAGGTGGTCGGCGACGACCGGGCCCGAGTGGCGGTCGAGCCAGTCGATGACCTGGCGGAGGATGCGCACCGACTGCCGCATCTCCTCCATGCGCACCAGGTAGCGGGCCGTGACGTCCGCCCCGTCGGCGACGGCGACGTCGAAGTCGAGCCGGTCGTAGACCGCGTACGGGCGGTCCTTGCGCAGGTCGCGCTTCACGCCCGCCGCCCGCAGCATGGGGCCGGTGACGCCGTGGGTCACGCAGTCGTTCGCCTTCAGCAGCCCCAGGCCGTCGCAGCGGGCGCGGAAGATCGCCGACCCGAGGCAGAGCTGGTCGTACTCCTTGAACCGGGCCTCGAGCCAATTGAGCACCTGACGCGACTGGGCGGTGAACCCCGGCGGCAGGTCGTTGCGCACGCCGCCGACCCGCATGTACTCG
>DATJRQ010000015.1:0-63102 GCA_035504595.1 Thermoplasmata archaeon | reverse complement strand
GGAGAGCCCGACGACGGCTCCGCCCGAGAGCGCGCCACCGGTGCCGGGGCCCACCGTGCCCCTCGGAGAGGCTGAGTCCCCGACCGCTGGCGACGGTTTGGAAGCGCCCACGATTCCCGAGGCCGTTCCCCCAGCGGTCGCGACGGGACCGCGGGACGAGCTCACTGAGGGGGCTCCCACCGCTCCGACGTTCCCCGCTTCTCCGCCGAACGAGAGTCCCGAGGTGAGTGCGGGCTCGCCCACCGCCAGAAGCACGGTCCCGGACGCGAGCCAGTCCGGTCCCGCTCCGATCCCTCCGACTCCTGGCGTCTCCGAGCCCGAAGTCCAAACGGAGGCGGCGATCCCGGAACCGCTTGGACCGGTCGCGACTTCTCCCCCCGCTGACGAGACCCCCGGCCCCCCGCCCCCCGAAGAAGCGGCCGCGAGCGAGCCGACCGAGACCACTCCAGTGCCCATCGAGAGTTCGGATTCCCCCGTCCCGCCAGCCGTGCACGAGCCCCCGGCTCCAGACGAAACGGGCGATGGGGCGGCGCACGCCGCGGGGCCGCCGGACATCCCTGCGCCCCCGGAACCGTCTCCCGAAATGCTCCCCACTGAGCCGCCGAGGGTACCCGATCGGGTGCCACCGGCCCCCGACGTCCCGGCCGCCCCCGAACTCGAGCATACGCCCCCGATGATGGTCGAACCGACGGTGGCCCCGGAGCTCGCGGCTTCGGCCTCGCCGGTGACAGGTTCCGTCTCCGAGGCGGCCCCGCCGGTCGAGTTCCCGTCGCCTCCACCGACCCCCACGGGCGGACTCGACGTCACGTTCGGTCCGAGCTATCTCCCGGCGCTCGAGCGGTTCCTGGAGGCGACAGCCGCCGGCCACCGGGGCATCTGCATCGTGCGAGACTCGCCCGAACGGGTACGCGCGTACATCGGTTCGCGACCGGTCGAACTTCGCTGGCTCTCCAACATCGGCCGCGGCGCGACGCTCAAGCCGAACGACCTCGAGGGACTGGCGGCGTTCCTGGCGCACGCCGTATCGGAGGGCCAGGTGACCGCGTTTTTCCTCGAGGGGGTCGAGTACTTGATCCGGATCCACGGTCTCGAGAAGGTCGTCGAGCGCTTGTCCGAGTTCGACCGAGAGGCCAAGGAACACTCGGCTCGAGTCTGGGTGCCGCTCAATCCGAAACTGCTATCGCCCGCCGAGCTGGAGCGCTTGGGCGCCGTGTTCGGCGGCCCACCGGCGTCCGGCTGAACCCGAACGGTGTCGCGACGCCCACCCGGGGCTCGCGGATAGTTTGATTACCCCCGAGGCGGGTGCCCGTCGGAATGCGCACTCCGGCGTCCCGTTCGATCGCGCGGTCGGGTCGTTGGCTCGGGCCGCTGGTCGCGCTGGCCGTCGCTGTCCTCCTTCTGGTTCCCCTGGGCACCGTCGCGGCGCCCACTGCTGAGCGCACGGTCAGCGTCACACCGGGGGCGAGCTCCGGAGGCTTGACGGCGAACGTCAGCTGGGACGGGACGAACATCACCACCGCCGCGAGCGCTTCCTCGGCGTTCCGGATTTCGTTCGGGAACTCGGTGAATCTCTACTACGCCTGGCGACAGCCGTCGGGGGTCCTAAGTTCCGGGGCGCCGTGGTCGATCAACGACGCCCGGTTGCAGATCTTCTACTTCGGTTTCGCGCTCGGAACCCGCGACGTCACCACCGCGACCGGCAATACCAGCGGCAGCATCGTCATGTCGAACTGGAACACCGGCCCCCTTCAGTACGTCATCGAGGGTACGTACCAGCTGACGGCGAGCCTGCTCGCTCCCAACGGCACCACAGCGTGGAGCCAAACGTTCTGGGTACAGGTCGCCGCCGCGTTCTATGTCCTCGCGGCCCTTCCGATCGTCCTGATCCTGCTCGTGATCTACGAGCTGTACAATGTGGCCACGGTGGGCAAGCAGCAGGCGCTGAAGGTCCGCAAATCCGGAACATCCGGGAACCCGCCCCCGGCGGCCCCGGAATCGACCTCCTCCCCCTCCTCCGCGCCTCCGGCCTCGACCCCGTCCGACCCGAGCTCGACCCCGCCACCGGGAGGCAGTTCGTGAGTTCGACGACGTCCGGGCTCGGCGCGGGCATCGTGCTCGGGATCGTGTTCGTCCTGCTCGCCCAGCAGTTCGGTTACCTCGACCTCAACCCGCTGTCGACCGCGCTCGTCGATATTGTGATCGGCGCCGTGGTCGGGGGGGTACTGTTCGGGATCATCGGCTGGGCCCTCGGCCGCCGCTACGAGAAGAACCACCCGGAACAGTTCGGCGGTTCCGCACCGCCGTCGTAGGGTCCGGCGCCCGGGAAGGTCGTCCCACCTCTCCGAAACTGCGGGCTCAGCATTAAATCCGTGCCGACCCCCTAGATTCTGTCGCCGGGGCGGAGCACCCGACCCCCTTCCATGATCCACGCGACGTTCGATGCGGTCCGGTCGGACGACGACCGGCTAGAGTGCGTATGATCGCCTGCCCCCGCTGCGGTCGAGCCAACGACGACGGGGCGCGGTTCTGCGCCCAGTGCGGGTCCGCCCTCCCGCCCGCCGCTCCCGTGGCTCCACCGCCCCCCCCGCCGCCCCCTCCTCCGCCGGCGCACGCGCCCCCGCTGCCCCCCGTCGCCGCGCCACCCGCCGGCGGCCCCCCGTCCCCGCGACCCCCGCGGTTCACGTATCGGCCCAGCCCTCGCACCGTCGTGGTCCTGCTTGTTGCCGCGGCGTTCGTGGTCATCCTCGCTTCCCTCGCCACCTCCTGGTGGGGGTACTCGGCCTCGACCGGGGGAGCGACCGAGTCGGTCCAGTTCCTACCGGGGTCGAACTACAACTTCGCCTGCTCGGGGCACTGTGCAGTCGGTTCGGCCTCGAATCCGTACGCCTCGATCCCGGGTCCGTTGAACACCATCTACGAGGGCGTCCTCGGACTGCTGATCGCCGCGGCTGCCATGGTCGGTCTTGCCGCGCTGTTCCTCGGTCTTTCGGCGCTGGGCCGGCGACCGAACGGCGTCCAACCATTCTGGACCCGACTGTTCCTGCTCCTGTCTCCCATCCTCCTGCTCGTGGCGGTACTGTGGACCGCGGCGGGTCAGCCCGGGGCGTTCCCCTCCAGCGGCGACACGTTCGTCGGAAGCGGCACCAACGGGGCGTCTCCGTCCAACTCGTTCTGGGGCTCGAGCTCCACGGACGCGGCGTCGTGGGGCGCCGGCATCGGGTGGTACCTCGCCGTGGTCGGGGTCGTACTCTTGTTCGTCGTACTGCTAGTCGTGATGGTGTTGAGCCGCCAGGCGGCGACCGCCCCCGAGCCCGAGCGACGAACGAGGAACGCGGTGCCCGCGGCGCCCGTCGTCCCGAAGGGATACACCGCGCCGCCGGTCGTCACGCCGCACCGCTCCCCCGTGACGCGCCCCCCGGTCCCCCGCGCGACCCCACCGCCCGAGCCGGTCCCGGCGACCGTGACCGCGGTCGTCCCCGACGTGGCTACCCCGGTGATGGTGGCGTGTCCCGAGTGCGGCACGCAGAATCTCGTAAAATCCCGGGTCTGCTCCTACTGCCAGCGATCGCTCCGCCCGGCCCCGGCGACCTAGGGCCGAAAGTCGTTATCCCCGCACCGACCCTCGCGGCGCGAAGCTATGGCCGCCTCGTCGGAGTTCCGGGCGTTCCTCGACCGAGATTGGAAGCAGTGGCTGGAGGAGTCCCCGGAGGTCGCGACCGCGGTCGGCTACCCCGGCCTCAACGACCGGTGGAACGACGACTCCCCGGTCGGCGTCGCCGCGCGTCGCGCCCACCTCGCCGGCTGCCTCGTGAAGCTCGACCGCTTCGAGCGGGACCGGCTATCGGAGGAGGAACGGCTCAACTACGACATGTACCGCGAGCTCGTCGTCACCGCCGAAGAGGGAGTTCGGTTCGGCGCGGACCCGTACCCGTTCCATTTCGGGATGCCGCACAACCTCTGGATGCCGCTCACCCAGCTCGATGGGATCCAGCAGAGTCCGACGCACATCAGCGACTACCAACCGCTTTCGAACCGGAAGGAGTACGAAGACCTGCTCGCGCGCTTCGCGGCCTATCCGCGCGTGGTGGACGTCACGCTGGACCTCCTGGCGGTGGGACTCGACAGAGGATACTCGCCCCCGCGCGTAACGCTCCCCGGACTGCCGGACCAGATCACCGCCCAGATTCCCTCGGACCCGGCCGAGAGCCCCGTGCTGAAGCCGTTCCGTGAATTTCCGCCGGCGGTCGCCGAGGCCGACCGAACGGACCTCGCGCGGCGGGCCGCATCGATCTATGCCGAGGGGATTGTCCCTTCGCTCACGAAGCTCCGTGCGTACCTCGCGAAGAGCTACATTCCGAAGTGCCGGTCCACGATCGCCGCGAGTGACCTGCCGAACGGGAGCGAGTACTATGCCTATCTCGTTCGTTGGCAGACCACCACCGACCTCACCCCGCAACAGGTCCACGACATCGGGATGGGGGAAGTTCGGCGGCTCCGCTCCGAGATGGAGAAGCTGATCCGGTCGACCGGCTTTTCCGGCTCGTTCGCCGAGTTCTGCCAGTACCTGCGCACGGACCCTAAGTTCTACTTCGATTCGGCCGAAGAGCTCCTCGACGCGTATCGCGTCATCGCCAAGAAGGTCGACCCGGCACTCGGCCGCCTGTTCGGCCGGCTCCCCCGGGCGCAGTACGGTGTCCTTCCCGTCCCCGAGTTCGCCGCCCCGACCTCTCCGAGCGCCTACTACATCTCCGGCGCGTCGACCACCGGTCGTCCCGGCTACTTCTACGCGAACACGTACAAGATCGACGTTCGCCCGAAGTGGGAGATGGAAGCGCTCACTCTGCACGAGGCGGTGCCGGGCCACCATCTCCAGATCTCCGTCGCCCAGGAGATCGACGGTCTCCCGGATTTCCGGCGGGAGACCGGCCCGACCGCCTTCATCGAAGGATGGGGGCTCTACGCCGAGAGTCTCGGCGAGGAGCTCGGGTTGTTCAAGGACCCGTACTCGAAGTTCGGCCAGCTCACGTACGACATGTGGCGGTCGATCCGGCTCGTGGTGGATACCGGGATGCACGCCCTCGGGTGGACGCGCGATCGGTCGATCCAATTCTTCCGCGAGAACACCGGCAAGAGCGACCAGGACATCGTCGTCGAGGTGGACCGGTACATCGTCTGGCCGGGCCAGGCGCTCGCGTACAAGATCGGGCAGCTGAAGTTCCGCGAGCTCCGCACCCTCGCCGAGCAGAAGCTCGGCGACAAGTTCGACGTGCGGGCGTTCCACGGTGTCGCGCTCGGTCAGGGTGCGGTCTCGCTCCGACAGCTCGCCGCCCAGGTGCATCGCTGGATCGATGCGAAGCTTTCGAACTGAAGCGGGACGCGACCCGAATCTCTATCCGAGACCGGGGGTTCAGGGTCCCGTGCGCTCCCGACTGCGCGCCCTCGGCGTCGTCGGCGCGATCCTCCTGTTGGTCGGCGTCTCGCTGGTCGGAACCGGCTTCGCGATCGCCGCCTTCGGACTTTCGAGTGAGATATCGTGCGGGACCAACTGCCACTCGGCGTACGAGAATCTCGCGAACGACAGCGTCGCGGAGGGGTTCTTCGAGTCGTTCGGCGTGGCGCTGTCGGCGGCGGGCGCCGCGCTCCTCCTCGGCGCGACGGTCCAGTTCATGGACCGGTGGCCGCGGACCCTCGCACCCGCCCCGCCGGCCGCGCGCCCGCTCCCGCCGACCCCTGCCGCGCCGACGACGCCGCCCCGGAAGGGTGCCCCGTGACATCGCCGCTGGGGAAGGTTGGCATCGTCGGGGCGGTGATCATTCTGCTCGGCGCCGGCGTCGCCGGGTCGGGGTTCGTGATCTCCGCCCTGGTCGAACAGAGCGAGGTCTCGTGCGAGTACTCCGTTCCGTCGTGCGGTCAAAACGCCGAGGCGAACGCCAACAACACCGTGCTCGCCGGGTTCCTGATCTCGGGCGGCATCATCGCCGGGGGCGTCGGCCTCTTCCTCGTGTTGTACGCGATGGTGGCGATCATGGCGCGACGGGATGCCGGACTTCCGCCCGCCGCGCCGCCGGTGCTCCCGGGGTGGGTCCCGCCGCCAGCCCCGCCCCCGGAGGCTCCGCCGGTGCCGACGGGCCCCCCGCCTAGCTGGTCCCCTCCCCCGACCTGGGACTCCCGCCCACCGGGGTCGGGGTAGCGAACGTTCTCACTTTGGGGCGTCGGGCCCGGGCGACACGGCCGAGCCCTCCTTCGGCGGCGTCATCGCCGCCGGCATCAAGGTGAGGCCGTATGGGTGACCGGTGAGGCCGGCCATCAAGCGGTCGATGCCGATCACCAGCAGGGCGAAGGCGAGGAGCAGCACCAGCGTCGCGAGGGCGAGGC
The DNA here is from genome assembly GCA_035504595.1 of Thermoplasmata archaeon. Taxonomy (GTDB): domain Archaea; phylum Thermoplasmatota; class Thermoplasmata; order Lutacidiplasmatales; family UBA184; genus Lutacidiplasma. The sequence goes on along the minus strand of DATJRQ010000015.1, from coordinate 56,727 downwards.
CGGGGAACGCGAGTACGACGAAGGCGAGCACGATGCTGACCAGGCCGACCAGGACCGCGACCGCCCGATACCAATCCGGAAGTTTCGCCGTGGGGTTCATCGCGTGGCCCACCGCGTTGGCGGCTTTAAGGGGGCGGAGGGGGAGGAGGCGGCGGAGTACCGGACCACGGGGCCGGGACGGTGGAACCGCTCGCCGGGGGTCGTCGGTGGGCGGAACGGACCATCACCGCGGCGACCCCGGCGATCGCTGAGACCGCGGCGATGGTTCCGACGAGGATACCGAGTTCGTCCGTCGTGAGAGCGGCGGAACCCCCCCCACCGCTGGGCGGGAGACCGGGGGCGCCGGTCCCACCGCCTCCGCCGCCTCCCCCGCCGGAAGAGCCGCAGGAGAATTTCACCGTCAGGCTCCCTTCCGAGGAGGACGCGTCAACCGTGCCGCTCGAAGGGGTTGCCGTGCACCCGGTGCCGACCGCGGTCGGCCCGATGATGTAGCTGTACTCGCCCGCGACGACCCCGAGGAAGGTCATCGAGGCGGAGGTGACGTTCAGGGTGGTCGCTCCGAGCGTGGCCTGCCACCAATCCCCGGTACTCAATCCGGACTCGTCGATCGCGTAGCTCGAGGTTGGACCGCCGGCGACCACGGTCACGTTGTAGCCAACGTACAGTCCGTCCAGCATCCAGTAGTTGGGGAAGTACAGCTCGTCGTTCTCCGGGTCGAACGCGGGGCTTACCGGTGTGCTCGGAATGTTGACCGCTTCGACCCACGTGTTCGTAGTGGTGTTGATGATCGTCGCGTTGTTGCTGTCCTCGTTCGCGACGTACATCTCGCCGTTGGCCGGGTCGTAGACCGGCGTGTCGGGTCCGTAGCCGGTCGAGACGTTGGCCAGGATCGCGCCGGTGCGCGGGTCTACGACCACGATCGTTCCGTTGTTCGAGAAGACATTGTAGGCGAGCGGCACGTACAGGTCGCCATTGGGGGCGACCGCCGGGGTGTTCGGGCCGAAACCAACCGTGATGTTCCCTACGAATGTCGTACCGTTGATCACGCTCAGCGTGTCGTTGTTGCCGTTCGGCACGTACACTTCCTGCGTAAGGGGGTCGTACACCGGACTCTGTACGATCAGTTGTTCGGTCAGGAACAGCGCGAAGGAAAGATTGCCGACCGTGCCGACCACAGCGTTGTTGTGGGTGTCGATGATCGTGAGATTGCCCGAGACCTGGTTCGGCACGTACAGGTATCCGTTCGTCGGGTCGTAGGCCGGTGTCATCGGGGCGACGCCGGTCGGGACGGTGGTCAGGGTATCGGTCGTGGTGTTGAGCGCGGAGATGTTGGAGTAGCCGAAATTCGGCACGTAGAGATCGGCGCTGATCGGGGAGTACACCCCCGTGTCCGGGTACGATTCGTATCCGGTCGTCACGTTCGTTACGAACGAGTTCGTTGCGACGTCGATGACGCTGACGTTCGCATAGTGGTGGGCTCCGGTTCCGAGCTGGGGGACGTACAGCCGGTTCTCGGCCGCAACGAACGTGGGGGTTTCCGCGTTCGAGTTCTTCCCGAGATGGATCGTGTCGACGACGGTATTCGTCGAGCCGTTGATCACGGTCAGGTTCGTGTCGTTGCTGGGCAGATAGATGTCTCCGTTCGAGGGGACGTAGACCGCACTTCCCCCGCTGGGTCCCCCGAGGTCCGGAATGTTCGCCACGATCATGTTCTCGGTCGACGCTCCCGGATTGTCCGCGGGAGCACGAGAATTCACCGAGCCCGACGCGGTCGCGGGAGGGGTGGCCGCCGGTGCAGCGCGTCCCAGGGAGGCGCCCGCCACGGTGCCGGCCCCGCAGAGGAGAGCTACCGCTCCGACCAGCATGGCGACCGACCATGCCGAGGACGACCGGCGGAGTCGCGGCACGGGCGTCGTCACCCTCGGGCGGGGGAAAAACATTTGGAGACCGGCCTGGTCCGAGGGGATACGGGGCCGGGCGTTCGGCATTATGTAGGCACCGAACTTCCCAGGGCCGGTTCCTGAGATGCCGACCCGGAAAAGGACGCGACGTTCCGCCCGGCGACCGAGCTCGAGCCCGTCCCCGATTCCGCCGGGGTATCCGACGGTCATCCCGTACCTGGCGGTGACCGATGGGCCCGCCGCCCTCGAGTTCTACGCGAAGGCATTCGGGGCGAAGGTGCTGGTCCGGCAACTGACCCCGAACGGAAAGCTCGTCCATGGTCGACTGAGATTCGGTACCTCCCTCGTCATGGTGTCGGACGTCTTCCCGGGGGCGGACGTCGCCGCGCCGTCCACCGTGGGGACCACCACGGTCACCCTCCACCTGTACTCCCGAAACGTCGATGCGCTCTGGGATCGCGCCGTCGCCGCGGGCGCCGTCGTGACCCGACCTCTGGAGAACCAGTTTTGGGGCGAGCGATACGGACATCTCCGGGACCCGTTCGGGCACCACTGGTCGCTGTCGATGCGGGTCAAGATGAGCGCAAAGGAGAAGGCAACGAAACAACGCGAAGCGATGGCCGCCTTCGCCGCGGGCGTACATCCGGGGCGCGACCCTCCGGACTCGGACGCCTGACGATCGCCGCTCCTATCGCACCGGCGGTGCCGGACGGTCCCGGGGACGCCCCCCACCACCCGCAGGCGTGGGCGTCCGGTAGATCCCGAAGAGCAGTACGGCGACGGCCACGGCCAGGATTGAACCGAACAGCGTCCCCGCCGCCATGAACCCGATCTGATCGGAGGTCACCGCCACGCCGATCGTCGGGATGGCCAGGGCGGAGTACCCTACGGCGTAGTATCCGGCCAAGACCTCACCGCGCGCGGCCTCGGGCGCCACGCGGTCGACCAAGGTGGCGCTTCCCATGAACGTGAGGCCCACGGCGGCGCCGAGCAGGGGAGCGACCAGAAGGACGGGCCACGGCGAAGCGGTCGAGAGCGAGGCGACGAGGCCGACCAAGCTGATCACCAGGAGCGGAAATCCGACGAGGAGCGCGCGACGGTCGCGGATCTGCGCGGTCGCGAGCTGAACGATCGCCGCCGTACCGAACATCGACGCGACCACCAGACCCTCCAGCAAGGGGCTGGAAATCTTGAGCTCGGAACCGAGATAGGACGGCATCAGCGCCGCGAAGAAGCCGTACATCGCATAGCAGGCGGCGAGCCCACCCGCCGCGACCCAGAAGGGGGAGGCCATCCCCGGCGGCACGGAGATCCGTTGCACGAGGGGGCGCGCGGGGGCGCCGAGCGCCTGGGCGGTCTCGGGGGTGGAGCGTACGGCGAGGGCCCCGACGATCGCGAGGACGACGGGTAAGATGTACACCAGTTGGAGCGGGTCGGGGCCGAGCTGAACGATCGCCCCGCTTACCGCGGCGCCGATCCCGAAGGCGCCAAAGTTCGCCGCGACCGCGACGCGCGCCACGTGATGCTGGTCGTGGTTCGGGATCAGGTCCGTCATCGCGGCCGTCGCGACGCTGGTCGTGCATCCGACCGCCACACCGGCGAGAGTTCGGGCGACTCCGAGCCAGATCGCGTTCGAGGAGAAAGCGAACACGAACGCCGCCAGCGCTACGAAGAGCATTCCGGCGGTGAGCAGCCGCTTTCGCCCGATCCGCTCCGCCTGGGGGGCCACGAAGAAGATCGTGAACAGCACGCCCGCGGTGTAGCACGCAAAGATCAGCCCCAGCACGCCGGAGTTGAAGTGAAAGTCCCGGGCATACTCGGGGTAGAGGGGGGTGGAGATCGCCGCCCCGAACGCCGTCACGCCCAGCGCGAACGCGGTCCATCGGAAGGCGCGCTGCGACTCTACCGGTCCTCCGCGACGGCCGTTCGGACGCAGATCTCCGGACACGGGTGGACCAGAGCTCCTCGAGGTGCGACCCACCACGGCACGGGGCGCCGACGCTCGGCAGGAGCGGCCGGCCTCATAACGTGCCGACTCGCCGAGCGGAGGACCCCGGCCGGGTCATGGAAGGAGCTTTCCCCCTCGCGTCGCTGCGCGCCGAGGGGTCTCCCGTGTCGTTCGAGTCCGGTCATCACGTCCGCATTCAGCGCAACGCGCCGATCCAGTTGCTGCCGTTCCGGAGGTTCTTCCGTGGGTTTGAGAAAGTTCCCGCGGTGCGCGAGCTGTTCGGAGCCCGAACCGAACAGGTGTTGCGCGACCTCCGGGTGGAGTTCTTCTCGTCCCGGTTCGGCTACATGGGGACCAGCGACGTCGACGGCCACATCCTGATCAGCACCCCCCACCTTCGGAGCGCGGAGTTCGAGGTGGTGTACCTCGATGTGGTGCACGAACTGTGTCACGTGCGGCAGTTTCGCCAGAAGCGGCCGTTGTTCTACCCCAAGCTCCCCTACGTCGACGCGCCTTCCGAGATCGAGGCGTACACGTTCACGGTCCGGGAGGGCCGGCGGATCGGCATGACCGATCGCCAGCTGTTCGACTATCTGAACACCCAGTGGATATCACCCGCCGAGCATCGACGTCTCGCGCGCCACACCGGGGTGGCCGTACCGCGCTCGAAAGCTCCCCGACGCCGCGTGGCACGATGAGGCCGCTGCGGACTACTTCGCCGGTGGGGCGAGGAACCCCTTCTGACGAAGGTGCGCGAGGATGCGCGCCGTGCACTCTTCGATCGTAGCATTCGAGGTGTCGACGATCAGGTCCGGGTTGAGCGGTTCCTCGAACGGGGCGTCCACTCCGGTGAGACCCTTCACGGTACCTTCCATCGCGCGTCGGTACATTCCCTGCGGGTCTCGCTTCCGGCACACGTCGAGCGGGCATCGCAGCCACACTTCCTCGAATCGGCGCCCCTCGACGGAACGGGCGGCCTGGCGCGAGGTTTCGTACGGGGTGATCATCGCCACGATGACGGCCACGCCGTTCCGTGCGAGAAGATGCGCAACGTAGCTCACCCGCCGGGCGTGCACCTCGCGATCCGTCCTCGAAAAACCGAGTTCGGGCGAGAACATGTGACGGACCTCATCTCCGTCGAGCACCTCGGCCCTCCAACCCAGTTCGCGGACCCGGGCGGCACTCGCTCGGGAAAGGGTCGTCTTCCCCGACCCCGGGAGACCTTCCATCCAGACGACGAACCCTTCGTCCTCGGTCGCGTCGTTGGCCGGCATGATGGCCCCGACCTCTCTCCGGCCCCCAAATAGGTTTGGATTTCGGACCGGGGGTTGCCGATTTGGTCCGATGCGCGTGGAAACGTATGAGGGCCCCGGATGTGCAGATATACCATGTTCATGTGCGAAAACGGCGCAACCGTTGGTCAATAATGCGCCATTGAAACCGAATATGACCCTCCCGTTCTTCGGCCGCCGCATGGCAACCCACACCGTCCCACGCCGATTCGCTGCCCACCGACCGGTTCGGGGGGAGAGTTTCCGATGAGCGCTACTCCGCCAGCCGGATCGACCGGCCCGACGATACCGGCGGCCGAATCGATGCCGGTCGTGAAGCGGAAAGGATCGGGCGGTATCCTCGTCGCCGTCGTCGTCGTGCTGATCATCCTCGTCGCTGGGGTGGCTGTCGCGTACGAAGAGAAGTGGTTCGGGTCGACGAAATCGTCCGGGACGTGCGGGCCCCTCACCCTTCAGGGCGACGGGGCGCAGTTCGTCCAACCGCTCGTGGATGCCTGGGCGAGCGACTACAACAGCGCGACCGGCAACCAGGTAAACTACCCGGCTTCCGGCTCGGGCACCGGTCTCACCCACTTTTCCGAGCATCCGCCACTCATCGACTTTGCGATCACGGACAACCCGCTCTCGGCGTCAGAAATGGCGGCGCTGCCCTCTGCCGCCCTCACCCTGCCCGTAATCGGAGGGGCCCTGGCGATCGTGTACAACGTACCGGGGGTACCAACGACATCGCACATTGACCTGACGGGTTCCGTGCTCGCCGGTATCTACCTGGGGTTGGTCACCAACTGGAACAGCACGGCGATCGCCTCGCTGAATCCGACCCTGCACCTGCCCAACGCATCGATCACGACCGTCCACCGTTCCGGGTCCGCGGGCACTTCGTACGTCCTGTCGGACTTCCTTTCCCAGGACAACGCGACGTGGGCGAGTCATGTGGGAAAAAGCCTCACCCCTTCGTGGCCCACAGCCCCCAAGCAGACCGGTGCGTCCTCGAACGCTCTGGTGTTGAGCACCGTCGAGTCGACCGCCGACTCGATCGGGTACAGCGACCTCACGGACTACGTGATCCTCGACAGCAGCGCCATGGGCGACGCCGCGATCGAAAATCCGGCCCACACCTTCGTCGTGGCGAATCTCACGAACACCGCGACCGCGATTGCGGACAAGGTCGCGAGCATGCCGACGCTGCCCACTTCGACCGGCAACTGGTACAACGTGAGCATGGTCAACGCGAACGGGACGAACGACTACCCACTCGCCACGTTCGCCTACCTGTACGTCTACCAGAACACGGGCGCGGGCTTTTCCCCCTCCCAGGAGAAGTCCGAAGTGCTGGTCCAATGGATCGACTGGCTCCTGACCACCGGTCAAGCGGCGGCCTCTGGTCCGAACCTGTACTACGCGGCTCTTCCGGCGTCCGTCCTGACAATCGACCAGGCGGGCGTGTCGACCATGACCTATAACTCGGCAGCCGTGCAAGCGTGCGGCTGAGGGACTCGTATCGACCCTGTCGAGCGACCGCGGATGGCTAGCGTCGGCCGCACCCGCTCGGACCAGCGACTCCGACTGCTCCTCTGGTTCGGGCGGGTCTTTCACGGGGTCACCCTAGCGACCGCCCTCGCGATCGGGGCCCTCCTGGCTCTGCTGACCGGATTCCTCGTATGGGCCGCCTGGCCCTCGATCGTCGAGTTCGGTCCGCACTTCCTGACGATCTCCGAGTGGAACGGGACCACCAACGTCTTCGGGGCCGCTCCGGCGATAGTGGGGACGCTCGTCACGAGCCTCCTCGCCCTTCTCTTCGCGGTCCCGATCTCCCTCGGCGTTGCGATCTTTCTCTCGGAGCTCGCGCCCCGGTGGCTGCGCCAACCTCTGGTCTACGTCGTGGACCTCTCCGCGGCCGTACCGTCCGTCGTCTACGGGTTCTGGGCGTTCATCGTGCTCGTGCCGATCATGAAATCGACGGTGGAGCCCGCCTTGGGCTCGATCACGGGAGGCAGGTTCCCGTTCGGCCCGACAACGGGGCTCGACGTCTTCACCGCGACGATCGTGCTGACGGTCATGACCATCCCGACCATCTCGGCGCTTTCTCGCGAGGCGCTCCGCGCCGTGCCGCGGATCAATCGGGAGTCCGCCTGGGGGCTCGGCGCCACCCGCTGGGAGTCGACCCGCATGGCGGTCCTGGGACCGGCCCGGCCGGGCATCGCTGCCGCCGTGATGCTCGGGCTCGGCCGGGCGATCGGTGAGGCCATCGCGGTCGCGATGGTCATCGGAAACATCTACATCCTTCCCGGGACCCTCTTCTCCCCGGGAGCGACGCTCGGCTCGTGGATCGTCAACAGTTACAGCGAACTCGGACCGGGGCTGCAGAGCGACGCCCTTCTCGAGCTCGCGCTCATTCTGCTGGCGATCACGGTGATCATCAACGTCGTCGCGCGCCTCGTTCTGTGGCGCCTCGCCGATCGCGAAGCCGGCGACGCGGGCCCGACCCGACCGTGGCCGTGGCAGCGGACCCACTCGGGCGCCGGGGCGGGGTCCGTCAACTCGGCGACGCCGGGGAAGGTCGAGGGGGCTACGGTACCCACGGCGTGGCGGACGCGGACCGTCGAGCGTGGCCACCGTCGCATCCTGCGACGCCGCGCGATGTACGGGGCGGTGCTCGCGGTGACCGCGTTCTGCGTCGTACTCGCGGTCGCGCCGCTCGCGAGCGTGGTGCTGACAGCGGTCCAGAACGGCGGCAGCGCAGTGGTCCGACCGTCGTTCTACACCTCCGACCCTTCGCTCGGGTGCAACCCCGCTCTGGGCGCGTGTTCGTATGGGGGGATTGGTCCCGAAATTCAAGGCACGCTGATCATCCTGGGGATCGGACTCCTGATCGCGGTTCCGGTCGGGGTGCTGGCGGGGATCTATCTTGCGGAGTATGGGCGAGGCCGGCTCGGGCGTGCGATCAGCTTTCTCGCCGACGTAATGAGCGGGGTGCCCACGATCATCCTCGGTGTGTTCGTCTTCGCGCTGTTCCTGTACTTCGACCACTATTCCGCGCTGAGCGCGATCGCGGCGGGCGTTGGCCTGGGAGTCCTGATGATCCCGATCATCTCGCGGGCCAGCGAAGAAGCGCTGCGGTCCGTTCCCTCCGGGGTCCGAGAAGCGGCGCTCGCGCTCGGTTTTCCGAAGTACCGCGTCACGGTCCGAGTGGTCCTCGGCACCGCCAAAACGGCGCTCGTGACCGGCGTGCTGCTCGCGGCGTCGCGCGCCGTCGGAGATACGGCGATCGTGCTGCTGACCGCGGGATTCAGCAGCACCGGTTTCACCGGACTGAACCAGCAGACCGCCACGATTCCGGTGTTCATCTTCCAGAATTTCGGCTCTCCCTACCCGAACCTCCGAGAGGACGCGTGGGGTGCCGCGCTCGTGCTCCTCGCGATCATGCTCCTGATCAGCCTCGTGACGCGCCTGGCGGTCCGCTCGCCGACGGACCGCGCGGAGGGAATCTAGACCGATGACCACCAAGATGGAGACGGTCGGAGTGAACGCGTGGTATCGTCGCCGTCAGGCGTTGTACGACATCTCGCTCCAGATCCCCGAGGGTCAAGTGACCGCGATCATCGGTCCGTCGGGCTGCGGAAAGTCGACGTTCCTGCGGTGCCTCAACCGCCTGCACGAAGAGACACCCGGGGCCCGGGTTTCGGGGAAGATCATGCTCGACGGCGAGGACCTCGGGAAAGAGAACGTCGTCCGCGTTCGGTTCCGGGTCGGTATGGTGTTCCAGCGGCCGACGCCCTTCCCCCACATGTCGATCTTCGAGAACGTCGCCGCGGGGCTCCGACTGCTCGGCGTGTGGCGCCGGGACGAGCTGGACCGAGGGGTCGTGGATGCGCTGCGCCTGGCCGGTCTCTGGGAAGAGGTCGAGGACAAGCTGGACGCTCCCGGTGTCAGTCTCTCGGGGGGTCAGCAGCAGCGCTTGTGCATCGCACGGGCCCTCGCCGTGCAGCCCGAGGTGTTGCTCATGGACGAGCCGTGCTCTTCGCTCGACCCGATCGCCACGAACAAGGTCGAAGCCCTCATCACCCACCTCAAGGAAAAGTACACGGTCGTCATCGTCACTCACAATCTCTCCCAGGCGACCCGGGTCTCCGATTCTACGGCGTTCCTGTACCTGGGAAAGCTCGTCGAGTTCGGACCGACCGACCAGGTGTTCCATTCACCGAAGGAGCGCCTGACCGAGAACTACGTTACCGGCCGATTTGGGTGAACTCTCTCGCGTGGGGCCCAGCGTGGGGGAACACACCGGGCCCCGGGCCGAGGTGGAGCGTGAAGGCTAGGGACTGGAAACGGTCACGGTGCGGCGAGAACCGGGGCCGAACGCGTACCAGAACAGCAGGACCGCCAGTATCAGCAGTAGCAGTCCCAGCGGTCCGATCAGGAGCAGGAAGAGGACGGCGACCAGGACCAGCAGGATCGCTCCAACGAGGCTGATACGGTGGACGGCCATCGGACGCTTCCCCTCGCGAGTTCATCTCCTCCCGGGGTAGATAAGGCGCGGCGCGAGCCGCTACCCGGCCGGTTAGTTCCCCTGCCGTGGGGTTTCAAGAGGGGTCGCCGAGTCGCGGTGGGAAAAACGTGACGGAAAAGCTCGCCCGAACGGCCCCCGCGCCCCCGCGAACCGAGAACGGTCGACCCGTTTATATCGCGCCCGCCCCCTCGTCGCCCAGGATGCCGAACGCCCGCCCGTCTCGGACTCGTATGACCGCTCCGCCGTCCGGCGGCCGCGGACCGCCGTGGGATGACATCGACCAGTGCTTCCGAGAGTTTCGGGAATCGGCCGTCCGGCTGGTCGAGCGCGTCAACGACCTGATGTCAACGGTGCCGACCGGGCCCACCGACGCGCGCAAGGACGTGCGGCTGGTGCGGTCGGTGTTCGGGAAGTGGTCGATGGAGGTACTCGTCGCGCTGCACGGTTCTCCGTCGGCCGGCTTCGAGGAGCTCCGCCGCTCGCTGCCCGGGATCAGCCCTCGCGTGCTCTCCCTGAAGCTGAAGGGACTCGAGCAGCACGGCATGATCCGTCGGGAGATCATCGACGCGCGTCCCCCTCGAGTTCGTTACACGCTCACCGACCGCGGTTGGACGGTCGCCTGGCTCTCCGACCCGGTCCTTCTGTTCCTCGAACAGACCGAGGCACGCGAGAACGACGCACGGGGCGCTCGGAGCTGAGAGCGAACCGCTCCCTTCGAGCGGGGAATGGGCGGCGGGTCACAGGGGGGAGAGTAACTATTCGAGGGGGTAGCACGGCCCTATTATCACGGCCGGGGGTTTCGGACTGTCCACGACTTCCCTAGCCCCGGGGACGGGGGGTCGCGGGCGCGTGGACATGGAGGGGGACGACCCGGACGGCAAGGAGGGCCTCTACGCGACGGTCCTCACCAGCATCCTCGACGCGTCCACGATGTACTCGATCGTGGCGACCCGCCTCGACGGCACGTTCGTCCTGTGGAACGAGGGAGCGCGCCGGACCTACGGATACGATGCTCCCGAGGTGATCGGCCAGAACCTTCGCATCCTCCACCGGCCCGAGGACCTGCGATCGGGAAAGGTCGACTCGGTGTTCGCGGAGGCGTTCCAGCACGGGCTCTGGGAGGGCGTGATCGACCGCGTTCGGAAGGGCGGAGAGACGTTCCCCGCCCGGATGGTCATGACGTTGCGACGGGACCGGACGGGCGCTCCCGTGGGATTCCTCAGCATTTCCAAGGACATCTCCGAAGAGATCCAGACGGCCCAGCGACTCCAGGCCTCCGAGGCGTACAGTCGGGGTCTCGTAGAGTCCTCGATCGACGGGATCCTGACCACCGACCTCGACGGTCAGATCCTGGACGTGAATCGGGAGGTCGAAAATCTCACCGGCCTGCCGCGCACCCAACTGATCGGCATGGGGCTCGCGGAGCTCGTTGAGCCCCCGGCGGGCGCGGACGCGGCGGTTCACCGGGTCGCGCAGCTCGGCTCGGTCAAGGACCTCGAGTTCCGGCTACGGCAGCGCGACGGTAGCCTCACCGACGTGTCGTTCAACGCGGCGCTCCGCCGCGAGGACGACGGGGCGTCCGTCGGAGTGATCGCCACGATCCGGGACGCGGGAGCCACGAAGCGCTCGCGAGAGGCGCTCCAAATGCGGAACCGCGAGCTCGAGATCCAGAACGAGCGCGTGCAGGAAGCGAGCCGCATGAAGAGCGAATTCCTCGCGAACATGTCGCACGAGCTGAGGACGCCGCTCAACAGCATCATCGGGTTCTCCGACTTCCTCCTCACCAGTGGGGACGACCGGCTCTCACCGGAGCAACGAGAGTATCTCACGGACATTCTGAACAGCGGCAATCACCTGCTTTCGCTGATCAATGACGTACTGGACCTCGCCAAGATCGAGTCCGGGAAGCTCGAGATCCACCCCGCGCCGTTCGCGCTCCCTCACGCCGTCGACGAGGTGTGTTCGTCGCTGCGCCCCCAGCTCCAGTCGTTCGAGCTCGAGATGCAGACCGACATCGATCGCGAGATCGATTGGGTGATCCTGGACGGCGTGCGGTTCAAGCAGATCCTCTACAACCTGCTCTCGAACGCCGTGAAGTTCACGCCGAAGGGCGGACGGATCCGCATCACCGTCACCCCGACCGGTTGGTCGAGGTTCCGGATGAGCGTCCAGGACACGGGGATCGGGATCCCCGCGAAGGACCTGGCGCGCATCTTCCGGGAGTTCGAGCAACTCGACAGCGGTCCAGACCGGCTCTACGCGGGCACCGGGCTCGGCCTCCCGGTGACCCAGAAGATCGTGAACCTCATGGGCGGTTCGATCAACGTCCAGAGCGAACCGGGAAAGGGATCGACCTTCACCGTCCACCTTCCGCTCGTCCGGGCGAGCGCCCCGGCCGCGTCGGTGGCTCAACAAGGGGTACCGGTGTAGATGGCGCGCATTCTGGTCATTGAGGACAACCCGCAGAACCTGAAGCTGACGACGATCATCCTGAAGAGCGCCGGTCACGGGGTCACCGGGGCGATGAACGCCACCGAGGCGGAGCGATCCTTGGCGACCGAGGTCCCCGACTTGATCGTGATGGATGTCGCCCTGCCGGGGAAAGACGGCTACACCCTGACGCGCGAGCTTCGCCAGCGTCCGGCCACCGCGCGCCTCCCGATCCTCGCCCTGTCGGCGTTCGCGATGCCGGGAGACGCGGAAAAGGCGCTCCGAGCCGGCTGTACCGACTACCTCACGAAACCGGTGCGCCGGGCCCCGCTGCTCGAACGGATCGACCACCTGCTCGGGACGAACCGAACCGTCTCCCCCGACCCCTCCGGCCCCGCCCCCGCCAATATCGCCTCGACCCGACCCGGCGCGTCGACGATCGTCTCGCCCTCTGGGGTTTCGGAAGCCACCACGGCCCCGGTGGCTCCCGCACCCCCCGTGGACCCGCCGCCCGAGGGGTCGGCCGCATCGGCCGGTGATCGGCGATGACGCGACACGATTCGGGTCCCGCCGCGAAGGTGGGCCGCATCCTGGTCGTCGAGGACTCCCCGTCGGCCCGCCGACTCCTCCAGGACATCCTGCTCCGCCTCGGCGCCGAGCTTCCGAATCTGCGCGTGGCGGGGACCGTCGTGGAGGGGCTTACCTTGTTCACCCAGTGGCGACCGGACCTGGTGTTCGTTGACCTCGAGCTGCGCCCGCACCCCACCGACGGCCTCCCCAGCGATGGTCCGAAGCCGTCCCCGAGCGACCCGAAGAACGGCGCGGAGCTCGCGGAACTGTTCCGACGCCGCAATTCGAGCGTCCGGGTGATCCTCTGTTCCGCGTCCGACCCGGCCGACCCGAGAGTGGCGTCGCTCGTGGACGCGGGGCAGGCGGAGTTCATCATGAAACCGCTGGTCGCGGCCCGCGTCGAAGAAGTGCTCTCACGCGGCAAGAGCGTCGGGGTCATTCGGCCCCGGGAGTGACGCACGACCCTTCGGGCCTGGCAGCACCCTAGACCGTCGCAGCTCGACCGCCGGCCCGGAACCCGGCCGCAACAACCGACTCACCGGGTCTCCCGTCTGTTCGCCCGGACTGCTTCTCTCGGAGGTGTGCCGGGGGGCGGGGCTCACACGGCGTGGGGCGGAACCGAGCCGACGGGAGGTCGGTGACGCTCGCTCAGCCGACCCTTCCACGCCGAGAGGGCCAGCCCGGCGGCGATGGCAAATCCGCACCCGATGATCGTGTCGATGACTCGGTCCACCGCGAACGCCGGGCCCCCATGGTAGGCGAGCGCCAGCAGGACGATCATGTAGATCGTCAGGAAAACAGCATAGACGATGTAATTCACCGCCCGAACGGCGAAGGTGATCGAGGCCGCCACCACGATCAGGATCGCGAGCACCCATACGTTCGACACCGCGAGCGTCAATCCGAACACGATCGCGGCTCCGGCGATGGTCCCGAGGCCCCGCATCGTGGCGATCGAGAATGTCCCGGCGAGCTCCGGCCGAAGGGCGGCCAGGATCGTCAGCATGACCCAGTAATCCCGCGGGAGACCGACCGATTGTGCGGTCGCGTACCCGATGGCGACGGTCGCGGCGACGGCGAACGCGAAGCTCACGGTCGTCCCCACCGGCACACGCTCGGCTGGCGAGAGGTGGGCCGAAGCCGGAAGGGGCCGTTCGATCCACCGCACCCACGTCGGAAGGACCGCCCCGAACAGTCCCCACGCGCCTCCGACCAGGATAAGGACGGCATGAGGGAGCGCGACGTCCCATCCTCCCGGAAGGCCGGCCGAGACGACGTACATCACGGCGGTGATGAGCGCGAGCTGATTGAACAGCGAGTACCGCTTGGAGAGCATGATCCCGAAGACCCCGACCCCGAGGAGGGTCCACTCGAGCGGTCCGCTCATGCTCCCCACGAGCGTTCCGGCCCCCCACGCGATCGCGTCGGTCCCGACCGCGAGCGCGAGAACGGCGTACGGGGTCCGACCCGGGCGGGGGGCCTGCACCAGCATCAGATTGAGCGCGCCGAGGGCGACTAGGACCCCGATAGTGACGTATCCTTCGGCGATTCCGATCAACAACGGGATGACCGTGAACACCCCGGCGCGCACTCCATAGGTGAGGTCGAATCGGTCCCGGTCGAGCCGGAAGAGGGTGTCAACCACCGAAGTGTCGGAACGCGACGGGGCGGTCGTGAAGGAACCGGAACGCTGGGGGGACTTACGCTATCCGCCGGAAACGAGACCGGGGGGGCGCGGGCAGTCGCCGCGTACCGCCGAGGCACTCGACCCCCCCACCTCGGGTCCCGCCGCAGCTCGAGAAGGGGCGCTCCGCCTCGGCGGCGTACACCGGGGTCGTGGAGGAGGGCCCACCGCGCTCACGAACTTCGACGAACTGGCCCCACCGTGGCCGACTACCCGAACGCGGTCTGCGGGCGCCCGACCTACCTCCGGGCCGACGGCGCTGCACTGACCGAGACGATGTACGTCCCGAAGTCGTGTCAGCCTCCCGATAAGAGCCGTCCGGACCAGGTACCCCGAACGAAGCCTTTCGCCCAGTTTCTTCCCGGAGCGCATCGACCCGGGTCGGGGGCGGCCCTAGCAAGCGCCACGCGCGACGACTTCCTCGCAGTGGGAGGCCTTCGTCACGGTGAGGGTGCCCATCTGGCCGAACGGTGCGAAGTACTTTCGGACCGCCTCTTCGCTCGGCGCATCGGCGATGATGTACAAGTGGTGTTGCTGGTTGGTCACGGCATCGCCGTGGATCTTGATCCCGGCCGAGCCCGCATTGTGAATGATGGCGAGGAGCCCCTGGGCCATCTGAGGGTTCTGTGCGGGGCATTGCTCGGCGGGATGGGTGTGCTCGGTCACGAACAGCGGCATCACCGGTTTCCAGTCTCGGCGCGAGCTTAATCGTATCGAAGGGCGAAGAATTCCGTCGGGGCGGACGAAATCGACTTCGACAGGTCACGGCCCGGCGATCCGGAGGCTTCCCGGTCGCTCGCTCGCGCGGAATACGGGCGGGACGTCACCGGGCACTCTCAATACCTCGCACATCGTTCGACTCGGCGTGAGCGAGAACGGGCCGCGGGAGGGAACGAAAGACCTGCCCCGTCGGGATCCCGAGTCCGGCCTCCGGTCCGTCGAGGCGGACTCCGCGTCCGGTCGCGCCTACGACCTTCACGCCCGTGAGGAACGGCGGCGTCGCGATTCCCTGCGAGACCTGATCGCCCAGGGTCTTTCCCCCGAAGAGATCGTGACCCGCTATGGACGGGACCATCCGCTCGAACGAGCGGTCACCGTGTCGGAGGTACAGGCGGCCGTCGACCGCACAGACCCGTCCGAATCGTTCCCCCGACCTCGGCGCGCCGAGTGAAGGCCGGGTTCCGCCCGCCGAGTCGCCGGGAACATCGCTAGCGCGGCCGGTCAGTGGTGCAGGGCCGGAGCACCGGGTCGCACCATCGGCAGAAGGATGTCCTCCTCGGCCGGGACGTACGAGGCCGCACGTACGGGGGCCCCCCCAACGCCGACCGCCGTCACGTGGGCACCGGGGGTCCGACGCGCACGGGTCTCGGGACGTCCGAGAAGTCGACGGACCGAGTGCCGAACGTCCGAAATGTAGAGATTGTCGTACGGGCAATCTTCGACACAATCGCCCACCCCGCAGCATTTGGTACTACGGAATTCTCCCTTCTGTCGGAAGTGACCGGGCATGTCCACCAGCCCCACGGGGCATCCTTTCGCGCAGTCGAGCGTCTTGCAGTCCCGGCACACCTGTTTGTCCCGGACCTTGAGCTTGAACGTCCCCACTTTCTGGAATGCCGCGGAGATCACGCCGGTGTAGCACCACCCCATCGTGACGCAGTTGTAGTTACCGGCGTACGGGATCGCGACGAACAGGACGTACCACGCGACGGAGAAGGATGCGATGAAGAAGAAGACGGACGGGTCGTTCCCCTGAATATAGACGTTCGCCGCGCCGATGGAATCGAGGTACGAAAGCAGGGAGGTACCGAGCAGTGCCACCATCACGAGGCCCATCGTGACGGAGTAGGCGCCCGAGAGCCGGCTCGAAAGGTACTTTCGGGCGATCGGGCTCGAGCGGTTGAACGACTTCATCGAGTCGATCGCCGTTCCCTGGTACATGAGCGGGGCGGTGCAAAACACGGAGCAGACCACCCTCCGTCCGAACAACAGCGTCAGCGCGCCGAGGACGACGTAGGTCGCGAGGACGACACCGAACACACCCACCGCTAGCGGGTACGAGCCGATCCCCATCGGCCAGCCGAGTACCGCCACGGTGCTGGGATCGGGCGAATTGGGGAACGCGAGCGCGAAGTAGATGCTGGGGTAAAACACCGCGAATGCGGCGTAGCACCCCATCATCACGAGCAGTCGAATGCGGTTCTCGAGGTTCTTCGACTCCCGGAGTTTGAAGACGACCAGCGCCCCCATCTCGAGTCCCATCATGATGAGGAACCAGGAGGAAGCTGCGGCCGTGGCAAAGAACCAGAATCCGTTCGAAAGGGCGTTGAGCAAGAGAGTACCAGGAGGTCCGGCGAGCGGCAGGAACGGGAACCCGCCGAGGTAGTCCGCGGGATCGAGCTGGACGCTGAGCACCGCGCCCATACAAACCTCGGCGACGAAGACACCGGTTAGGAGTGCGAACGTCCAGTTCGGGCGCAGCTGCCACGGAGTCCCCGGATCCGAACGGAATCCGTCGGGGCGAGCGAGCGCCAGATAGACGACGACCATCTCGAGCACGACCGAGAGGGCGAATATCGTGCCGTCTCCGAAATACTGCCAGACGAACAGGCCCACCATCATGAGCCCGTACACGAAGACGAGCTCGACCAGGTAGGACCCAAACGCCGGGGAGAATTGCCGGTGCCGATAGATGTATTCGAACAGGTAGACGAACAGTCCGATCATGAGGGCGCTGGAGACGTAGATCGCCAGCGACGGCCAAACGGAGCCCCCGAGCGCCGGGGGCGAGAACAGCATGATGGCGGACTGAACGAGCAGGAAAACGAACAGGACCTGGGAAACCCGGTTCCGTAGCAACACGGCCGAGAGGAGCATCTCACCGGCCATCGTGAACAGGAACCACGGAGAATTGATCACTCCAGAGAAGCCCGCCAGCGAGAGTCCCGACGTCGGAAGGCTTCCGATCGCGAGCAGCAGACCCCAGCTCATCAGGAACTCGTTCGCCAGCACGAGGGCCGCCAATCCGAGGCCGCCGACGAGTCCGAGCGGTATCGGGGCCGGTCCTAGCGACGTCGCCGTGCCCCGGCTCCGCCCGAGGGCGACCACCAGTGGCACCAGCGAAACGGCCATGAGAGTCCCGCTGAGAGCGAGGCCGGCGATCAAGCTCGAGGCCGATGGGGCGGCAAAGTAAACCACGGCGGAGAGCCACATCTCGCCCATCATCGCGAGAAGGTAGAGCGCGCCCCACGCCGAGGCTCGGCTGCGCGCTTCGACGACCAAGCGGATCAGGTAAGCGGTGGCCACGGCCATCACGGCGGCGATGATCGAAATCCACCAAAGGACCGAGTCTACCAACTCTCCCCCGCCGCGCGCCCCGCATCGCACGGCACGAGATTGTGGGATATAGACCCGCGGTACTTACTACAAGTTCCGTGGGTTCGGAGCGTCGCGGCTCGACTCTGCCCACGAGTGGTTACGAATTGCTCGACCCCCCCGAGGGAGAGGTATCGATCCGGGGAGAGATGGGGACGTGGGGCGACGGGGCATAGTACGACGGTTGAGCGGACGCGTGCAGGAACAGCACCATCTGCAGTACGAGCGAGAGGGCAAACAGTTCGGGGTTTCCGTACACCGCCCACGCGTACAGTCCTGCAGCCATCACCCCGAACGTCGCGATGAGGCGCCAAGCGAACGAGAAGACCCGCGGCGGCAACTCCTCTCCGCGGAACAGGCTGAGGAGCAGGAACGCCACCGCGCCCGCCATCACCGCGCTGGCTCCCGCCGCTGTCGCGACCGCCCACGGCAGAGCGGCGATCGTGGGAGGGGAGCAAACCATCGCGAGGGGTTGGATGAGCAGATAGCGTCGCATGGGGGCCGGGAGAATCCCCAACAGCCAACGGAGCGTCAATGCCATTTCGAGTGCCATCGGGAATACGAACCAGGGCGACACCACCGCCCCGGCGAGAATCACCCCCAAGCGGTCCCCGTTTGCGCCGATTCCGACGGGCAACTCGGCCGAGAGGAGGCTGAACGACCATCCCATGAGAAACTCGTTGGCCAGGACGAGACCGATCACCGACGCCACGAACCGGGGGCGATGAGCGAGTTTCCCCGGCACTATCGTCTCGCCCTGAGTCGAAAGATGCTCGCGGGCGAAGGAGAGGGCCGCCAGCACCACGGCGCCGGACATCAGTGCCCCGGCGACCCACAACCCGGCGACGATGCCCGCGGTCCCGCGGATCGCGAAGTAGACCAGCACCCCAGTGAACATTCCGGCCATCATGACCAGAACGAACTGTACGACGCTCGCCCGGAAGGGCGTGGTTGTGAAGGCGGCCCACCGAACCACCACCGCCGTGAGCGTAGCCATGCCGGCGGCCAGGACGGACAGGACGGCTAGGACCACAACCTCGTCCATCGATCCGGAACCAACCCCGCGGCCCGGGGCCGTGCCCCGAGGACGAGACGACCCCGCTCAAATCCTGCGCGCCATCGTTCACGGTGGCCGGGGGTCCCCTCCGTGACGACCGCCGGCCGAGAACCCGAGCGAAAAGCAGGGCGGCAGTTGCCTTCCGGTCCGGACAGATCCCGCCCTCAAAGGCGGTTGTGAGATCCCCGTCTGGAGGCGCCGGACCCGCGTCGGCTCTCCGACCCCTCGACCGCCGCAATGATATCACCGGGTCCCGCTCGACGTGAACGTGGTCACAGAAGTCGTGACAGTGGATGCCGTCTCGAAGCAGTACGGAGATCGAGTCGCGCTGCACGAGGTGAGCTTCTCGCTTCCCGCTGGCGCTTCGGTGGGTTACCTGGGCCCGAACGGCGCGGGAAAGTCCACCACGCTCAAGATCCTGGCCGGGCTCTCGCGCCCGACCCGAGGCGCGGTACGGGTCGTCGGTCGTGACCCCTACACAGATCGGGTCGGCGCCCTCCGCCACGTGGGGGCACTGGTCGAGACCCCCGGAGTGCCCCCGTATCTGGCGGGACGGGACCTTCTCGAGTACGTCGCCCGCGTCAAGGGCGCGTCGGGCACGGAGGTGCGCTCGGCCGCGCGCCGCGCCGCCGAGGGGATGGACGTCGCGGGGCATCTTGACCGGCCGTTCGGTTCTCTCTCGACGGGCCTCGCCCGTCGAATGCTGCTGGCCGCCGCACTCGTCGGCGAACCGGAGCTGCTGCTGCTCGACGAACCGACGCTCGGGCTCGACCCGGCCGCGCGGCACGACCTCCGCGCGACCCTACGGAATCTCTCGAAAGGCGGACTCACGCTGTTCCTTTCCACCCACCTGCTGGAGGATATCGCGGAGGTCTGTGGACGCGTCCTGTTCTTGCGCGCGGGGTCGGTGGTCGGCGACGAGCCCGTTCGGATCTCATCCGACCCCGGGAGCGGCGCCCCGGACCGCGTCGTCCGGCTGGACTTCAGCGCAGACGTGGAGGTCGGTCGGCTGGCGCAGGCCCTGGGCCCTGACTACCGCGTCACCGCCGAGGGACCTCGTCAAGCGAGCGTACGATTCAGCGGGGCCGACGTGGAGCAGGCGAATCTCGTCGCCCAGGTGGTTCGGGCGGGCCTCCCCCTCCTCGGGGTTTCGTCGCCCGAGTCGGACCTCGCCCGTCGGTACTTCCAACGGGTCGGCCGGGAGGATGCAGCGTGAGCGCGGCGCTCCCGTCGCTCCTCAACAACGCCCGTTGGGAGGTGACCCGACTCCGCCGGTCGCGGCGCGTTTGGCTCCTCCTCATCCCGCTGGTGGCTGGACCGGTCGGGAGCGCGGTCGCCGACCTGTACCTGCGGGTTCCCTCGGCCGGCACCGCCGACGTGCTGGGACTCCTGATCACCGCCGGGCTCGCGGCGTTGATCATTCTCGATCTTACGGCGCTCGCGGTGGGTGAGGACCTCGCGCTCCGCACCCAGTTCCTGACGTTCTCCCTGCCGCAGCCCCGGGCGTCCGCTCTCGGTGGCCGCCTCGCCGTAGTGATGGGGGGCTCGCTCGCCGCGTACGCTGTCGGCGCGGTCGCCGTCGCCGGGCTCGCGGCGCAACTGGTTTTCCCCTCTTCCTCGGCGGCTCCTCCGATCTTCGTTCCGGCGCACCTCGCGATCGGCATCGTGGGACTCCTCGTGTTCCTCGGGGGGGTCACCGCGGCCGCGGGCGTCATCACCCGGAGCCCGTCGCAGGCGCTCGTCGCCGGGGTTCTGGCCGGAGTCGTCTCGGCCGGCCTGGGCAGCCTGTTCCTGATCGAGGGACGTCTCACGCCCTTGTTTCCCCTGGTCCTGGCCGCGATCGGGGTCGCGGGTTTCGCGTGGTGCCTCGCGGCGTACGATCGCGTCGAAGCCTGAGTCGCGCGCTCCGCCCGAGCGATCCCGTACGCGATCGGGCACGGCGTCTGCTACCGTAGAGGGGCCCCGCCTCGGTCGTTCAACTGCGACGACGGAACCGAAGATCATGGACGACTCTCCAACGACCCCGCGAGACGGCGCACGATGTGGATCGCCCCGGCCGGAGCACCCGACAACCGGCCCGATCTGCCCGCCCGCGCGGACGGAGCAAAGGCCGCTGCCTCCCGAACGGGAGGCGGGGGAGCCCGCCCGAGGGATCGTGGACTTCGAGCTCCAGACAGCGAAGGCGGTGGCCCATACCATCCCCGCGAGCGAAGACGTCGGAGACCCGATCGTGCGGGGCGAACTGTGGTGGGTTCGCTCCAACGGCCGTCGGCTCCTTTCCCCCTGAGGCAGTACTCAGTCGGCGGGGTCGGCGTCAACGGCCGCATCCTCCGACCCTTACCACCGACGTGGGTCCGTGCCTCCGTGCGGACGGACCCTCCAGACCGCGAGTACGCCCGCCCTACCCGACGCGGGAGAGGACGGTAAGCGCTCGAAGCGTGATCATCTTACTCGGACGGCCGGGCTCCTCGAACGACAACGGCGCGGGCCGCTTCTCGGGGTGTTCGGCGAACCAAGCCGCGCCCTCCGCGTCGGGGTCAGTCTGGACGGCATCCAGGTTCCACCTCCCGTCGGGTCGCTGCTTCGAGCGGAGGAGCCGGAGTGCGTAGCCCAGCCGACGGTCGTCCCCGTACCCGAGGGCCGTGAGGCAATCCAGTCCCACGAGCAGGTCGTAGTAGTAGTGGACCGGCCAGTGAAAGCGGTACCACGGTTCGTACCGGTCCCCCTGAACGTGGAGTTCGCGCTCCAGGAAGTACTCCGCGCTCCGCTCGACGCACGCCTGCATCGCGGGCGTCCACCGGGAGCGGGGGTATGCGGCAAAGGCCCCCAGTCCCTCCCAAGCATCCAGCGTTCGGCTGGGCGCCGGGCCCGACGTGGAAAATCGGCAGGACCAGCCTCCGTTCGGATGGGCGGTCTGCACGATCCAGTCCATCGTTTTTCGGACCCTCGGGTCGTCCTCGAACCCGAAGCGGAGCAGCCCGCGCGCCATGTTGGCGGTGTAACAGTGGTGACCCTTTCCCTTCCCGAAACCGCCGACGCCCCCTCCGGCGAGTGGTGACTTGGCCATCCAGTACTCGCTCGATTCCCGGACCGCGGGGATCGCGCGCGTCGCTCCGAGGTCCGCGAGCGCAAGCATGTTCCAGTGGGTGCCTGAGAATCGAGGTTCCAGCCATCCGCGGTCGCGGACCCACCATCCCGCCGGGTCTCGACGGGCGAGGATCGCCGCCGCCCAACCGATCTTCGGAATACGTGCCCTCGTCTCCCGGACTTCCGAGTCGGTCTCCTTTTTCTTCAGAAGTTGGGTCAGCGTGAGGTACCGGATCGATGGCTGCTCTTCCTCGAGCAGCCAAGCGAGCGCCCGGGGGTCGGTCACGACCGAGCGAACGCATCCGCCGCATCTTCACGTTTCCGGGCGCGTAGGCCCGGGGCCGAGCCCGGGACGGGTCCCTCGGAACTTCGGACCACCCTCGGATCGGACGCCCCGGAGCGGTCCGGTAAGGGGGTCCGACGGACGATCGCGCGATGCGGGAGCTGTGATGCTAGCGTCGACTCTAAGCGCCACGACGGGGCCGGGGCGCTCGCCGTGTTGAACGGCATTCCGCCGCGGCCGGGGCTCGGTCCACAGGACCAGGGTCGAGGAGAGTAGGGGGATCGGGCCGGGGCGCCGTGCCTACAGGATCTTGCCCCGGCGAACGACAGGGATCCCGTCGACAGAGATCTCCGCCGCCGATAGGCAAAGTGACCCGGTGTCGTTCGGAGACTTGCTCCCTCCCCGGAGGTTGTTGTACCCCACGACCAGTTCGACGCAGCCGCGCTCCAAGACCTCCAAGGACGGCACGTTCCGGATCTTGGGATTCAGGCCGATCGTGAGCAAGCCCGGGCGGTCCTTGCCCGGACGCCCCTTGGCATACCGCTGCGCGAATGCGGTCTCTCCGTCCTCGAACGAGTGCGACGTGAGCTTCCCGTCGGAGAACTCGAATGTCCCACCCAAGTACGATGCCCACGGGAACCACGAATCCTCGTAGCTGGGGTACGTCGCGACGATTCGCCCTTCGGCGGTTCGGGCGTCGAGCGGAATCCGCAACCTCCCGTCGGGAAAGTTCGCGAGCATATCCGACATCATGTAGGCCGGGTCTTTGGGGTGGGGGAATCCGTCGTAGACCGTCGGAAGTTGCCCGGCGGACGCGATCTCGAGGTCGGTCCCATTCGGATGAGTGATCCGGATCTTCTTCGTACCCGAGAAGACCCGGGCAAGCCGTCGACCGGTCGAGCCCATCTCTTTCGGGTCGGCGAGGCAGGCCTCCAGGATCCCTTTCGTCCATCGCGCCTTGCTGACTCCCCAGTGACGGGCTCGGGAGTCGGTCACCCAACCGAGCGCCATTCGGCCGCCCCTCAACCCGGTCGACCGAGCCAGCTGGTACCATCGCTCGACCCAGCCCTCGGCCCATTCGTCCAGTATCTTCTCCGGGGTCCTCGCCACCCGGGCCGAGTCGGCAGGGCCCCAGAATTGCACGTACACGTCCGTCGCCCGGAGCGCCGCCCACTCCGGATCGGACAAGCGACCGAGGAGCTTGCCCTGCTTGCGTTCCAGGGCGCGCCACCACGTGTCTTCGTCGTCGTGCGCGAGGAAGGCGCGTCCCCCGGCTCGTCGGACCTCGTCCACGATCGCCGACGACATCGGAAGCGTGTGGGTCCAGGACTCCACGATGACATTCTCGCCGGGTCGGACGCGGAGGTACTTCGTGACCAGGTTGCGGGCTGCGTCGCGTTCGAGCGACGAGGGGCTCTCGCTCATGGCGTCGCGTCGGAGCCAGGGCACGTACTTCAACTCGGCTCCGTCCCGAGCTGCGGCGGAGGTTAGCGGACGCCATGTTTCCCGCGCGGCGATCGGCCGGGCCGCTGCGGCTGACGGAGAATCTCGCTCGGCGCGAGGATTGGGAGGAGCGCCGCCCACCTTTTTTTTACGTCCACGGTTCCATTTCCGCCGGCGATCCAGTCCCGGGATCGGCCCATCCGATCGGAACGCACGTCCTCCGCCCTCCACGGGCCCCGACCTCGACCTCTTCGTACGGGGTGGACTTGCGGCAAAGCCGCCCGGCTCTGCGCGGAGGACGCCGCGCAGCAGGTGATCTCTCGGTCAGCGCCCCGCGGCACGGGCGGCTGCCCACCCGTCGGCGAAACAAGATCGGGGGGAAGGGTTCTCTGACCTCGGAGAGAGTCCGGTTGGCATTGGACGATCCGCCCTCCGGGAGCTCCCCCGGCAGGGGAGCTCGGCCGGGACGTCTTACGACACGCTGCTCGGAAACCCGCTCGTCGTTCCCCCGCCCCCGACCTGGGCGGGAGGGGAGGCCGGAGCGAGCGGAGTCGTCGGCGGCTGGGCGAGGCCGGCGGTCACGCCGCGAGCGTCGGACGGGGGCTTCGCAGAGCTGAACGAGGCAACGACCTCCCGGATCCTCAAGTACAGCGCGCTCCGGGGAGGTTCCTCCATGTTGCCCGCGCACAGCGCATCCACGGAGACGACATACGAGCCGATCGTGGCCGAATTGACGTAAACTTTCACCGTCTTCTTGCCCACGACCCAGTCGTCCTTCGCTACCGCCTCGCCGATCAAGGGGAGAAGGGTCCGCGGCTCGATCGTGGGGGGAACCTCGAACTTCACGCGCACCCAACGTTCGCTCGACGCGTGGGACACCACGGCTCCCTGGATCACGATGCTGTTGGGAAACACGACCTTCGGCCCCTGGTCGAGGCGAAGCTCGGTGTACATTAGGCCGATATCCTGCACCGTGCCCGTGAAGCCCGGGATCAACATCTCGTCCGAGTAGAACCGGGGGGGATAGGAGGGCATGAGCAGCCCGTACTGCCAGGTCGTGAACGTGAGCCGGTCACCGGGTTCGAACGGACGGGCCATCAGGAGCACCACACCGGCGACAAAGTTGGACAGTGCGGTCTGGCTCGCCAGGCCGATCACGAGTCCGGCGAAGGTTCCCCCCGCGAGCAGCGCGTAGCCGTTCACGCCGATGGAGTAGAGCGCCACGAGAACCAGAACAGTGTACGCGACGATCCGGTACACGTCGACGATCAGACCGGCGTGCCGCGTCCCCGAGATCCGCGAGGTGATCGCGCGGACGACCCGACCGACCACGACAACGGCCACCAGACCGAGGCCAACGATCAGGACGATCCGCAGGTACCCGAAGTCCGAGGTCGGGAGGAGCTTGTACTCGCCGATGAGCGTGTACAGGAGCGCCCCGACGACCGCCAAGGCGACGATCAAGGAGGTCGCGACGACGGTGGACCACCGCGCCGGAGATGGCGCCGGGGTCTCCGCCGCATGCTCCATGATGGTTACCTTTCCGCACGTGCGGGGGGGCGCGCCCGAGCCGCCCACCGTCGTGCGTTGGGGGCCCGGGCGGACGGGTGGGCCACGATCTGACCCGCCGGGCCCTGCCGTTCGCGTTAGCCGACACTCGGGGGGAAGGGGGATATGCCTTCCATATCGCGTCGGACACGCCCTATCCGTCGAGCCGACCCGGTCGACCGAGGCTGCTCGCGGGCAAGGAAGCGCCGTGGGCGAGCGTGTAAAAAATTTTAACACAATTAATAAATAAGTGTTGAATACTGTTTTACTGCGTGCGAACTGCTCGGGCCGACCGACCCGTGACCCACTTTCTCGGCGTGCGCCTCACGCTCGAAGAGGTGGCGTCCCTCGAACAGTTCCGTACCTCGAACGAGCTCCCCAATCGATCGGAGGCGGTCCGCGCGCTGGTGCGCGCGGCGAGCGAACCTCGCGCCGCGGAGATCGCGGTGCCACCGACCCTGCGCAACGAGCTTGAGGAACTTGTCGAGGACGGGTACGTCCAGGATCTGGGGAGCGCGGTGACGCTCGCCTTGAACCTTGGGCTCGGGGAGGTCGCGCGGATTCACGCCGAGCGACTCGCGGCACTGCGCGACCACGCGCGGGCGTCCGCGGGTCGCCGCGAGAACCGTCGTCGAGCGGACCGCGAGGGTCGGGGGCTCCTCGGGCGCTAGGCTCTCACTGGGGGTTGGATTGCAACATGGAGACGTTGGGACGGGCGTGGAGCGAGCGAAGCGGGTTCATCTGCCGATTGTGCCGTCAAGACGCCAAGCATAATGAAGTGCTGCACATTTCGTACTGCCCCGTCCACGGGCTCAGCTCGCCGCTCGATGCGCTGCCCTGGCGACCGGAGATGAGAGTATCCCGCGGCTCTATACCCGTACCGGCGACCGAGGCACCACGGGTCTCGCCGGTGGTGCGCGCGTAGAGAAGGATTCGGCGCGCATCCGCGCGTACGGCACGTTCGACGAGCTGGGCGCGCAGCTCGGAGTGCTCGAAGCTGACCTTCCACCGACCCTCGGGGACATCGCCTCGACGATTCGCCGGTTGCAGCACGAGCTGTACATTGCACAGTCCGAGCTGGCGGTCGCTCCCGGGGCAAAGCCACCGGCAAACCGGATCGAAGCGCGGCACGTGGCGCGCCTCGAGTCCGAGATCGACCGATTCGACGCCGCGCATCCGGAGCTCCGGTCGTTCGTACTTCCTCGCGGCTCGCGCGTAGCGGCCGAGCTCCACGTGGCACGCACGGTCGCCCGTCGGGCCGAGCGTGAATTGTGGACGCTGCATCGGACCGAACCGCAGCGCATCGAACTTCTCCAGTGGACGAATCGATTGAGCGACCTGCTGTTCGCCCTCGCCCTCGCGGCGAACCATGCGCTCGGCGTCGCCGAGGTCGCGCCGGAGTACACGACCTAGGTCGTGCGGAGGGGATGACGCGTGGAGGTCGGGATCGTGGGAAAGCCGAACGTCGGGAAGTCGACGTTGTTCAACGCGCTGACTCTGCTTGATGTTCCCATGGCACCGTATCCGTTCACGACCACGGTGCCCAACCGAGGCGTCGCAGCACTGCGGGCCCCGTGCCCTCACACCGAGAAAGGTACGCCCTGCACGCCGGGGAACGCGAAGTGCGTCAACGGGGTGCGGTGGATCCCGGTGAGCCTGATCGATGTGCCGGGACTGGTCCCCGGGGCGAGCAGCGGCAAGGGTCTGGGCCACCAGTTCCTGGACGACCTTCGCGCCGCGGACGGGTTCGTTCAGGTGGTCGACCTCTCGGGCGCGACCGACGCGGAAGGGCAGATCGTGGCCCCGGGGTCCCACGATCCCGCCGAGGAGGTTGTATGGCTCGAGGAGGAGCTCATTGCCTGGGTCGCGGAGATCTTGTCACGCGACTTTCTCCGCCATGCCCGATCGACGGAGCTCGATGGGAAGAAGGTCGAGGAGTTCCTCGCCCAGCGGCTGACCGGGCTCTCCATTTCCGCCGGGGCGATTTCAGCCGCCCTCCGCTCCGTACCCGTGGACCGGGAGCACCCGGCGCGGTGGTCGGACACGGACCGGGTCGCGCTCGCCCGCAACCTGTTGCGGGTCGCGAAGCCCCGGATCGCGGCCGCCAACAAGTGCGACCGCGCGACACGCGAGGCGGCCGACAGATTCGCGGCCGCTATCGACCCGACTCCGGCCGTCCCCACCTCCGCGGAAGCCGAACTCACGCTGCGGAAGGCCGCTCGGGCGGGCCTCGTCGACTATGCGCCCGGCGACGCCGACTTTCGGGTGAAGGACCCCACCCGCCTGTCCGGGCCTCAGGGCAAGGCGCTCGAGGACATTCGCAGCATCCTTCGCGCGTGGGGCTCTACGGGGGTGCAGGCCGCCCTCGAGTCCATGGTGTACCAGCGCCTGCACCAGATCGTCGTTTATCCGGTCGAGGACGAGAACCACTGGACCGACTCCCGCGGTCGCGTCCTCCCCGACGCGCTCCTGGTGCCGGCGGGAACTCCCGCGAGCGAGGTCGCCTACCGGGTCCACACCGACCTCGGGAAGACCTTCATCCGGGCGATCGACGGACGGACGCACCGGGCCCTGGCCGCGGACCATCCGGTCGAACCGAACTCGGTGATCCGGATCGTCGCGCGAAAGTAACCCCTCACTCCGACGTCGGAGCCTCGAGCAGCGAGGCGCCGTGCGCCGCCGGGCGCACCACGAACGGCAGGCCCCCCGCGCGAGCGAGCCGTCGAACGAGCTCCGTTTCCTTCCCGGGGATCGGGAGCACCACGACCGAGCCGCCCGCCCCGGCGCCCGTGAGCTTCGCCCCCTCCGCCGCCGGCTCGGCGGCGCGCAACAGCTCCTCGATCCGCGGGTGGGAGACACCGACCTCTCGCAGCAACTCCTGATTTTTTTTCAGCAGTTCGGCGACACGGGGCCGGTCCCCGCGCTCCACGGCGCGGATCCCGTCCTCCGCGACCGAGCGGAACTCCCCCAGCAGTCGCGGCCCATCCGACCGGGCGATCCGCTCCCCGACGGCTCGCACGGCATCCCCCGTAGCGCGGGGCACGCCGGTGTGCGCGACGACCCAGACCCATCCGGGGTCCACTATACGACGGACCGTCCACGTCCGTCCGCCCTCTTCGAGCGACCACAAGGAATCCCCGGGGGGGCCGTTGATCGCGAGGAATCCCCCGCCGACCACCGCGGTGGTGTCGCCGGGGCTGCCTACGCCCTGGGCCCCTCGCTCGATATCGAAGCTCCGTCGAGCGAGGGTGGGTCGATCGATCCCTCCGGTCGCCGCCCCGAGCGCGGCGGCGAGAGCGGCCACGAACGCCGCGGAGGACCCGAGGCCCGCCGCGCGCGGGATGCGCGAGACGGAGCGTACCTCGATCGGCGGGCCGTCGGCCCACAGCGTCGCGAGCGCCCGGGCGAAGTACGGATTCGACCCCACCGCCAGGAGGTCGCCGTTCAGCTGCGTCGAGCGCGCCGGACGAACGAACACTTGCGTCTCGAGGTCGAGCGCGAACACCAGCTCGGGGGCGCCGTGCACGACCGCGTGCTCTCCAAACACGATGCACTTCCCCGGAGCTCGCGCGGCGAGCGGCAGAGGCGCGGCCGCGATCGGAGGAAGCTCCTCGGTCACCGTTTCCCCCGATGCTCCACCAGCTTCTTACCGCGCGCTCGGGGCACGACCGAGCGGGCGGCTCGGGGCCACCGGCCCGTCGGCGGGTCGCCCAGCAGCCGGTCCAGGACGACCGCGACCGCGGCGACCTCGCTGTGGGGTTGGTGTCCCACGCCGACGTTGACGTCGGCCGCTCGGTACAGGTCGGGGGGAACCTTCGCCCCGCCAACCACCAGGAGCACTTTCGGGGCGCGGCGAAGTCGCGGCAGCACCCGTTCGAGCGGAAGTCCGTACATCGTCAGGTGCGCGACGAGCGCGTCGGTCGTTCGCACGACCTTTTTCCAGTCGTCCACCCCGACGACCTCGAAGTCGCCGCCCCACCCTCGGACGACGCTCGCGACCCGCGCCGAGAGTTCGGGGTCGGGCGGCTCGAGATACATCCGGTCCGCTCCGAGAGCGCGTGCGGCGAGCGCGAGGTGGGTCGTGAGACGCGGGTCGCGCCCGGCCCGGTGGCCGACGCGGAGCACCGAGACGATCGGCCGCGACCTACGGGGTCGCTTCCGCTTGGAAACGTTCGATGCGGTGCCCACGGTACTCCAGCTTGTCCGATCGCTTGACGAGCCCCTTCAGGCGCGTCGGGGACATGCCGAGCTCTTCCGCGACGTCGGAGAAGAACCGCCCTTCCGGGCCGACCGCGTCGTGGATCTTCTGCTCGAGCTTCGCGTACTCTTTCGGGCTCATCATCGCGATCGCGAGGATCTCGGAGACCTCGGCGAGGGGCGACGTCGTGTTGATGTTGATCGTCGAGTAGTAGAAATGGTAGCTCTTGTCGGGCTGTTTCCGACCCTCGCGGGCGACCCAGCGCGTGTCGATGAGCCGCAGCTTCTCAAAGAACTGGAGGGCCTTCGTCCCTTCCTTCCCAAACTCCCGTTCGACGTCCTCGCCCGTGAGCCAGTTCTCGCCGAGTCTCTGCACGAGCCGCAGCTTCAGCGGCGAGTCGACCGCGCGCAGGATCGAGACCAGGTCGCTCACGTCGTTCACGACCTTGATCCGATGCATCGATGCCGCCACGCTCATCCCACCCCGCTCCCCGCCGTTGTCCGGGTCGCCTCGGTCAGCATCCGGCGGTACTTTCCGTACCGGTCTCCCGGGTCGAACCGGGCCGGGTGGGGCGTCCGGGTCGGCGCCCCGCAGTCGGGGCACTTCGCCTTCAGGGAGTAGCGGGAGCACGCGCGGCAGACGCGCAGGAACGATTCCGTCATGCCCGCGAGAACGTCCCCTCCCCGCCGGCGGCCTTGATCGACTTGAGCGCCGCCTCGGTCGCGTGCTTGAGCGTCTCCTCGGCTTGTTTGTACTGGCTCGCGAGCACTCGCACGCGGTACTTGGGAGCGCCGACGTACTGGATCTCGACCGCATCGGGGTCGACCTGCTCGGCGGCCAGCAGCGCGGCCCGGACATGCTCGACGCCCTCCGGGGTGGGGTCGGAGACCTCGAGCGTCCCGAGGATCGTCACCTGGGGCGGGACGATGTTCTCGCGCGCGACCTTGAGGAACGCGGTGACCCACGGGGCCTTCTCGTTCTCGCTCTGGAACCGGTGGGCATCGGCCGACGCGACCTCGAACGCCTGGAACAGCGAACCGTACTTTTCGACGAGCGTCGTGCCGAAGAGGTCGCTCGCCTCGTCCACCGTGATCTTCAGCCCCTGGGCGACCTGCTCGACCAGTCGGAGCGCCCGTCCCTCGTTCTTCCACTGCTGGGTCTTCTCGCGTCGCTGGTGGTCGTTGATGCGCTTGAGCGACAGATCGATCTGGCTCTTCGCCGGGTCAACGCGGAGCACGCGGGCGACGATCTTCTGTCCCTCGCGGATGTGGTCCCGAATGTACTTGACCCAACCCGTCGCGACCTCCGAGAGGTGGATGAACGCCTCGCGACCGTTGTACTCGTCGAGAGTGACGAACGCCCCAAAGTTACGGATGGAGGTGACGGTCCCGACGACCAGGTCCCCTTCTTCGGGGTATTCGGCTCGCAGCGGCATTCCCGGTCCGAGCCCCTACCTAGGTCGAGACGGGGCGGACGAGTTCCCCCCGGAGCTTGGCTTGACCGCCCGTCGGCGTCGCGAGCGTAGCGCCGCAGACACCGCAGTTGACGACGGTGGCGGGTCGGCTGAACACGGTCTGCTCGGTCGAGCAATCCGGGCATTTCACGATCCAGAACGGAGAGGGGTCGCGCATGGAGATCGTCCTCAGTGCTTCTCCACGAGTTCGAGGCTGCTGGCGCGCCAGCTCGCCGGTTGCACCACGTAGGCGCACTTCTTGCACTTGAATCGAAGATTGACGCGCCGAACCGCCTTGGCGCGGCCCTCCGGCTTGGGACGCGGGAAGCCACCGTAGCCGCGGGTCGCCCGCCGGAATCGGCGCTGCCCCCACTTCATTTCGGAGGCCGGCCGCTTCTTCGCCTTCTCCACGTCGTGCGCGGTGTGCACCTTGCACTTCGGGCAATACGTGGACACGACCTTTGGATAGTGCATCGGGGGCGCGGGAGCCGGCCACCCTATATAGGGTCTGGGGCGCGCGGAGCACTGAGAATCCGTTCCGGGTAGCGCGCGCCTTACCGCGGCCGACCGCCGGGCGGCGCCGCCGGACTCGACTCCGGTTTTCGGCGATGTACCGAGAGCGTCGAGGCCGAAGGCTTATGTAGCAAAGCCTGCTCGGCGGCCGCGCTCCCGAGGGAGATCATGGCCGACCGACCTGCGCTCGAAGTCGTCACCGAGGTGCTCGAAAAGGCCCCGGAGCGGGGCTTTTCCGAGACGGTCGAGCTGTCGGTCAACCTGAAGGACCTTGACCTCACCGTTCCCAAGAACCGCCTCGAGGATGAGGTGCAGCTCCCGAACGGTCGCGGCAAGACCGTGAAGGTCGCCGTATTCGGGTCGCCCGAGCTCTGTCAGAAAGTACGCGGGGTCGCAGACCTCGTCGTTCCGGCGAACGAACTTGACGAGTTCGCCAAGGACAAGAAGGCGGCCAAGAAGGTCGTCACCGACATCGATTTCTTCCTCGCCGAGGCGCCGATGATGCCGACGATCGGTAAGCGACTCGGACTCGTGCTCGGCCCCCGCGGCAAGATGCCGCGGCCGGTCCCTCCGGGGAGCGACCCTACGAACCTCGTGAACGCACTCAAGAAGTCGATCCGGATTCGTTCCAAGGGGAACCGCACTTTCCACGCCCCGGTCGGAACGCGGAGCATGAAACCGGAGCAGATCGCGCAGAACGTCGACGCGGTGCTGAACCGCATCGTCGGGAAGCTCGAACGCGGACGGACGAACATCGAATCGGTCTTCCTGAAGACCACGATGGGCCCCGCCGTTCGACTCTGGTAGGGGGGACGATGCCCGGACGTGGATCGGTACCGCCGGAGCGCCTCGCCGCCGTCGAGGACCTCGAGGAGCTGCTTCTCTCGAAACCGATGACCGCCGTCGTCGGCATCCGCGGCGTCCCGGCCTCCGCTCTCCAGACCATGCGACGCGAGCTGCGGGAGCGGGGCCATCCCATCCAGGTCGCCACGAACACCTCGATCCGACACGCGATCGAGAACGCGTCGAAGAAGCGCGCTTCGCTCAAGCCGCTCCTCGAGCAGGTGAACGACCAGACCGCGGTCCTGGCCGCCGATGGCAATCCGTTCTCGCTGTTCCAGGAGTTCTCCAAGACCCGGTCGCCGACACCAGCCCGGGGGGGCGAGATCGCCCCGAAGGACATCGAGGTTCCGGCGGGGACGACGAGCTTCAAGCCCGGGCCGATCGTCGGCGAGCTGCAGCACGCTGGGTTCCCGGCGGCGATCGAGAAGGGCAAGGTCGTGATCAAGAAGGACACCCTCATCGTGAAGGCGGGTGGGGTCATCTCCCGCGAGGTCGCGGGGATGCTCACGCGGCTCGAGATCCTCCCCCTCGAGGTCGGACTCAATCTGCGCGCCGTCGTCGACGGCGAGACGTACTATCCCCCCGACGTGTTGAATGTCGACCTGGACGCTCGACGCGCCGACCTTGCCCGGGCCGCTCGGAGCGCGCTCGGGCTGGCGGTCGAATTGGGCTACGCGACGCCCGAGACCATCCCGCTGCTCGTCGCCCGCGCCCACCGCCGCGCCCTGGGCGTCGCGATGGCGACCGGGTATGTCACCAAAGAGACGATCGAGCCGATCTTCGCGAAGGCGATGCGCGAGGCGGCCGCGGTCGGTAAACTGATAGGCAACTGAGGGTCCCCCCGAAGTCCACGGAGTGAGAAACATGGAGTACGTGTATGGTGCGCTGCTGCTCAACGCCGCCGGAAAGCCGATCGACGAGAAGGGTCTCACGGGCGTCCTGACCGCCGCGGGCTCGCCGCCCGACGCGGCCCGAATCAAGGCGCTCATCGCGTCCCTCGAGGGCGTGAACCTGACCGAGGTACTCGCGAAGGCCGAGTCGTTCAGCGCCCCCGCGCCCGCTGCTGCTCCCGCCGAGAAGAAGGACGGCAAGGACGCGAAGAAGGAAGAGGAGAAGAAGGAAGAGAAGGGCGTCTCCGAGGAAGAGGCGGCCGAGGGTCTCTCCGCGCTCTTCGGGTGACGTTCGCACCAGCGAGTGCGCACCGCTTAAGAAGCGGGGCTTCGTGGCTCGACCGGGAGGCAACTTTTTCCCCCACGGTTGAGCCATGCCGGCGAGAGATCACTGCGGTGTCGTAGCGGTCTCGTTGCAGGGCAAGGGCGCTGCGCCGTACCTGTTCCGGGGGCTACGGGCTCTCCAGCACCGGGGACAGGAGTCCGCGGGCATCGCGACGACGAGCCACGGTGTCCTCCACCACCGCAAAGGGATGGGACTGGTCCACGAAATCTTCACGCAGGAGATGCTCGATTCCCTCCGGGGACCGACGGGCATCGGGCACGTCCGGTACCCGACGACCGGCGCGACCGACCTCGAGAACGCACAACCGATCGTGTTCAAGGTCCGGGAGGCGGACGCGGCGCTCGCGGCGAACGGCGACCTGGTGAACTACGAGAGGATCCGACGGCGGATCCAGGTGCAGGGCGTGGAACTTCTCGGGAACGCCGACACCGAAACGATGGCCCAAGCGATCGCGCTCGAGTTCAACGTCACCCGGGACCTGGACGCCGCGATCCGGCGCGCCTGTCCCGAGCTCATCGGGGGATACGCGGTCGTGCTCCTGGTCGGGAACCGGGTCTACGCGTTCCGCGACCCGCTCGGGATCCGGCCGCTGGTCTACGGCACGGTCGAGGGCGGCGTAGCCGTCGCGAGCGAGTCCGTCGCGCTCGAACTGATGGGCGGAAAGGCGATCCGGGACGTCCTTCCCGGTGAGGTCGTCGTTCTCGAACGGGGTCAGCTCGCGCGGACGTCGCGGATGCCGAGCTCCGGGGAACGCGCCCATTGCATGTTCGAGTGGGTGTACTTCTCCCGCCCCGACTCGATCGCCGAGAACGTTCCGATCTACGACGTCCGCCACCGGATCGGTCTGCGGCTCGCGAAAGAAGCCCCCGTGGACGCGGACATCGTGGTCCCCGTGCCGGACTCCGCCCGTCCGCAAGCCCTCGGTTTTTCGGAAGGGTCGAAGATCCCCTACGCCGAGGCGCTGATCAAGAACCGGTTCGTCGAGCGGACGTTCATCCTGCCCGATCAGAAGCGCCGGGAGTCCGAGGTACGCGTCAAGCTCCACCCCGTTCCGGGCCTGCTCAAGGGAAAGCGGGTCGTGCTGCTCGACGACTCGATCGTCCGCGGCACGACGCTCCGGGAGATCGTACAGATGGTCCGCGGCGCCGGCGCCACGCAGGTCGACGTCCGGATCGGCTGCCCGCCGATCCGCGCTCCGTGCTACTTTGGGGTCGACATGAAGGACCGGGGCCAGCTCGTCGCGAGCGGTCGGGACGACGCCGAAGTGGCGAGCGCGATCGGGGCCGACAGCGTCCACTACCTGTCGATGGCTGGCCTCGTGGAATCGATCACCCTGCCGGCCGAGAGCCTCTGTCTCGGCTGCCTCACGGGGAAGTACCCGGTCGACGTCCCCGAGGAGCATCACCGTTTCCAGAAGTCCCTCGAAGAGTTCTGACGAGAGACTGGCGGCCGGCGAACGGTCGCGCCGGCGTCGGTCTTCGCTATCGGCGGGCCGGTCCCGGTCTCTCCGGGGCGCCGGGCAACCTATAAGCTGCCACCGGAAGTCGGCTCCGATGGCCGAAGCTGGGAGGTTACCGAATGCGCGTGATGTTCGTTGATGCGGTAACCCTCGGTTCCGACTAGATCGACCCGGGCGGGGGCGGCATCGACGGTAGCACAGCGTGGCTCGGATTTCCCTCGGTCGGCCGGGACCACGCATGAAGAACCGAAAGGCCACACGGAGCGTTCGCCAGCGCATCACCGTCCGACCGTACGTCGCCCACGACCTCGGGTTCGTTCGACGGCTGTTCGCCGAGTACACCGAGACCGAAAAACGCCGGCTTCGGGAGCGCGGCCTGGTGTACGCCTGGTCGTTCGAGGATCGCTACCTGCGATCGCTGCCGAACCGGACCCGCAAGGGCGGACTGTTCCTCGTCGCGACCGTTGACGGAGTGCCCGCCGGGTGCGTCGCCGCGATCCGAAAGCCGAGGACGCAAAACTGGTCCTGGGACGCTACCCGGCACCCCAGCGGCCTCGTGATGGAACTGCACGTCGCGACGGAGTTTCGGGGCCGCGGGGTGGGCCGGCGCTTGATGAAAGCGGCGGAGGACCACTTTCGGTCGAGCGGGAGCGACTGGCTCAGTCTCGGCGTGTTCCCCACGAACGAGGTCGCGCGGGTTGCGTACCGAAAGATGGGGTATCAGGACGTCTACATTTTCATGGGAAAGACGTTGCGCGCGGAGTAGGACCGGGCCCCCTTCCCCCCGCCGTGCGCGGACGCATACTGATTCGGCGCGGGAAGCGCGAGCCGCCGAGGAGGTTCGGGCCGAGGCGTTAAGTCGCCTCCTCCCGTCATGGTACGAATATGCCCACCCCTGTTCGATGGGTGCGTACGGTGAGCCTCCGTTCGCTCGCGGAGCTCTAGCGCGTGGCGACGGCGCTTTTGGTGGCGCAGGGCGACGACTGGTTCCTCGCGCTCCCTCCCCCCGCCACCCCCCGCAGGTTCCGTGGTGGGGCCGCCCGTCGCCCGTCCGAACCGAGCGTCTCGGCCGACCTGCGCGCGGCGCTGGCGGAGCTCTCCGATCCGATGGCGGTTCGCGCCGGGGACGAGCGCATCCAGCGCGCTCTGGCCGGCGACCTCGCCCGTTCGGTCGGACTCGCCACGGTCGGCGAACTCCGAGCGGTGCGCCGGAGCCTTCCGAAGCCCTCCTTTCCCGAGGTTCGCACCTCCGCGCTCCGCCGGGGCCACGTCGCACTCGAGGCGGCGCTGCGCTCGCCGGAAGAGATCCTAATCACGTTGACCCGAGAAGAGGAGCGGCTCGAGCGGGCGGTCGGACGAGAGGAACGCGCCGGTGAATCGTTCCTCGCGATCGCCGACTCGCCCCTCGCGGCGTACGAACGCCTCTGGTCCGACGTCCGCGCTTCGCTCCAGCAACACCACGCTACGCTGGAGAACCTGCTGCGGACCCAGGCTCGCTCGGTCGTCCCCAACCTCGCCGCGGTGGTCGGAGAGCGCACCGCGGCCCGCCTCGTCTCGGCGGCCGGAGGCGTCGCCCCGCTCGCGCGGATGCGCGCCGGACGTATCCAGCTCCTGGGAACACGGCGGCGACCCTCACCGGAACGCGGGCCGCGGTACGGTCTGGTCTACCGGGCGGATGGGATGGAGCGGGTTCCGTTGGGCCGACGCGGGGCGTACGCTCGGAGCCTCGCCGCCCTTGCCGCGATTGCGGTGCGTGCGGACGCGACGACGCGAGCGGCGATCGCACCCGCTCTCGTCGCCCGGCGTGATCGTCGGATCACCCAGCTTCGCGCGAGGGGACGATGAGACCGGCCCGCCGTTTCGTTCCCGACCGGCGTTCACCCCGGCTCGCGAGGACGCGGGTCGGCGACCGCACCGAACTGTTCACCGAGACCGTCGGTTCGCCACCGCCGGTCTACGGCGAACGGTGGGCGGAGGCCGGCGGCCGGACCTTTCGTTCGTTCGAGCCGGGCCGAAGCAAGCTTTCCGCGGCCATCGTTCACGACTGGACCGGGCCCGTTCCGTCGGAGGGAGAACGGTGGCTGTACCTCGGAGCGGCGAGCGGCACCACCGCGTCCCATGTGGCCGACCTGCTCGGTCCGGACGGGGAGCTGTACGCCGTGGAACGAAGTCCCCGACCGTTCGCGCGACTGCTCACCCTGGCCGAACGATGGCCCACGATCGTCCCCCTCCTCGCGGACGCCCGGCAGCCCCGCGACTACGCGGGGTGGGTGCCGCCGGTGCGGGGCCTGTATGTGGACGTGGCGCAACCGGACCAGGTCGAGATCGTTCGACGGAACGCGGAGCTGTTCCTTGACGACGCCGGCGCGGGGATTGCGGTGGCGCTCAAGACGTCGAGCATGGGGCGAGAGCGGGACGCGGCCGGTCACTTGGCCGCCGCCGAGCAGGCGCTTGCATCGGTATTCGACCTGGCCCCCTCGGTGCGACTGGACCCCTTCCACAAGGGCCACTACATGCTGGGGGGTCGAGCACGTCCCGCGTTGTTCGGTGCGGGAGCGGTCAGACCCGCTCCAGCGTCGCCAGGGCGGCGCCTCGCGCGACCACGACGGTGACGATGTCCTCGTCGGCGAGGACATGGTCCCGCCCGACGGTCTGGCCGGGAAATCGCGCGCTCTTCCCCCAAACCTGCGCGGCGCGGAACGTTCGATTCAACTCGGTCGGCAGTCGATTGAGCAGTGCCTGGACGGAATCGCCTTCTCGCAAAATGACGGGTTCGTCCATGTCGGCCGGTCGACCGGGCGGTTTCACGTACACCCGAATGAAGTGGAGCGCATGGCCGACCCGATCAACGAGCGCATCCAGGCCGAG
Organism: Thermoplasmata archaeon; assembly: GCA_035504595.1. Taxonomy (GTDB): domain Archaea; phylum Thermoplasmatota; class Thermoplasmata; order Lutacidiplasmatales; family UBA184; genus Lutacidiplasma. Next base: position 19,029 of record DATJRQ010000015.1, on the reverse strand, counting down.
ACGATCCCGCGCGGACACGAAGATCGGGTCATACGGGCGCTGCTCGAGGACCATGCGCGCCCGGTCGGCGGAGGTCAGCGCTTCGCTCTTGTTGACCGCGAGCAGTGCCGGCACGTAGACCCGGTTCCCGGCGAGCGCGTCGATCAGTTGGTCCGGCGAGGCGTCCTCCCGAAAGATGATGGACCCGTTGTGAAAACTGAATTCTCGAGCGATCTGCGAGGCCAGTCCGCCCCCGAGCTGAGTGAGCCGCACCGTGCTCGAGATCGTGAGCCCGCCACGGTCCGAGTGCGTCAGCACGATGCGCGGCGGACGAGAGTTGATCCGGACCCCGGAGCCCTCCAGCTCACCGACGAGCGCCCGCAGATTCGTGTGCTCGGGGTCGATCATGAAAAGGATCAGGTCCACCGACCGGACCACGGACAGTACCTCCCGGCCCCGACCGCGGCCTTTGGCGGCGCCCGGGACGAGGCCGGGCATGTCCAGCACCTGGATCGAAGCGCCCCCCCAGCGCAGCATCCCGGGAATGATCGACAACGTCGTGAAGTCGTAGGCCCCGGTTTCGCTCTCCGCGGCGGTCAACCGATTCAGCAGCGTCGACTTCCCGACCGACGGATACCCCACGAGGCCGACCGTGGCGTGCCCGCTCTTCCGGACCGCATAGCCGGTCCCCCCGCCCTTTCCCTTGGCGCGAGTTTCTCGCTCTAGGCGCAGGACGGCGAGCTTCGCCTTCAGTCGCCCGATGTGACCGGAGGTCGCCTTGTTGTAGGCGGTGTTCCGGATCTCGTCTTCGACGCCGGTGATCTGTTCTTCGAGCGACGACATCGAGGTGGTGGTCCGTTAAACTCCGGACGCCGGCGGCCACTTGAGCGTAGCGACCTCGGCTGCGTTCACCGACCGGGGGTCCGCAAGAGTTCCCGAGGAGGGCGGTCGAACCGGCGGGGGTGTCGAGCGACCCCGCATCCCCCCACTGGAGGTTTCGCGGCAGCGCCGTCCCGGAAAACCCGCGCGAGGAACGCCGCCAGTTCCTCGGCGCGGCGCAGACGGCCCTGCGAGTGGGGCACGGTCTCGCGGCGGAGTTTCGATTGTGGGCCGCGTCGGGTCCGGCCGGGGCGATCGGTTGCGTGCCGAAGAACGCCGTCGCACGCAGGTGGTTCACTCGGGCCCTCGTGCCTGCCTACGATCGGGGTCAATGGAGTTCGACCCCGTCCCCGATAGACTGCCCTCCGGGAACCGCACGCCTCTACGGCTCCCGGCTTCGGGGGTGGCCCTTTCCCCTTCGGATGGACGACGACGCGGTCCCGGCGTTCGACTCCGTCACCCTCGCCCTCTTCGCCAGCGACCCCGGGACGCGGCTCGACTGGGTGTTCCGACCGGTCCGGTTGCATCGACCCCTCATCCCTCGTGACGACTCTGCTATAGAGTCACCTCCACGGTCGAGCGAGAACCGAACGCTCCGCACGGCCGTGAGCGGAGTACCGTTCCGCCCGGCCACCCCGGGAGACCCCTGCTTCTGGTCCTCGGAACTCATGCTGCGATCGTCCGGGTCGACCGAGCGCCTATCCGCGGTGGCTCGGACGCTCGAATCCGCCCTCCGTTCGGACAGCGGGAACGGGGTCCGATTCCGCCGGAGGGGCTGGTCGCGAGCCCTCGACCCCCCGTTCCTCGTCAGTGATCGGGAGCTCGCGCTGATCCTGCCGCGCGGTTCCGGCCTTCGGTGGGGCAACGTGCCAGGCTCCGAAGCGCTCGGTGGGCCCTTCTCTGTGGTCGGGCGGACGGAGTCGGGCGAGGTGGTCCGGATCCCCGTGGACCCGCGGCAGGGTCGGCACCTCGCGGTACTCGGCGAGACCGGCATGGGCAAGAGTTCGCTCCTCGTGGCCATGGGCCGGCAAGCGACGGCCTTCTCGGGCGTGATCCTCCTCGACCCGCTCGGGGACACGGCGGAATCATTCGGCCGTCTCCTGGGACCGGGGCTGCGGGGACGGATGACATTCGCATCTCCTCTCTCGTCGACCGGTATCAACGCGCTCGGAGGAATCGGGCCGAGCCTCGCCGATCCGGCGGCGCGGGAGCGGCGGTTGAACGACCTGGTCCACGCCCTGCGTCGCGTTCGTTCCGGCCGGTACGCCGATGCCTCGTACTGGGGACCTCGGCTGGAGGAAATGCTGCAGCGCGCCCTCTCGGTCGCCGCCGCCCTCCCCGACGGCACCCTCGAGGATGCGCATCTCCTGCTCGCGTCCGGGGGTCGTGGGTTCCGCCAGCTGCCTCCGGACGCGACCGAGGCGGCCAACGGTCTGGCCGAGCGGATCCGGGCCCGGCCGGAGGACGCCGAGGGGGCTCGGAGATTACTCTACGAAGTCGTCCGCAGCCCGACGCTCGTTCGAGCCCTCTGCCGCCGCACCCACGAGGCTCGGCTTCCCGAGCTCCTGGCTCGCGGCCGAATCCTGCTGCTGTCGGGCGAGGCCGCGAAAGTAGGAGAATCGAATGCCCGATTCTTTCTCTCCGTCTATCTGGCCCTTCTCTGGTCGACACTGCTGGCGCACGACTCGGGTTCGAAGTTTTTCGTGCTCCTCGATGAGGCGCAATGGTTCGCCCACGAGAGCCTGGCCGAGATGCTGCGACTGGGGCGACGCCGGAACGTGCACGTGCTCCTCGCCACGCAGTCGATCGCGTCGTTGCCGGAGGCCGTTCAGGAGGCGGTGTGGACCAACGTCGCCGATTTCGTCGCGTTTCGCGGGTCGCCCGCCGAAGCTCGGGAATTCGTGCGACTGGTCCGCGCCATCGAGCCGGACTCCATCCTCGGCCTCCCGCGCGGCCACGCGGCCGCGCTACTCGGGAAAGGGGAGCGCCTCCACTGGATCCGAACGGTCCGTCCCCCCGCTCGCGCTCCGTCGGGAAGCCCCGGGGAGTCAGCAGGGGACGCAGCGGTCGTCCCGCCCTCCCCGCCCGACGGGGGCGGTCGGAAGGAGGCCGGCCCGGTCGTCAACGATCCCGAGTCGAGGATCGAGGCCGTGCGCGCCGCGTTGCGACAGCGGCTCGCTCGCGCGGGGCCGGGGCCCACCGTCCGCGTCCCGCTCGAGGACCTGCGGAAGGAGGCGGACCCGGGCGGAAGAGCGGTGAGGTCCGTCGGGGACCGGCTAAGTCGAGCGGGAGCGATCGTTCGCACCGAGCATGGCCCCCACGGCTCGCTGTGGTGCGTCGATGTCGGCCGCGCCGCCGTGCTCCTAACAGCTCCGGTCGTCAGTTCGGGCCCGGGCGATTCCGACGGCCCACAACCCTCTTAGGGTGGGAACGGCTCATTTCTGACGATGGACACACCCGAGGCGGGAGCCTCGACGGCCGAAGGCAGCGCGCGGTCGCTGATGGCCCCCGCGACGGTTCTCGAACGCTGCGCTTCGGGCATCGAGGGCCTCGATGACGTGCTCGGCGGCGGGATCCCGCGCGGCAACATGGTCCTCGTCGCGGGGAGCGTGGGGACCGGAAAGACGACGCTCTGCCTTGAGTTCCTGGTTCGGGGAGCAGAGCACGGGGAACGTTCGTTGTTCCTCTCCGTCACCGAGGCATCCCAGAAGCTGATCCAGAATCTTTCGACCTTCGAGTTCTTCCGCCCTGACCTGGTCCGGGACGGTTCGCTCGTGTTCGTCGACTTGCCCGGGCTGTACGACAAGCTCGGACTCGAGCACGAAGAACTCACGGCGGACGAGATCGACATTCTCATTCGGACGATCTCCGACCTTGTCCGCACGCTGGGAGTGAAACGGCTCGTGCTCGACAGCCTGACGTCCGTCTGTTATCGGATCCGGCGGGACGAGGCGATCCGGGACTTCATGCTGCGACTCGGCCAGTCGCTCAGCAACGCCGGGTGCACCTCCCTTCTCGTCTCGGAGATCGGCCCGACCCAGGGCCGCTACTCGATGCACGGAGTGGAGGAGGCGATCGTGGACGGGGTCATCCTGCTGTGGAACACCCGGCGCCAGGGCGACATCCTCCGCGTTCTCCAGATCGTGAAGATGCGCGGCACGGCCCATTCGCGGGCGCAGTACGTGATCGAGCTCACCCCGATCGGCCTGCTGATGGCGCCGCACCTGAAGGGGAGCCATCCCGAGGGAGCCTAGGCCGTGCCCCCCGCCGACATCGGGGAGCGGCTCCGTTCGATCCCGGGCGGGAGCGCCGTCGCGCTGAAGCTGGACCCGCGCGAGTACGCCGACCACTATTTCGCGGTACTCAACGCCACGCTGCGGGACGTCGGGAGCGAGCCCGACGCCCACACGATCTACATCACCGTGACGAACCCGGCGTCGTTTGTCTGGTCCCTCGCCCAGGCGCTCGACGTGCCCGCGGAGAAGATCTCGTTCGTGGATGTGATCAGCCACATCATGATGAACTACGCCAACCCGCTCCCGAACGCCACCTACATCGAGACGCCGCGGGCGCTCGAGGAGATCATGCTGCGGGTCGACTACCTGCTCCGAAAGTTCCCCCACCCCCGCTCGATCGTGGTCGTCGACAGCCTGAACGCCCTCGCGATCCACAATCCGCGCGACCTCCTGTCGGAATTTTTCCACATCTTCCTGACGAATCTGAAGACCCGCAACGTGCTGACCTTGATCCTCATGAGCTCCGACGAGGAGTCCGGCGCGCTCGAGCAGATGCTGAGCCTGCTCGTCGACGAGACGATCGACGTCGGCCGAGGGCGCTAACCGTGTCCAGCGACGAGCGCATCTTCGGCATCCCCGAGGTCGACGGGACGATCTTCCAATCGCTCCCTCCCGGTTGGCTCGCCTTGCTGACCGGGCACTCCGGCTCGGGAGCCCCGCTGCTCGCCAAGCAGTTCGCCCACGCGGGCACCGGCCAGGTCCCGGTACTGTTCTACACGACCTTCGAGCGCACCGACGACGTGCGCGGCGCTTTCGAGGACTTCGGTTGGGACCCCGCCGATGTCAAGGTCGTCAACCTGGCCGACGAATACTACGAACGCGTGCTCATGCGCGGGCTCGAGATCGCGCGGGCCCGCGAGCGGGGCCTCACCCTCAACGAGGTCGTCGCCGCGACCCCGCGGAACCGGAACGCAACGCCGTTCAGCTTGACGAACCGTATGCTCTCCGACCTCGCTGGGATCGACTCCCCGTTCCGACTGGTCCTCGACTCCGTCGACTTCTTCTTCGAAGTGCTCGAGCCGCACGACGTGACGACCGTCGCGCGCCAGATCCGTCACCGGTGCCAGGCGATCGGCGGACAGGCTCTCCTCACGCTGCACTCGGTGGCCCAGGACCGCGCGATCTACGGCCTCCTCCAGGACCTCTCCGACCTCGTTTTCGAACTGCGCGCCGAGGCCCACGGTTCCCGGTACCAACACACCCTCTACACGGAGAAGGTCGCGAACCGCCCGGACCTGGGGCGAATCACCCCGGTACACATCGGAGAGCAGGGCTGGATCGCGGGCCTCGAAGAGCCTCCTCCCTCGGGATAGCGGCCTACTCCGTCGTAACCGAGTCTTTATCGGTCCCGTTCGGCTCGTTCGAGGGAGGCCCCCGTGGAGGACGTGGTCATCCGTACGCTGGAAAAGGTCCAGCTCCGCGACCCGATTCTGATCGAGGGACTGCCCGGCGTCGGCAACGTCGGCAAGCTCGCGGCCGACTATCTTCGCGACCAGCTTCCGGCGAAGCCGCTCGCGACCGTCTACTCGAAGTTCTTTCCCCCCCAGGTGTACGTCTCCGAGGAGGGGATCATCCGGCTCGTCTCGAACGACCTTTCCTACTGGAAGGCGCCCGCGGCGGCCCAGCACGACCTGTTGATCCTCGGCGGCGACTATCAGGGGATCAGCCCCGAGGGCCAGTACGAGATCACCGAACGGGTCCTCGATTACTGCCACTCGCTCGGCGTGCGCGAAGTGTTCACCCTCGCCGGGTTCGCCCAAGGTCGCGTCATCGAGCAGCCCCGCGTCCTGGGCGCCGCCACCGGCGCCTCGCGCGTGGAGCTGATGAAGAAGTTCGGGGTCGTGTTCTCCCGCAACGACCCGGGCGGGGGACTGATCGGGGCGAGCGGCCTATTCCTCGGTCTCGGGCGCCTCGTCGGCATGGAGGGCGTCTGCCTGATGGGCGAGACGAGCGGCTACTTCGTGGACCCGCGGAGCGCGGAGGCGGTCCTGAAGGTGCTCGCGCGGGTGCTCAAGATCGACCTTGATTTCACGGCCCTCCAAGCGAAGGCGAAGGAGATCGACCGTATCGCCCAGAAGATCCACGAAGCCGAGCAACACACCGGCGAAGCGCCGACCCCCGGCGGGTCCGCGCGCGACGACCTCGGCTACATCGGCTGAAACGGGCCGAGTCCGCGCTCGCGATGCCCGAGTCGATCCCTCCGGTCGACGCGGAGGCTCTCGCCCGGTCCCGGATCGTGCTCGACCGCCTCCGTGTGCTCGCGGGCGACGGAGGCGTTCTCCCGTTCGACCGGTTCATGGAGGTGGCGCTGTACGGGAAGGATGTAGGGTTCTACGAACGGACGCGGACCCCCCTCGGACGAACGGGCGACTTTTACACGGCGGCGCACACGACTCCGCTGTTTGCCCAAACTCTCGCCCAGCGGATCCGTACCATTCGCCGTGCGCTGGGCGGGTCGTCCGTGTTCTGGGTCGTCGAGCTCGGACCGGGGGACGGGACCCTCGCCGAGGGGGTCCTCCGGAGCCTGAAGGACGATCCACCGGGACTCGAGTACATCCTGGTCGAGCGATCCGACGCCCGCCTGCGCGAGACCCGCGACCGCCTTCGAACCAGCTCCGGTTCGATCTCCGTGCGAACCGCGGCCTCCGTCGGGAGCCTCGGCGCGTTCCGGGGGGTGGCGATCGGGAACGAGTTCCTCGACGCCCAACCGGCCCGGCGACTCCGATGGCACGACGGGGAGTGGCACGAGGTCGGGGTGAGGGTTCGGGACGACCGCGTCGAGTCTACGGAGCTGCCGGTGGAGCGCGCGGTGCCCGGCCGCGCGCTCCCCACGCCCGCGGGCGAGCCACTGACGGTGGAGATCTCCCCGGCCGCGGAAGGGACCGTGCGGGAGGTCGCCGACCACCTCGTCGCGGGCGCCGCGATCTTCCTGGACTACGGCGCGGAAGAGACCGAGCTCGTCCGGGGCCATCCGGACGGTACGCTTGCCGGAGTCCGAGATCACCGATTCCTCGCCAACCCGCTGGACGCCCCTGGCACGGCGGACCTCTCCACGTTCGTGAACTTCTCCCGGGTCCGGGACGTGGCGCTCGCCAGCGGACTGGTTCCCGGGCCCCTCCGCTCGCAGGCAGAGACGCTGGGAGCATGGGGATATCCGGCCCTGCTCGACGCCGCCGTGCGCGCGGCTCCCACCGCCGAATCGCGGGTCCGCGTTCAGATGGCGTCGAAGAACCTCCTGTTCGGATTCGATCGGTTCCGGGTACTCGAGCTCGCCCCGCCCTCGTCGGCCGCGAAGCTGGGAGCCGGACCGAAAGAGCCGTCGACGGACGCGGGGCGGTGAGGACCGCCGGGGCCGTCGACGTCGAAGGATGCGACCTTACGTTACCGTCCGGGTCGGACCGGTGGCGACGGGCTCGGCGATCTTCGCGTCGATCAGGATGCGCGCGGTCTCGGCCGGCAACGACACGATATCGTCCGCGCGCAGGTCGATCGTGTCGGGCCCGACTTCGATCGGTCGGCTGTTCTTGAGGATCCGCACGTAGGTCAGGGAGGCGCCGACGCGCGTGGCGCGCGACGGGACGAGCGGGACCGCCGGCGCGGGAACCGCGGTCGTCGGCGACGGCGCCGGAGCGGCGGGGGACGGTCCGTGCGTCATCGGCTCGAGATACGGCGCAGCGTCATGACGATGCGCCGCGAGGGCCCCGAGCAACGAGTCGTACACCGCGCGCTCCTCGGCCAGGGCATTCGGAAGCTCGGCCGCTCCCCCGATGCTGGCCTGGAACGCGGCTGCCAGGACCTTCTGGGTGCGGGCCTCGATGATATCCCGGGCGATCTGGCTCGCCCGTTGGTAGGTCTGCCGGGAGATCTCCCCCTTGCGCCCGGAAGGATTTTCCCGGAGCTCGCTCTCGTAGGACCGGCGGACCTCGGCGAGGTAAGTCGTGGTGAGCCGGTAGAAGTCGTGGGGGAGCTTGGAGAGCCCTCGGACGGCCGCTTCGTTCCGGCGCCACTCGAGGAGTTGCGTGTAGTGATCCGGCATGGGAGTCCGTGGGGGAGGTCGAGCAGGACCGAAGGACTATACGATATGTATGGTCTCCAGCGCCGCGGTCGGCGCGCGCGGCGTGCCCCGGGACGGTTCGGCCATGCGGAACGGACGGTCCCCCGCGCAACCCATCGACGAATTCCTCCGGTTGTGGGAGCGCCTCTGCGCCGAGGCGGCGTCTCCGGGGACGGTCGTCGTCGTCGAGGGGGAACGGGACCGGGTGTCGCTCCGGAAGCTCGGGTACTCGGGGACGATCCTAAAGCTGCACCACGGGCGCGCCCTCTCGGGGACCGCGCATGACCTGGTGGGCCACAGCCGTCGGGTGATCGTGCTGACCGACTGGGACACCGAAGGCGGCCACCTGGCCCAACGGCTCCGCGAGTTCCTCGAGGCGGAGGCCCTCGAGTTCGACCTCGAGTACCGGCGGCGACTCGCCCGCATCGTCCGGGGAGAGCTCGTGCACGTCGAAGGACTGTACGGATGGGCCCGACGACTCGCGGAACGGGGCGGACGATCCCTCGAGGAGCTTCTACCGGCGCCGCCGTGAAGCGCGCGTCTACGGGATGACCTTCGACTGCGTGCGGCGAGTGTCGCGCCGATTCCGCTGGTAGGACGGACGAAACCGCTCGGCCCCCTTCCCCTTCCAGCGCAGGCCTCGACCCTCTTTCCCGGCGCTCGTCAGACCGCGGAACACCCGGCCCTTCTGGACGGGGGCCGATATCCACGCGACCTGCGGGTCGGCCAGTACCTCGGGGTGGGATGGGTCGATGAGAATGATCTCGAAGAACTTCTGCTTCCCGTCCTCGCCGACCCAGTACGAGTTCAGCACTTCGAGGTTCGGGTAATGCTTCTGCGCCCGCTCCTCGGCAATCCGGCGGAGGCTTTTCTTGAGGGTCATCCGGGCAACCCCCTTGTGCTTCGGTCGACGGCCCGCGATGATCTCTCGCTTGCGTTGTCCGCCCCGCCGAACCCGAACGCGGACCATCACGAAGCCCCCCTTGGCTTTGAATCCCAGCGCCCGCGCTCGGTCGAGCCGGGTGGGATGCTCCAGGCGGGTGACGGTGTTCTCCCGGCGCCACGTGAGCAACCGCTCGTGCCGAAGGGCGGCGCCCTCCTCCCCCAAGGTCTGGCGGAACGACCGCGCCATGTAGCGATACGCCGAGGAGGTCATGGAAAGTGTCGGGGCGACCCGCGTTCCTATTATAAAGCTACGGGGCCGCGGCGGACTCCGGGGCGGCCCGACCGTTCCCCTGCCAGGGAAGGCGGGAGTCCGAGGGGGTCAGCACCTTCGCCGTCGCGTGACTCTCGGTCGCCACCGCACGCGTGAGGTGGCTCGAGATCTCCGCGACCAGCCGGTCCATCCGGGCCTTCTGGTCCCCCGGGATCTCGACCGGCGACTCCCATACGAGCGCGGCGCCGCCGCTCGTCGGGTAGAACCGGAACGCGAGATCCTTCGCGACCGGCGGCACGGCGGGATTCATCTTTTCGAGACGGCCCTTCACGTGGCTGAGACTCGGTTCGGTCGATTCGGTCCGCTCGACCGCATACCCGATCGTGCCGAGATAGTCCGCGAGGTATCCGGCGAACCGTTCGCGGCCGATGCCCCGAACCCGGAGCCAATCACCGTTGCCTTCGACCATGCGCTGTTTCCCGGTGCATCGAATACTCCAGGCTCCGGAAGAGCCCGAGCATCATCCGAAACTCCGCCTCAGTCGGCGTCGCTCGGCCGAACACACGACGAAACAGGAGGATTAAACCTCGCCGTTTGTGCGGTGGGTAGCCGATCCGCCCCAGGAGGGCATCCATCCGGGTGAGAAACAGCTCCTTCTCGGTGCCGTTGAGCGGGATCTCGAGAGGGGCGGGGGTCGTCTCCGGGTCGGACTCGCCCCGCGCCCGGTGCACCGCGTAGAGTACGATCGCTGCGGCGTGGGAGAGATTGAGGGTGGGGAACTCCCGGCGAGCCGGGACATGGACCAGCACGTCGCACTGAGCGAGCTCGGTGCGCGAGAGTCCGTTGTCCTCCGGTCCGAAGACCACCGCGATCCGGCCCGTCACCGGGAGGAGGAGCTCGCCGAGCCGCTCCGGTGAGATCGACCGACGCAGGTACGCGCTGGAGCGACCGGTTGACATGTCGGTCGTCCCGACCACCAGGTCCGCCGCAGCCACCGCCTTGCCGAGCGTCGGCTGACGCTTGGCGGCCCGGAGGATCGCAAGACCGCCCATCGCTCGTCGCCGCGCCTCGGTGCCGAGCAGCGCCCGGGGTGCGACAAAGAGCAGGCGATCGGCCCCGAAGTTCCGAGCGAGGCGGGCAACGGCTCCAACGTTCCCGTCCTCTTTCGGCCGAACGAGGACGACATCCAGGCGGGCGGTCAACTCGCCGCACCCTCAGTGAACAATCTCCGGATCAGCCACTCCGGGTCGAACGACCGAAAGTCGTCGTACCCCTGCCCCACGCCGACGAACAGGATCGGTTTCTTCGTGATGTAGGTGGCGCTCAGCGCCGCGCCGCCCTTCGTGTCGGCGTCGAGCTTCGTGAGGATGAGCCCATCGACCGTCACCTCCTGGTCGAACCGCCGCGCCTGCTCGAGCACATCGTTGCCGCTCAGCGCGTCGCCTACGAACAGCGTGAGCGCCGGGGCGACCACGCGCTTGATCTTCTTCGCCTCCTCGATCAGGTTCTCGTTGGTGTGCTGGCGCCCGGCCGTGTCGACGAGCACGACGTCCACGCCCTTCGCCCGCGCGTGCTGGACGGCGTCGAACGCGACGGCCGCCGGGTCGCTCCCTTCCTGCTGACGGACGACCCGAATGCCGAGCCGCTCCCCGTGCACGAGCAATTGTTCGATCGCTCCCGCGCGGAACGTGTCGCCGGCGGCGATAACGGATGAGAATCCCTGGCCGCGCAGCCAGCCGGCGAACTTCGCGACGGTCGTCGTCTTACCGGTCCCGTTCACCCCGACGAAGAGGATCGTATACGGCTTAGGCGTGTGCGCGCGGATCGCGACCGGGAGGTCGATCTTGGGACGCTCCAGCATCGCGCGAGCGGACCGCTCGAGGCACGTCCGGATCGCGTCCTCGAGGTCAACGCCCATGCGCAACTTGCGTCCCGTGAGTTCCTTGCGGAGGTCCCGGCGAAGCCGCTCGACGACCCGGAGCGCGACATCCGATTGCAGCAGCACAATCTCGAGGTCGTCGAGCACCTCGTTGATCCCCTCGTCCGTCAGTCGCCGACCGAGGAATCCGTCCGTGAACAGTTCCTCGTCCCCGGCGCGGGCGCGCGCCGGCACGGTCGTCCGGGCCGTCAGCTCGGACGGCGCCGGACCGCCCGAAGACGGAGGAGGGGGTTCCGCCTCCTTGCGTCGGAGTCGTGCCTTAATCGCGGCCCACATCGGAGGCTGCGCCTCCCGAGCGCGCAAGGTCATCCAAGCGGCGGGACATGATCTGGATCCGCTCGTCGAGGCTCGACATTTGGGTCTCGAGGTCCCGGAGCGCCTGCTCGATGCGGGAGGTCCGTTGCGCGAGGAGCTCGGAGACCTGCGCGCGATTCATCTCGACCACGATGCCGGAACCGACGCCGATCAGCACGGGCGCGTCCCGGACGACCGACCCGCGCACGAACGTCTCGCCACCGAGCGGCATCAGGAGCTCCCCGCCGGCGTCGACCCCGTCGATGCCCTCGAGGCTCTCCCGGGCGCGGGCGTGCTCGGCCCGAGAGTTCGTCAGGATCTGGTACTGCTGGATCAGGGCGTTCAGTTGGTTCCGATACGCCTCGAGCCGCATCAGGTCCTCCTGGACCTCCTGCTCGGAGGGGACCGTCGGCACCTTCGTCTCGGACCCGCGCTGAGCCATGAACGCCCGGGGGACGCGGCGGCTCTCTTAACGATTCTTCCCGGCACAGTAGCGTTCGAGGCGTTCGAGAAAAGGGAAAGAACGGGACGGACCGATCCCGGCGATCGTCGATAGCGCGTGCGGTTGAGCGGCGGCCACGCGCCAGCTACAAGGCGGGGGGCCGTGCGGGGGGACAGAGGTGACGGCCCTCTGCGCGGGCAGCGGTGACGGGGAGAGCGCTCTGCCGATCACCGGCGCGGCGTTCACGGCGGTCGACGCGGCCGGCGCCGCCATCAGCGTTGCGATCGCGACCCCCACGGCCGAGAGACCTCTGCGGACCATCCATTTCGACAGGGGAAACCGCAGGAGGGCCGAACAACTCGACCGGATACAAGGCGGCTCGTGCCAACAGATGCGCCCGGGTGCGTCGGTGCGCCTACCGAAAAGTCGGGCCCCGCGCCGCTGACGAAGCCGCCGGTCGGTCGTTCGTGCGCAACTTCGTGGCGGGGGCGGTTTAGGCTGGAACGGAGGGCGTGATCGCGTCGATCCGAACCTGCGCCCGGCGCACGTGGTGGCAGCTCCCGATCTCGGAGAGCACCCACTCTCTCGCTTCCGCGTCCGAGGCCGCTTCGTGCTCCTTCCGGAACGGCTGCCAGTAGCCTCGGCGGGCGTAGAAGGCGCCCTGGATGGTGAATGTCGGCATCGGTCGCACCTACGCGCGCGCCCACCGACGGGGGCCACTTAAGGGTGCCGGCGGCTCGGAATGCGCCGGGCCTCATCCGGGGGGAGAACGGTCCTCTCGGTTCGGAGTCTTCGATCGCTCGAAGCGAGCGCGTTCCCGCCGCCACGCGGTCTGACGCCGCCGGAGCTCTAGGTCGGACGGCTCGCCCGCCCGAGGGGTCGCCACGATCGCCGTCGGGTCCGGCGTGGGGGGTGCCGGTGCCGGGGTCGCATCGCGCTCCCCGGTCGAGGGCAGCGCTTCGCCCGGGTCGGCGAGGAGACGCTGCTTCACTCGGTGAGGGCCGCCGCTGCCTTCCATCGGGCGCTCACCTCGGAATCCGTCCAGCCGACGGTCGGAGAGAACAGTACCTGTTCGCCCCAGCGCACGCGCGCGTCGGGGTACTCGTCGACCCCGATCGGGAGTACGACTCCGTCGGCGTGCGACTCGGTACCCATCTGGGCGAGCGCGGCGCTCCACTCGGCCGGGTCCGCCGAGGCCGCGGTGATGCGGACCGAGGGGTCGAACCGTCCCAGGACCCCGCGCGCGAGCGACTCCCCGTCCGGTAGGGCGACGATCCCCACGCGGCACCCGCGCTTCATCATCAAGAAAGCGCCGAGAGCTCCTCGCGGGCCGTCGACAAGCGCGACGAGGTGGCCGGCCACCCCGAGGGGGAGCCCGCCGGGACCCCGCAGACGGTCGAACGACAGATAGGTCCGGGGACCTCGGACCTCGACGAACAGCTCGACGTCCGGCGCTTCGAGGTCGACCCGCAGGTGGCGGTCGGGGAACCGTTCGAGCACGTCGCCTCCAAGGTCGCGCGCGAGCTCTTGGCTGGTGAACGGATGGTGCCCTCCCGTCCGTCGCGCTCGTACGGCGAACGAGGCACCGTCGTGCAGTCGGGACTCGCTCAGGTCGAGGAGGCGGTCCCGAATCGCGGTTCGATCGCTCGGCACTTCGTGGACGAGGCTCACGGAGGTGATCCCGAACACCCGGCGCAACACTCGGAGCGCCCGCTCCCCGTCGTCGACCTCGACGTAGAGGTGCCCGTGGTCAGCGCGAAGCCGACCGGTCAGCCCCTCGCGCACGAACTGATCGAGGATGTTGCGCCGGAGCGACCCTTCGAACTCCCGCCGAACCGGGGCGGATTTCAGCGCGAGTTCGCCGTAGCGAACGAGAATCTGCGACGGCATTGGAGAACCGTTAAGACGAGCGGGCCGCTAAAGCGCTTCGCGGACACCGATGGTCGGGAGCGGCTCGAAGGCGCCGGCCTCGGAATCCGCGGACCCGACGGCGGCGTTCGTCGAGAGCGTCGTCTCCGGCCTTGAGCGCGCGCTGACATCGCTCGCCTACAGCGCCGACCGAGCCTCGATCGTCCGGCAGCTCAGGGTCGAGGGCGGGCCGGAAGGGGACGCGGCCTTCCCGGTCCACCGGTCGGCGGCGGCGGCGAAGGTCCGGCCCGACGAGTTCGCGGCCCGCGTCGCCGCGGCGTTCCCGCCCACCGAGGGGATCGCGGGGGTCGCTGCCAAGGGGGCATACGTCAACTTCCGGTTCGACCCGGTTCGACTCACCGCGGCGACCCTCGACCTCGCCCTGACGGCCGGCGACCAGTACGGCCATTCCCCTCCGAACGGCCCGACCGCGTGCATCGAGCATACGAGCGCGAACCCGACGGGCCCGTTCCACATTGGTCGCGTCCGCAACGCGATCATCGGGGATACCCTGGCCCGGCTCGTCCGAGCGGCCGGCGCTCCGGTCCGGACACAGTACTATGTCGACGACATGGGCCGGCAGGCGACGATCATCACCTGGATCTGGGGGAAGCCCCGGGCGGAATGGCCCGAGCCGATCCGCCGGGCCGTCGAAGGCGAGGAGACTCCGGGCGAGAAGGTCGATCGGCACTGGGGACGTCCGTACCCGGCTGCGAGCGCCTACCTGAAGGAGCACCCCGACGCGCAGGCGGAGGTCGCGGAACTGATGCGGCAGGTGGAGAGCGGGGCACCGAATCCCCGGCACCGGGAGCTGACGCAGGAGATCCTCGACGGGATGCTCGCGTCCCTGGCCCGGCTCCACATCCGGTTCGACGAGTTCGTGTGGGAATCCGACTTCCTGCGCGACGGCTCCGTCGAGCGGGTGCTCGAGCGCATGCGGAACGCTCCGCACGCCGTTCGGGAAGAGAATGGGGCCTGGGCCATCGATACCTCGGGGTACGGGCTTCCCAAGGAGTCGACCCACGTCGTCTTTCAGCGGGCCGACGGAACGAGCCTCTACGTGCTTCGGGATGTGGCCTACCATCTGTCGAAGTTCGCACGTTTCGAGCGGGTCGTCGACGTCCTGGGGCAGGACCACCAGCTTCACGCGCGGACCCTGGACGCGCTCCTCGCCGAGGTCGGCGAGGACCGACGGCCGACGTATCTGATCTACCAGGACATCACCGTCCCCGAGGGGGGCCGCATGTCGACGCGCAAGGGGTCGGCCGTGTGGCTCGACCAGCTGCTCGAGGAGGCGGTCGACCGCGCTCGGCGGGAGGTGCTGGCTCGGCGAGAGGACCTCGCGGATGAAGATGTCGGCCGGATCGCCGAAGCGGTCGCGACGGGGGCCGTCCGCTATCAGATTGTCCGGATCGCGCCGGAAAAGCCGGTGGTGTTTCGTTGGGAGGAAGCGCTTTCGTTCGAGGGCCGGAGCGGCCCGTTCGCCCAGTACTCGTACGCACGGGCCTCGAGTCTCCTCCGCAAGTCCGGGGTCGGCGACGGGCCGTTCCCGTTCGACGCGGAGCGGCTCGCCGACCCGGAGGAATTGGCGCTCGTGAAGGTGATCGCCCGACTACCGGGCGTCGTCGCCTACGCGGCCCGCTCCGGCCATGTCCAGTCCCTCGCCGAGTATGTTCACGACCTTGCGGACCAGTTCAACCGGTTCTATCATGCCGTGCCTGTCCTGAAGTCCGGCGACGAGCGCGCGAGCCGGCTCGCGCTGGTCGCCGCCGCACGCCAGGCCCTGGGGAACTCCCTCGACCTGCTCGGCGTCGAGCGCCTCGAAACGATGTGAACGCCCCGGCAGCCCCTCGCGGGGAGCTCCGCCCGACCCCCCGGTCGTTCGGCACGATTATCTGCTCGCAAAATCTCCCTCGGCCACCTCACGAGGGCACGGCAGATGGGCGTTGTTTCCGCGTTCCGGGCGTTCTTGCTGTCCGGGAGTCTCATCTCCATGGCCGTGGCGTTCGTCGTCGGCCTCGCCATCGTGGCGCTGATCGGGGCCCTGGTCTCGGACATCATCGACCCGCTCATCGGCGCCGCGTTGCATGTGAACTTCGACAACCTGGGACAGCTCTCGATCAACGGCAGCACCCTCATGGGCGGCGCGTTCCTCGGCGCGGCGATTACGTTCTTCATCCTGATGCTGGTGGTGTTCTTCCTCATCGCGTACCCGTACCAGCTGTACCAGGCCCGGCAGGCGAAGAAAGTGGCCGCCACGACGTGGGCCTGCCCGGCGTGCGACAACCAGATCTCGCTGAAGGCGACCCGCTGCGGCTTCTGCACCTCCGCCGTGACCCCGCCCACGCCCGCGTCGTCGACCGGCGCGGCAAAACCGAGTTAGGCGGGCGGGGCCACCGGGTCCCGGACCCCGGCCGCCCGGAAACCCCGGGCTCGGAGGCGGCAGGAGTCGCATTGACCGCAGGGACGTCGACCGCCGGTATAGCAGCTCCAGGTGAGCGCCCACGGCACGCGCTGGCGTTCCCCCTCGCGCACGATCTCCGCTTTCGACATCCGTAGCAGCGGGGCGCGCACGCGGAATCGGGAAGACCCGGTCACGCCGGCCTTCGTGGCGAGCGCCGCGGTGCGCTCGAACGCCCGAAAGAACTCGGGACGGCAATCGGGATAGCCGGAGTAATCGATGGCATTGGCCCCGATCACGATCGTGTCGAGCGAGTGGCTCTCCGCGTAGCCGAGCGCGATGGAAAGGAAGATGAGATTGCGACCGGGGACGTACGTCGAAGGGATGGTTCCCGGACGGACCCCGCCCATCGGGATCCGCCGCGACGGATCGGTGATCGAAGACCGCAGCAGCGGACCGATCGGCAGTCGAACCACGGCGTGGTGGCGGACCCGAAAATGGCGCGCGACCGCACGGGCCGAGCGGATCTCTCGCGCGTGCGTCTGACCGTAGACGATCGTGAGGGCGTGCAGCGGCCGGCGGTCGTGGGCCGCCAGCGCCAGACACGTGGACGAATCCATCCCGCCAGAAAGCAGGACGACCGAACCACCCCGCGAGCGGCCGCGGCTCATAGCGAGACTCCCGTGAGCGGAAGGATGGCCGCCGCGATCGCGACGGCCGAGAGCATGCCGAGGAAGTTGGTCGAGCCCTTCGTGAGATATCCGCGATTCTCGAGGGTCTCGCCGAGCACCGAGTCTACTTGGCATCCGAGGAACCCGGCGAGGACGACCGCACCGAGGAACACCGCGGGGGCCGGCACGGAGGTGGAGAGGAGCCGGAAGATCGCGAGTCCGACCAGAGCCGTGATGCCCGCCCCGACGAGCGCCCATGCTTCCCCGACGGCCGAAACCCCGCCGTTGGTGCCGGGGGTGACCGGCCGGAGCGTGAGGATGCTGCGCGCCTTGCCGGCCAGTACGCCGAGCTCGCTCGCGAAGGTGTCGGCGGCCCCGAAGGCGAGGGCGCTCGCGTAGAGGACCGCGAGGGCCGGGGAGGAGAGGAGCGGCGGGGAGATGCCGCCCGCGATCGACAGGGCCGTCGGCAGGACGATGTGGGCGACGACGTTGGACACCCCACGCTCCCCCGCGACGCCTTCCTGCACCTGCTTCGCTCGCTTTTCCTGGATCCGGAATCGGGTGGCGAGGACGCTCCCGACGACGAAGAGGATCAGCAGGGCCAGGTAGGGGAACCCGACGAGGACCACGATCACGACGCCGAACGCGGCGGCGACCGTCCCGGCGAGAGGGGTGAGGGCGTACGCGGCGACGGCACCGACCGCGAGCGCGACGGTCAGGATGATGCCGACCGCGGCGGGAAAGAAGCCGAGTACCACGAGAAGCCCGCGGACGGGAATGGGAGATGGGTTTAACGGCTTCCGAGTCGGCGAGTGGCCCGGCTAACCGCGCGCGAGAATTTGTGCGACCGCGTCCGCGAAACTCTCGGCCCGCAGGTCCGCCCGGACGGCCCCCGGTGGGAACTCCTGCGCCTCTTCGTGGGGACGGGCCAGGTTCGGCACATGCACGGTGAGGAGCCCGAGACGGCGACCCGCTTCGATGTCGAGCTTCCGGTCTCCGATGATGGCGCTCCGCCCGAAGTCGATGTTCCAGTCGGACCGCGCCTGTTCGAACAGTAGGGTGCGGGGTTTGCGGCAGTCGCAGTGGGCTTCGGGCGCGTGAGGGCAATAGTAGAACGCGTCGATGCGCGCCTTGCTCGCCGCGAGCAAATCGTTGATGCGGTGATGGATCGCCTCCACGTCGTCGCGAGTGTAGAAACCGCGTTCGATCCCCGACTGGTTGGTGACGCAGATCACGAGAAACCCGGCATCGCGCGCGCGACGGATCGCCCCGCCCACCCCGCGGAAGAGTTCGAACCGGTCGGCCTCCTTCAGGTAATGGAGGTCCGGGCCCAATGTTCCATCTCGGTCGGTGAAGATCGCCCGGCGAGGAGAGGCGTCGGGGGCGCTCCTCCCGTCGGAATCTCCCATCGCCCGAACGTACCCGCCAGACCGATAAGCGTTGATGCTCCCGCCCGCATGCTCGGGGAACCGAACGGCGAGTGATGCATGGACGATCTCTCCCGGTGGTTCGAACCTCTCGACCGGGCGTGGGCGGCCGCCGCCGCACGTGGAAATCCCGCGCCGGGCCCCGTGGCCGTACTGTTCTCCGGTGGAGTGGACTCCGGCCTTTTGGCCTGGGAGTTTCGGGGTCGCGCCGGAGTTACTCTCTCGACCGTGGGCGTTCCCGGGAGTCGCGACCTGCTCACGGCAGCGTCAGCGGCTCCCCTCCTCGGGATCCCGTGGCGCGGTGTCCGAATCGGACCGGAGGATGTGCGAGCGCTCGAACGGGAACTGGACGCCGATCTCGACGGCCTGACTCCGACGGCGCGAAGCGTTCAGGTTGCCTTCGCCTGCGCGGTTCGAGCCGCGGCCGATGGAGAGATCCTCTGCGGACAGGGGGTGGATGAATTGTTCCTGGGGTATGCGCACTTCCGAGGGCTCGCTCCGTTCGAAGCGGAACGCCGGGCGCTCGCCGACCTCCACCGTCTCCGGTCCGACGACTGGCCGCGCGCGATCCGGATCGCGCGAC
>DATJRQ010000014.1:0-32443 GCA_035504595.1 Thermoplasmata archaeon | reverse complement strand
GCCTCGTCCGCGACGGCCCGCTGGAACTCGGTGCCCCGGTCGGGCTGGAGCTGCTGGAGCGCCGCGGGAGAGAGCGGCTCGATCTGGGCGATCCTCAGATCGTGAAGGAGCGTCAGGATCTGCTCCTCGTCGGCCTTGAGGCCGAGAAGGCCGACCCGGACCATCTTCTCCGGCCGCAGGACGCCCATCTCGTCGGCCTCAGTCGCTGACGAAATCGGCCAGGACCGCCGTGAGGACGGCGTCCTTCCGGTCGGCCGGATGCTTGCCTTCGCCGCGCGCCGCTTCGGCCGCGGCCCGCTCCCCGTCCGCGAGGATCGCCGCCGCCTCGCGATCGGCCCCGGCCCGGGCGGCCCCCACGGCCCGAGCGCGCTCCTCTTCCGCTTCGGCCTGGGTCGCCTTCACGGCGGCTTCGGTCTCCTCGCGCAGCCGCTGGAGGGTCGCCTCGGCCTTCTCCCGATCGGCGGCGAGGCGCTGCTCCCACTCGGACTCGACGGACTTGATCCGGCGCAGCGCGTCGAGACCGACGTCCGGCGGCGGGACGGCCTCGGTCGCCATCAGAGTCCCCCCCAGATCTTGACCGCGAGCACCGCCACGACGGCGACGGCGAGCAGCTTCGCGACGAGGCTCACGCCCCGGATCGCGGCGAACCAGCGCACGGCGGAGTTAGACGGCGGCACCGGCTTCCTCCCGCTCCATCTTGCGCTTCACGGCCTTCAGCATGCTGAACGAGTCCCGCTCCATCTCGTCGAATCGGAACTTGATGTACCGCACCGTCTCCTGGAGCCGGGGCACGAGCACGTTCTCGATGGCGCTCGCGCGGCGCTTCGTCTTCTCGATCTCCTTGAGGAGCCGCCGCAGCGCGTTCTCCTTCTCGGCGATGTCGAGGACGACGGAGTAGATCCCCTGGAAGTGGCGGATCGACTCCTGGATCGACGCGGGCAGATCGAGGAGCTCCGCCGGGGCGACCGGCGCGTAGCCGCCGGGGTCGACGCGCGGGGTGCGGACCCCCATCACGTTCTTCGTCGTCACCTTGACGGCGCGCACGTCGGGGAGCAGCATCGAGATGTTCTCGAGCCGGGTCGGCCCTTCCATCATCTCCGCCATCCGGATCGACTCGTAGCCGCGCGCGATCTTCGCCTGGAGGTCGCCGCGCAGCCGCATCGCCTCCTTCGAGATCAAGAAGAACTCGACGATCAGCGCCGTCCGCTTCAACTTCAGCAGGTTGAGGCCCTTCTTCGCGACGACGATCCGGCGACGCGTCCGGAGGAGCTCCAAGCGGGTCGGTCGAACGTTCTCGCGCGCCACGGTCGCCCTCCTCCGTCCCGCCAGGTCACCCGGATTCGCCCTTCGTCGCCGCGACGCGGTACTTCTGCACGTATTCGGGCCGGATCCGCTTGAGCTCGGAGTCCGGGAACTCGGAGAGGATGTCCCACGCGATCCCGAGGCTCTGGTCGATCGTCCGATCCTCGTCGGGGCGCTGGTTCACGAACTCCGCCTCGAAGCGGTCGGCGCCCTTGAGGTAGAGCCGATCGATCGCGGAGAGCGACTCCTCGCCGACGATCGCCGAAAGCGCGCGCTGGTCCTTGCCCGTCGCGTACATCGCGAACAGCTGGTCCGCGACGCCGCGGTGGTCTTCGCGGGTCCGGTCCTTGCCGATCCCCTGGTTCATGAGCCGGGAAAGGGACGGCAGCACGTCGATCGGCGGGTAGAGGCCGCGGCGCTGGAGATCGCGGCTGACGTAGACCTGGCCCTCGGTGATGTACCCGGTCAGGTCGGGGATCGGGTGCGTCACGTCGTCGGCCGGCATCGTGAGGATCGGGAGCTGCGTGATCGATCCCTTGCGGCCGTGGATCTTCCCCGCGCGCTCGTAGATGGTCGCAAGATCGGTGTACATGTACCCCGGATACCCGCGGCGACCCGGCACCTCCTCGCGCGCCGCCGAGACCTCGCGGAGCGCCTCGCAGTAGTTCGTCATGTCGGTGAGCACGACGAGCACGTGGAGGTCCCGCTCGTAGGCGAGGAACTCCGCGGCGGTGAGCGCCATCCGGGGCGTCACGACGCGCTCCATCGACGGGTCGGAGGAGAGGTTCAGGAACACGACCGCGCGCTCGAGCGCTCCGGTCGTCTCGAACTCCTTGAGGAAGTAGTTCGCCTCCTCGCTCGTGATCCCCATCGCGGCGAAGACGACCGCGAACCCCTCGGTGGAGTTCCGCAGCTTCGCCTGGCGGACGATCTGCGCGGCGATCTGGTTGTGCGGGAGACCCGCTCCCGAGAAGATCGGGAGCTTCTGGCCCCGCACGAGGGTGTTCATCGCATCGATCGTCGAGATCCCGGTCTGGATGAACTCGCTCGGCTCCTCGCGCGAGTACGGGTTCATCGCGTTCCCGACGATCTCGAGCTCGCGGTCGCTGACGATCTTGGGGCCGCCGTCGCGCGGCTCGCCGAGTCCGTTGAAGACGCGCCCCAGGAGCTCGTCCGAGACGGCGAGGGTGGCGACCTTACCGAGGAACTTCACGCTCGTCTGCTCGACGTTCATGCCCATCGTCGGGCCGAACACCTGGACGATCGCGAGACCCTTGCGCGAGTCGAGCACCTGGCCCTGGCGGCGTTCACCGTTCGGAAGGGAGATCTCGACGATCTCTCCGTAGGCAGCGTTGGCGACCTCGCGGACGAACAGGAGCGGCCCTGTGACCCGGTCGACGGTCCGGTAGTCGATGGGAACGTCGTGCTGCGGTGCTGTGGCGGCGGCAGCCTTCGTCGCCATGGTCAGGCGCCTCCCGCCGCGGCGACCTGGGTCACGGCCTGGCCCATTTCAAGCTCGAGCTCGTCGAACTGGTTCTGCAGGTCCGCTTCGGGGATCCACTTCATGCGCGACAGCTTCGTGCGCACGGGGAGCTTTTGCATCTGGGCGACGGTCGCGCCCTTGCCGACCGCTTCCTGCTCCCGGTCACCGAACGACAGGATCGCCTTCAGCATACGGAACTGCTTCTGGATCGATGTGTACGTGTCGACGTCGTCGTACGCGCTCTGCTGAAGGTAATCCTCCCGCAGCATTTTCGCCACGTCGAGGGTCGCCTTCTCCCGCTCGGGGAGCGCGTCGACGCCGACGAGCTGGACGATTTCCTGGAGCTCCGACTCCTTCTGGAGCATTTCGAGCGCCTTCTGCCGGAGCGGAACGAACTCCTTCGAGAGGTTCTGCCCGAACCACGGCTCGAGGTCGTTGATGTACAGCGAGTAGCTCTGCAGCCAGTTGATCGACGGGAAGTGCCGCCGGGACGCGAGCGAGGCGTCCAGGGCCCAGAAGACGCGCGTGACGCGCAGCGTGTTCTGGCTCACCGGCTCGGACGTGTCGCCGCCGGCCGGCGATACGGCCCCGACGACCGTGATCGAGCCGGTGCGCTGGTCGGGAGAGAGCGTGACGACCCGGCCGGCCCGTTCGTAGAACTCGGCGATGCGTCGTCCGAGGTACGCCGGGTATCCCTCCTCACCGGGCATCTCCTCCAGACGGCCGGAGATCTCCCGCATCGCTTCGGCCCACCGGCTCGTGGAGTCGGCCATCAGCGCAACGTCGTAGCCCATGTCGCGGTAGTATTCCGCGATCGTGATCCCGGTGTACACGCTCGCCTCTCGCGCGGCGACGGGCATGTTCGAGGTGTTGGCGATCAGGATCGTCCGCTCCATCAGCGGCCGCTTGGACTTCGGGTCGACGAGGGTCGGGAAGGTGGCGAGCACCTCCGTCATCTCGTTGCCACGTTCGCCGCATCCGACGTAGACGACGACGTCCGAGTCGGCCCACTTCGCGAGCTGCTGCTGAATGACGGTGTTGTGGAGGAGGATCGCCCCGTACCCCCCGACAAAGTTTCTCTCGTGGTCGGGCAGCGAGAAGTCGTAGACCGGGAACGGTCCGTTCGGGTCCTCGACGACTTCCACGACCTCGTCGCAGAAGATCCACTCGAGCAAGTGATCGAGGCGGGACGCGTTCTCCTCCGTGGGACCTGGAGCGTGCGCGCGGTCGGAAACACCCATGAACCGATGAAACGTCGGGGCGCTCATGCGCTCCCCGTTGCCGAGGTAGTTCGAAATCTCGACCCCCTGCTCGGTGAGGGCGGAGTAGTGAGTCCGCGCGTGATACAGCTCACGAATCGTATCGACGGAGAGTGGCACGACGTCGATGCCGAGAGGGCCGGCGCGGGTCGAATCGACGTATCGACGGATTGCGTCGGTTTTCGTACCGGCGGATCCGATCGCGTTCGCGAGGTTGGTAAGATTCGCCACCCCTCGAACAAACACGCGGTAGTAGGGCGTTCCGTCAACGATTCGGGAGCCCATCACCGATAGAACCCCGAATCGGGCGAGGGCGTAGGTGAGTTGGGTCTGGAGTTCCCGGCTCGCCGTCGAAAGCTCGACCTCTGCGCCCGAGAACGAACCGTCGCCGAGGTAGTAACCGTGCAGGAAGGAGCGCAGAGTTTGGTTCGTGGACGCGAGAACGGTGGATGGTATCCGCTTCTCCGCGGCAAGCGCTCCTGTCCCGAGTTGGGCAAGCACGTCGACCAGTTGGCGGCTGTGCACGAGGACGTTCGGAGTCTTGCCGACCTGGAACTCGACTCTCCCGTCAATCCCGAAGAGGATCTTGGTCAATGCAAGGAACTGAATTCGTAGCCTCTCATCGGAGTTGGTGAACACGACCGTGGAGGGGCCGCGCACGTAACCCTCGGCCACGAACATCCCGAGGAACTCCGCGAGCATCGGGTCCATCACGTCGGGGACAAGAATCGACTTCCCGCGGCGCCTCAGCGCAGGGATCTTCAGGTGTAGTCGCGCATCGGAGTCGGGTGCAGGCAGCTTGCGGACGGACGCGACGTAATCGCCCGGAGCGAGGTCGCGCGCCATAGTCTCCCGGAGCGTTCCGTCCGAAGCGACGGTGAACAAGCGGTGGACCGGGGTAACGCGGACCTTGCGTCCGCTCCGGGTCCGAACTTGAACGAGCGAGTCGGTCATCCCACGGTACAGGGTGCGGGTCTCGCTCGGAACGAGTCGGTCGCCGACGAGCGAAAAGAGGCGAGTAGGAACCCGGGTCGTGAGCCATTCCTCAGCACCGTCCACGCGAACATCGGCGTGGCGCCGAGCTTTCTGGTAGACCTCTTCGATCGGCGCTATCGAACCGTCTCCCAGTTGCACCGGGGTGTCGCCCGCGACGCACTTCCCGGACCCGAACGGGCCCGGCACGCACGCCGTTCCACCCTTCGCTACCGGGAAGAACGAATCTACGACGCGCTGGCCGGTGATGAGCGGGATCCCGGGAGCCAGCTTCTGCTGGACCGGCCGCGGGACGCGGACGACCCACTTGTGGCTCAGGAAGAGCGGCTGGTTGCCCGTTCCCGTCTTGATCTGGCCGATCGGGTCGCGGATCGTGTAGGTGCCACTGGCGATCCTGGAGATCGTGCCCGCGACGCCCGGTGGGACGAGGATCTTGTGCAGGATGAGAGGCGTCTCCTGGACCGTGCCGAGCACGGTCCCCGCCGTGACCTCGTCACCGGCCGAGACGGTGGCGGTGAACTCCCATTTCGCCTTCTCGTCGAGGGGAGGCGCGACGAACCCTCGGGTGATGAAGTCGCCGAGGCTCTTCTGGATGACATCGAGCGGACGCTGGACGCCGTCGTAGATCGATTTCAGGAGTCCCGGACCGAGCTCGACCGACAGCGCCTGCCCGGTGTTCTCGACGGGGTCGCCCGGACGGATGCCCGTGGTATCCTCGTACACCTGGACAGTGGCCGTCCCGCTCACGAGGCGGATGATCTCCCCGACGAGACCCTGCGAGCCGACGCGCACGACGTCGAACATCTTCGCGTCTTCGAGGCCATCGGCGATAACGACCGGACCGGATACTCGACCCACCACTCCCATGGTTCTCTCCCCCGCTCCTTCGATCAGTTCGGAACTGCGAGCGTGACGCCGAGGACGCGCTTCGCGAGCGCGTTGATGCTCTCGACCTCGAACGAGCCGGTCGGGGTCGGGACGAAGACGACGAGCGGGGTGAGCGAGGAGTCCGCGTGCGCCCGTTGCGCGTCGGACAGCTTGGGGCGGATCGACTGGCTCGCGATCACGAGGTTGAACGAGCCATCATTCATCACGCGCTGGAACTGTTCGACCGCGTTCTCCGGCGTCACGTCGATGACGTCCTTGAGCCCGATCAGGCGGAAACCGATCGCGAGCTCGCGCTCGCCCAGAACGACAGTGCGGCCCCCCGGAATCGAGGTATCGGGCACGGCCTCCCCGGCGGGGCCGCCGTCTATTTAACGCCTGCCGGCCGCGCTCCGAAAAGCCGTCGAACCGGGGGTCGTTTTCCGGCGGCCGGTGGCACTACTTGTACGTGGATTGGTGGACGTGCTTCTCGTCGTCCGTGATGAGGATGCACTCGCCCTCGCACTCGAAGAGGCACGCCTCGCAGACGATGCATTCCGGCCCGAGCACCGCGAGCGATTTCTCGCCCCGGAACTGGAACTTGGCACCGACCGTAGGGTCGTCCACGACGTCGGGAACCTGGTCCCGGGGCCGGAGCTCGAAAACGTTGACCGGACAGACGTCCTTGCAGTGCGAGCAGCCCGTGCACTTCGCAATGTCGATGTCGACCTGGACCATCCGTTCCGTACGGAGGTCGGCGACCTCTTAGCGGTTCCCCTTGAGGGGTCTGCCTACGAGGTCGGGGCCGGCGCGGGCTTGCCGAAGAGGGCCACGATGCCGACGATCACCGTCACGACGTACGCGGCGAGCAACGCATCGTAGAGCCACGGGATGTACGACAGCGCTCCCTTGAACGGGGTCGGGTTGAACAGGTACTGCTCGAACATGCTCTCCGACGTGAACCCGACCTGCGAGTACGCAGTCACGACCCCGACCATGGCGCCGATCGCGACGATCCCCCACAGGAGGGCCGCGGCGAGTCCGGCCCGACGGGCCCGCGGCGAGAGTTTCGCGCCGGGGCCCGGTAGGGAGGCTGCAATGAGCACGGCGCCGACCACGAGGTCGAGCACGGCCATGGCGAGGACCCCGTACCAATGCGAGTAGTATGCCGACACGCCACCGAAGTCCGTCTGGAGATTCTTGTCGGTGGCGAGCATCACGACCGAGAGGAGGAGGTCGACGAGGAACAACACTCCGAACGCCAGGGTCCGTTTTTCCACCATGCCTCGCTGCCTCCGATGCCGTCGGGTACTCGGCGGAGGCCACCAGCAGGTTCGACGGTATTTCTACCCCGGTCGTCGTTCTCTCGAACGGTAATCACCCTCCACGGGCGAAGCAGGCGTTAACGGCGGCCGGTGTCTGGGCGGTCCGAGCGACCGTGGGGAAGATCCTGCTCGGCACGAGCGGCTGGGATTACCCGGAGTGGGTCGGTCGGGTCTATCCCCCGCACGGCGCGTCGGACAAGCTGCGGTACTACACCGGTCTCTTCCCGATCGTCGAAGTGAACTCGACGTTCTACCGGTTGCCGGCACCGGCGGTCGCGGCGTCGTGGGTACGACGCACCCCCTCGAGTTTCCGATTCGCCGCTAAGTTCCCGCAAACGATCACGCACGACCTCCGGCTCGTCGGGACCGACGAGGAGCTCCAGCGGTTCCTGGCCGTACTGAAACCGATCCGCGATGCCGGAAAATTCGTGGCGGCGCTGCTCCAGCTCCCGCCCTCCCTACCGTTCGAGGAGGCGACGGTCCGGGCGTTCTACTCCTCCCTACCGCGCGACCTCCCGGTCGCGGTCGAGTTCCGGGAGCGGTCGTGGCTCGTCCCGGAGTCGTACCGCCTGCTCGAGGAGTTCGGGCTCGCCTACGTGATCGTCGACGGACCGCACCTTCCGATCGATCTGCGCGTCACCGCGCCGTTCGCCTACATCCGCTGGCACGGGCACGGCAACCCGATCTGGTACGACTACACGTACTCCGCCGAGGAGATCGCCGCGTGGGTCCCGCGCGTGCGAACGCTCGCGGAGAGCGCGGAGACCGTCTACGGGTTCTTCAACAACCACTTCCGCGGGGACGCCGCGACGAACGGCCGATCGCTCGCCGAGCAGCTCGGCCTGCCGCAGCCGTCCGGGGTCGCACGGTTGGATATGTAGCGGTCGGCTCGTTCGTTCGAATCGTGGCCACCGAACTCGAGGCCCCGAAGGGCGCCGGGCACACCGACGGCCGAAGCCCGGGGAGGGAGGTCGCGCAGGACCTATGCGTTACGGTGGCACTGCTCGTCGCTCACCAGCCCCTGCGAGGCGATGTTCAGTCCGGTAGTCGCACTGATCCCGACCGAGTACTGGAATCCGGGATACGCGACGCTCGTCGAATTGTACTCCATCGGCGCCAAATTGCACGTAGTGAAGTACGCGAACCAGAACTCACCACCGAATTCCGCAGTAGCGTTGTTGAACGTCAGCGTCGCGTTGAGCGAGGGATGCGCGTTGAAGAACGAGGAGTTCGACGCAACGGCGGCGCTCATAATGGCGGGGGAGTCAAGGAGGCCCGCACTGGGCAGCGCGCGAGGGACCCCCTGGAAACCGGAGCTCGTTTCCGTTTCGATCGGGACGGCGGTGCCGTTCAGCACCACGACCACCAGTATCACAGCCTCGTCGTCGTGGTTGGTCGTTCCGTTGCTGTACAGGAAAGTCCACCAGGGTGAGAGGCCGGACGACAGCGAATTTCGATCCGCCGGGACTTCGAGATTCGTGGAGTTGAGTGTCGTGGTGATGTTGATCCCGCAATAGCAGGTCGGTTCTGCGTACACGCCGGCGAAGGCACTGGTCGAATCGAGGGCCGATATGGCCACCGGATACCACGGCGCCCCGCCCACCCTCGCTGCGGCCGAGTCAGCGGCCGATCGGGCCGTCACGTATGAGACCCCTTTTCCCGAACTCGGGCCCCCTCCTAGGCCGGGAAGGATTCCGGCGAACAGCAGCGCAAGGACGACAATCACGACCACGACGACCGTAAGGAGAGCGATGCGCACGGTCGTCGACGGTCGCCGTCCCGGGGGAGCGGTCGCGGTAGACGGGGGCGACGGCGGAACCGCGGCGTCGGGAGACGGGCTTCCCGCGGCCGGGGGGGTCGAGGTCATCCGCCTCCCATGCAACTTGGTTTTCGCCTATAAATCCGGCGTGAAACTATTCCCAACGGATTCGGTCTTCGAGAGGCGTCGAGCGTCCGGGAACGCTCCGTTCCCGGAGCCGTTTCAACGTCTCCCGAGCCGCCGCTTTAGAGCGGACCGGGCCCTCGATGGGTCGGTATCGCCGATGTCCGAGCTCTTCGAGGTCGAGCCCACGCTCGCGCCAGAGGCGGAGCCGCGGTACCACCCGTACTGGTTCCCCGACGAGCCCGAGCCACCGCGCGCCCGGCCCGAAGCCCCGGTCGCGCCAATCCGTCTCGCACCGCACGGCGCACGCCGGCGCCGCGCCGTCCCGATCCTTCCTCCCGAGCCCGCGTTGTTCCCCTGGCTCGAACGCCGCTTCGCACCGGGCGAGGTGACGATCTGGACCGGTCCGCGCGCCGCCGTCGAGCCGGTGCTGGAGATCCTCTACGCCGGAAGCGCGCTCGCGAAAGGGCGGGTCTCGCTCCTGGAGGGGGCGAACCGGTTCCATCCGTACCGTGTCGGTGAGCTCGGCCGCGTCTTCGGCGTCGACCCGACCGAGACGCTCCACCGCGTCCGGCTCGCCCGCGCGTTCACCGCCTACCAGATGGTCGCGCTCGTCGACGGCTGGGCCGCGGAAGCGCGCCGCCACCGGCCGACCCTTCTCATCGCCCACGACCTCCCGGCCCTCTTCGCCGCGGACGAAGTGCCGGACGACGAGCGCGCCGCGCTCCTGCGTCACGTCGCGCGGACGCTGCGCGCCCTCGCCGATTCGGTCCGCGTCCCGCTCCTCCTCACGCTCAACCCGGGCGGCCTCGAGCGGTTCCCCGGGCTCACCGACGAAGGACCGCGCTGGGCCGACCTCGTCTCGTTCGTGCGCGGCCGGGGCACGCTGAAGCTCCGCGCGCTCCGCGACGACGCCCGCCTCTCGATCGTCCCCCGGCCCGGCGGGCAGCGGGGGATGGAGGAGTTCGGCGGAGGGTCCACCACCGAGGAGGTGATCGCATGGGGCGCACCGCCCCGACGTACCGCCAGGCGCTCGAAGAGCGGATGAAACGCTGGGACGAGTTCGCCCGGCTCCTCACGACGCCCGAGGAGCGCGCCGCGTTCGAGACGCTCCGCACCGGCGCCCGCCGCTACGCCGCGCAGGCGACGTACGTGGGGAGCCCGGACCTTCTCGAGTCGATCCTGCTCTCCGTCCTCCTCGACCTCGCGCGCCGGCTCCCCGCCGAGCCGTCCGCGAAGCCGGCCGCGCGTTGACCGGAGACCCCGCGGCCCCGACCGCGGACGGTTGGCTCCTCGACATCACCGAGAGCGACGACGGGCGCTCGGTCGTCCTCTGGCGGAAGGAGCGGCGCTCGGGGCGGGTGCGGCGCACCGCGGTCGAGTTCCGGCCGCCGTTCCTGGTCGACGGGCCGCGGAGCGAGCTCGACGCGCTCGCCCGGCGTCTCGCCTCGGACCGCGCCGTCGCTGAGGTGACTCGCGAGGTGCTCGCCCCGTCGCTCTACGACCGGCGGCCCCGGAGCGTCCTCTCGGTCGTGCCGGCGCGGAACCCGTACCGACGCTCGCTCGCCCGGACGATCGACGCGCTCGGCGGGTTCGAGCGGTTCCTCCTCTACGACGTCGACCTCGCCCCCCCGCAGCTGTACCACCTCGCCCACGCGCTCTACCCGTTCGCCCCGGTCGCGGGGACCGGCGCGGCGCTCACGGCGACCGAACCGGCGGAGACGATCGACTATGCAACCCCGCCGCTCCGCGTCGCGCGGCTCGAGGTCCACCTCGCCGGGGAGCGGCGCGGACGGATCCCGCCGCCGAGCGCCGAGATCGGATCGGTGCGCCTCGGGGACGTGACGCTCGAGGGGCCGGAGGAGGACCTCCTGCGCGCGCTCCTCGGCGAGCTCGCGCGGACCGACCCGGACGTGATCCTGACGCAGGGCGGGGACTCGTTCGACTTCCCGTGGCTCTACCGGCGCGCGGCGGCGCGCGGCCTCGGCCCCCAGGAGTTCGAGCTCGGGCGCGAGCGCGCGCCGTTCCGGCCGACCCGGAAAGCGAGCTCGTACGAATCGTACGGCGTCGTCCGCCACCGGGACGCGGCGTACCCCGCACCGGGGCGGTTCCACCTGGACCGGGAGAACTCGTTCCTGTTCGACGACGCGGAGATCGCCGGGCTCGTGGACGCCGCGCGGCTCTCCCGCCTCTCGATGTCGACCGTCGTGCGCCAGTCACCGGGGACGTGCTTCACCGCGATGGAGATGGCGCACGCCCGCGCGCTCGGCGCGCACGTGCCGTGGAAGAAGAACCGGCCCGAGAACTTCCGGCGCGCCGACCACCTCGTCGCCGCCGACCGCGGCGGCGTGATCTTCCTCCCGCCGGTCGGCGTCCACGACCACATCGACGAGTTCGATTTCGCGAGCCTCTACCCGTCGATCATGGTGCGGAACAACCTCTCGGCGGAGACGCTCGAGTGCCGGTGCTGCCCCGCGAGCCCGATCCGGGCGCCCGGGCTCGGCTACCGTTCCTGCACGCGCCGGGTCGGGCTCATCCCCCGGACCCTCGCCCCGCTCCTCGCGCGCCGGATGGCGTACAAGGCCGCGGCGAAGCGACCCGAGACGCCGCCGGACGAGGCGCTGCGGCTGAAGCGGCGCGTGAAGATGCTGAAATGGATCCTCGTCACCGCGTTCGGCTACCAGGGGTACCGGAACGCGCGGTTCGGGCGGATCGAGTGCCACGAGGCGATCAACGCCTACGCCCGGAAGCTCCTCGCCGACCTGGTCCCGGCGTCCGAAGCGGCCGGGTACCGCGTGATCCACGGGATCGTCGACTCGCTGTGGCTCCGCCCGCTCGACCCGGAGCGGCCTCCGGACCCGGTCGCGTTCGCGCGCGCGATGAGCGAGCGGTTCGACCTCCCGCTCGGCTACGAGGGTCGGTACCGCTGGATCCTGTTCCTCCCCGCCACGACGCACGGGCTCGGCGTGCCGAACCGCTACTACGGCATGTACGAGACCGGCGAGTTCAAGCTCCGGGGGATCGGCGGGCGGCGCCACGACACGACGGGGCTCGTGCGGCGGTTCGAGCACGAGGTCCTGACGCTGTTCCGCGACGCGAGGGACGCGGACGGCGTCCGCGCGCGCCTGCCCCGAGCCCTCGCGCGGGCCGACCTGTTCGCGGAGCGCCTGAGGTCGGGCGCGTGGCCCGTCGACGAGCTGCTGATCACGCACCGGATCGGCCAGGAACCCGGCGCGTTCGTCACGTTCACGGACTCGGTCGCCGCGCTCCGCCAGCTCGAGGAGGCCGGGGCCGCGCGCTCCGCGGGCGAGAAGGTCCGCTACGTGATCCTCGACCGGCGCAGCCGCTCCTACCGGCAGCGCGTCCGGGCGGCCGAGCTCCTCACGGGCGACGAGGCGTACGACGTCGGGGCGTACCTCGAGCTCCTCGCGCGCGGCGCGGAGACGTTGCTCGCCCCGCTCGGTGTCGACCGCGCGAGCCTCCTCGCGCGCTGGGGGGTCGGCCCGCCGCCCGAGCGAGGTCCGTACCGCTCCCCGGAAGCGATCGCGCAGACCGCGATGGACGACGCGGGCGCCGGGGGAGACTTTTAGGGACCGGCGGCGTCGATACCTACGTGGACTCCAAGCCGCGCCGCGCGACGCGCCCCCGACCGGCCGCCAAGAAGGGGCGGCGCCGCGCGACGGAGACCCCGTCCCGACGCGCCGCCTCGATCCGTCAGAGCGTCCGGAAGGGACGGCTCGACGACCTCACGCCGCTCCTCACCGCGCTGTCGGACCCGTCGCCCGGTCTGCGCCAGACGGCCGCGATCGCGCTCGGACTGCTGAAGGACCCGCGGGCGCGCAGCTCCCTCGAGGTGTCGCTTACCGACCCGGACCCGGGCGTCCGCTCGAGCGCAGCCGAGGCGCTGGGGTCGGTCGGCCGCGCGGAGAGCCGGGAGCCGCTGGAGCGCGCGTTCGACGACGCAGAGGCGTTCGTTCGGGGGCGGGTCGCCGGCGCCCTGCGCGCCCTCGCCGACCCGAGGTCGGTGCCGGCCCTCGCGCGGCACGCCGACGACCCGTCCGCGGAGGTCCGCCAGGCGGTCGCCGCGGCGCTCGGCGCGATCGCGACCGAGTCGTCGTCGCTCGCTCTCGCTCCGCTGCTCGCCGACGCGAACGAACGGGTCCGCCGCGAGGCGGTGCTCGGGTTCGGCCGTCGCCACGACCCCGGGGTCGTAGAACGCGTCCGCTCGTTCCTCTCCGACCCCGCCCGCCGCGTGCGCGTGGCGGCCGCGGTCGTCCTCGGCCGGCAGCGCGACCGGGCGAGCGTCCCCCTGCTCCTGGAGCGCCTGGAGGCTCCCGGCACCTGGGAGAAGCCGGCGGTGCTCGTCGCACTGGGCCGGATCGGCTCGGTCGACGCCGTGCCGGCACTGCTCCTCTCGTCGGACCACCCCGCGCATTGGGTGCGGGTCTGCGCCCTCCACGCGCTCGGCGACCTCGGGGTCCCCGAGGCGCGGTCGGCCGCCCTCCAGCACACGCGCGACGTCTCCTGGGCCGTGCGCGGCGCCGCCGCGATCGCCCTCGGCGCGGCCGGGGGACTGGACGACCTTCCCGTGCTGCTCGAGCTGCTGCGCGACGACCACCCATGGCCCCGCCGCGGCGCCACGTACGCGATCGGCCGGCTCGGCCTGACCGAGGCGGCCCCGCGCCTTCGCGAGGAGCTGAACGACCCGGCGGCCGAAGTGAAGCTCGCCGCGATCTGGGCGCTCGGCCGGCTCGCCGACGACGGGGCGCGGGACGAGCTCGTCCGCCTTCTCTACGGCGTGCGGCCGGGGGACGCCGATGAGGTGGGGCTCCGGGACGTGGACGACACGAGCGATGCTCCGTTGCGCTCCGACGCGGAAAGCCGACTGTTCGACGCGGCCGTTCAGGCGCTCGGCCGACTCACCCGCGGTACCCCCGACCCGCTGGTGCACCGCGTCCTTCTCGACGTGCGCGAGCGGCTCTCCGAGGAAGAGCTCGACCGGCTCGCCCGTCTACCGCAACCGGAGATCGCCCTCGACCAGGCGCCCCCGACCCTGCGGGCGTTGTTCGAGATCGCGATCCCGTCCACCGGGGACGAGGAGGACGGCGCATGATCCGGGACATGAAGCGCGCGGACGCGGACCGTATCTTCGAGTTCCTCCAGAAGTACTTCCCGGAAGAGGAGGCGATCCTCGGGACCCGGCCGGAAGGGTTCGAGAAGGTCGTGCGGCGACTGTTTCGTTTCGATACCCGGCTCCTCCTCGGGCTCCTGCGCTTGTTCGGGCGACCGGTATTCCGGTTCTTCGTCGTCGAGGAGGACGGCCGCGTCGTGGCGACGACGCTCCTTTCGTTCCCGGAGCGGGCGGGATATCTCAGCATGGTCGTGGTCGACCCCGGGTACCGTCGGCGGGGGCACGCGCAGGCGCTGCTGCAGCGCTCCCTGGTCGCGACCCAGGCGACCGGCCGGAAGTACGTCGCGCTCGACGTCCTGGCGAACAACACCCCGGCTCGGGCGCTCTACGAGCGCGTCGGGTACCGGAGCCTCCGCGAGACCAACCTCGTGGTCCGCGAGGCGAACGCGCCGCTCTCCGGAGCGCCGTCCCCGGTGGTCCGACCGTTCCGCAAGGAGGACGCGAAACCGCTCGTCGAGGTCGCGATGCGTGCCCGGCCTCCCGAAGTCGCCGAGGTGCTCCCGGTCCGGGAGAGCGCGCTGCGGCCCGGGACCTTCGTCGACGGACTGCTCCAGAGCGAGTCGGTCGCGTGGGTGATCGACCGCGGCCGCGGCCCGGAGGGATACCTCGGTGCTGCCTCGGGGGCGATCACGACCGCGGCGCATTTCTCCGACCCGATCATCGCCGAAGGCGTCGAGGGGCCCGAAGCCGCGGCCCTGATCCGGACCGGGATCGACTGGTGCATCGGGCGCGGCGCGCCCCGGATCATCGCGCAGGTGCCCGTCGCCAACGTCCGCGGCCGGGCGGCGCTGCTCGGAGGAGGGTTCCACGACGCGCTCTCGATCTGGACGCTCTACCGGCCCATCGGCTGACCACCCCGCGCGCCCCGGGGTCGACGTTTACCTCCTCCCCGCCGTGGTGGGGGGCGGGCTCGGCGACATCGAGGAGGTGCTCGCCGCGGGCCGGGAGCTCGCCCGGGCCGGGTTCCCGATCGTTCTGTATCGCCGGCCCGGCCGACCGCTCCCGCGCTCCGTGGACGGTCCGTGGGACTGGCCGCCGCACGCACGACGGGACCGGCTGCGGCCGCGGGCGGCGGCGGCGATCACGTTCGCGGCCGCGTGGGGGGTCAGCGCCGCCCCGAGCCGGAGCGAGGCGTTCGGGCGGGGAGGACCGTGGGAGCTCGAGTGCGCCGATATCGAGCGCGCGTACGGCTCCGCGTCGACCGTCCACATCAGCCTCGAAGAGTTCGCTCGGATGCTGCCCTCGCGCCACGAGGATCGCGAACGCCTGCGGGAAGGCGGCGTGGGGCACCGGGACCTCCCCGCCGGGCTCGCGCGTTCCCGGGCGAACGGAGAGCTCGAACGGTTTCGCGCGGCGTTCCACCGCTTCCGGGCGTTCGACCGGCCCAACGTCGCTCACCTCTTCGCCGGATTCGAGCCGAGCGCGGCGTTCGCGCGGGAATTCCCGAGCGCGGTGCAGACCGGTCCGCTCTGGCCCCGGATCCCACGACCCAAGCGGGACCCGTCGCGTTCGCGCGAGTGGGTCTGGTACGCGAGCCCCGCGAGCGCCGAACGCCTCGCGCCCGGCATCCTCCACGGACTCTCGGGAGCCGAAGAACCGCCCCGTCTGTACGTGCGTTCTCCTCGCCCGTGGAAGGTCCGGCTGCCCTCCGGTCGCGCCGATCTCGACACCGGGCCGGTGCCCCCGGCCGGGTGGCGGCGCCGCTTCGCCCGCGCGGACCTGCGGATCGTGACGGGAAGTCGCACCCTCCTCGAAGCGATCGAGCTGGGCGGGCCGTTCCTCTACTTCAACGGAACGCTCGGCGCGGGCCGGCGATCGCGCCGGCACCGTCCCGAGAAGATCGTCACCCTCCTCTCGGTGCTTCGCCGCCGGGGCGCGCCGCCCGACGTCCGTCGGGACCTCGCGGACTTCGCGCGCGGTCGCCGCGTGGCCGAGGTCGTGCGTCGGGCCGCGGACCGGACCGGTGGCTGGGCCCGCTTCCCGCGCGCGGTGCGACCGGTCGGATTCCGACGGCCGTACGACGATGCCGGTCGGTTGATCGTACGGGTGGCGCGGGCGCTTTCGCGCTCGCCGCGCGACGCCCCGGGGATCGTCGGTCGGCTGCGCGCGGGCACCTCTCTTTAACGCGCCTTCGCCTCGACCTGCCCGGATGGTGACGGGAGAGACCACCCCGCCGGGTGTTGCCCGTGCCCTGCTGGGGAACGCGCTGCACCTGCGCTCCGGGGAGCATCTGGCGATCGTTTCGTGGACCCACACCCTCCCGTGGGCCGCCGCGTGCGTCACCGAGGCTCGCCGACTCGGCGCGCGGCCGTTCCTGGTCATCGAGGACGAGCCCGCGTTCTGGAAGAGCATCGAGGTCGCGCCGCGGACCGAGAGGTGGTCCGGTCTGCCGGCCCCGGCGATCGCGGGGATCTCGCGCGCGGACGCCCTCGTGTACTTTCCCGGTCCGGCCGACCGCCCCCGGCTCCGGGCGCTCCCGCCGGGTCAACTTTCGCCGTTCCTCGGGGCGGACGACGAGTGGCTGCGGCGCACCCGGCGCGCCGGGATCCGCGGGGTCCGCTGCCTCCTCGGATACGCCTCCGATGCGCAGGCCGACCGCTGGTCGATACCGGGCGCGATGTGGCGCAGCCAGCTCATCCGCGCGATCACCGAGGTGGACGCCGCGCAGATGACCCGGGACGCGAAGCGGGTGGGGCGCCTGCTGGCGCTCGGACGAACGCTCCGTGTGACGGGCTCCAACGGGACGGATGTGACGCTGCGGCTCCGGGGCCGGGCCCCGTGGATCGACGACGGGACGGTCGACGCCGAGGACCGTCGCGCGGGGCGCACCCTCGCGACGTCGCCGGGCGGGTCGATCACCGTCGCGGTCGACGAGGATGCGACGCAGGGAACGATCGTGTCGAACCGACCGAGCTACCTTTCGTCGGGAAAGGTCTCCGGCGTCCAGTGGGAGGTCGAGAACGGCCGGCTCCGCAACTATTGGTACTCCGAGGGCGCGGAGGCGTTCGAGGCGGACTTCGGCTCCGCCCCCCGCGGCGCGCACGTCGTCTCCCTGTTCGCGATCGGGGTGAATCCCGCCCTGGCGCCGGGGGTGCCCCACGCCGAGGACGAGGAAGCGGGGACCGTCACCATCGCGATCGGGGGGAACTCGCTCTACGGCGGCCGGAACCGGTGCCGCTACCTTTCGTGGATCACGGTCGGGGAGGGGGCCGTCACGGTCGATGGCCACGCGCTCGCGGACCGGGGGAAGATCCTCTGAGCGGTCTCCCGATGCGCGCCTCGGCCGGGCGTTCTTCGACCGGCCGGGAGTCGTGGTCGCGCGGGCGCTCCTCGGGACGCGCCTTCGCGTGACCGACGGGTCCGGGTCGCGGGAGGCGCGTCTGGTCGAAACGGAGGCGTACGTCCGGGGGGACGCGGCGGGCCACGCATTTCGCGGCGCGACCCGTCGCAATCGCTCGCTCTTCGGACCTCCGGGAACCTTCTACGTGTACCGGATCCACCAGGTCGTCTGCGCGAACCTCGTCGCGCGACGCGGGGAGGCCGTTCTCCTCCGGGCGGCGGACCTCTCCGACGGAGACCCCGTCGCCGCGTCCGGCCCCGGCCGACTGTGTCGCGCGCTCGGCATTACGATCGCGGACGATGGCGCCGACGCGATCGGCAGCCCCCGGGTCGGGCTGTGGCCCCGAGCCCGTCGCCCGCGCCGGATCCTCGTCGGCCCCCGGATCGGGATCCGGCTCGAGCGGGAGCGCCCGCTTCGGTTCTGGGTCGCGGGCGAGCGGGCCGTTTCCGGGCCGCGTCGGCTTACCGCTTCAGCTTCGCCCAGTCGTAGCCGCGCCGGCGCGCCGTCTCGCCGAAGCCGCACGAGGAGCAGACCTTCTTCTGGCGGTGGTAGGCGTGGCGGCCGCACCGGCGGCAAATGACGTGCACGATCTTGCCGCCGCGGCTGGATGCCGTTCCCTTGGTCATCTTCGAGCTCCTACGGTGAGATGTACACGATCGAGTCGCCGCGCACGAGCGTGATCCCGCTCTTCGGGGTCACGACGTCCTTCACGACCTCCTCCGCCGAGGAGAGGACGAGGTTCAGATGCTGGTCGTACGCGTCGAGCACGCCCCGGTACGAGCGTCCGCCCTTCATCTCCACGAGCACCCGCTTGTGCAGGCTCTGCTGAAGGGCGTCGAGGGGCCGCATCGGGAGGCGGGCGAGGCCGGGTCGACTTCATAACGATTACCGCGGGGCGGTCGGGGTCGCCGTATCGATGAGGAGGCCCAGCACATCCCCGAGCCGGACCGTCGCCTCCGGGGCAGCTCGGAGCGCCTCCACCGCCCCCGCCACCGCACGGGCCACCTCCGGGATCGGCCGGTCGCCTCGGACCACGCAGAACCGGGGTCCCCAGAGGCGGGCAAAATGTTCGAGATAGAACGCCCGCTCGAGGCTGCCCATCGCGCGATGGCGGGCCGCGAGATCGGGCGAGGCCCCCGCGGGGTCGGCGGCGGCCCGGGTGGCGCGCACCTCGGGCGGCGTATCGAGATAGAGGTACGCGTTGGCGAGGCCCCACTGCCCCCGCTCTCCCAGGGACCGGGCCGCGTCGACCAGGTTCGCGAGCACGGTGGGGGGCGCCCGTCCCGCTGCGACCAGGGCCGCGGCGTACGTCAACGGACCGAGGAAGCCGGTATCGGCGATCACCGTCGCCCCGTCGCGCGCGAGGTCGGTCGCTTCGCGAAAGCGACGTGCCTCTTCGAGGAGCAACGTCTGCTCGAGCGCCAGCAGCTCCGCTGAGGTACGGAATTCGAGCGAGGGACTCGGTCGAAGTCGGCGGAACGCTTCGGGCAGTACGGTCCCGGCACCGAGAGCGGTGAGCACGGTCGTTTTCCCGGCGGCCGACGGGCCCTCGACCGCCACGACCATACCCGCCGCCATCGGGTCGGAGTCGACCCCCGGCCCTATACGCTCTTTCCCGCCCCGCCCACGGTCGTATTATCGAGCGCCGCCTCCCCGGGACGTGCCGGAGACGCCGACCGACCACCGAGCGTCGCACCGGTTCGGCGCCCGCGTGCTCGAGTGGGACCGCCTGAGCGAGATCGCGCGGGAGATCGAACGGACCGAGAGCGACCCGGAGGGGGTCGGGATCATGACGCGGAAGGGCCGCATCTTCCCGGTCCGGCTCTCCGACGTCTCGTTGAAGGCGTCCCCGCTGCTGAAACAGGAACTGCTCTCGGTGGGGGGCGACGCGGCCCACGCCCGCGGGATCGCCGACCACTCGGTCCCGGCGAGCCCGGTGATCCTTCTCGCCACGTGGGGGCAGTACCGACGGGCGCTGCCGAAGCTCCGGCGGCAACCGTTCGGCCTGAAGGAGCTCGCGGACGAGGTCGACCGGGCCCTGCGCGCGTTCGCCGCGCACGCCCCCCGGACGGTCCCCGGCGCGCACGGCGCCTTCACCGTCGGAGACCACCCGCGCGTGATGGGAGTCGTGAACGTGACGCCCGATTCCTTCTCGGACGGCGGGAAGTTCCTCGACCCGGCGGCCGCGGTCGCCGCCGCGCACCGACTCGCGGAGGAAGGGGCGAGCCTGGTCGACATCGGGGGCGAATCGACGCGGCCGGGAGCGACCCCGGTCTCCCCGGACGCCGAGTGGAAGCGGGTCGGCCCGGTACTCGAGGCGTTGCGCGGCACGCTCGAGGTGCCGATCTCGATCGACACGCGGCACCCCGAGGTCGTGGACCGCGCGGTCGACGCGGGCGCGGACGTCGTGAACGACGTCGAGGGGCTTCGCTCCGAGGAGATGCGCCGGACCGTCGCCCGGACGGGAGCGGCGGTGGTCGTGATGCACATGCGCGGTACCCCGGCCACGATGCAGGGCGACACCGCCTACGGCGACCTGCGCGGCGAGGTGTTCGGCGCCCTCGCGCGCGCGACCGACGAGGCGGTCCGCTCGGGCATCGCGGCCGAGAAGATCCTCGTCGATCCGGGCATCGGATTCGGCAAATCGCACGAGCAGAGCCTCGAGCTCCTCTCCCACCTCGGCGAGTTCCGCAGCCTCGGCTACCCCGTCGTCGTCGGCGCGTCGCGCAAATCGTTCCTGGGCGCGATCCTCGGGAGCCCGAACCCCGCCGACCGCGTGGAGGCCGGCCTCGCCGCCGCGGTGATCGCGGCGGAGCACGGCGCCGCGCTGGTCCGGACCCACGACGTCGCCCCGACCGTGCGGGCGCTCGCGGTCGTGGCCGCGGTCGCCCGCGAGGCCGGCCGCCCGCCGAGCGTGCCCGGCACCCTCGCGTCGATCGAACCGGACGAGTGAGCACCCGCTAGGGGAGCACGGTCCCGTCGTCCGCGACGTCCTCCTCGAAGACGAGGGCGCCCTGGTAGTTGCACTTCCGGCAGTGGTACATCTGGCCGGTGATCATCCCGGCGATGAGGTCGATCTCGGTCGAGCCGCAGGTCGGGCAGCGGAGGATGCGGTGGCGCGGCCTACGACGCGTCGGTCGACGAGCCACCGTTGCTCTCCCCGTCGTCCGCCGGAGCGTCGTCCCCGTCGTCGTCCGGATCGTCCTCGTCGTCGTCGGGGGCCGGCTTCGGCCCGTCACCGGGGGCATCGTCCTCCTCGTCGTCCGGTTCCTCGGGGACCGGGGTGTCGGCCGCCGGCGGTCCGTCGCCGTTCGTCCCCTCGGTCGGTGCCTCGACCAGCACCGCGTCCCGCACCTCGTCCCCCTCGTCGAGCCGGATCACCCGGACGCCGAGCGTGTTGCGCGATTGGGAACGGATCGTCTTCACGGCGATCCGGATCGTGATGCCGTTCTTCGTGGTCACGAGGAGCTCGGAGGTGTCGGTCGTCGGGAGCACCGCGACGACCGAGCCGTTGCGGCCGCCGGTCTTGATCGTCCGGACCCCTTTGGCGCCGCGCTTCGTCTCCCGATAATCCTCGGTCGGGCTGCGCTTCCCGTAGCCGGTCGAGGTGAGGGTCAGGAGCGTCGGGAACTTCGCGCTCACCGGCGCCATCGCGACGACGTGGTCGTCCTTCTCCTCGGAGAGCCGGGCGCCGATGACCCCGTACGTGGCGCGGCCCATCGGGCGCACCTCGCCGAGGGAGAACCGGACGAGCTGGCCGGCGTGGGTCGCGAGCAGGAGCTCGGTGGACTCGTCGGTGACGAACGCGACGCCGACGAGCTCGTCGCCCTCCTCGAGGTTGACGGCCTGGATGCCGTTCGTGCGGATGTTCTGGAACTGGTCGAGGAGCGTGCGCTTGACGAGCCCGCGACGGGTCGCAAAGAACAGCGACCCGGGGACCGTGAGGTCGTGCATGGGCAGCAGCGTCTGGACCCGCTCGCCCTCCTTCAGCTTCGGCAGGAGGTTGATCACGGCCTTCCCCTTCGCGTGGCGGCTCCCCTCGGGGAGCTCGTACGCTTTCAGGCGGTAGACGCGTCCCTGGGTCGTGAAGAACAGCAGGTCGTCGTGCGTCCGGGTGACGAACGTACGGATCACGTAGTCCTCCTCCTTCGTCTGCATCTGGACGAGGCCGCGGCCGCCCCGGCGCTGCCGGCGGTACTGGTCGAGGGGAAGGCGCTTGATGTAGCCGTCCCGGGTGACGAGGACGACGACGTTGGTGTCGGGGATCAGGTCCTCGAGCGTCCGCTCCGTGAACGCCGGTACGATGCGGGTGCGGCGCGCGTCGCCGCAGCGGGTCTTGAGGTCGTGCAGTTCCTCGACGATCAGGTGGTCGAGCTTCTCCCGCGAGCCCAAGATCTCGCGCAGCGTTTTTGCGAGCGCCTCCTTCTCCGCCTTCTCCTGCTCGACCGCCTCGCGCTCGAGCGCGGTCAGGCGGGCGAGGCGCATGTCGAGGATCGCCTTCGCCTGCTCCGACGAGAGCAGGAACTTTCCCATCAGGCTCTGCTCCGCCGCCGCGACGTCCCGCGAGCGCCGGATGATCCTGATCACCTCGTCGATGTGGTCGATCGCGGTGAGGAATCCCTCGAGGAGATGGAGCCGCTCCTCCGTCTTCCGCAGGTCGAACGTCGTGCGGCGCGTGAGGACGAGCCGGCGGTGATCGAGGTGGAGGTTGAGGAGCTCGGGGAGCGAGAGCACCTGCGGGCGCCCCCCGACGAGGCAGAGGTTGATCACGCCGAAGCTCGTCTCGAGCGGCGTGTGCTCGTACAGCCGGTTGAGCACGATCTCCGCGGGCGCGTCCCGGCGCAGCTCGAGCACCACGCTCGTGCCGTGCCGGTCGGACTCGTCGCGGAGGTCGGTGATCCCGTCCACGCGCTTGTTCTTGACGAGGTCCGCGATCAGTTCGAGGAGCGCGGTCTTGTTCACCTCGTAGGGGATCTCGGTGATCACGATCTCGTCGCGGCCGTCGCGCTCGCGGATCTCCGCCCGCCCGCGCAGGTGGAGCGTCCCCCGCCCCGTCTCGTACGCCTCGCGGATCCCCTCGGTCGAGAGGAAGCCGCCCGTCGGGAAGTCGGGCCCGGGAACGACCTTGATCAGCTCGTCGAGGGAGGCCGCGGGGTCGCGCAGGAGGAGAAGGAGCGCGTCGGCGATCTCGGGGAGGTTGTGCGGCGGCATGTTCGTCGCCATGCCGACCGCGATCCCCGCCGAGCCGTTCAAGAGGAGATTCGGCGCCTTCGACGGCACATCCAGCGGCTCCTTGAGCGTCCCGTCGAAATTGTCGGTCCACTCGACCGTCTCCTTCTCGATGTCGAGGAGGAGCTCCTCCGCGAACGGGGAGAGCCGCGCCTCGGTGTACCGCATCGCGGCGGGCGAATCCCCGTCGATCGAGCCGAAGTTCCCCTGCCCGTCGATGAGCGGGTACCGGAGGCTGAACGTCTGGGCCATCCGGACCAGGGCGTCGTACACCGCGAGGTCGCCGTGCGGGTGGTACTTCCCGAGGACATCCCCGACCGTCCGGGCGCTCTTTCGGTAGGCGTGGTCGTGGGTCGCCCCCGACTCCCACATCGACCAGAGGATCCGCCGTTGGACGGGCTTCAGCCCGTTCCGGCCGTCGGGCAGGGCCCGCCCGACGATCACGCTCATCGCGTAATCGAGGTACGACTGGTGCATCTCGCGCTCGAGCGGGCGGTCGCGCGTCCGGTCGACCGGGGCGGGGGGGCCGGCCTCCGGGGCGCCGCTCACGATGCCTCCGCCCGGGCGCCGATCTGGCTCCCGACGACCCGGTCCGCTTCGACCAGGAACCGGTCGCGCGCGTCGTGCGGGATCGTCGCGCCCGCCGCGATGCGGTGACCGCCGCCTTCGCCGTGGACCGCGAGCGCGGCCTTGCGGCAGACGACCGAGAGGTCGAGGCCGCGTTCGATGAGGTCGAACGTGCCGCGCCCGCTCACCTTGGTCGGGCCGGGGTCGTCGGAGAAGACGAACACGGGGCGGCTCGCGTCGAGGAGGTACAGGATCGCCATGCCGGCTTGGGTGCCCGCGAGCGTCAGCTCCGGGCTCTCGAACCACTGGAGGTGTGTCATCGAATTTACACCCTCGTTCTCGAGTCGCAGAAGGCCCTTCAGGATGCCGTTCCGCCACGCCTCCTCCGCGGTCCGGCATCGCTGGGCGGCGACCGGGTCGCCGAGGCCGTACGCCACCCCGACGCCCGACTCGCGGGCGCGTCCGGCCGCGCTCTGGAGGTTCGATACCTCCTCGGCGTCGAGCCCGAGCGACGGCAGGAACCACCGCTCCTGGTCGAACACCGAGAGCGCTTCGGGGGGGATCTTCCGCTGGGTCAGCCGCTCCCGCAGCGCCCGGGTGAGGCGCTGGGTCTCGTCGGGGGA
Organism: Thermoplasmata archaeon; assembly: GCA_035504595.1. Taxonomy (GTDB): domain Archaea; phylum Thermoplasmatota; class Thermoplasmata; order Lutacidiplasmatales; family UBA184; genus Lutacidiplasma. The sequence goes on along the minus strand of DATJRQ010000014.1, from coordinate 8,385 downwards.
GAGCGAGGAGGGAGGTCGCGACGGGTCGATCCGGAGCTGGTCGAGGAACGTCCCGACCGCCTCGGGGCGCCCCGAGAGTCCCTTCACGTAGGGGTCGATGCTTCCCGTCAGCGCGCCGCCCATCGTCGGACCGAACAGGGCGAGCCCGGGCCGGCGGACGATCTGGGATCGAAGGACCGCCTCGTCGACCAGCTTCGCGTTGAGGCCCCGGAATCCGCCGACGTGCTGACGGTCGCCGATCGCCCCGGAGAGCCCCCACGGGGCGTTGTCCCAGTTGACCGGGTCGAGGAAGATCGTGAACAGCCAGGTGAGGGTCGCGGCGCACATCTCGGTCATCCCGTCGACCCCCCAGTTGAGCGGGTCGACGAACGCGACGTGCTCCGGGAGGTCCGGCGGGTTCGGCGCCTCGGGGTACTTGTGGTGGTCGAGCACCACGACGGGGTGCGGGTGGCGGGGATACAGGTCGAGCCAGTTCGAGCCCGTGTCGACCACGAGCACCGGTCCCGGGGTCGCCCGAAGGAGCTCGTCCATCCGCTCCCGCTCGACCCCCCCGAGCGCCGTCGCCTGCGCGGGGTACCCGAGCCGGGCGAACGCCCGGAGCGCCGAGGAGGCGCTCGCGATGCCGTCCGCGTCGTAATGGTAGATGATCCGCCAGCGGCCGGGGTGGGCGAGGACGAGGCCCCGAGCTCGCTCGAATTCCGCGCGGTACCTCGGGTCGGATACGAAGCTGTCGGGGCCCGAGGGCATCACTCCACCTGGAGCGCGGCGCCCGCCGCCGAGTACCGCCAGCTTTCGGGGAGCCGGCGGGTTCGGCGGTAGTAGCGGGCGAGTCGTCGGATCCGCGACTCCATCAGGCTCAACCCGCGGCGGTTCGACAGGTCCTTCGGGTGGGTCTGGAGGTGGCGCTGAAGATGGACCACGCGCTTGAGAAGCGCCTGGAGGTCGTCGGGGATCTCGGGCTTGACCCCGTGGGCGGCGAGCACGTCGGTGAGCCGCTTGCCGGTGACCGCGCGGGAGAGGGGGATCCCGTAGGAGTCGCGCAGGGTCTGGCCGATCAGCGCCGGACCCATCCCGCCTTTGGCGAGCTGGACGGCCTGGGTCGCCACGTCCTCGGTCGTCGCGGTCACCCACTCCGGCTTCGTCAGCGGGTACGGGCGGTGCGAGCCCGCCCGGCCCTTGTGCCCGGAGTGAATCCTCGACATGGGAGCCCGCCCACCCACGCGTCCTACTTAACGGTTTTACCGAGGGCGAATCGAGCGATTTCTCGAGAGAAAATCTAGGCGATCCGGTCGCTCTTTTCGAGGCTCTCGACGAGGAACTGTTTCCCGCCCGCCGTGATCCGATACTGGGGCTTGGGAGCGTTCCGGGGACCCTGCTTCGGCGGGACGTAGTTGCCGGTCGCCTGGACCTCGACCATCCCGTTCCGCACGAGCAGGCCGAGGGCGAGGGGGACCTTCACGAGGTCCTGCTCGATCGCCCAGAACTTCCCCAGCATCCGCTCGAGGTCCGCGAGGGCCAGCGCCTGCTCGCGCTGTTGGCCCTCGTTGATCGATTCCGCGCGGTTGAGTTGCTGCAGAATGGCGACGAGGGTCGCGCGGATCGGGTCGGGTGGGTCCCCGGTCGGCATCCTCGACTACTACGCGGGTTTCCCCTACTTAAAAGACCCCGCCCTGACGGGTCCGCTCATCCCGTCCGGGCACCGTCCCGGAGCTCCCGGTCGACCCGGGCGACGTTGTCGCGCCACATCATGCGGAATCGCAGACTCTCGTACGCCGCCGGGATCGGAATGCTCATCCGGCGGCGCGACCCTCCGCGTGCCTTCCGCGCCCGAACGACGGCCGCGCGGACGTCCCGGTGGTACCGGAGGTTCGTCTCGAGCGACCCCCGATCGCCCAGCGGCCCGTGACCGGGCAGCAGGTGCTCGATGCGCAGCGTTCGAAGCTCGCCGAGGATCCGGATCCACTCGGACGGGTAGCCGTCGCCCATCGAGGGATGGTACCCGTTCATGACGAGGTCGCCGGTGAACAGCACGCGTTCCTCGGGCAGGTAGGCGACGACGTCGCTCGGAGAGTGGCCCCCGCCGTAGGTGTACAGATGGAGCGACCGTCGGCGGCCCTCCAGCCGGAGCTCGCGCTCGAACGTTACCTCGGGCGGGACGATCCGGAGGGAGGCGGGGGTGCGGACCACGCCCCGAAACCACGCTTTCACCTGGCGTCGGTCCCGCGCGTCGATCCCCGAGTCGGGTCGGTCGATCCGGGCGAGCTCTCCCGGGAACTCCTTCCGGCAGGCGTCCAGCTGGCGCTGGCTCCGTTCCAGGACGGCCTCGCGCACGCGGCGAGCCGAGACGACGTGGCTCACCGGGAACGAGGAGTTCCCCCAGATATGGTCGCCGTGATAGTGGCTGTTCACGACCCAGGTCGGCGCGGCGCCGGTGAGCCGCTCGGCCGCCCGCGCGAGATGCCGACCCGCCATCGGGGTGAGCATCGAATCGAAGACGACGCTCGCCCCGCCCAGGTCCACGATCCCCGAGTTGCACAGGCCGTAGCCGGTGTCCGAGGCGATCGCCGCATGGACGCCGGGCGCGATCCGCTCGACCCGAAAGTGCGGGCTCGCCACGGCCATGCCGGACGGCCGAGGCGGGGCCGGTAGATGAGGCCGGGGGCGCGCGACGGGCCTTAGACGCGGTTGACCTTCTCGAGTTCCTTCAGGAGCAGGCGCTTCCCGTCGAGGGTGATGGCGAACCGTTCGCCGACCTCCCGGCCCCGGTCCCAGGCGTAGGCGACGTCGGAAAGCTGGCGGGCGAGCTTGTTCGCGAGGAGAACGCGGAGCGTGAGATCGGTGTCGGACATCGCGACCCCGGGGAGGCTGCTCCGCTGGAGGAGGTGGACGATCTCGTCCCGCTCCAGCCCCTCGACGTTCCCGTGCTCCTCTTCGATCCGGTTGAGGAGCTTCAGCACTTCGACCATCTCGACCTTCAGCTCGCGAGCGGCGCCTTCGGGCGTGTCGAGCATGCCACGAGGCTCGCGACTTCTCGTTCTTGAGCCTATGCTTCGAGTTGCGGCCGTTCGCGAGCGAGGCGCGAGTCTTTTAGTGCGGCTCGGCCGGTACTGGTTCGCTCATGGCGTGCACGTGCCGCAATCCCGCGCGCTGCCCGATCTGCAACACGCCGGTCCGGGTACCGCTGTCCAACCTCGAGAACCAGGCCGGGGGCGCCATCCTCGTCGACCGGTTCGCCCGCCGGGACTCCTCGACGTCGCGGGAGGGGCTGCGCCGGCTGATCGAGGGGTGGGGGTCCTGCCCGTCGTGCGGCCACTCGATCCACTTCGAGCACTCGCGCTCGTGCGTCGCCGAGGCGTTGAGCAGCGCCGGTGTGCCGCTGAGCGAACGCGAGCAGATCCTCTCCAAGATCTCCTTCCCCGAGACCTGACGGGCCGTCGCGATGCCGGCCCCGGACGAGTTCGTCGTCACGCCGTACGAGGTGAAGGGCAAGATCGACTACGGGCGGCTCCGCGAGCTGTTCGGCACCCAGGAGCTCACGCCCGAGCTCCTCGCGCGGCTCCACCACCTGGCGGGGGGCGAGCTCCACCCGCTCCTGTCCCGGGGGATCTACTACTCGCAGCGCGACCTCGGCCCGCTCCTCCAGGATTACGCGAACGGCAAGCCGTTCTTCCTCTACTCCGGTCGGGGTCCGTCCGGCCCGCTGCACACCTCGCATCTCGTCTCGTTCGACCTCTGCCGCTGGATGCAGAAGCGGCTCGGCGTCCCGATGTACATCCAGATCACGGACGACGAGAAGTTCTGGGCCCGCGCCGGCCTGACCCGCGAGGAGACCGCCCACTGGGGCATGGAGAACCTGTACGACATCCTCGCCCTCGGGTTCGACCCGAAGCGGACGCACGTCTTCTTCGACTCGAAGTCGATCGCGGCGATGTACCCGCTCGCGATCCGGGTCGCCCGGAAGATCAACTACTCGAACGTCAAGGCGGTGTTCGGCTTCGAGCCGAGCACCAACATCGGGCTCGTGTTCTACACGGCGCTGCAGAGCGTGCCCGCCTTCTGGCCGTCATGGGCCGAGAACCGGAGCGTTCCGTGCCTGATCCCCTGCGGGATCGACCAGGACCCGCATTTCCGCCTGACGCGCGATATCGCGGAGGGGCTGGGGTACCCGAAGCCGGCCCTCCTCCACTCCCAGATGGTCCCCGGCCTCCTCGGGGAGGGGGCGATGTCGACGACCGGGAACCGGGCGGACGACGCGCTGTTCCTGAACGACGAGCCTCACACGGTCGAGCGGAAGCTCCGCTCGGCGTTCACGGGGGGCCGCGCGACCGTGGAGGAACAGCGGCGGCTGGGCGCGACCCCCGAGATCTGTTCGATCTGGGCGCTCTGGCGCACCCGGTTCGCGGAGTCGGACGCGAAGTTCAACGACATCACGCGGACGTGCCGCTCGGGCGAGCTCCTGTGCGGGGAGTGCAAAGGCCAGCTGATCGAGCGGGTCCAGACGTTCTACGCCGAGCACGCCGTCGCGCGCGAGAAGGCGAAAGACTGGGCCGAGTCGACGATCGTGACGACCGCGCCGAAGGCGATCTAACGACCTATTTGGGCGCGGGCGGCGGCGCCCGAAGGATGAACTCGTTCCCGTCCGGGTCCGCGATGACCGAGTACGCGTACGACGCGGCGATCCCCGGAGGCTGGATCATCACAGGCTCGACGGTGACCGTCCCTCCGCGTCGCCGGATCTCGGCGATGGCGGCGTGCGGGTCGCGGTGGAAGAACGCGAGGCCCGAGACCGTCCCCGGCTCCCGGCCTCCCTCGTCGGGTCCCGGCTTGTGGACGACCAGGAACGTGGTGGATCCCGGGATCGCGTAGCGGGCCCGCTCGGCCTCCTCGTTGTAATCGATCTCCGTGAGGCCGAGGACGTCCTTGTAGAACGGCCGCGCCCGTTTGATATCTCGAATGTGCACGGTCACGGCGCCCAGCGACTCGACCACGTCGGTCATGTCGACCCTCGGGGGCGGGAGCCCCGGCGGGCGCTTAACGGTGCGGCTAGAGCGTCTCGGGCCGGCGCAGGGTGGGACCCGTCGGCTGTCCGGGGAGCGCCACCGCCGCCGACGTCGTCTCGGGACCCCCCGCCCCCTGTACCGCGGTGAGCAACTTCAGCATCGGACGGAAGAGCGACCGCGAGGCACGCTCCGGGTCGAGGGTGTAGGCACGGTCGAACGCGGCGACCGCCTCCTCCTCCTCGCCGAGCGTCAGCAACGACAGCGCGAGCTCGAGCCAGCTCTTCGCCTCCCGTGTCCCCTCGCGCTCGCCGGTCTCCTCGACGTGGTCGTCCCCGAACCGGCGGGTGAAGCTCTTGGTCGCCCCCGGCTCGTTCGAGCCGTCCCGGGAGAGCACGAGGGCCCGTTCGAACGCGGCCGAGGCCCCGGTCTCGTCCCCGGACTCGGCGAGCGCGACCCCGAGGCGGTGCCAGGCGACCATGTCGTCCGGCGTGAGCGCGACCGTACGGCGGTAGGCGACCGCCGCGGCGGCCCACTCCTCCCGCAGGGAACGGGCGATGCCCAGGTGGAACCACGCCTCGCTGTTGCGCGGCGCGAAGCCGACCGCCCGCGCGAGCGCCTCCTCGGCCTCTCGCGCCCGCCCGAGGTGGGCGAGGCAGATCCCGTAGTACGACCACCCCCCGCCGTCGGACGGCGACTCGGTCACGACGTCGCGGAACGCGCGCTGGGCGAGCTCGTACTCCTGGCGGAGAAAGTGATGCACCCCGAGGTCGAAACGCTGGCTCACGGACCGTAACCCGGGTACCCGTGGCGAACGACCACGGAAAAATATGACGCTCCTCGCGCACGCGCGTTCAGGGAGGGCTCCATGCGGTGGTGTGGCGCGGAAGAGGCGGTCTTATATGGGCGGCCCGGTCATGCCCCAGATAGAGGAATCCCAGAGCCCTTCCCGAATCGAGCGTCCCGCCCGTCCTATTCTCGACAGGTGTTTCGCACGGTAGGGGTCGCTCCCCGATTTCTCGCGCGAAAAGCGAAACGAACCGAAGAAGGCGACAAGACATGGTGGACAAACCCCTGACCAAAGTGCGCGACCTAACGCCGAACTCGAAACAAGTGAACGTCCTCGCGAAGGTACTGAGCGTGGGCGAAGCCAAGGAGGTCATGGGAAAATTCGGTGACCCCCGAAAGGTGTGCGAAGCCGTGGTCGGCGACGACACGGCCGTCATCACCCTCTCCCTCTGGAACGAGCAGATCGGGACGATCGCCAAGGACGAGGTCATCCTCGTCGACAATGGCTACGTCTCCCTCGTGCGCGGCCACATGCGCCTGAACGTCGGGCGGTACGGGAACCTGTCGAAGTCGACCGAGTCGGTCGGCGACGTCAACACGACCCTCGACATGAGCCAGCAGGAGTTCGAGAGCGAGCGCCGCTCGTTCGGTGGCGGTGGCTACCGGGACCGCGGCGGAGGCGGCGGCGGCGGCTACGGTGGCGGCGGTGGCCGTTACGGTGGCGGCGGCGGCGGTGGCAGTGGTGGCGGTGGGGGCGGCCGGGAACGGTCCGACTCCTACAAGCGCTACTAAGGTCCCCCGAGCGCTCGGGCCGGTCCGAAACCCCTTCCCCCCGCCGAGAGGCGGGGGGTCGCCTCCCCCTCTATGATTAAGTAGGCCCCTCCGCTGTTAGCGGTCGTCCATGCCCGAGGATTCCCACGAACTGATGCTCTACGTCCAATCGAAGAAGGCCGTCAGTACTTTCTACCGGCCCCCCGCCCCCACGAGCTCCCTCGTGCCCCCGACCTCCTCCATGGGTGGCGACCATCCGGACAGTGCCTCGGGATCGACCGTCTTCTTCCTCTCCGACGACCAGGCCCGGTGCGTCGCCCTCGTCGAGGAAGGCGCGGCGAAGCGCGGCTACCGCTGCCGGGTGATCGACATCGAGAAGGTCGGCCGGCTGGAGCGGCTCGTCGCCGAGCATCTCCGCGGCGTCCAGAACTTCCCGGTCCTCATCTCCCCGAAGGGGCCGCGCCTCGAGGGCGCGACCCAGTTCACGGACGAGAATCTCGCGAGCCTCATGCCGACCGAGCTGAAGAGCGTCCGCGCGATGACCTACCTGAAGGTCAAGGGCGGGGACCTCGACCGGATCCGCTCCCTGCTCGAGTCGCTCAACGAGGTCAAGGAGCTCCACTTCCTCACCGGCGACTGGGACATCCTGGTCGTCCTCGACTTCCCCGCCTCCGACTCGAACAAGCGGAAGGTCCTCGACTTCGTGACCGACCGCATCCGGGGGATCCCCGAGGTGCTCGACACCTCGACGGTGGTCCCGGAGTACTCGATCACCAAGTTCCCGCTCTAGGGAACCCGCCGCCCCCCCCGTCAGCGTCGGGTGCGTCGTCGCTTCCGGCCCGGGGTCACCGGTATCTCGCGGGGTCTGGGCACCGGCCGCCCGTCCGTGCTCGGCTCCTCGCTCCCGTACAGGGCATCCACGGTCAACGGGTGCTCTTCGAGCCAGGCGACCCCCTCGACATAGGCCGCGAACGCTTCGAGGCTCGTGAAGAGCGGGATCCCGAGCTCGATCGCCCGCCGTCGGAGGATGTACTCGTCCTCGAGCATTCGCTCGAACTTCTCCTGCGTGAGCGAGAGGGGCACGTTGAGGAGCAGGTCGATGCGCCCCTGGTCGAGCTCGCGCAGCACGTTCGGTTCGCGGTCGGGTTCCGAGACCTTGTGCAGGATCTGGATCCCCCGGAACCCGCGGGAGCGGAGGAAGGCCCCCGTGTCCTCGGTCGCCGAGATCCGCAAGCCGAGCGCCTTCAGCCGCTTCGCCGTCGGCAGGAGCTCCTCTTTCAGCTGCGGGCCCCCGACGGAGAGGAACGCACGACCGCGCCGGGGGACGAGACGCACCCCCGTGGCGACGAGGGCCTTGACGAGCGCGTCGGAGAAGGTCGGGCCGAAGCAGGCGACCTCGCCGGTCGACTGCATCTCGACCCCCAGGAGCGGGTCGGAGCCCGAGAGCTGGAGGAAGGAGAACTGCGGGACCTTGACGCCGAACCGCCCGGGGGGGAGCGGGGCGACTCCGTCCCGCGAGATGGGGCGCCCGAGCATCGCCCGCGCCGCCTCCCGGAGGAGGGGCCAACCGGTCGCCTTCGACAGGAAGGGGAGCGACCGGCTCGCGCGCAGGTTCAGTTCGATGATCTGGAACGCCCGGTCCTTCACGAGGAACTGGACGTTGAACGGCCCCCGGATCGAGAGCGTCTGGGCGAGCTGACGCGCGGCGTCGATGAGGGCCTGCTGGACCTCAGGGGGTGTGTGCCGGGGCGGGAGGCAGAAGATCGCGTCCCCGGAGTGGACCCCCGCCCGCTCGACGTGCTCGAGGACGCCGGCGACGAGGACCTGC
>DATJRQ010000013.1:0-23583 GCA_035504595.1 Thermoplasmata archaeon | reverse complement strand
CGGCCGACGTACGACGCCACCGCGGCGACCAGGATCCCGAACCCGAGCAGGACCCCCGAGCCGATGAGCACCCAGGTGTCCACGATCGCCGTGCTCGGCGCCGGAGTGGGCGGCGGCGGCGTGACCCCGACGTAGAGGTCGCCGGTCATCCCGTTCGCGAAGTGGCCGGAGATCGTACAGATGTACTGGTAGACCCCCGCGGCTCGGACCGTGAAGTTGCCCCAGACCGTGCTGCCGGCTCCGGAGGGCACGGGCGCGTTGACGAACGGCGCATTCGTCGCGAACGTCGCGCTGAAGTTGGCGGGCGAGAGCGTGTAGTTCGAGAGCGGCGAGACGGTGAAGGTGTGTCCGAGGGAGCCCGTGTTGGTGACGAGCACATCGATCACCGCGGGGAAATGCGTCGGGGCCACGTACAGAACGTCCGGAACGAACGCATAGGAGTCGGTCGTATTCTCCTGGAGCATCGTCCCCGGACCGCTGACGGTCAGGTTGATGAATCCCCACATTCCGGCCTGGAACTGGTACGGCACCACCGAGACGAACTCGAACGAATCTCCGCCGACGCTCGCGTTGAACGAGAGGTTCGCCCAGGCGCTTTGGCCCGGCGCGACCGATACGTTCGCGAGCGAGCCGTTCTTCGCGAAGAACGAGTTGAGGGCCGACGGGGACCACGACGTGTTGAGCACGAACCCCGGCACCTTGCTCACGGTAAACGTGTGATTGAAGTCGCCCTGATTCACGAGATGGACCGCGAGCGTGGCGCTGGAATTCGCGCTCACCGAACGCGGGGTGAACGCGGGGGCATCGGTGAGGTTGACGGTCGTCGTCACGTTCCCGCTCTCGGGGTGACCGTATCCGATGATCGGTGCGGCCGGGGCGTGGGCGAGGGCCCCCGCGGTGGGGAGACCGAGCGAGAGACATAGGATCGCGGCGAGGAACCACGGCATCGCGGTCCGGACCGGCGGAGAGAGTCGTCGGAGCCGCGCGTCGGTCAACGTTTCCTCGGACGGCGGTCGGACCCGGGCGCCGTTGATATGCGAGACGTTAGAATCCGAAGGTCACGAGCGGCCGCCGAGCCCGACCGCCTCGCGCGCCCGGGCCTCCCCCCGGGCAGGAAGGGCCGCGTCGCGGGAGGCCGTCGACTCATCGCCGTCCGGCGAAGATCGGGCGACCCACGGCCGCTCGGACGACCCTACGTAGTACCGGCGCAGCAGGTACGCGATCTCCACGCTCATGACGACCGCCATCACCGACCCGAAGGCCAGTACCGACACCGGCGTCCCGTCGGAAACGACCAGGAAGAGGCCCGCCATCGCCATCGCGAGGAAGGCCGCGCCGAGCCCGCCCAGAAGCCCGAGGTCGTCGATCCGGACCCGGCTCCAGTGCGCGATCGCCCAGATCAGGTAGGCGAACAGTCCTCCCATCAGGGCGGTCATCGCGGCCCCCCCGACGATCGGGTACGACGTGACCCACGGTCCGATGACGGCCGAAAGGGTGAGGCCGACGAGCGCGTACCGCTCGACGCGCGCGAGAGGGGCCCACAGGACGAGGGCCGCCATGATCGCCGCCATCGACCAGAAGAACCAGACGGACGAGACCCCGAGCGCGAGGGTGTTGAGGACCGGGAGCGGCGTGCTCTCGTTGCCGAGCGCGAAGAGGAACCCCATCAGCACCTCCGAGCCGGTCGTCATCACAGCGATGGCGACGGGCCACGTCCAGTCGCGCACGGCGACCCGGCGGTCCCGGAAGATCACGAGACCGATGAACCAGAGGCCGGCCGGTCCCATCATCATGAAGTTGAACGCGAGCAGGACGAATGTCCACGCCGAGGTCTGGTCGGTGCTGATGAAGACGAAGACGAGCGAGAGTAGGAGCACGCTCCCGCCGCCGATCACCGCGAGGGCGAGCGCGAGCTGCGTGATGAGCGGCGGTCGACCATCGCTCGGCATCACCTTCCCGAACACGAAGATCGTGACCCCGATCATCATGATCGCGATCGCGGCGAACGGAGCGAGCGATGCGTTCACGCCCAAGGGGGGGAGGGGAAACGGCATGCTCGCTCCGGGCGGAGGAGCGGGGCCGCTCTCTTATTCGGGAGGTAGGGACCGGGCGGCGGCTAGTCCGACGGAACGGGATGCTTCGCCGCCCCGGACTCGAACCGTCGGAGGAGCTGGGTCGTCACCTCGATCAGGGGGTGCTGCGCCGTCTGGTCGATCTGGATGTCGTCGACCGTGTGGAGGTTGTGTTCGCGGGCCAGTTTTTCGAACCCCGTCTCCGAACGGGCGAACTCCTCGGGACGGTCGCACGTTAGGATGAACGCCTGGAGCTGGGCGAGCCCCATCTCGCGCGCGGCGAGCGCCCGGTGGTGGCCATCCACGAGGATCCACGCGTCGCCCTTCTGGACCACGAGGACCGGTTCGGCGAAGCCGCGCTCGAGCTCGTAGCGCCGGCCGGCGAGCTCATCCTCGTACACCTTCCACTGCGTCGGGGTCAGCTTCTCGATCGGGACGAGACCCCGGTGGAAGGAGAACGGGAGCTCGTAGCGCTTCGACAGGAGATGCATCAGCGTGTCCGCCTTGGCCGGGGAGGCGCGTTCGAAGTGAGACCGGACGATGTCGAGGTTCGACAGGATACCGCAGAGCCGGCCGTCCTCGCCGATGATCGGCAGGTCGCGAAGACCGAAACGGAACATGATCCGGGCCGCGTCATCCAGGCCGGTCTCGGGGCTTGCAGTGTAGGTTCCGGGGCGGATGATGCGGGAGAGCTGGGTCGAGCCCTCGCTCGCGTGGCGCAGGAGCTCCTTCGCGCTCACGAACCCGACGAGCTTCCCCGAAGCGTCCGTAATCGGCAGGCCGTGGTGCCGGCTCCGGCTGAGCTTCTCGATCGCTTCGCGGACGGTCGTGGTGTCCCGGAGGTGCTCGACCTCGAGCACCATGTAGTCCCGGACCTGGACGATCATCGCTCCGAGATGGGGCCCTCGTCGCGGAGGTAGGCGGTGAGTATGTGGAGGATCGTCACGTGGACATCCTCGGTGTGCTGCATGCTGTTCGACGGGACGACGACGGAGACGTCGACCATTCCCTTCAGCTTCCCACCGCCGATCCCCGAGAGGCCGATCGTCGTGACGCCGATCTCTTTCGCCGCCTCGACCGCCTTCAGCACGTTCGGGGAGTTGCCGCTCCCCGATATCGCGACCGCCACGTCGCCCTTCTCGGCCAGGATCTTGAGCTGCTCGGAGAAGATCACCGAGTAGTCGGAGTCGTTCCCCCACGCGGTCATGCTCGGGATGTTGTCGCTGAGCCCCACGCACTTGATCCGACGGCCGGGACCGCGTGCCGCGACCTTGGAGATGTCGACGACGAAGTGCGACGCCGCGGCGGCGCTGCCGCCGTTGCCGAAGAAGAAGACCGTCCGGCCCTCGCGGCGGGCCCGGACGAGGATCGGGACGATCCGGTGCATCGCCTCCTGGAGGTACGGTTCCGCCAGCGCGGCCCTCGCCTCATCGAGGTACTTCCGGATGTACGCCTCGAGACCGGGAGTGTCGGACATCAGTGGATCCCCAGGATCTGCGACCCCTCGAGCGTGATGCGCACGGGGACGTGCTGGAGCGTTGACAGGGCGCTCGCTATTTGACGGCTCCTCTCGGGAGGGTGAACGAGGACGAGAAATCCGCCTCCACCGGCACCGGTGATCTTTCCGCCGTACGCTCCGGCGCGCTTCGCAGCGGCGAACCACTCGTCGATCTGCGGGCTCGAGATACCGGACGAGAGCGACCGTTTCAGCTCCCATCCCTCGTCGAGCAGACGCCCGAGCGCTTCCCAGTCCCGGGCGAGGAGGGCCTTTCGCGCCTCGCCGGCCTGGTCCCGCATGCGGAACAGGGCGTCCTTGTTCTGGGTCGTCCGGGCGTCCTGGTCCTTCAGGATCCCCTCGGCCCTCCGCGTGACGCCGGTGTAGAACAGGGAGATGTGCTCGCTCAGCACGTCGCGCTCCCGGGGGCTGAGAGGGATCGGGCTTGCTCGCACGGAGTCGTCGGCCCGGAACTCGAAGTGCTGCACGCCCCCGTACGCGGCGATGTACTGGTCCTGCTTTCCGACCGTCCCACCGAGCGTGTCGATCTCGATCTGGCACGCTTCGGCCGCGAGCTCGCCCGGGTTTCTTAGCCCCCCTCGGAACGCGTACAGGGCGTTCAGGAGGCCGACCGTGAAGGTCGAGGAGGACCCGAGCCCCGTGCCTTCGGACGGGATGTCGGCGATCGAGTGGATCTCGACCTGCTCGAGCACCCCGGCGGCCTTCATCGCCTCCCGAACGAGCTCGTGCTTCAGCTCGCCGAGCCGGTTGACGTTCTCCGTGTGGGAGTACGCGACGCGGATCGACTTGTCGAATTTCGTGTTCACGATGACGTGAATGTACTTGTCGATCGCCGCATTGACGACCGCACCGCCCTCGTACTGCCGGTAGAAGTTCGGCAGGTCGGTGCCGCCGCCCGCGAAGCTGATGCGCAGCGGGGTCCGGGTGATGATCACGACGACTCGAAAGGCCGCGAACGGGCACTTATTCGTTGTGCCCCGCCACCGGCGTGTCACCGCGTCGCTCGGTGCCCGGTGCGCGGCTTGCGGTCTTCGACCAACGGGCCCGTCGACCGTAGAAAGCGTGCGAGGTGTGGGAGAGGTTCTGGATCGGTTCGAGCCCGGGGAGGAGCTTCGCGAACGCGGGGGCTCGACGGTCGAGGATGATCGCGATCCCTCGGTCGTTCTCGGAGCGGATCATCCGTCCGAGCGCTTGTAGGATCGCGCGCCCGGCGGGCGCCTCGACAGTGTACTCCCACCCCTTGCCGGTGGTCGAGTCCAGGAACCGCCGCAACGCCTCCAGCTTCGCCGTCGGTCGCGGGTACGGGATACCGACCAGCACGACCGCCTCGAGTTCCTGGTTCGGGTAGTCGATCCCCTCCGACAGTCGGCCGCCGGCGACCCCCAGGAGGACCGTTCCCTCCGGGTCCTTCTTCCAGCCCTCGATCGACCGCCAGAGGTCGCCCATGGGGAGCTTGGAATATTCGATGAACACGTTACCGGGCAGCTGGGATTGCAGCCCCGCCTCCAGGACCCGCTGCATGAGCTCGAAGCTCGGGAAAAACACCGCCGTCTTGACCGGCAGGGACTGAAGGACCTCGACCAGTCGGTCCGCCAGGCGCGTGATCGCGCGGGGGTCCGAACGCAGCTCCTCGAATCGCGTAGTCACGCTCGGGTCGTACAGGATCTTTCGATTCTCCGGCGGGAAGTGGGAGGGAACGTCCAGCAGCTTCGCCTCGGCCCCGAGCCCGAGGGAGTCCCGGTACTCTTCGAGGGGGGCGAGCGTGCCGGACATGTGGACCGACAGGTGACAGTCTCGGATCGGCGCCGCCGCCTCCGACGCGTCGAGCGAGTACGCCTCGAGCGCGGGCCGGGGGAGCCGCGTGGCGACTTTCACGTACGCCGGCGGTTCGAGCTGCGGCCAGGACAGGAGGGTTAGCGCGACCGTGTGCGCCCACGACCGGGGCAGGTGACGCTCCCGGCGTCGCTCCTCCTTGAGGTTCTCGCCCCACGTCGCGAGCGCGCCGAGCCAGGTGTCGAGTCGATGCGAGGTCCCTCCGAGCGCGGTCAACAGGGCGTCCTCGAAGACCCCGGTCGGAAGGACCGCGTCATCCTCCCGGGCGAGCGCCTGGATCAGCTCCTCGACGGCGGCCCCCACGATGTCGTAGAAGCGCGTAGCGCTCGGTCCGTCGGGGAGCTGGAAGTCCCCGCGTTCCGCGACCTCCGCCCGGGCCCGGCGCACCGATTCCTGCGGGAGGGAGACGCTCGTCAGCTCGCGAAGGTGGTTCGGGAGGTTGTGCGCTTCGTCCACGACCAGGTCGACCCGTTCCGGGCCGACGCCGAGCCAATCGAACAGGGACCGTCGGATATGCGGGTGGAAGAAGAATGCGTACGGCGCGGTGACGATGCGCGCGTGCGGGACGAGCTTCTTAGAGAGCTCGTACGGGCAGAGGTTCTCCTCCCGGCAGTAGCTCTCGAATTCGGTCGGGCCGGGCAGCTTCGCACTGAACCGCTCGACCAGCCCGTCCAGGTCCGACTGCAGCACTCGGGCGTAGTACGGACACCCGTCGAGGTCCGTGAGGTCGATCTCGCCCCCTTCCGGTAGCTCCGTGGGAGGCGCCATCGGGAGCTCGCCCTGCATCGCGCGCTCCGTCGCCCGTTTTCGGTCGGCGCACAGCTTGCCGTGCTCCTCCGCGGTCGCGCCCTTCACTTCGGCGACGTTCTCGAGCAGGAAGCAGCGCCCGGCCCGCCCCTGGAGACCGACCGCGAGCAGGGGACGGTCGAGACGATGCGCGATCGTCCGCGCCTCGTGCAGGACCTGCACTTCCTGGGAGTGCGTTCGAACGAGGTAGACGATCTTGTGGTCCGCGCGGGTCGCGTGCTCGAGCAGCGGAGCGAGGGTGGCGACCGTCTTTCCGCTGCCGGTCGGGGCGTTGATCAGGAGCGCCCCCCCGCGTTCCGTGAGCCCCGTGACCTCCCGCAGGATCGACGCCTGACCGGGTCGGACCCGGTACGGGAACAGGAGAGAAGGTTCGGGGGCGGTGGTCGCCGACGGCGTCGTGGTCTCTCCCGGCCGCTTCAGCCGACGTTCAGGGTTTTAAACTGACCCTTGAGTGGAACGGTGCGACGGTCGTTTTGGGAATCGATAAGGCGGCGGCGGGACTGCGGCCCCCGATGACGGCGTGGCCCCCGCCCGTGTACGAGTTCGAGGCCGAGTTCGATGCCCCGCTCTCGTTCGTCTACCGATGGTGCACCGACTACTCCCCGAAGGACGGCGCGCTGTCGGGCGAAGGGTACGAGCGTCGGATCCTTCGGCGCACGAGCCGTCGGGTCGTGGTCGAGGACCTCTGGTGGGCGTCGGACGGGTGGCACTGGCGTCGCAGCGAGGTCACGCTTCGACCGCCCCGGGGCTGGCACGCGGACTCGTTCGGGAACGTCCGGGACGCGCAGATCGACTACCGTCTCACGAAGCTTCCGGACGAGCGGACGCACCTGTTCATCCGCATGCACCGGCGGCCGGGGTTCCGGTCGAAGGGGCAACCCCCGAAGAAGGCGTTCGAGCGGGACGTCGAAGCGATGTGGAAGAGGCTGGGCACGCACCTCGAAAAGGACTATCGGGCCTCCCGTCGGAGCCGCGGCGCCGCGAAGTGAATCCGACGGTTCAACCGTACCGGTACTTCACGCCGTACGGCCCCCGCGGCATCGTCCAGGTGACCGATCCTTGGTCGCAGGCAATATCGCACGCGCCGCACTCGATGCAGTCCTCGTACCGGAAGACGAGCCGTCCCTCGATGCGTTCGTAGCATTTCGCGGGGCAAGCGAACGTGCAGAACGAATGGGGGCACTTCGCGCATACCTCCGGCTTCGTGGTGATGTGAGCGTGGTCCTTCGAATCGGTCGTGAAACGGAGGGTGCCCAGCCGACGTTTGATCTCAACGAACTCAACGGTCGGGGGGGCCGCCTCCCGCATCGTTCGCGTTCCCTTCCTAGTGGCTTCCGCCCTGGCTGAGGATCTCAAGGTCGGACCGGACCGCGGCCACGCTGGCGGAGAACGCGGCCTTCTCGGCCGGAGTGAGGTCGACCTCGACCACCCGCTCGATCCCCTGGCGTCCGAGCACGACGGGCACGCCGATGTAGACGTCCTTCTCCCCAAACTCACCGTTCAGGTGCGCGGCGGCCGGCAGGAGGCGGTGCGCGTCGGTCGCGATCGCATGCACCAGCTCGGCCTGCGAAGCCGTCGGCGCGTAGAATGCGCTCCCACTCTTCAGCAGGTTCACGATCTCCCCGCCCCCCTGCTTCGTCCGCTCGACGATGGCATGGATCTGGTCGGCGGGCAGCAGCTTCGAGAGCGGCACGCCGCTCACGCTGGTCAGCGAGAGGACGGGCACCATCGTGTCGCCGTGCGTGCCGAGGACGAACCCCGTCACATCCCGCGGTGCCACGTGGAGCGCGTCCGCGACGAACGTGCGGAACCGTGCGGTGTCGAGCGTCCCCGACTCCCCGAAAACGCGGGCGGGGGGAAGTCTGCTCACCTGCCGGAAGTAGTAGGTCATCACGTCGACGGGGTTGGTGACCACGATCACGACGGCGTTCGGTGCCTTGGCCTTCACCGCTTCCGCATGGCCCTTCACGATCGATGCGTTCTTTTCGAGGAGGTCGGAGCGGCTCATCCCCGGCTTCCGGGCCAGGCCCGCCGTCTCCACGACGACGTCGGCGCCGGCGATCGCGTCGAGCGAGGTGGAACCGGTGACGCGGGTGGTGAAGCCGAGGATCGGCGCGGACTCCTGGATATCGAGGGCCTTGCCCTGCGGGAGCCCGTCGATGATGTCGACGAGCACGACCTCCCGCGCGAGGTTCATCTCGGCCAGGCGCTGGGCGAGCGACCCGCCGATATTCCCCGCCCCCAGCACCACGACCTTACCGAGCGCGCTCATGTGTCCACCGTTGCGGCGTCGCCCACCTCGCGGCGGGCTTAAACGTGAGCGGGCGGCCCGCGTCCGACCGGCGCCGTCCGCTCGGCCGAAACCTTGATTCTCGGTCGGGGCGGTGCTCCTTGCTCGATGGTCGACGTGGACTCGGCCCTCCTGAGCGTACAGGAGCGCGACAACTGGCGCCGCCGGCAGGAGGTCCTCGAGCGCTCGCTCTCCGAGGTTCGCACGCAGCGCCGGCGCCTGGAGACCCGGTTGCGGCGGGTGCGGAAGGAGCTCACCCGCCTTCGGATCGCCGCCGAAGCCGTCCTCGACCTGTCCAAGCCGGCCCGACGAACGGAGATCGTACGTGTCCCGTCGCCCGTTGCCCTCCATAACCGATAGGCAGGAGGCCCTGCTCTCGACCGAGCGGGACCTGCTGGCCGAGGTGGCCCGGACTCGACGTCAGGAGGAATACCTGCTCGTCAAGGTCCGGCAGGCCCGCGAGCAGGTCCGGTACTACGAGCGACTGCTCGAGATGCTGAAGCGCGACTGGGGTCAGGACCCCGGTCTCGCCTCGCTCGTCCGCAAGATCGGATAGGGCGGTCCGGACGCCCGTGAAGATCCTCATTCTCGCCGCGGGCGCCGTCGGTTCGATCTTGGCGGCGCGCCTTGAGGAGTCCGGCCACGAGGTCGAGGTCGTCGCACGAGCGGACCACGCGGCCGCCATCCGCGCTTCGGGGCTCCGCATCGATGGCGTGGGGGCGGGAACGTTCCGCCTCCCCGCCCTCGACGGGCTCGCGGGGGCCACCGAGCCGGACCTCGTGATCGTGACGGCCAAGACGTTCGACCTCCCGAACGCCGCGAGGGACCTCGGGCGCCGGTTCCCTCAACTCCCTCCGACCCTCCTGCCGCAGAACGGCCTCCACATCGAGGGTCCGATCCGCGACCTGCTCCGAAGCATCGGCGTGGGCGAGCCCGAACGGTCGCTCGTTCGCGCGGTCACTTTTCTCGGTGCGACGCTGGAGCGACCGGGCGTCGTTCGCCAGGTCGGGAACGGGGAGCTAGTCTTCCAGGACCCGGCCGCGGGAGGTCCCGCGGCCTCCGCGACCCGGGAGTTTGTGCGGGTGTTTCGCGGCACGACGTTGCGCGTCCGGACGGTGCCGGACCTCGAGCGCGAACTGTGGCGAAAGGCGATCGTGAACGCGGCGATCAATCCACTGACCGCGCTCCACGGTGTACCGAACGGACGGTTGCGAGACCCCCCGTACCGGGACCCGGCGCGGCGGCTCCTGCGCGAAGCCCAGCAGGCCGCGTCGCTGGCGGGTTACGCGTTCTCGGACGCGGAGTCGGACGCCGAGCTGGACCGGGTGCTCCGCGGGACGGCCGAGAACCGCTCGAGCATGCTCCAGGACTGGGACCGGGGCCGGCCCACCGAGGTGGACGCCATCTCCGGGGAGATTCTGCGGGAAGCCGAATCGCACGGCGTGGAGTTGCCGGAGACCCGGGCGGTCGTCCAGCGGCTGCGGGCCGGCCACCCCCCGCCGGCCGGCGGGACACAACCATCATAGGTCGGAGGACCTGCCTCGGGCCGATGATGCAGAAGCGCGGACTCGGCGATGCCGCCCTGCGGGGCCGCCGCGTGCTGGTTCGGGTCGACTACAACGTGCCGCAGGACGAGTCCGGGCACATCGCGGACGACCGCCGCATCCAGGAATCCCTCCCGACCCTGAACCACCTGCGCACCGCCGGGGCCCGTACGATCCTGATGAGCCATCTCGGTCGCCCGGGCGGAAGGCGGGACCCGAGATACTCCCTGAAGCCGGTGGCCCGGCGGTTGAGCTCGATCCTCGGACAACCCGTCCCCGTCGCCGAGGACATCGTGGGGATCCAGGCCCTGGAACTGTCTTCCCGGATCGAGAACGGGGGGTTCCTCATGCTCGAGAACCTTCGATTCCATCCGGGCGAGGAGGCGAACGACCCGAACTTTGCCGCTCAGCTCGCGCGGCTCGGTGACCTCTTCGTCGAGGACGCATTCGGCGCGGTGCATCGAGCGCACGCCTCGACGGTCGGCGTCCCCCAGCGGATCCCGGCGGTCGCGGGGCTGCTCGTCGAGCGAGAGGTCCGGGAGCTCTCCCGCCTGCTCGACCGACCCGACCGCCCGTACGACGTGATCCTCGGGGGCGCGAAGGTCGCGGACAAGCTCCCGCTGCTGACGAGCTTCTGCGGGCGCGCGGACACTCTGCTGCTGGGCGGGGCGCTCGTGTACCCGTTCCTGACCGCCGCCGGCGTGAACCTTGGCGCGACCCGGGTGGAGACCGGGCTCGAGGAGGATGTCACGAAGCTTCGCGCGACGGCCGCCGAACTGGGTACCCAGATCGTGCTCCCCACCGACGTTGTGGTCGAGCGGCCCGGGGTGACGGGCGCCGAGGTGTACACGCTGGATGCGATCCCCGCCGACGCGGTCGCTCGCGACATCGGCCCGACGACCCAAGCGAAGTTCCGCGACTACCTGGAACGGTCGAAGACGGTCTTCTGGAACGGTCCGCTCGGCCTCGCCGAGGACCCCCGGTTCGCCGGGGGCACCCGGGAGGTGCTCGGGACGCTCTCCTCCGTGACGGGGTACCACGTGGCCGCGGGCGGGGACTCCGCGCGCACCGCGCTGGACCTCGGGGTCCTCAACGGGTTCGAGTTCGTTTCGACCGGCGGTGGGGCGGCCCTCGAGTTCGTCCAGGGGCTCGAGCTCCCCGGGCTCGCCGTCCTGCCGAACGCGTAGCCCGCACGACGCGCGCGGGGGGCAGGGATGCGCGGTCGAGCGTTTCGGTCAGGTACTCCAGGTACGGCGCCGCGACCCGCGGGATGTCGAGCTCAACGATCTCGGGGACGGCGTAGGGGTGGTGCTCCTCGAGGTACCGGAACAGGGCGCCGACGCGCTTGGGCACCGTCTTGAACAGGACCAGCACCTCGGCCTGCTCCTCGAGCCGGCCCTTCCACCAGTACGTCGAGTCGGCCGCGACCATGGTGCCGCACGCGGCGAGGCGTCGTCCGACGGCGCCCTCGACGGCCGCGGCGGCGCGCTCGCGGCTCGGGTACGTCGTCATCACGAGGCGCATCGGGCCGACCGCCCACTCCGGGTCCGCCGGATACGGGCTCATGGGGAGGACGGCTCCACCGCCGGATCCCCCTCGGAGAAGTCGAGCGTGATACACCCGAGGTTCGACAGGTCGACGACCGCCGCGCGCGCCGGGACCGGCGTGATGTTCCGCATGCGCTGGTACTCCGTCTCGGCCTGCCAGGTCGACGCGTTGAGGAGCAGCACCCCACGGTACCGGTCGACGCCGTAGGTGTGCACGTGACCGGTCACCAGGATGTCGGGGGCCGGATCGATCACGAGCCCGTCGAGCGGGAGCGGCGCGAGCGGGGTTCGGTCGCCGTAGATCGGAGCGAGGTGACGCATCTGGAGCATTCGCTTCATCACCTCGGTCGGCTGCTCGTACCTCGAGCCGGGGAGCGCGGGGATCAGGTCATCGAACCCGCGCCCGTGGTACGCCTCCACCACGACGCCATGGAGCGCGAACGTGGACGGGTTCGGCAGCGAGTGGACGTTCTTCGGGAGCGCCGCGGCGAGCGCCGCGGGGAGCGCGGGCTGCGGCTCGGCCGGGCATACCGCGTCGTGGTTCCCGGGGACGACGACGATGTTGAGCCGTTCGGGCAGCTCCGAGAGCCGCCGGCCGAGCTCGGCGTACTGCTCCACCACGTCCGCGATCGCGAGGTCCCGTTCCTGCTGCGGGTACACCCCGATGCCGTCGACGAGGTCGCCGGCGACCACCACGTGGTCGACCTCCGCGGCCAGGTCCGCGTGGGGCCCCTGCCCGTGGAGAAAATCCACGAGGTGCCCCCAGCTGTCGGTCAGGAACGACTTGCTCCCGACGTGAAGGTCCGAGAGGAACACCACCCGCCGGGGGCGGGCGGAGCGCCCGACCGTTCGCCCCACGGGAACGTCCGGCCGCTCGACCGAGGTCGCCCGCGGGATCTTTCCGGGTTCCCGGGAGAATTGGAGGCGAACTCCGACGACCTCGTCGGAGAGGAAGGTGAGCTTGGAGGCCGGTGAGTCCTTCGGCACGAGGACCTCGAGCGAGCCGGACTCGTCATCGAGCGTGAGGATGATGTGGTGATGCTTCGGCGTCGTGCGCACCCCACGGACGAGGCCGATCACGGAGGCGCCCCCCTCCGTGGGTTTCAGGTCGCGGATCGGTCGGACGTTCGGGAGGTCGGGCCGGCCGCGAAGGAACCGGGCCAGTGACCGGTACCGTGATTGGAAGAGGGCGGTGTAGGCCGCGAGCGGGTCCGAGGCGACCGGTGGACCGACGAATCCTTCCCGGAGGAGCTCGAACGCGATCTCGATCCGTACGTCCCGGGGCCGCGCGGTCGGTCGCAGCGTCGCCGCGCCGGGCGTGACCGGCGCCTTCTCGGCGATCGTCGCCTCCACCATCTCGCGCGTAACGAACGGGGAGTCGACCGCCCCGTGCTCGAGCACTTCCTGGGAGAGGAGCAGGGGCTGTCGGTTGGACAGGAGCAGCTGGAGGGCGCCGGCCTCGACGAGCTTGTGATGCTCTTCGAAGTAGGCGACCAGATGTTCGCGCAGGCCCTCCGACAAGCGGTTCCCTCCCGCGCAGTGCGGGGAGCGCGACGCCGACCGCACCCCCGGAGCGGTTCGGGCGGTCCGAGGCCTCGCCGGTTATTTCAAGGCTTGCGCGAGCAACGCGCGAACGGGCCTACCGGTACGATTCCTTCGCGTACGACGCGCCCTTCGGATACTTCTCCTTGAGGTGCGCGACGAACTTCTCGGGCGTCTTCTCGAGGTGGGCGCCGTACCACTGGACGACGACGTCCCGGAGGATGTGGTGGAGCTCCTTCACCTGGACCTCGTCTTCGGCGGCATCGTACAGGACCGCCTGGCTCATCATCCGCATCCATCCCGAGTAGCGGTGGTAGCTCTCGCCGTCGCACCACTCGAAGATGCACCGCAGATGGGTCTTCCCCTCGGGGGTACGGTAGTACCAGGCGCGGAGCGTGAAACCGACCCATCCGGACGCGCGGTCGCCGAGCTCGATCGTCTTGACCGCGCCGAAATCGAAGTTGTCGCGGAACGTCCAGGTCGTCGGGTACTCGACGAACGTCGCAAACAGCGTTTGCGACGGGTCGATCGTGAGGTGGACGCCGATCTCCTCGAACTGGTTGTGGACCTCCCAGAGGTCCTGGAGCAGCCGCTGGTTGAGCTTCGCCCGGTGCGACAGGTCTTCGCCCCCCTTCTCGCCCGCCGCCTGCTGCGTTCGCAGGAGCTCGCTCTTCAGCGAGGTCACGAAATCGTCCTCGGGTTTGGTTTCGGTGACCGGTACGTCCGGGTCGGGGTCGGGCGCGGGTTTGCGGGCTCGACGGGGCATGTTGAGTGGCTCCGGGCCGTGCTATCGGTGTCCCGTATAAAGACTGTAGGTCAGTTCGGAAGCTTTCTCGGCGGCGGCGCGACGCCGGTATATCCGGTTCCTTCGCCTCGGCCGACGCGCGCCGCGGCGCACCCCGCGGCTTAAATACACCGCTCGGGTACAACGGATTGTTAGGACACCCCCCGGGGGCGAACGGAGGCAACTCCCGACGTCGCCAGGAGATCCCGGACTCACGACTCATGATGATCCTCCCGTTCGTCTGTCGTAGCCTCGAGGCATCGCCCGGCGCCGTCGGTAGCGGCTAGTTCCCCTCGGAGGCGACCCGCGCGGGTGCGCGGGGACGTCCCGACAGGAAACACGAAACCGACCATGACCAACGACCCCAGCGCCGCAAAGTACCAAGTCCGAGCTCACATCGCCGCCGAAGGAGTCATCGACAAGCCCGACGTTGTCGGAGCGGTCTTTGGCCAGACGGAAGGCCTGCTCGGCGACGAACTCGACCTGCGCGACCTCCAGAAGAGCGGCCGGATCGGCCGCATCGAGGTCGAGATCGACAGCCGGAAGGGAAAGAGCGAGGGCGAGATCATCATCCCGTCGTCGCTCGACCAGGTCGAGACCGCCATTCTCGCCTCGGCCCTCGAGACCGTCGACCGCATCGGTCCCTGCCGGGCCAAGATCGAGGTGGTCGCCGTCGAGGACATCCGGATCTCGAAGCGACAGAAGGTCGTCGAACGCGCCAAGGAGATCCTCTCCCGGCTCCAGGAGGAGTCGAAGGGCGTCGGCATTGACCTCACCGAGGCCGTCCGAAAGGGCGTCCAGGTCGACGAGATCACAACCTACGGGCCGGAACACCTGCCCGCGGGCCCGAACATCGACCAGGCCGACGCGCTCATCGTCGTCGAGGGCCGGTCCGACGTACTGAACCTGCTTCGCTGCGGGATCAAGAACGTCATCGCGGTCGAAGGGACGAGCGTCCCCCAAACCGTCAAGGACCTCTCCCGCGGCAAGACGGTCACCGCCTTCACCGACGGGGACCGCGCCGGCGAGTTGATCCTCCGGGAGATGCTGCAGACGATGGACCTCGACTTCGTCGCCCGCGCCCCGCGCGGCAGCGAAGTGGAGGAGCTGACGCAGAAGCAGCTGCTGAAGTGCCTGCGGAACAAGATCCCGATCAACCAGTACCTGGAGATGAGCGGGTTCGAGTCCACCGGTGCGACGCGCGAGCCGCGCGACGACCGCGGAAGTGACGGCGGCGAGCGCGACGAGCGCAACGGCCGCCGGGACGACCGCGGCGGCCGCGACCGTCGCGAAGACCGCGACCGGGACCGCGAGCGGATGCCCCCGCCCCCCCAGCGGGCGCCCCCGCCGCCTCCGCCGCCGCCCCCCGCGGCGGCCCTCCCGCTTCCGCCGGACCTCCAGCGGTACTTCGAGCTCCTGGGCGGTGTCGAGAACGCCTCCCGCGCGCTCTTCGTCGGTGAGGACGACTCCGTCGTCGCCGAGGCGCCGATCAAGGAGATGTTCGATACCCTGGCGACCGTCCCCCCGACCACGAAGGCCCTGATCTTCGACGGCATCGTGAGCCAGCGGCTCCTCGACGTCGCCCAGGAGAAGGGGATCGGAACGGTCGTCGCGACGAAGCTCGGACCGGTCGGGAAGATCCCGGAGAACCTGCGGATCTTCACCAAGGCGGACCTCCCCGGCGCGAACGCACGCTAGGCGGCTCACGCCCCACGCCGCGGACCCGGTGATGGGCCCGCGGCGAACCTTTTACACCGCCGGCGACTTTCTGCTCCCGCCGTGAGCGCGACCAACGGAGAAACGCACCGTCGCTCGCCCACCGCGGTCGACGAGATGGAGACGACGAACGACATCTCCATCCCCACCGACCCCCTCGGTCGCGTCATCGGCCAGGAGAAGGCGGTCGAGATCGCCCGCATCGCGGCGTACCAGCGACGCCACCTCCTGCTGGTCGGACCTCCCGGGGTGGGAAAGTCGATGACGGCGCAGGCGCTCGCCCTGCATCTCGACCGGCCCCGGACGGAGCTGCGCGTCGTGCACAATCCGGAGAACCCCGAGCGGCCCAGCATCGAGGTCGTGCCCCGGGAGGAGGTGTACCGCGAGCGGGAGGCGGCCCGTTCCGTGGAGGGGGAGATGATCGAACCGACCGAGGCGCCGGTCTCCGTCGCCGAACGGCTCGGCTATCGCTGCCCCCGGTGCAGCTTCTACTCGCTCCCCACCGAACGGTTCTGTCCGAGTTGTGGGAATGTCAAGCAGGTCCTCCCCGGCGGGGTCGCGGGCAGCGGCAATCCGTTCCGCGACCTCGTTGGCGGGATCCTCGAACTGACCGCGAGCCCGGGCGGCAACCCGCAGGAGAGCGTTCGAACGACCCGCCTGCGGAACGGCGTGGAGGAGGTGGTCGCCTACGAACGTGCCGGCGATCACATCAAGGTGCTCGATCAGCGGGCGCTGGAGCGCCGACGCACGCTCCAGCACGAGAGCCCTCGCAAGGTCCTCGTCAAGCTCGACCGCAACACGTTCGTGATGGCGACGGGGGCGAGCGAGACCGAACTGCTGGGGGACGTGCGGCACGACCCGTACGGGGGCCACCCGCAGCTCGGCACGCTCCCGTACGAACGCGTGATCGCGGGCGCGATCCACGAGTCGCACGACGGCGTGCTGTTCCTCGACGAGCTGCCCCACCTGGGTTTCCTCCAGCGCCACATCCTGACCGCGATGCAGGAGAAGCGGTTCCCGATCACCGGTCGGAATCCGCAGTCCGGCGGAGCTGCGGTCCGCGTCGACAACGTGCCGTGCGACTTCATCCTGGTCGCGGCGGCGAACATCCAGGACCTCCACCGCATCCTCTCCCCGCTCCGTTCGCGGATCGCCGGCGGCGGCTACGAAGTGCTCCTCGAGACCGCGATGCCCGACAACGAATCGAACCGCCTCCGCCTCGCGCAGTTCGTTGCCCAGGAGATCGCGAGCGACGGGCGCATCCGGCCCGCCACGAAGGAGGCCGTCCTCGAGCTGATCAAGGAGGCACGGAGACGCGCCGAGTTCCTGGACGGCCGCCGCAACGCCCTCACGCTCCGGCTCCGGGAGCTGGGCGGTCTCATCCGCACTGCCGGGGACCTCGCCGCGGTCGCGGGAAGTCCGTACCTCGAGGTCTCGCACATGCAGCAGGCGCTCGTGCGCGCGCGCTCGATCGAGGAACAGATCAAGGAGGTGTACGGGTCGCTCCAGGGCGGGCTCCGCCAGGAAACGACCGAGGCGCAGCGCCAGTCGATGGGGTACTACAACTGGAACGATCACCCGGACCCGAACCAGTTCCCGGGCGGCTACGGGTAGCGGACCCCGGCCGCATCGGGGGCGCATTCCGGCGCGATTCCGGTCCCTTTCATTACAATCGACTTGGCGGCGGCTCTCCTTCGGGAAGGCAAGGAGGTGACACATGAATCGAAAGCGAGCTGTTGCGTTCGGTCTCCTCGGCGCCTCGGTCGCGGTCGTCGCTGTTTTCCTCGTGCTGGGGGCGGTCGCCGCCGCGTCCTCGCCGTCCCGGGATTCTGCGTCGAGCCCGTCGAACGGCTCGGGGCACGCCGGCCCGCCGCCGCCTTTCCCCGGTGGCAACGGCCGCGGCCCCCCGCCGCCCCCACCGCCCCCGCCGGCGAACGGTACCGGCAATTCCACCGGGAACGAAACGGGCAACGGCACCGGTCCCTGTCCGGGCATGACGGGCTCGAGCGGCTCCGCCGGCAACGCGACGAGCGAGAACGCGACCGTCGTGGGACTCCGGGCGTAACGTATCGGCGAACCCCTTCCCCGGCCCTGCCGGACAACGGGCAGCGCGGCCCCCGGCCCGGCGGCGATTCACTCCAGGCTGAGAACCAGGAAGATGACCAGCGCCACCGCCTCGAGGATCGCGCCGACCAGCAGGAACGGCCCGAGGTTGCCCGGGGCGAAGCCGAACGCGGCGTACACGAAGGGTGAGGTGGTCAGCGCCTCGAACAGCAGGACGACCAGGAACGCGACGAGGCCGAGCGCGAAGTTGGCCCGGGTGTCAAGGTACGTGCGCGCATACGCGATCACGAGGGCGACGAGGAGCGCGAGATTCACGGCCGAGAAGATCGCGAACGACTGGACGACCTCGGGCGGAGGGCGGACCGGACCGGGTCCCATTCCGCCGGGCCCGTGGGCCGGCCAGAACGCGATCTCGAGGAGCCCGACCGCGAGCCCGACGACCAGCACCACGGGAACGACCACCGAGGCGCGCTCCCATCGGCGCGTTCGACTGACAGGCTTCGCTGTATCTCCGTTCATCGTTTCGCCTTCCGCTCCAGAATGTGTTCGAGGTCGGCCCACCGGGCGTCCAGTAGCGAGGAGATCGAGTACACCTGGCCGTAGTGCGTGCCCGTCGTCTCGATGAGGTGGTTCGACAGGAGCACGCGGAGGTGGTGCCGCACCGTGGAATAATCGAGGCCGAGCGCCATCGCGAGCTGCTGGGCGTTCCGCGGTTCCTCGCGTACGGCCTTCAGGAGGGTCACGCGGCTGCCGGCGCCGGCGCTGCTCGAGAGCAGCCACCAGAGCAGGCGCGCGAAGCTGTCCACAGCGGTTCCTTCGGGCGATGGAGCGGGTTGAAGATTGCGTTGCACGTCGCGCGACGGCCCGCCCGGCCGTTGCTGTGCCACCGCCCCCACCATCGGCCCCCCGGGAACGAGGGGCCGGGGGTTCTTCGCAATCGTCCCAAATCTCTCCCTAATCCGACCCGGCGAACGGGGTCGGGTGCCTGTGGCCCGACCGAGCGGTGCGGCGGAGTGTCGGCGCTAGGCCGGCGGCTCGCCCGTGGGCGTGTAAGCGTACAGGACGCCCGAGCCCGACGCGATGAACAGCGCCCCGTTCAGGATGATCGGGGTCGTCGCGAGGGGCGCCTTCAGGTTCAGTCCGAAAATGCCGTAGTCGGCGTAGTTGCGGACCGACGTCACAACGCCGCCGGCGTGGTTCGCGACGATCATGCCCTGGACCACCGCGACGCCGACGATCGCACCGGCGGCGCTCTCGTTGAACGTTAGCTTGCCGTTGGTGGACCGGAGGGCGTACAGCTCGCCGTTGTTCGCGCCGATCGCGAGCAGCGGGACCCCCTGGCTCGCTTGCGTGAAGGTCAGCACGCCGGTGTCTTCGACCGCGGCGGCCGTCTTGTAGTCCCAGACGAGCACGCCGTTGTAGGTCAGGTCGTAGACGTAGTGGTTGTCGGACCCGAAGTAAACCGAGTCGTTCCAGACCGTCGCGGCGGCCCGGATCGCACCGCTGACGGTGTATGTCCACTCCGAGTGGCCGTTCGAGCTGTTCAGCGCCAACATCTGCCCGCCCCAATCACCGATCACCAGGAGCTTCCCGGAGTAGGTGATCGTCGGGGCGGCCGTGATCTTGCTTGCGAAGTTGTCGGTCCACTTGACCGCTCCGGTCTGACCGTTCAGATCTTCGACCCGGCCGGTCGACGAGGTCGGGGATGACGCCACGTAGACGCCGTTCGTGGAAAATTCCGGCGCGGTCGGCGTGCCCCCGATGTTCACGGACCACGCGGTCGTTCCGTTCGAGATCGATATCGCGTAGAGCTGCCCGTTCGCCGCGGTCGCATAGAGCAGACCGTACGACGGGTTGATCGCCTCCCCGACGATCGCGGAGCCGCCCGAGCCGTTCCAGATCCAGTACGTCCCGCCGAGGTGCACCGAGATCGCGTAGACGAGCCCCTCGGTGTTGGCGACGTAGGCGATGTCGCTCGCGATCACCGGTGTCGCGTTGATCGCACCGCCGGCGACGAAGTTCCAGGCCAGGTGGACGAAGTTCCCGGTCCCGACATCGATCTCGTTGTAGAACGTCGGGTCGTTCGGCTCGTTGCCCGTGTGCGTCGCGTTGTAGCCGAGCGCGTCCCAGTTGTTCAGGATCTCGACGGCCGCGGTCGCGACCTTCCCCGTGCTCGAGCCCGTGGCCGTGATCCCGCTCAGTCCGAACCCGGCGGTCGTCGGAATCGTTACCTTGATGTTCGGCAGGTATCCGGTCGACGTCGCGTGCTCCGTCGCGAGCGTCAGGTTCAGGTAGCGGATCGTGACGAGCTCGCCGCGTCCGAACGCGCCCCCGTTAACCGTTGTCGTAACGCCGGGACCCACGGTCGATGGATTCGCCTTCAGGTGCGGCGCGGTCGTGCTCGCGTTGACCGCGAACGACACGCTCGCTCCCAGAAAGTCGGTCTGGCCCGAGACGGAGACCGCGTTCGCTTGGACGTCGAGCGCCTGTCCGCCGGCCGGCACGGCGATCGAATAGGTCCACGCGGTCGACGTCGCTCCCGGGGAGGCAAGGGTCGCAAGGTTGGTGTACGGTCCCGTGGTCCACGTGCCGCTCGTCCCGTCCCACCACGGACCCCCGAGCGCGTCCGTCTCGATGCCGACACCGACCGACGCGACGCCGCGGGGGTCGGTCGCGTTCCCGTGGATCGTGAGGAGCGCGGGGGTCGGGTTCGCGACGCGCGCATCAAAGGAGGGCGAGCTGATCGAGGTCGTCGGGAGCTGGGCGTCATTGCCCCCGCCGACCGCGAGGTCGTAGAGGAGACTGTCCGTCGAGGCGATCACGATGTTCCCGTCCGAGATCGCCGGGGAGGCGGTGATGTAGTTGCCCGTCTGGTACGAGTAGAGCAGTTGGCCGGTCTCGAGCGACAGGACGTCGATGCTGCCCCCGAGGTCTCCGGCGACGACGATGGACGTCGCCACCGTCCGGCCGACGATGGCGGGCGAGGAGATGATCTCGGTGCCGGAGGCGTCCGCGTAGACCCACCGCACCGAGCCGTTCTTCGCGTTGACGTCGATGATGCCGCCATTGTGTCCGAAGACGAGCTGCGTGCCGGCGAGCGCCGGTGTCGAGCGGCACTCGGGGATCGAACCGGTCAGGTTGTCGATGTTCTCGCCCCAGATCGGGGCGCCGTTCGTCAGACTTACGCCGACCAGGCTACAGTACTTGTTGATCGCGTACGCGACCCCGCTCGAGAACCCGTTCACGCCCGGCGCCGAGATCGTGACGCCGGCCCCGAGGTCCCAGTTTCCCCCCGCCGGGAAGACGGTCCGATACTTCCACTCGAGCTTCCCGGTGACAGCATCGATCGCGTAGATCGTGGAGTCGGGGTTCGCCGAGCCGATGACGACCAGCGGTGTTCCGTTCTGGGCGACCACGTAGGAGTAGGGGTCCCACGTCCCGACGGGGAGGGTGAAGTCGGTGAACTTCCACTCCACCGCGCAGGTCCCGGCGTTCATCGCATACGTCGGCCCGCCTTCCGATCCGATGTACGCGCTCAGAACCCCACCCGGCGGGGTCGCGACCACCGGAGTTCCCTGCACGGTGTACGGGATCGGCATCGAGCAGACGTCGCTGCCGGTCGTCGCGTTAAGCTGGAAGAGGGCGCTGTTCCGCTGCGTCCCCACGTACAACGACCCGTTGGCGTAGACCGGCGACGACGCCATGGGGGACCCCAACCAGTTGGTCCATACGATCTGACCGTTCGCGAGGTTCACCGCTTCGATGAAGCCGTCCTCGGTCCCAACGTAGACGAGCGACTCCTTCAGCGCGGGATTGTAGGCGATGACCGGGGAGTCGATCGCCTGGCCGTAGAGCTCGGCCGCCCACTCCACGCCGAGCTGGGCGGCGTTCGCGGTCGAGAGGGTCGTGTTCTTCGTGACGCCGTCGAGGAGGGGGTCGCCGTGCAGTTCGGGCCAGTTGTACGAACCCGCGGCCGCGGAATTTCCGCCGGGGGCCGGCGCTGCCCCCGCCGTCGGAAGGGTTCCGGAGGCCGTCGCGGGAGCGGCTGAGACGGCCCCGAGGAACGAGCCCCCGGGAATCACCATCAGCACGGCCACGAAGATGACGACGACACCGAGAAGGCCGGCTCCGGGGACGGCGAGCACGCGCGCGGACATGGCTCGGGGGCCACCCGTCGAGAGGGTTATACAACCTTCGATAGTGGCCGCTCACGACCGATACGGGCAGGGAGCGACCCCGCCCCGGAGCCCTGAGAAATTAAGCACGCCTCGGGGCTCCGCCTCCGGAAGTGGAAGGACCTCCCGCGACTCTCCTGCGCTACGACTCGCTCGCGCGCGCGCTCGAGATCGGCATGGGCCTCGTGGGGGCGGGGCTGTCGATCGTCGTCCTGGCCAACCCCTTCGTATCGATCGGCACCCTGATCGTCCTTCTCTCGATCGCCCTCGTCGCGGACGGGCTGCGAACGCTCCTTCCGTCGGGCACCGGCCCCTCGTGGTGGAAGCGCGTCGAACGCGACCTGCGCGCGACCCTCGGCTGGCTCCTTCGCTTGGGCCGCTTCGTGATTGGCGGCCTGGTCGTTGTGATCGTGCTCGCCGTCCTCCTCGACCCGAACCTTGGCCAGCTGACGTTGCTGCTCCTGCTCGCGGGGGGCATCGTCTTCGTGAGCATCGGGCGGATCTCGAACGCGTACGGCCCCGAGACGCCGAGCTGGCTCCGAATATCGTCGGTCGGCACCGGGGTCATCTCGATCCTCCTCGTGATCGCCGCGGTCACGTACCCCCAGGTTGGCCTTCCGACGCTCGCCGTTCTGCTCGCCGTCTCGATGCTCATCAACTCGGTGCAGAGCGTCGTCTGGGGCCTTCGCCCGACGGACCCGCGCCAGGTCGTTCTGCTGAAGCTCGTCCTGTTTTCCCTGTTCTACGGGCTCGTGATGATCAACTGGATCGACCTGTTCGGAAAGAGCGTCCCGGCCTACGGTCTGTGGCTCATCCTCACCTACTTCTCACCGTTCGTGGTCCTCCTCATCTACGAGGGCCTTTCCGAGTGGCCGCTCGCGCTGAGCCTGGGCCTGCTCGTTTCGCTGGCGAACGACGTCGGATACTATTTCGTCGGGAATCTTCTGTTCGGGTTCCACCAGGACCTGGGGCCCTGGATCGAGGGTCAGCTCGGGTTCCAGGGCGGTCAACTCGTCACGATCTTCCAGGCCGGATACACGTCGATCAACGTGTACTCCTGGCAGATGGGACTGTCGATCTACCTGCGCGCCCTGGTCGTTTCCATCGGCCTGTACTACTGGTGGCGCCACCCGGGTCGGATCGTCGCGCGCCTCCCGACCGGGACCCCCGCGTCGCCCCCGACCTGAGGACGGTCCGGTCGTTCGGGCATCGCCCCGCCGACAGGCATAAGTGTCGGTCGTCGGTGGCCGCCCGCACGGGCGCGTAGTCTAGTGGTTATGACGTCACCCTGACACGGTGAAGGTCGCCAGTTCGAATCTGGCCGCGCCCATGCGGCCCGGCTAAACGAATACGTGACTTTGGCCCATGTCAAAGCCGACGGCCGTGCGTCGCCAGAACCCAGCGGATCGCGTCCAACTCCCAGCCTTCCTCGGCGATGGGTTCCCTTCGAATGAGCTCGTCCCGTACTCTCCGCCGGACCTCGAGGGGCTGGCTCGAGTCCTGAATCCACCGCGTCAGGTCGATGGTGTGCGCGTCGGCGATGTAGTCCGGCTCCGCCGGGACGGCCCCCTCGAAGGAGCGAGCTTCGCCGGCATCCGCTTCCCGGAACTCGACGCCCGTCAGGCCGAGGGCGGCCGCGCGCTGCCGTCCCCGATCGGCCAAGACCGGGTCGAGCTCCACCAACCGGGCGCGG
>DATJRQ010000012.1:0-41440 GCA_035504595.1 Thermoplasmata archaeon | reverse complement strand
CGCGGGGATCTTCACCGAAGGGAACAAGGAAGCCCTCGCGAAGTTCACGTGGCGCACGCTCTACATCGGGAACATGCACTTCCAGGACGCGTACGACTACGATATCCAGCGCCTGATGCGCTGCGATATCCACTACGCGGTTCCGGACGGGCGCGTCATCCCGTTCTGCTCGTACAACTCGGGCCCGATCTATCGGACGGAAGTCGAGAAGAAGTTCTCGATCCCGATCCCCGACTGGCAGGCCGCGAAGAAGCAGGGCGGAGCGGCGTTGAAGACCATCGAGACGATGGGCATCAACGGCGAGGTCGTCGTGGACCCGGAGTACTACAAGGTCCGCGCGCTCAAGGGCGCCCCCGGAATGTCCTCGGCGTAAGCCGAACCTCCGGCGCCCCGCGGGAACCCTTTCCTCCCTTCCTTACTCTTCGCCGACCGGTTCGAACAGCGCCGCGCCCGGTCGACGCCACCGTCGTGCCGCAGGCGCGGGATCCCGGGCACTGGCCGCGACGCGCTGGTCGATCCGTTTCCATATCGGAGCGGTTCGGGGGCCGACCCGGCCCACCGGGACCAGCGGGGGAGCGTCGGGGTGTTCCGTCTGCCATCGGAACGCCGCCTCAAGGTGCTTGCAGGTGCCGAGGCCCCGACGAGCAAAGTCGGTGCACGTGCAGAGTGCCGACGACCGCTGGGGGAATTCCGGGAGCATCACCAGGTACTGGGTCGCTCGCATCGGGTTCCGCACTTCGAGGAGGGGGTACGGTTCGGCGGTCCGGAGGCGGACGTCCAGCGGCTCCTCCACGGAGCGAGCCTTCCGCTCCGCGACCGCTACCGGGTCGGGAGGCCCGGTACGTCGCGGCGGTCGGGACCGATCGGACACCCTCGGCACAAAACGCCCCAGCCCGAGAGCCAAGATTACCGCGTCGGACGGCGCCGGCCGTACCGAGGATTCTCTCCAGTGGAAAGGTAGTTAGGTCCGAACCCCTCCGACGCATCGGGCGTGCGGCGTGATCAACACCACGACCCTCTTCATCATCGGTCTGTTCCTCCTCGTCGCATCGGCGGTCATCGTCGGCGAGCTGTTCACCCACTTTGGTCAGGCCGCGCTCGTCGGGCAGCTCATCGTCGGCGTCATCCTCGGCCCGACGCTGCTCGGCACGCCCCTGGGGCTCACGAATCCGACCGTCACTTCGCAGTTCTCCGGGTTGCTCACCCTGGCCACGTTCTTCATCCTCCTGATGGCGGGGCTCTCCGTCAGCCCGAAGCAGTTGCGGGCGACCGGGCTCACGTCGATCCTGATGGGGGTCGCGATCTTCTTCGTGCCGTTCCTGGTCGGCGCGGCGATCGTTCGTCTCCTGTTCCCGGCGTTTCCCGCGACGGTCGACCTGTTCATCGCGGTCTCGATCTCGATCACGGCGCTCCCCGTCCTCGGGATCATGCTCCGGGAGTTCGACATCCTCGAGACGCGTTTCGGCTCGATGTTGCTGAACGCCTCTGTCGTCAACGAGCTGAGCGCCGTCACCGTCTTCGCGATCCTCCTGCGGATCAACGCGGGCGGTGGGAACCCGATCTCGGCGATCGGGATCTCGGTCGGGACGGTGTTCCTGTTCCTCGGCACCGTCCTGGCGGTGTACCTGCTCCTCCAGTATCTCGCGACGGTGCCCGGGTGGCGGAACTGGGTGCGAAGCTTCCGCGCGACCTGGAATTCCCGCGAGGCCGGGTTCGCGCTCCTCATCGTCGCCGGGCTCGGCGCGGCCCTCTACTCCCAGTATCTCGGCCTCACGTTCGTGATCGGCGCGTTCTATGCCGGCATGCTGATCACCCCCGAAGTGACGGGGGCCAAGGCCCACAAGTCGATGAGCCTCGTCTTCGAGGCCGTCACTTGGGGATTCTTCATCCCGCTCTTCTTCGCTCTCGTCGGGTTCGAGACCAACTTCTCCACGATCGACGGGGGATTCGTCCTCGTCGCGTTCGTCGTGCTCGTCGCCTTCGCGGTGCTGGTGAAGTTCCTGGTCGGGTCGGGGGTCGCGCTCACCCTCCGCTGGTCGCCGGACGAGGCGTTCAGCGCCGGATTTCTGGTGGTCAGCCGGGGGGCGGTGGAGCTGGCGATGGCGGTCATCCTGCTGAGCGCGGGGATCTTCACGCCCGAGATCTTCACGATCGTGGCCGGGGTCGGGCTCGTCACGACGATCATCGCGCCGATCGGGGCGCGCCCGTTCGTCATCCGCATGAAGGCGGCGTACCATCGGAGTCACCGGGCCGCCGAGCCGCCGCCCCCGCCTTGGGTCGGTACGGTGTATCTGCCCCCGGTGCCCGCTCCGGACCCGGAGCGCCCGCGCCTTCCGAGCGGTCAGCCGTAGGCCGTCCGCGCCCGGCACGGTTATCTCCGTGGGCTCTGCTCCCGCCCAATGGACCCCGGGACCCCGCCGCCGGCCCCCCCACCGCGCCGCCTCGGGAGGCAGGTGAAGATCGGCCTGGGGCTGCTGTTCACCCTCGTCGGCCTCTTCCTCCTCTCCGCCCTCCTGCCGACCGCCCCCGGGTCGCTCGGGTACGGTATCGCGGTCGGGGCCGTGGGGATCCTCACCCTGTGGGTCGGGGGGATCCTGATGGGGATTGGGAGCCGGTCGTGAGCCCGTCGGGCGCCCGTCCCGGCGGCTGGCCCCTCGTCACCGTGGACATTGACGGGACCCTCACGACCGTCCACGGCTGGAAGGCGATCGCGGAATCGCTCGGCCGGCTGCCCCAGTTCGAGCGGACCCAGCGGCGGTTCCTGGACCAGGAGATCGGTGAGGACGAACATCTCGAAGAGATGCTCGAGATCGTGGCCGGCACCCCGTGGACCGAGGTCGAGAACGCCCTCGCAACCACCCCCCGGATCGCCAAGATCTCCGACGGGGTCGAGGCGTTCCATGCGCAGGGGAGCCGGGTCGCCCTCCTCACCCACAACCCGCCGTACGTCTGCGAGTGGTACTGCCGCCGGTTCGGGTTCGATGACTTCGAGGGCACCGGCGCCCAGGCGATCGTGGGCGGCCTCGTCCAGGCCCCCGAGAACGTGCATGCCGACAAGCCGTCCGGGCTTCGCCGGCTCGTCACGCGCTACCACATCACCCCGGGACAGGTGGTCCACATCGGGGACGGATGGGCCGATTCCGCCCTGTTCGCCCGCGTCGGCCGATTCGTCGCCCTGAACTCCACGATCCCCGACGTCGAACGGGTCGCGGACCTCGTCCTCCACTCCCGAGATTTCACGGAAGTCGCCGCCGCGGTCGCCGCCCTGCCCCCCCGGCCGTGAACGGTGCGGGCCGAATCTCAGAATTCTTATAGCACTCGCTTCGCCTCCGGCGGTCGATGGAGTATGTCATCGTCCGGGCCGTCCACCCAACCTGGCTCACGATGCAGCTGCCGCTCGAGGTCGCGGAGCTGATCCGGTTCCGGCCCGAGGAGGGGAACTCGCGCGAGGCGAGCCGGGCGGTGAGCTTCCTCGCCCGGGGTCCCGGGGTCGTGCGGGTGATCGCCACCCATCCGGCCCGGGAGGCGCTCGCGGTCGAGACGGTCCGCGGGCGTCTTCTCGCGACGGCGCGGCCGGGCGAGCGACATATCTTCAGCCTCCCGACGGCGGTGATCCGGCACCTCAACCTCCAGGTGTACTCCCGGGGACCCCGGGCCGGACGCGGGACCGACGATCGGACGATCTGGTTCGTGCCGGCCCCCGAATACTACGAGTACCGGTCGGTCGTGGAGAGCGGGAAAGGATGGACCGGCCCGTCGAGCGGCCCGTTCGCCCACGTCTATCTCGCGAAGTCCCTGTTCCCGTTCCCGCGAGAGTTCGCGCAGCTCTCCGAGCTCGAGTTCCGCGTCGAGGAAGAGGAGTGGCGGCCGGGGATCGAGGCACTCCAAAAGGTCGGCCGGGGCCGTCGCGTCGTGCTGTAGGGCCGGGCGGTCGTTCTGAGTATAACCTCGTTGCGTGAGATATATTGGCACGCTCCGTCAGAGAAATCGGCCGGAAGAGCCCCCGATACGGAAGCTGCTCCGGGCGATTTTTCCGGCGGTCTTCCTAAGTATTTTATACGGTATCCGGGGATAGAACTTCCCCATGCGGGGACCCGGCGCGGACGCCAAGCAGCCCACCCAGCGGTACACCCTTCGCAATCCGGTGCCGCTCCGGTCCGACGCGGACATCCAAACCACCCGGGCGGGGATCCCGACGGACTCCAGCCTGACCGACTTTGCGGGCCCGGTCGATTTCGACTCGCTCGCGAAGGCGATCCGGCGCTCGGTCGGCCACGAGGGGATGCGGCCGGAGGACGCCCGCTCGATCGCGGCCCACGTGCTCAATTTCTTCGGCTTCAACGAGCGGATCATCGACAACGTCCTGGAACCGGACGACCGGGACACGTTCTACATGCTCGAGGACACGGGGATCCTCGAGACCGAGCGGGACGAGACGACCCTGTACGACGGACGCGAATGGCGGATCCACTACTGGATGTTCCGCAAGGACCGCATCTTCGAGCTCGCTCGCGAGGAGAGCGCGGCGATGGCCGCCGCCGGCGAACAGGAGGTCATCTACTCCTCGAACGCCGCGCGGTCGGGCGCCTTCCATCTTCCCCACGGCGAGCACGGGACGGGGATGCCGGCCCATGCCGTCTACCACGAGCTCGGGGACGAGATCTGGCTGGAACGGCGCCAGAACCCCGTGGCCCCGCCCCCGCCGCCCGGCCGGAGCCGCCGCCGGGGCGAGATCGACGACGAATAGGCGCGACGCGCCCGAACCGTTAACCGCCGCGACGGGTCGTCGCCGCGGATGCGTCGTTTCCTGATCCTGGCCCACCGAGTCCCGCCGACCGGGGCGTTCACGCTGAACGATCTCGCGGGAGGGGCCGGGCGGATGGACGAGGTGGCCCGGGCGGTCTCGACCGCCTTCACCACGTCGAACGACCTCCGCCGGGACACCGAGGTCACAATCCTCTTCGTCGCCGAGCCCCCGCCGGCCGCCCGGAAGATCGAACTGGTCGGCGCGCGGCTCCGCTACTTGAACCCGGACGAGCGGTCGACGGCCGCTTTGCTCAAGAACGCGCTGGTCCGGTCGATCGCGCACCCCCAGGAGTTCGAATCCTCGCCCGGTCTCCGGGTCTCCGCGTCGGACCCACCCCGGGAGCTCGAGTCGTTCCTCGGACGACCGGGAACCGTCTGGCTGACCGAGGACGGAGCTCCGCTGGCGGCCCTACCCGATCCCTCCTCCGAGTTCGGGGCGGTCGTCTCGGACCCGTACGACCCGTCCGAGGCGGAACTCGCCCTGTTCCGCGCCTCCCGCGTGCCGGCGGTCTCGGTCGGACCCCGGTCCCTCCGAACCTCCCAGGTCATCGACCTCGTCCACAGCGTGCTCGACCGCTGGGAGGTCGAGCGCGCGCGCCGGATGTCGTCCCCCTAGCGGGCGATCAGGGGCGACGCCGAGGTCCCGGGGCGCAGGGCGTCCCGGACGCTGCGGGGCCGCAGACCGCCGATGACCGCGGTGAGCCGCACTACCTCCCGCGGTTCGGGTCGGATGCGCGTGCCGAAGACCAGGTGCTGCGGCTCGCCGAGCCGCTGCCGCATCACGCGCAGCACCCGGTCGAGCGTCCGGAGCGTCAGGTTCGAGCCCCCGTCGAGGTGAACGAGGGCCGACGGCGCGTCCGAGAGGTGATAGTCGAGCAGCGAGTCCGAAAGCGCCTGGTGCACGAGCCGTTCGGGCTCGGAGATGTGGTACTCGCCGACCACGAGCGTCGACAGTCCGGCTTCCCGGAGGTGGTTCTTCAGGCTCGCGAGGTCGACGTTGAGCTGGGAGGGGTTTTCCACCATGTCCACGAGGCTCGTGACGAGCGAGTGGAGGTAGGCGTTCCTCACGTGGAAGACGCGGTGGATCGCCAGCGATTCGAACCGTCGGAGCTTCTCGTTGGCGAGGACCAGGAGCAGTCCGCTCATCTCCTCGAGCTCGGCGATGGTCGCCTCGACGTTCTCCCGCCGACCCTGGTTGGTGTCGAGCTCGACCTGGAACGGAAGGAAAACCACCGGCACGGGGAGGGTTTCGGTGTTGCGCAGCTCTCGGACGAGGTACGGGAGCAGCGCGCTCCCCGTTCCCCCGCCGAGCCCCGCGAGCAGGAAGACGATCTCGAACGGCGCGAGGCGGCGGAGGATCTCCTCCTTGCTGTCCTCGGCGGCCCGCAGCACGGAGGCGCGGTCCCCGCCGCTCCCCCGGCCCCGCAACTCTCGCGCGCCGATCAGGATCCGCTCCTCGACGCCCATCCGGAGCAGGTGCTTCGCGTCGGTGTTCACCGCAAAGGCGCGGACGCCGGGTATGCCGAGGCTCACGAGGTCCTGGACCGCTTCGCTGCCGGCGCCACCGAGCCCGACGATCGCGCAGGGGGGGGCCAACGCCAGCGACGCCCAGGCCTCGGGCGGTTTCGAGTCGGCGGGCATCGACTCCCCGGACCGCCTAGGGCGGAGGGGAGCCCTCCGCGGCGACCGGTTCCCCTTCCCGGCGATGGGAGCGTGCGGACGGTGAGATCTGCTCGAGCCGCCCACGGATGTACTCGCGGACCGCCGAGCGAACGGCGTCGTCGACGCTGACAGAGTTGCCCTCTCGGACGAACTCCTCCAGCCGACTGT
Organism: Thermoplasmata archaeon; assembly: GCA_035504595.1. GTDB lineage: Archaea > Thermoplasmatota > Thermoplasmata > Lutacidiplasmatales > UBA184 > Lutacidiplasma. The sequence continues at coordinate 34,804 of DATJRQ010000012.1, read as the reverse complement.
TGTCCTGGCGCGACAGCTCGACCACGACCTTCCGGACGTTCTGCGGGGGCAGGTGCAGCTCGATGTACTGTTCGAGGCCCTCTCGAATCGTATCGGAGATCGTCGGAGTGTCTTTCGCCTGCTGGATGCGTTTGAGCTTCTCCAGAAGCTCCTGCGGGATGCGCACCGTCACCCGCTCCGACGTGTCCACCATGCGCGTCAGACAACACCCCTAACTTTGTCTGACGAATGACATATCGTCTCGCTCGTATATGAATCCGGCGACCGCGCGCCCCTCGAACGCCGTCGGGCGCGGCCGAGCCGTTCCTCGCGCACCGCTCCGAGGGTAACCTTAACACGGCGAGGTCACCATCAAAATCCGGAGTGTTCGGGGTGGGCGCGCCGTTCGGCCGCGGAGTCTCGAACGACCCGGGGTAGGCATCCGGGCCGGAGGAGACCGCGCGCGTGACACCACTCATCCCGGCTTCGGACGTTGGGATCACCGTCGCGACCTTACTCGTCAGCGTCCTCGGCGTCGCGGTCTTCGCGTACGTCGGGCTCCGCCTGATCGGTCGGGACGTATCCGTTCGCTCCCGGCTGGCCTCGTACCAGTTCTCCATCTGGTGGCTGGGGCTGGGCGGCGCCCTCGCGGTCGGGCGGATCGAGCTGGCTCTCGCCCTCGGCAACGCGCTGCCGTTCGCGGCCGCGCTGACGTTCTCCCTGCTGAACGTCGCGATCGAGGCCGTCTACCTCTGGGGTCTCGTGGGCGCCTTCGTCTATGTTTCTACGGGGCGGTACTACCTGCTGTGGCTCGGCGCGCTGTACGCGGCGTTCTACATCGTCTCGGTGTACTCGATTTTCGCGCAGGGTCCGTATGGAGTGACCGTATCGAGCGGCACTCCGACGCTCCTGTACGCCACGCCCGCGAACGGGAGCCTGGCCACGGCCCTCACGCTCGTGGTCCTGGTGCCCGAGTTCGTCGCCGCGTGCTTGTATCTCTCGTTGCTGCCCCGCGCGCCCGATCGGCGGATCCGTTGGCGGATCTCGCTCGTGGGTTCCAGCATCCTCTTGTGGGTCGCGATCCACGCGTTCGTCCCGAGCGCGGGGTACGACTGGGTCCTGGCGAAGACCGTGCTGGATGTTCTCCCCGCGGTACTGAGCTACCTCGGTCTACTCCCGCCGGGGTGGATTCGGCGCAAACTGGGGATCGAGGGCACCAGCGGCCCCGAGGAGTACTACCGGGTGGGTCCCGTGGCACCGTGAGCGGCGCGGACGGCCCCGCGGACCCCCGCACAGGGGGGAACGGCCTCCTCGATAGTGACTTAACCCGACGCCGCGCATTTTCTCGGGGGAGGCGACCGAGCCCCTGAACGCCCTCGTGCCTTCGAGCCAGGTCCCCGGCGACGCGGCGGTCGTCCTCGTGACCCTCGTCGTCTCCGCGTTCTACCTGTTCATCGGATACCGGCTCGCCCAGCGGAAGGTCTCCGAGGGCTCGCGGCTCGCCGGGACCCAGCTCGCCATGTGGTGGGGCGGTCTCGGCGCCGACCTCGCCATCGGCGCGATCGAGCTGGCCTGCGCCCTCGGCGGGGTCCTCACCTTCTCCCTCGCGATGACCCTGTATCTCGTCACGATCATCGTGATCGTCGCGAGCCTCTGGGGGGTCACCGGATTCCTCGTTTACGTCTATACCGGCCGCTATCACCTCCCGGAGATCGGTGCGATCTATATCGGATTCTACGTCACCTACCTGTACTGGTTCTTCGCCCAGTCGCCGACGGCGGTCGCGATCGAATCCGGATCGGCGGTCTGGCGCTACTCGGGGAGCTCGAACCTTCCGCTCGAGCTCGTGCTGGTGGTGCTGCTCCTCGGGCCGGAGATCGTTGCCGCGATCCTTTACCTTTCCTTGAGACGGCGGACTCGCGATTCGGCCCAACGGTACCGGATCACCTTGGTCGGCGGCGGGATCCTCCTGTGGTTCGGGATCGACCTGTTCCTGCCGGCGACCACGATCCCCTGGTTGATCTTCCGGACCCTCCTGCTCGTGTTGCCCGCGCTCATGAGCCTCGCCGCGTACTATCCGCCGGAGTGGGCGCGCCGTAAGTACGGCGTGACCGCGATCGAGACCCAGCCGAGCGACCTCGCGGAGGGGGTCACGAGTTCATGAGCGGGGTACGACGGCGGAGCGCGCTCTGGCTGGCTACCGGCTTTCTCAGTCGGCGACCGACCGTCACGGTGTCCGGGTTCGACGACCAGACCCGGATGCTGCTTGACCTCCCGCTCGGCGTCCTCCTCCTCGTGGACGAGCGCCGGGTGGTGACCTTCTCGAACCACGCGGTCGTGCGGTTCCTCGGGTACCAGCCGAAGGAGATCGTCGGCCGGCCGCTCGCGGAGCTGTTCATCGCCTCCTCCCGGCCCGGGCTGACGAACCTGGTCGAGAACCACCTCCCGGGCGACCCGGTCGCCTCGGGGGAGTTCCGCGGGCTCCGCAAGGACGGCTCGGTGATCCCGCTCCAGGTGGTGGTGCAAAGTGCCGTGGTCGCCGGGATGCGCGGGGAGAAGATGACCGGCGTGTACCTGCGCGACTTCGCGGAGCGCGAGAAGCTCGTCGAGGCGCTCGCCGGTCGGGCGGCCGAGCTCGCGCGCTCGAACCGGGAGCTGGAGCAGTTCTCCTACATCGCGTCCCACGACCTGCAGGAGCCGCTCCGCATGGTGGGAAGCTACACGCAGCTCCTCGAGCAGCGGTACGCCGGGCAACTCGACGAGGACGCCCGAGAGTTCCTGCGGTATGCCCAGGAGGGAGCGGCGCGCATGCGCGAGCTCATCGATGCGCTGCTGGCGTACTCGCGCATCGACACGCGCGGTCAGGCGTTCGCGCGGGTCCCGATGAGCCAGGTCCTTACGCTCACGCTTGCGAACCTGCGCGAGTCGATCGCGCAGGGCAAGGCGGAGGTAACGGTCACCGGGACGATGCCCGAGGTCGACGGCGACGCGATCCAGCTCGGGCAGGTGCTCCAGAATCTCATCGGGAACGCGATCAAGTTCCACGGCGACCGGCCTCCCCACATCTGGGTGGGCGCCGAGCGGAAGGGGCCGGACTGGGTGTTCTCCGTCCGCGATGACGGAATCGGGATCGCCCCCGAGTACCACGAGCGGATCTTCGTGATCTTCCAGCGGCTCCACAGCCGCGAGGAGTACGCGGGAACCGGGATCGGTCTCTCCGTCGTGAAGAAGGTCATCGAACGTCACGGCGGCAAGATCTGGGTCGAGAGCCGTGGGGTTCCGGGCGAGGGGTCGACGTTCTTCTTCACGCTCCCGGCCGACCATCGGGCGCTGGTCCGACCGGCGGCGCCGGTCACGGACCCGCTCACGTCGCAGACCAAGGCGGAGGCGCTCAACCTCATCGAAGCACGGCTGAAGGAGCTGGTATAGTCCCGATACCGGCCCGACGCGAAGGATATACGGGAGGAGCACGCGTTCTGAATCGATGCCGCTGACCGAACGCGCGACGCCCCGCCCCGTCCAGATACTGATCGTCGAGGACAACCCGGCAGACGCTCGGCTGGTCCGCGAAGTGATGCGGGACAGCAAGATCCTCAACGAGATCAGCTGGGTGCCGGACGGGGTGGAAGCGCTTGCGTTCCTTCGGAAGCAGGGCAAGTACGCGACCGCTCCGCGGCCGAGCCTGATCTTCCTGGATCTCAACATGCCGCGCAAGGACGGTCGGGACGTGCTGCGCGAGGTGAAGGCCGACCCGGTCTTTCGCAGCATTCCGGTCGTCGTGATGACCTCCAGCCAGGCGGAGGAGGACATCGCCCGCGCCTACGACCAGCACGCGAACTGCTACGTCCGAAAGCCGATCGATTTCGCCCAGTTCCACGACGTCGTGAAGACCCTCGAATCGTTCTGGTTCGCGACCGTGGAACTGCCGACCACGTAGGCGGAGGGGGCCGCCCCTCGTCCCCGATGGCTGCGGTTCCCCTGCGAGTTCTGATCGTCGACGACAACCCCGGGGACGCCCGGCTGGTGGAGATCTCCCTCTCCAAGGAGCCCGGCTTCGCCTTCCACTGCGAGCGGGCGTCCCGGATCTCGGCGGCCGTGGAGCGCGTCGCGCGGGGCGACATCGACACCGTCCTCCTCGACCTCGGGTTGCCCGACAGCCAGGGCACCGAGGGGCTCCGCCGGATCCGCGCGGCCGCCCGGTCGGTCGCGGTGGTCGTGCTCTCGGGGACGGACAGCCCCGAGGTGGCCCGCTCGGCCGTCGCGGCGGGCGCCCAGGACTATCTCGTCAAGGGGATCTTCCCTCCCGGATATCTGGGGTGGACCATCCGCCTCGCGGTCGTGATCCGCGGGATCGAGGTTGGACTCGAGGACGAGCGGGCGATCCCGGCCGGGTCGCTCGACGAGCTGAACGAGGCCCACCTGGGGGCCGCCGTGATCGCCCCGCATGGGTTCACGCATTGGAACAGCGCGTTCACGGAACTGGCCGGGTGGACACCGACGGGGGCGGAGCGGGAGTTCCCGCCGTGGCTCCGCGCCCTGCTCGGCGCCCCCGCGATCCGGGACCCCGTGGCGTCCCCTTCCCGATCCCTCGCCGAGCCGGCCTCCCTGGACGTCGGACAGTTCGTGATCGAGGGCGCCCACGGTCCGGGGCCGGCGCTCGAGTACATGGTCCGACGATTCCCGAGCACCACCGTTCCCCGGCAGTTCCTGATGCTGCGCTCGGCCGAGCCCCACCTGCGCGCGTCGCACCGGGTCCGGGCCGCTCCCGTGGCCCGACCCGCCGGATCGGGGGCCCCGCAGCTCGATGGGGAGACGTGGGAGAACCTCCGCGAACTGGCCGGCGCGGACGCGTCGTTCCTTCCGTCGCTGGTGGGCGCGTTCCGCCGCGAGGGCCAGCGCCTCGCCGGAGCGCTGCAGTCCGCCGTCGATGACGCCGACACCGCCCGGGTCGGGCGGATCGCGCACACGCTCAAGTCGACGTGCGCCCAGGTCGGCGCGCTCGACCTCGCTCGCACCTGCTCCGCCCTCGAAACCCAGGCGGAGACCGGGAACATCCCCGAGACCCGAGCCCTCGTCCTCGCGATCGCGCGCGAGTTCGCCGCGGTCTCCGAACTGCTGCGGAAGCGGTACCCGCCCCCGACGTAACGCCCTACGGGGGAGCCGGGCCGCTCTCTTTTTCGTCGCGGACCTGCAGGAGCACCTGACGGATCTGGGCGAGGTGGACCGGTTTCTGCAGGAGCTGGAACGCGCCGCCCTTAATCATCTCCCGGACGCGGGGGTCGTCACCGGGGTTCCCCGTGCAGACGACGATCGTCACCGCGGGGTTCTTGGCGCGCATGTACCGGGCGACTTCGTTGCCGCTCTTCGGGGCGGAGTTGGGACGCGCGAGCACGTCGAACACGGGCGGGGCGGCCGACTCCGACAGCGTCACGTCCAGGAACACCACGTCCGGATGCGTCTGGTCGAACATCGCGATCGCGTCGTTGCCGTTGCCGGCCTCCGCCACGTGGCTCGGGTCGACCTTCTCCTGGGCGAGCGCCTGTTTGATCGTCAGGCGGACGGTCGGAGAGTCGTCGACGATGAGGTATCGGAGTTCTACCATGCGCCCTGCCAGGGGCGCCGGTTCGCCCCTCGCGTGCGAAATCTACGAGGACTTCGTGCCTTATAGCTTCGCATCGGGCCGTTCCCCCCCGAATCGGGGCGGGGGCGCGCCCTCGCGACGGCCGCCGCCACGACCCCTCCTTAGACGACGCGCAACAGCCCGTACGGGTCGTTGTCCCCGCCTTCCGTGAGCACGAACGACGGGGTCCAGGGGTCGGAGCCGTGGAGGAAGATTCGGCCCTGGACCTGCCGCAGGTGGAGCCGCATGGCGGCCGTCGCGCGGAGCGGTTCGAGGAGCGGGGAGGACGGAGAGCCGATGGCGATCGCGTGCACCGGCGCGCCCCGTACGGCGGCCTGGATCTGCCCGGGGAGCCGTTGCGCCGTATCGGTGGTGATCGGGACGCCGAGCCCGGACGCGATGGAGACGAGACCGTTCAGGAAGACGACGAACAGGCCGGGGGACTCGGCGGTCGAACCCGAGCGCAGGAACTGGTCCATCCCAATGTTGTCGCTGGCCGTGGGAGCGACGCCGTCGGACGACGGGCCGAGCCGGACGATCGTGGAGTCGAACTCCGACGAGCCCTCGTTGGGCCCGGCCGGGGGCAACAGGAACCGGACCTGGGCCAAGAATCGCTCCCGTTGCGCCGACCCATGGAGTGCGTCCCAGACGTCCTCCGGCAGCGTGCTCGCGTCGGGGAGGACGATGACGTGCCCGTTCCGCTCGATCGCGTTCGCGATCATCGGCGCGAGGAGCAGGTGGGGGATGTTGTTCGGCACCTCGTTCTCGACCTCGATGAGGCTCGACTTTCCGAGCGGGAGGCGACCGAAGCTCTCGGCGAACGCCTTCGAGCCCGGCCACAGCTGTCCGGGGAGCTGGTCCGGGGCCGGATTGAACCGTCCCCCCCGGAGATGGCCGTAAGCGCGCACCGGCACAATGCACTCGAAGTGCGCCGACTCGAGCGAGAACGGGTAGTGGGCGTTCTCGATCCGGACCCCCCGCAGTTTGAACAGGGTCAACCAGCGCTCTAGACGTCCGTTGACGACCTCCCGGCTCGTCACCCCCACCGCGTTCACGAGGTAATCGAGCTGTGTCTGTTCCTCGCGCTCCAGGACGAAAAGGAGGTGCGTCTTGGCGCGGCCCATCCGGCGCAGCAGGGCACGCTCGATATCCGCCCGCGACGGAAGCTCGGCCCCACCGGTAAGGCCGGGGGTCCCCAGGTACGAGTCGACCAGCGCATCCCACGAATCGATGACGATCAGCGAGGGGTGCTCGGGGTCCAGTTGGCCCCACGCCTCCTGCAGAGGCTCCGGGAGCCACAGGAACTCCGTGAGCTCCCGCGTCTCGTTCGAGAGATCGCTGACGAGGGCGGGCGAACCACGGAGGAGCGCGCGAGCGGCCTGGGCGACGCCGTCCGCTTCCGTGTTGTCGAGCATCTGGATGCCGTGATGCCCGTTCTGGCCGAGCCATGGGAACGCCATCATCACATCCTCCTCGGGCACGCGGTTGGTCACGTAGAACCGCGCGCCGTTGAACGACTCGAGCAGGGCGAGCGACAGGCTCGACTTCCCGGAACCGGGCGGTCCGCGCAGCAGCATCGATTGCGGGCCCGGCAGTCTCAGAAAGTCGACGAGTTCCCGGGGGATGGGGAGCGACGCGCCCATACCACGGACGGTATGGTCGGAGGAGGGTTAACCGTCTTTGGATGGCGACGTCGGCGGTCCGACGGTCCTCCGAAGGGGTTCGACGCGCGTTCGGGGGGTCGTCCGGCTACGTGCAGGGAAACCCGTCGAGGAACGACCACCAGGCGTCGATCGCGCTCCGGGCGGCCCGAAGGGCCGGCGGGCCGGAGGCGGGGCGGAGCCGCAGTTCGGATTCCAGGATCCCGCGTTCGGCGCGGGAGTGCTCGACGTCGGCGCCCGTGTGGACCCGGAAGAACTCGTGCGACCGCGCGTCCTCGATACCGTACATCGCGCGCAGGCCCCGGGACTTTTCGGCTGCGATCTCGGGGAAGATCGATTCGTATGAGTAGAGCGCCGCCAGTGCGCTCGCCGGGCCGCTTCGGGTGAGCCTCTCGTACGTCGACAGCAATTTCCGGGTCGGTGCCGTCGCCCGGGCGGTCGCGGCCGCGCGTCGGGGCACGCCGATGCCCTCCGCAAAATCGAGCCACAGCTCCGGGTGGGTCGGGTCGCGGCCCTCCTCGTCCGTCAGGTTCTCGAGGAGCACGCGCCGGTCCGTCGGGTTCCGCAGCTGAGCGTACGCGGCCGCCACGTACCGGGGGAAGTTCGACTCGAAGTGGTAGTATTGGCCGGCGTAGTTCTGCAACGTGGTCAGCGGAAGCTCGCCCCGGCTCCACGCGACGTAGAACGGGTGCTTCAACAGGTGGCGCTCGCGGAGCAGGCGGTCGATCGGGGCGACTCGGCGGTGCATGCGGTGGGGAGCGGTCGGTCCCCTAACTACGTTTCGGAAGGTCCGGCCCGCGGGCGGCAGGGAAATGAACCCGCGGGTCCGAGAGGAGTCCGATGGCCACGCTCCGGCCGATCGCGGACGACCCCGGGACCGCGGTCGCCTACGTTCGGCAGGCGCTCCGCATGCCGGGTCTTGCGGATGCCGAGGTCGCCCCGTTCCTCGTGGCGGTGGAGCGGGAGATCGCAGCGGGCACGGCGAACGGTGCGCTGCGGGTCGAGACGGGTTCGACGGTCGGGGTCGCGATCTGGGACCCGTCGAGCGAGCTCGGTACGACCGTGCAGGTCCTCTATCTTACCCCCGGCTGGCAGACGCCGCGCGAGTACGCTGCCTTCCTGAAGGAAATCCAGGGCCGAGTAGGTCCGCTCCTGTTCGCGCCGGGTTTCCTGGCGGGGGTCTCGGAAGCGGAGGAGTCTCGGGCGATGGAGTCCGTCGGATTCGCGCGATTCGCCCGTTCCGAGATGCGGATGGACCTCAACGGAAGGCGGCCGACTTCCGCGAACGGTCCGGCCACCCGGACCGCTTCGGTTGAGGACCTTCCCGCCCTCGCCCGCCTTCACGCGTCGGCCTACCGGGGCCAGTTCGACCAGTACCTCTTTCTCGTCTACTCCGACCCGGCGAAGGACGCGGAGCTCGCGACGCGCGAGATCCTGACCGGCCGGTGGGGGGAGTTCCTCCCGTGGGCGTCGTCGGTCGTCGAGGAGCACGGAGAGATCCGCGCGGCGAGCCTCGTCGTCCGCGCCCCGTACGGGCCCCTGATCGCCGACGTGATGGTCGACCCGCCGCGGTGGGGGCAGGGGCTCGGACGCGCGGTCGTGGAAGCAACGCTGGACGCGCTGCGCGCGCGGGGCGAGTCCGTCGCGGTGCTGAACGTCACGGAGGGGAACGAGCGGGCGCTCGGACTGTACCGTCAGCTCGGCTTCGTCCGGTCGCTGGGGCCATCTCGCGGCTGGTATTCGCGGGAGCGGATCCCGGGCGGGCCCCGGACGCCCTAGGCCGTCGCGGCGGTGCTCGCCGGCTCTTCTTCGACGTGCGGTCGGTACCCCAGCCGGCGCAACGCACCGAACGACGTGAGCATGAGAAGTCCGAAGACGACGATCGCCCCGCCCGCCCCGAGGTACGTGCCCTGGACGCCGAACGCGACGGTCAGCGCTCCCCCCGCGGTCTGACCGAACGGGACGAGCGAGTAGCTTCCCACCTCATCGGCCGAGAAGACCCGGCCCATCATCGAATCCGGCACCGTCGCCTGGACGGTAGAGAGGAACACCGTGACGATCATCCCGGGCATCATCCCGTAGACGAAAATGATCGGCAGCGCGAGCCACACCGAGTGCACGAGACCGAGCGCGAACAGCGCGACGCCCATGCAAAGGCTGAGCAGGATGATCACGCGCCCGGCGTGCGGCTCGAACCGGAATCGCGAGATCAGCGCAAAGCCGAGCGCCACTCCCAGGGTCGAGGCGGTGATCATCGCGCCGTACCAGATCCCTTCGGCGAGACCGAGCCAGCTCGCGACGTACAGCCCGAGCTCAACGAGCGCGATCGCCGAGAAGAAGTTCACGACAAGGGCGGCGATCGTGATCTGCAGGAGCTCCGGGCGTTTCCGCAGGTAGGAGAACCCCTCGACCGCTTCCTTCGCGACCGACCGGACGGGCGCCGTTCGTTTGACGGCGAAATCGCCCCGAACCCGGAGCAGGGCGACCTGCGTGGCGAAGAAGAGGAGGAACGCCACTCCGAGGGCGAAGACGGGCGCGTAGAACGAGAGCAGCACCCCGACAAGGAGGGTGCCCACCGCGCTCAGAAGGGCCGCGGTGGCGTAGATGAGACCGTTTGCCGTGCCGAGGTCCTTGGTCTCGACCAGCCGCGGGATCGCCGTGTTGTACGCGGGGCGGAACAGGGTCGCGCTCGCGATGATCGTCGCCCAGCACGGGTAGAGCAGGAGTACCCAGAGCGGGAGGTAGAATCCGGGCGAGATCGGGAACCCGACCGCTTGCGAGGGGGCGAGCACCAGGTCGACCGCCGCCGCGGTGACGCCGAGGATCGAAACGAGGTTCACGACCCGCATCAGCTCGGCCCGGTCGTGCCGGTCGGCGAGGGCGCCGGAGAAGAACGCCGCGACGAACGTCGGAAGCGCCGAGGAGAGACCCAAGAACGTCAGCGCGATCGCACCGTACGTGGCCCGGTCACCGGCCGGGTACGCCAGAACCACCTCGAAGATGAAAACGACCAGGACGGTGGACGGCGCGGCGAACTGGAGCGCCCCCGCCGCGAGGAACGAACCGAAGGACGGACGTCGAAGGAGATCGGAGTAGCGACTCAGGGTGAGCAGTCCCCCCGGTCCGTCCCGACCCCGCGCCTCCGCGATAAGGCTTCCGAATCGCACGAACGTAGCGCGCCCCGCGACGCGAGCGAAACGGGCTTGTAGGCGGCTCCCGTCCTTCTCCGTCCCGGAGTCCTCCCGTGCGCCTCCTTCACCACGACGCGACGACGGGACGGTTCCGTCTCCGTCTCGAAACGCCGAGCGACCTATGGCGGATCGCGCGGTTCGCTCATCCGGGCGAGATCGTCGGTGCGTCGACGACCCGTCGCGACCCGGAGGCGCCGATCGACGTCGCGGGCGCGGAACGGACGCGGCGCCGCGTGTTCCTGGCCGTTCGGGCCGAGCAGGTGGAGTTCCACGGATTCTCCAAGCACGTGCGGATCACGGGCCCGATCGTCGAAGGTCCGTTCGACATCGGACGACATCATACGCTCGACCTCGACGTCGGGGACGAGGTCGTGGTCACCAAGGAGCACCCGACGGCCGCCGACCGCACGATCCTCGACGAGGGACTGAAGGGGACCGACGACCCGACGGTCGTGATCGCCGCGGTCGACTGGGGCGACTCCTCGCTCGTCCGGGTCCGAGGTCGATCGATCGAGCCGATCGCCGACGTACGTCGCACGATCGCCGGCAAGCAGTACGAGGGCGGCCAGGGGGAGAAGGACCGCACGGCGTACGTCGAGGAGCTTCTCGGGCTCCTGCGTCGCGAGGGGGCGTCGGCGACCGCCGTGCTCGTGGTCGGGCCGGGATTCCTGAAGGAGCAGCTCCACGAGCGGATCTCCGCCGAGGACCCCGAACTGAAGCGGAAAGTGAAGGTCTACTCGACCTCGGAGTCCGGGCGCGTCGGCGTGGACGAGCTCCTCAAGTCGGGAAAGGCGACGGAGGCGCTCCGGGGCAGCGTCGCCGCGGAGGAGGCCGAGGCTGTCGAGCGGCTGGTCCGCGCGATGGCCGGTGGCACGCGGGCGGCGGTCGGCGTGGACGAAGTGCGCGAGGCGGTCGACGCCGGCGCGGTCGAGACGCTGCTGGTCTCGGAGTCGCTGCTCGTCGACCCGGGGCTCGCCCCCACGCTCGACCTCGCGCGGTCGAGCCGGGTGAAGATCTTCGTGGTCCGGGACGAGGGGGAAGCGGGTCGGCGGCTCACCGCGCTCGGAAGGGCCGCGGCGCTCCTGCGGTACGACTGGGTGAGCGCGCGGCGGGCCGAGGCTAGGGGATCGACTGGACCGCCTCGCGGAGGTCCTCGAAGCGCCGCTTGAGCTCCTTCAGGGAGTAGCGCAGCGCCTCGCGCGGCGAGAGGGAACCGTCCGTCTCGAACCGCAGGAAATGCTTCTCGGGGTCCGACTCGATCTTGATCGACCCGTGCTCGCAGGTCTTCTCGCACGCGCCGCAGAAGATGCACTTGGTCTCGTCCGTGACGGAGAGCTTCCCGTTCCCGAACTCGAGGATGTTGACAGGGCACGACGCGGCGGTGCGGCGAAGGCACGCGTCGGTGCACCCCTCCTTCTTCTGGATGCGAACGTGGGGCCGCGGGTACATCCCCACCGCGTGAGCGACCTGCCACTTCGAGTGGTCGCGGGCGGAGCCGACGGTCGCGGTCGCGTACGCGAGGAGGGCCTGCCGGGCGCCGAGGCGGACGATCGGCACGTCGGGCTCGAGGATCGCGAGCGAGGCGTCCCCCAGCGGGACGACGTCCTTCGCGTAGACGGTGCACGGCCCCTTGCGGTCGACCGAGTACATCACCTGGCAGTGCGGGCAACCGGTGCCCCCGCACGTGCACTCCGACTTGCGGCGGAACTCGCCGAGGTCGGTCGGGATGGGGAGGAGACCGAGTCGAAGGGCGACCGCCTCGTCGAACATGCTGGTCGAGGAGTCGTAGTCCTTCCCGCTCGCCTCGTCGCGGATCGGGCCGAGGTGGAATTCGACGTCCTCGATGGCGAGCTTCGGGACGTCGGAGAGGAGCGTCCGACGGATCGCATTCACCTGCGACGCGGTCGGGCCCTCGAACTCGAGCAGCGTCGAGCGCGGCTTGAGCTCGTTGATCGTGACGGGCATGGGTCTACACCCGCCGCCCGCGGCGGCCCCCCTTCGGCTTCGTTCCGTCGTGGGGGACGGGCGTGACGTCCTCGATGCGCTGGATCTTCACGCCCGCGCGAGCGAGCGCGCGGATCGCGGCCTGGGCGCCCGGCCCGGGCGATCGCGAGCGGTTCCCCCCGGGCGCGCGGACGCGAACGTGCAGGGTGTCGTACCCTTTCTCCTTGATGGCGGCGGCGACCTGGTCGGCGGCCTTCATCGCCGCGTACGGACTCGACTCGTCCCGGGCGGCCTTGACGACCATGCCGCCGGTCGCCTTCGCGAGGGTCTCGGCGCCGGTGACGTCGGTGACGGTGATGTGGATGTTGTTGTAGCTGGCGAAAATGTGCGCGATCCCGATCTTCGTCATGGCCTACGCCCCTCCCTCGGGCGGCACGGGCGGGGCCTCGGGCGCCGAGGACTTCGCGCTGAGGCGCTCGCGGAGCGAGACGCGCATCGGGTGGTCATCGGACGCGAACGGGCTGGTGTCGGAGTAGGTGATCTGCGACTCCTCGTCCAACCGAACGAGGTAGCCGGGCCGGGTGACCCGGTGGTCGCCCATCGCAAAATGGCCCTGGACGATCCACTTCCGCGCGCTGGACGGCGTCGGGGCGAGGCCGTGACCGAAGACGACCGTCTCGAATCGACGGCGCAGCACATCCTCCGTGGTGAGGGCGAGCACGTCGTCGAGCGAGGGGGTGGGGACGGTGAGGATCCCCTGGCGAGTGAGCCGAGCGAGGAGAAGCTGCGTTTCTTTCTGGGCCTGCTCGCTGCCGGTGCGCACCCGCGCCTGCAGCTCCCGGGCCTGACCGCGGATCCGTCGCAGGATCGACTGGGCCTTCCACAGCTCGCGCTTGTTCTTGAGGCCGTACTTGTTGAGGAGCTGTCGCTCCTCCTCCATCCGGGTCGCTTCCCACGGATGCTTCGGCGTGTCGTAGGTGCGGCGCAGGAATTTCGGATCGCCCATCGACCGTTCACTCCTTCTTCGCCGGCGTCTTGGCCGCGGCCTCGGCCTTGGGCGCCGCCGGTGCGGCGGGCGCGGCCTCCTTGCCGGCGGCGGACGCGGCTTCCTTCGCCGCCTTCTTCAGGACGCCCGCGGCCATGCCCGTGCGCCCGTTCGAGCGGGTGCGCTGGCCCCGAACCTTCTGCCCGCGCTCGTGGCGAACGCCGCGGTAGCTCCGGATCATCTTCATCTGGTTCATGTCGTCGCGCCGTCGGGTCTCGAGGTCGGGCCCGATGTAGTGGACCGTCGCCCCATCGGCGGGCTCGTGCCGGTGGTTGATCATCCACTCGGGAACCTTGGTCGGGAGCGAGCCGAGCGTCGCCTCGATCGACTCGACGGTGGCCTCGGGGAGGTTCCCGATCCGCTCGCTCGCCTTCACATCGGCGAGCCGGCAGGCGACTTCGGCGAGTCGCAGTCCGACGCCGCGAACGCCGGTGAGCGCGAGCGCGGTGGGGCGCGTGCCGTCCAGGTCCGAATTCGAGACGCGGACGATGTACCGGAAGTTGGGATTGTCGGGGACGTACTTGGCGGCCTTACCGGCGCCGGGCGCGGCGGCCTTCGCCTTCTTGCCGCCCTCCTTGCCCTCTTTCGGCTCCTTGGAGTCCTTGCCCTTCGCGCCCTTCTCCTTCTTCGAGCTCTTCTCCGTCGGGGCGTCCGCCCCGGCGTCCGCGGCGCGCGCGGCCTCGTCGGGCTTGGTCTCGGGGGATTCTTTCGGCGCGGTGCTCACTCCCTGAAGGGAACGCCCGGAACGGTGGCCGAACGGAAGCCAAGGCTCGCCGTTCGACCCTCCTTCCGAGGGTGCGGCCGCCGAGAAATACCCCCTTATTAAGGGCTTCGATGGGAGTTTCGCCGCGGTCCGTTCCCGGAGGAATTCCTCACGGCTTGGGCTCCGTTCCTCCGATGCGCGCCTCGAGGACGCGATAGCCGGACCCGCGCGCGAGCACCTCGACCGACCCGGGCCAGTGATCGAGGAGCCACTCCTGGTAGAATCGGATCCCCTGACTGCCCTTCCCGACGAGGACGAGTCGGCCCGCCGGGCGCAGATGGGTCCGCGCTTCCTCGAGGATCCGGAGCACGTGGGGGCGCCCGACCCGGTACGGCGGGTTCGTGGCGATCACGTCGAACGACTCGTCCGCAACGGGTTCGAAGAACGGGCCGACCCGCACCTCCGCGTTGCGCACCCCGTTGCGTTCGACGTTCTTCTCCGCGAGTCGCGCCGCGCGACGGTTCACCTCCGTCAGGACGACGCGGCCGTTCCTCGCCGCCTTGGCGGCCGCCACGCCGACCGCCCCCCAGCCGCACCCGAGGTCGAGGACGAGGTCGGTGCGCGCCAGGACGAGGTTCTCGATGAGCAGCGCGGTCCCCGGGTCAAGCCCGTGCGACGCGAACACTCCCTGGTCGACGACGAAGGTCAGCAGTTCTCCCCGGTACAGGAACCTCAGGGTGCGGGGGGCCGACCGGGAGCGCGGCCGCTCCGCAAAGTACTGGTCCGTCGGGGGTAGGGACTCCTCCTCGTCGTCGGCCATGGCCCCTACGCGCGGCGTCGGAAGAACGACTCCCGCTTTCCCGAAGAGGCGGCCGACCCCGGGGCCAGCGCCTCCCGCAGGAGCTCCTTGTCGTGGGAGGAGAGCGACCGCGGGATCTCCACGTGGACGGTGACGACGAGGTCACCCCGGGCGCCGGAGCGGAACCGCGGGAAGCCCAGTCCCCGCATCCGGAACTGGGTCTCGGGCTGCGTGCCGGCCGGCACTTTGAGTTCCGCGTGGCCCTCGATCGTGCGGACCCGCACCTCCCCGCCGAGGAGGGCGGTAGCGAGCGGCACGTCGACCTCGGTGAACCCGTCCGTTCCTTCCCGACGGATGTGCTCCGATTCCTCGAAGAGCACCTGAACGAACAGGTCGCCCGCGGGGGCACCGTCGATCCCGGCGCCGCCGTGCCCGGGGATCCGGAGGATCGCGCCGTCCTCCACGCCCGGCGGCACGGTCACCTCGATATGCTCGGTCGTTCGAAGGCGGCCGTTCCCGCCGCACCGGGGGCATTTCTCGAGGATCAGCTGGCCGCGACCGTGGCACTTCGGGCACTGGCCGACCGTTACGAACTGCGCGTACCCCCGGCTCCGCGTTCGGCGGACCTGGCCGGAGCCTCCGCACTCCGGGCACGTCTCGAGCGCGGTGCCGTTCTTGGCACCGGTGCCGTGGCAGTCCGGGCACGGGCCGTTCTTCGGCACCTCGAGGGTCGGGTGCGCCCCTTCGACGGCCGCGGAAAGGGGGAGCCGAACCGCGATCTCCACATCGCCGCCGCGTAACGAGTTCGTCGGCCGCCCCATCGAGGAACCGACGAAGTTGCCGAACAGCTGCTGGAAGATGCTGGACCCGAGCAGGTCCTCGATGTCGCCGGCGTGGGTGAAGTTCTGCCACGTGAATCCCCCGGGGCCGAAGTCGCTCGACACCGCTTCGAACCCGTGCTGGTCGTAGTTCGCGCGCTTCTGGGGGTCCGCGAGCACCTCGTACGCCTCGGAGATCTCCTTGAACTTCTCCTCGGCCGCCTTCGGGTCGGTCTTCGCGACGTCCGGATGATACTGGCGCGCCAGCTTTCGGTAGGCCGACTTGACCTCCTCGGGCGAGGCGGACTTCGGCACCCCGAGCACCTCGTAGTAGTCGCGCTTCGCCATGTAGAACGGGACGAGAATCGGTCGGCCCGACGGCTCGTAAGGTCGGGCCTATTTACCCTCTCACTCGCCCCGGGCCCGGCCGACTACCGCGGCCGCGCCCGCGGACCCCATCGGAGTTCGACCGGACTCCCGACGGAGGCACGAAACCGTCGGGCGGCACTCCCCTCGGCGACGGCGACCTCGACGAGCCCGAAGCTCGACCCGAGGCAGCCCGCCCGGCCGCGACGTACCCCTTCGTAGCTCGAGGCGAACGGAAGCCGCCGGGCCGCCCCGACCCCGAAGCGGACGGAAAGCTCCCCCGTGCGCGGGGGGATCGCGCCGGTGGGGATGTTCGAGATGAGGTTTCCGAATCGGTCCTCGTGCACGACCTCTCCGCGGGCGCCGCCCCGGTCGACGGTCGGTTGGGGGACCTCGTAATGGCGGGGCTGGATCGGGGTCCCCAGTTCCGTGGGCGGCACCCCGTCCGCGAGGCGCGCCGCGGTCGGGGCGAATACGTCCCGCCCATCGAACGTGGTTCCGACGCGCTCCCCGGCGGCCAGCCGGTCCGGGTCGACGCGGAACGCGTGCGGGTCGCCCAGTGCCTCCGCGAGCGGCAGGAGGACCCCGTTGTCCGGTCCGACCAGCATCGAGCCCTCCTCGCAGGCGACGATGATCGGAGCTCGCCGTCCTCCCACACCGGGGTCGATGACAGCGACATGCACGGTGCCGGCGGGAAATCCCACCGCCATGGCGCGGAGCAGGAAGGCCGCTTCGCCGATCGCGTGAGAGCGAAGGTCGTGCGCGAGGTCGATGATCGTTCCGGCCGGGCGGCGGCGGGCGAGGACCGCCTTCATCTGGGCGGCGTAGGCAGAGCCGATGTCGCTGGTGAGCGTAATGAGTCGCGGAGGCGGCCGCCGCGCCATCGTACCCGACCCGGGGGGTCGACCGGACCGCGCCGGTTACGACTTCATGATCGCGACCAGGAAGATCCCGATCGCCACGAGCGCGCCGATCACGGCGGCGACGATGACCAGGAACGACTCCCACAGGAGGTTCCCAAGCTGGCCGCTGGTCCCACCGAAGGTGCCCTGGTGGTACAGGTAGGCGGTCAGGATGCCGACGACCAGGCCGACCACAAGGAGCGCGACGCCGATCGTCCGGCTCTTGCCGCTCCCGAAGTAGGCCGTGAAGATCCCGGCGAGGATCAGGAACAGACCGAAGACGAGCAGAAGGATCGTCAGGAACTGCCAGCCGCCAATCGTTACCGCGGAACCCAGTAGCCCGATCATTGCGCACCTTTCAGAATTTGATGCCCGTGAGGGTCTTCGTGTCGATGACGCCGGGGACGGAGCGGATCTTGTCGACGACGAGCTGGCCGAGCGCGTTGAAGTCCTCGGCCTCCACCTTGGCGATCAGGTCGTACTCCCCGAACAGCGGGTGGAGTTCGACGATCCCCTTCACCCGGAGCAACTCGGTGTACACCTCGTGCTCCTTCGCAGGGGCGGTGCTGATCAGGACGAACCCGATGGCCAAGCTCGAAACACCCTCTGGACGCCGCGAGACACCGACCCCCCCTAATAAGCGTTGAGTTGGTGACGGTAATGCGTCCCTATCGGGAGCCACCGGTCGGGTACGTCTCTCCACTCCACGCGAGGTCGCTTAAGTAGGGCCCGAGTAGCGCCGGGTCCGAACGATGGCGATCTCCGTCCGGACGTGGCCGGCCCGGCTTGTCGCTCGGCCGTGGCTCCTCGCGTTCGTCCCGATCAATGCCGCGACCGCCGGCTTCGGCGTGGTTCTGCCGCTGTTGATCCTGATTTCGCTGCACGGTAGTTGGGCGGACGTCGCCGTCGCCGCGACGTTGTTCAACTCGGCCGTCATCCTTTCGTCGGTCGCGTGGGGGCACCTCGCCGACCGGTTCCGGGGCCGCCGCATCTTCCTCGTTCTCAACTACGGCGGCTTCGCCGTGTTGTATCTGGCGCTCGCGCACGTCGCTTCCCTGCCCCTCCTGTACGGGGTGTACACTGCGATCGGCCTCCTCGCCCCCGCCGGGACCAGTGCCTCGAACCTGCTCATCCTGGAGAAGTTCACCGAGACCGAGCGGGCCACCGCGTTCGCGTCGTTCCAGGAGATGAGCATGATCGGCTCGGTCGCCGGGCTCATCATCGGCTACTTCTGGACGGCGGCGCACGATGCGCTCCTCTCGCTGCTCTACATCCTCGCGGCCCTCGCGGCGGCCAGCGCGGTCGCTCTGTGGCTGCTCATCCGGGAGGCGTCGCGGCCGCTCACGACCGCCCACGTGGCCCGCCATCCGGAAAGCCTCGCTTCCCGGTTGCACATCTCAGGCTCCTTCCGCATCGCGATCCCGTTCTTCCCGAAGCGACCGAAGATCACCCGTGCGTCCTTCGCCCGGCTGCGCGCGTGGGCGGCCGCCGAGATGCACCACGAGCTGCCCCTCGTGATGGCCGCGATGTTCCTGTTCAACCTCGCGTCCAACCTGTACAACATCTCGTACACGCCGTACCTCTACTCGATCGGCCTCGGGGTCTCGGCCATTTTCCTGGTGAACGTTGCCAACAACTTCACCCAGGTGCTCGTCTTCCCCGTCTCGGGAACCCTCTCCTCCCGATTCGGACCGGACGGACTGGTGCGTTGGTCGTCGTACCTGCGGAGCCTGGGATACCTGGCGACCGCCGTGTTCACGCTCCTGGTCCTCTCCCGCGACGGCTCCTTCTCGGCGAACGTTCTCGTCTACGCGGTGCTCGGCGGTGCGATCGCGATCTACACGACCGCGAGCTCCCTCATCCTGTTCCGCGGGATCCAGGGGCGGGACGCGGGCGGGCTCCTCGGTCTGAACAGTTCGCTCGGGGGCGTCGCGGCGGTGCTGGGAGCCGCCCTCTCGGGGGTCCTCGCGGTGTACGGGAGTTATCGGCTCGTCTTCTTCGTCTCGGCGGGCGCGCTGCTGATCTCCGTGCCGCTCTGGACCGCGGCGGGCGTCGCCTACTACCGTCGCAAGCACGGCGCCGCGGGGGTCGCCGCCCCGCCACCGGCGCCGCCCGAGCGGAGCGCCCGTCCGGGCGAGGCGGCCGTGACCGCGAAACCGCATTAAGCCGGCCGGGCTCGCTCCGCCGGAGCACGGTCCCATGGTCGAGCCATCCGAGGTCCAACGGGGCCTCGAGGACGTCGTCGCGCTCGAGTCGCGGATCTGCTTCATCGACGGACGCGAAGGACGGCTGATCTACCAGGGATACGACATCCGCGACCTCGCGGCGAAGTCGACGTTCGAGGAGGTGGCGTACCTCCTGTGGTACGGTCGGCTACCGACCCGGGGGCAGCTCACCGACCTGCGTAGCCGGCTCGGCGAGCTCCGTCGCCTCCCCGCGCCCCTCACCGAACGGATCGAGTCGATGCCGCTCGAGAGCCCGCCGATGGACGTGTTGCGCACCGGCGTTAGCGAGCTCGCGCTGTTCGAGCCGGACGAATCGAGGCCGGGCTCCGGGTCGATCGGAGGCGCGCAACGGCTCACCGCGGCCCTCCCCACGATCATGGGGGTGTTCCACCGCAAGCGCGCCGGACTTCCCCCGCTCAAGGACCGGCCCGAGCTGTCCCCGGCCGCGTACCTGCTGTATGCGCTCCTCGACCGAGAGCCGACCGAGCTCGAGGCCAAGGCGATCGACGTCGCGCTGATCCTCCATGCCGACCACGAGCTGAACGCCTCGACGTTCGCCGCGCGGGTCACCGCCTCCACGCTCTCCGACCTGTACAGCTCGGTGACGAGCGCGGTCGGGACGCTGAAGGGCCCGTTGCACGGCGGCGCGAACGAGCGCGTGATGGAGCTCCTGGACCAGATCGGGACGCCCGAGCTCGTCGAGACGGTCGTCCGCGACAAGCTCGCCCGCCACGAGCGGATCATGGGGTTCGGCCATCGGGTGTACAAGGTCGAGGACCCCCGGGCGACGATCCTCCGCGAATGGTCGCGGAAGGTCGGCGAAGCGAAGGGAAACCTGCGCTACTACGATCTCCTGCGCAAGGTCGAGGAGGTCGTCCACCGGGAGAAGGGCCTCTATCCGAACGTCGACCTGTACTCCGGGTCGATCTACTCGCTCCTCGGCATCCCGCACGACCTGTTCACCCCGATCTTCGCGTTCAGCCGCGTCTCGGGATGGACGGCCCACGTCCTGGAGGAGTACCAGGACCTTCGACTCATCCGGCCGACCGCGAAGTACGTCGGCCCGACCGACCTCGTGTACGTCCCGATCGACGCCCGCCCGGCCGGGCCGGTCGACGGGCCCCCACCCGGGTGACGCTCATCAGCGGATACCGAAGGTCGGCTCGGTGCGCGAGCCGCGCTTCCACCTCGTCCGAGCCGTCCCGGAGACGCACCGTGACGTCCATCATCTCGGCGATGAGATACCGATAGGCGAACCGGCCGGGACCTACCGGACCTCCCCGCGACGGGTCGATCCGCACGCGGACCCCGACGACGTACGGCTGCAGCGCCACGGCCCGTTCGATCGTCCGCGCCACCCCCGCGGCGGTGCGCGGGGTCAGCGGGATCCCCAGGTACTGGTGGAAAATACCGCCAAGCTTCACCCCCGCCTCGAACAGCAACGCTTCCCGGCGCGAGAGCCTCGCCCGGTGGACCGACGCGGGGGTCATTCGCCGGAGGCCTCCGAGGTGGAGCCGCGGTCGACGGTGAACGGCCCCACGAAGTAGTACACCGCGACGCCGATCAGCATCGAGTACGACGCGCCCAGGGCGATCAGGTACGCTGACGTGCCGGTCGCGGGGCGGAACTGGAGGACCGTGAGCGCCACTGCCGTCGCGACCCCCGTCAGCACCATCGGCCATCGAAGCGGCGACCCGCGACGGATCTTCGGGTAGGGGACCGGCGCGACCATCATCGTCGCCACGACCGCGGTCCCGATGAGTACGGCGAGCGGCTGGACCGTCTGAAAGGCCGGCTGGGCATGGAACAGAAGCGCGACGACGATCGCCAGCGCCGCCTGCGGGCTCGGCACGCCCAGGAAGTACCCGCGCTCGAAGCCGCGGAAGGTGAAATACGTGAGGCGAGCGACCGCCGCCGCGAAGTAGAGGCCGCCGAGGAGCAGCGCCCACGTCGCCCACGGCGACCACAGGTTCGTGTCGGCGGTATGGACCGCGATGAGGAACGCGGGGGCGAGGCCGAAGGAGATCGCGTCGGCGACGGAGTCGGCGTACCGCCCGAACGAGGTCGGCGGCCCGGAACTCCGCCGGGAGAGCATCCCGTCCAGGCCGTCGAACGCGATCGCCGCGGCGATGAGGAACATCGCCCAGAGCGGGTTGCCGGCGAGGACGTACAGGACCGCTCCGACCCCGAGCAGTGCGTTCGCGAGCGTCGCCAGGTTCGCGAAGAGCCGCCAGCGGTCGATCACGTCGCCTCACGGGCGATCGTGCTCGACCCGGCGTGCACCCGGTCGCCGACCGAGACCGCCGGGGTCAGCCGACCGGCGGGCAGCACGACGTCCACGCGCGAACCGAGCACGATCATCCCAAACCGGTCGCCCTTCTTGCCTTCGGCGCCCGGGCGAACGAACGAGACGAGTCGTCGCGCGACCACCCCCGTGATCTGCACGACCTCCACGGGGCCGTAGGCCGTGCCCAACCGGTAGGCGCGGCGAACGTTGCGCTCGGCGTCGGGCCGGTACGCCGGGCGATAGCCCCGGCCCGCGTCGTCGATCGACTCGAACCGCGCGTCGACGGGGAGCCGGTTCACGTGCACGTTGGTCACGTTCATGAAGACGGAAATGCGCCACCGGTCCCCTTCCCGCTCGACCGCGCGCACGCGTCCGTCGGCCGCGGAGACGACCCCGGCCCCGGGGGTCCGTTCGGGGTCCCGGAAGAACGTGGCGAGGAACAGCCAGACCGCCGTTCCGACCGCGAGGCCCGCGATCGTGTACCACGGATGCGGCAACACCCCGAGGGCGACGAGCGCCGAGAGCAGCACGAGAATGGCGAGGATGATGACGAGGGGACGGCCCGCGCGCGGCGCGAACACGCGCCTACCCGGTGAGGACGATCTCGATGTTGACGCCGTCCGGCACCTGGATCCGCATCACTTGCCGGAGGGCCCGCTCGTCCGCGTCAATGTCGATGAGCCGCTTGTGGATCCGCATCTCCCAGTGGTCGATCGTGCTGGTGCCTCCGCCGTCCGGGCCTTTGCGGACCGGGACGCGGAGCTTCTTCGTGGGCAACGGGATCGGGCCAGCGATGTAGACGCCGGTTTTGGTGCCGATCTCGCGGATCTGCTTGCAGATCGTGTCCACCTTCCGGGAATCCGTCCCGCTGAGGGAGATACGGGCCTTCTGCATCGATAGCCCCTCCCACCCCTCGGAACGACCGTGACCGGCTTACGCCGCGCGTTTCTTGACGTCGACGACCACGCCCGCCGCGACGGTCTGACCCATATCGCGGACCGCGAAGCGACCGAGCTGGGGGAACTCCTTGTACTTTTCGAGGACCAGCGGGCGCTTCGGGGTGATGACGACGACCGCCGCATCTCCCGTCTTGAGCGTCGTCGGGTTCTCCTCCGCCGTCTGGCCCGTCTTCGGGTCGAGGCGCTTCAGGAGCTGGGTGAACTCGCACGCGACCTGCGCCGTGTGGGCGTGGAAGACCGGCGTGTAGCCGACCGTGAGCACGCTCGGGTGGTTCAGCACCTGGATATTCGCGGTGAAGCTTTCGACGACCGTCGGGGGGTTCGACACCGGGCCCGCGACGTCGCCGCGCCGGATGTCGTTCTTGTCGATGCCGCGGACGTTGAACCCGACGTTGTCGCCCGGGCCGGCCTCCTGCACCGCCTCGTGGTGCATCTCGATCGACTTCACTTCGCCGGATTTGCCACTCGGCAGGAAGATGATCTTGTCGCCGATCTTCAGCATCCCCGTCTCGACGCGTCCGACCGGGACGGTCCCGATCCCCGTGATCGTGTAGACGTCCTGGACCGGGAGCCGGAGGGGTTTGCCCGTCGCCTTCTCGGGGACCTTCAGGTTGTCGAGCGCCCCGAGGAGCGTCGGCCCCTTGAACCAGGGCATGTTCGGGCTCGCCTTGTTGATGTTGTCGTCCTTGAACGCCGAGATCGGGAGGAAGACGACCTGCTCCGCGACCTTGTACCCGACGTTCTTGAGGAGCTTCGTGACCTCCTCCTCGATCGCCTTGTACTTCTGCTCGGAGTACTGAACTTCCTGCCGGTCCATCTTGTTGACCGCCACGATCAGCTGGGTGACGCCGAGCGTTCGGGTCAGGAAGATGTGCTCCCGCGTCTGCTCCTGGATCCCTTCCGCGGCGGAGACGACGAGCACGGCCGCGTCGGCCTGGCTCGTCCCCGTGATCATGTTCTTGACGAAGTCACGGTGACCGGGCGCGTCGATGATGGTGAAGTAGTACTTCTGGGTGTCAAAGCGCCGGTGCGCGATGTCGATCGTGACGCCGCGTTCGCGCTCCTCCTTGAGGTCGTCCATGACCCAGGCGAACTCGAACGTCGCCTTCCCCTTCGCCTCGGCCTCGGCGCGGAACTTGTCGATCTCTTCCTGCCGAATGACGCCGGTGTCGAGCAACAGTCGTCCGACGGTCGTCGACTTGCCGTGGTCAACGTGTCCGATGAAGACGATGTTGAGGTGGGGCTTCTGTGCCATTGCGTTGGGCTCCGGGCGCGGCCAAAAGGTACCCCTATTTAGGCGTTATTGAACCGCTCGCCGAGAGACGACGCCGCACGGCGGGGGAACGAAGCGCGAGTCGCGATGGGCCGGCGCTCACGCGGGGGTGAGCGAGATCTCGTTGCCGTCGGGGTCCTCGACGACCGCGTACCAGCCCCACTCCTCCTTCTTCGGAGGGGAGCTGAATTTGACGCCGTTCGCCGCGAGCGCTTTGCACGCCGCCGGAAAGTCGCCCGGGAGGTGCAGCTGGATGCCGGTGTTGCCCCGTTCGAGCGGGATGGTCGTGTCGTACTCCGAGGTCTGGCAGAGGTGGATCTCGCCCGGCTTGCCTTTCCGCCCGACCGTGACCCAGTGGTCGAAGGAGGCGAGGACGTCGAGCCCGAGGCGCTTCGTGTACCACGCGGTCGATTTCTTGCGGTCCGAAACGACCACCGCCACGCTGACGAACTCCGCCTTCGGAAGCGAGCGGCGAGCGGTCGGCGGTTTCGAGGTACGGGTCGACTTCGTGCGAGCGCGCGCCATGACGGTCTCCGACCCACCCGAGACCGGACCGGCCTCTTGAAGCCGCGCCGAAGGTGGCGTAACGCCCCTCCCCGGACCGTGTCATCGAAACGCCTTTAGCGAAGGGCACGGTCGACTCTCCTCCGCGCCCCTCAGGGAGACCCGCTTGACCGATCCAGTGCCGCGCACGGTGGAGCAGAGCCGGGCGTCCGTCGTTCGGCTCACGATCCCGACCGACGCCAACTTCATGGGGAACGTCTTCGGCGGGGAGCTGCTGAACGAGGTCGACCGGGTAGCGTACATCACCGCGTCCCGGCACGCCCAGACGAACTGCGTGACCGCGTCGTTCGACCGGGTCGACTTCCTCGCCCCCGTGCACGTGGGCGAAGTGGTCGAGTTCGACGCGATGCTCACGTACGTCGGCCGCAGCTCGATGGAGGTGTGGGTCCGGATCCGCGCGGAGCCGCTCACGGGCGGCCCGCGCGAGCCGGTCGCCGAGGCGTACGTGACGATGGTCGCGGTCGACGCCGACGGGCGGCCGACGGCCGTGCCGTCGCTTTCGCTCTCGAGCTCGGAGGAGCGGAGCCGGTTCGAGGAAGGCCGGCATCGTATGGAGGCCCGGCGCCGCGCGAGGTCGCGGACCGAGCGCACGGAGGAACACCATGCTGTGTGAGATGTGCGGGAACGACGTCGAGCAGACGAGCCGGGTCCGGGTCGAAGGGTCCGTGCTCCGTCTCTGCGCCGATTGCGCCAAGTTCGGCAAGCCGCTCGACCCGCCGCCGCCTCCCGTGATGGCGCCGGTCTCGACGCCCCGGCGCGTTGTCTACGGCGGCGGGGCGTCGCGCGCCTCCGTCGGGGGCCGCTCGCTCCAGGAGCGGGACCTCTACACCGACATCGGGGAGATGGAGCTCGCTCCCGATTGGGCGAAGCGGATTCGCGTGGCCCGCGAGGCCCTCAAGTGGAACCCGGAGGAGCTCGCGAAGAAGCTCAACGAGAAAAAGTCCGTCGTGCTGAAGCTCGAGTCCGGCGGGATGCACCCCCCGGACGACCTGGTGCGTCGGGTCGAGCGGCTCCTCAAGGTGCGGCTCCGCGCCGACCCGGGCGCCCCCGCGTGACCTCGGAACTCTGCTCGGGGTTCAACCGAGGCCGCCCGGCCGAACGAGCAGCTCGAGGATCGCCTTCTGGGCGTGGAGGCGGTTCTCGGCCTGGTCCCACGCGGCCGACTGCGGTCCGTCGAGGACCTCGTCGGTGATCTCGAGGCCCCGATGCGCCGGGAGGTCGTGGAGGACGAACGCGGACGGCTTGGCCAGCTTCAGAAGTTCCGCGTTGATCTGGTATCCGGCGAACGCCTTCTCGCGCGCGGTCTGCTCCGACTCTTCCCCCATGGAGACCCAGACGTCGGTATAGAGGGCATCCGCCCCCCGCGCCGCGTCCCCGGGCGCGTGCGAGAGCGTGAGCTGGGCCCCGCTCTTTTTCGCCAGTTCCCGAGCGCTGCGAACGATGTCGGGGTGGGGCGCGTAGGCCTCCGGCGTCGCCGCCACCAGGTCGAGCCCGACCGCGGCGGCGCCCAGCAGGAGGGAGTGAAGCACGTTGTTCCCGTCACCGACCCAGCCGAGCCGATGCCCGTGGAACGACCCGCCCCACCGCTCGCTCATGGTCAGCAGGTCGGCCACGATCTGGCACGGGTGCTCGAGGTCGTCGAGCGCGTTGATCACCGGGATCGTCGTCCACTTCGCCAGCTCGAGCATGTCGGCGTGCCGGAACGCGCGGTACGCGAGGACGTCGCAGTAGCGCGAGAGGACCCGGGCCGTGTCGGCGATCGTTTCGCCACGTCCGAGCTGGAGGTCCTTCGACGAAAGATAGATCGCATGACCGCCGAGGTCGTTGATCCCGACCTCGAACGACGTGCGGGTCCTCGTGGACGGCTTCTCGAAGATCAGACCCAGGTTCTTTCCGGGAAGCGTGCCGCCGAGCTGGCCTCGGTGCCGGGCCTGCTTCAAGGTCTGGGCGCGGGCGAGGAGCCCTCCGATATCCGCGGAGACGTCGAGGAGCGAGAGGAGGTCTCGTTTGGAGGTCGGTGTGCTCATCGGTCGACGAGAGAGACTTCGCCGCCAAAAGCGTTGACTCTACGGTCCGTGGCGCCCGCGCGGGCGCTTAAGAACCGGATTCGGTTGGCCCGCGCGAGGGAAGCAAGTTGCCGGCTCGCTCGAAGGCGAAAGCCAAACCGAAGGCGCGCACGACGTCGCGAACGACCGCCCGCACCGACCGCGAGGTGACGCCGAACACCCGGGCCCGGAAGGTCTACATGGTCACCGGGGGCGTGACGAAGTTCGCGAAGGCCCACCCGTCGATGGACTTCCGTCTGATGGTCAAGCGAGCGTATGACTACGCGCTCAAGGGGATGCCCAATCTCACGGCGGACCGGATCGACGGCACGCGGATCTCGTACTTCTCGGACCATTTCACCCGCCAGTTGAAGGCGGCGAGCATGGTCCAGGATTACCTCGGAATGAACCCGAAGGGGTCGATCCGTCTCGAGTGGGGCGGCGCGACCGGCGGGGAATGCTTCCAGGCTGCGTACGAGGCGATCGCGAGCGGACGGATGGACGTCGTCCTCGGCGCCGGCTTCGAGACGATGGGCCGCGTCGCGACATGGAAGGGGAACGAATTCATCGCCCTCGCGTCGGACACGAACTTCGATTTCCCGCTCGGCGGCTTCTATACCGGGTACTACGCGCTGATGGTCATCCGCCACATCTACGAGTACCTGCGGCGCGGCAAGTTCGCCGGCGTGAAGGACGAGCGCGAGGCCCAGCGGCTGGCGATCGCGGAAGGCAGCCGGATCATGAGCCTGGTGTCGGTGAAGAATCACCGCAACGCGCTCCACAACCCGTACGCCCAGTACCCGAAGCGGCTCACCGTCGACGACGTGCTGAACTCGGAGATGATCAGCTACCCGCTCACCCGCGAGCAGATCTGCACCATGAGCGAAGGGGCGGCCGTCGTGGTGCTGTGCGATGAAGCGCGCGCGAAGGAGTTCACCGACAAGCCGGTCCGCATCATCGGCGTCGGTACCGGCACCGACACGATGCGGCTCGCCGACCGGCCGTTCGGCAAGGTTCCGCTGATGCCCCACGAGCGGAAGAGCGACTATGAGGACCTTCCGTACCCCGGGGTCCACTCGTTCCGCGCGGGCCGGGCGGCCGGCCTGGAGGCGTACAAGATGGCGGGGGTCACGAACCCGAACACCCAGCTCGATTTCATCGAGCTCCACGACGCCTACGCCTCCAGCGAGATCCAGACGTACGAGGACCTTGGGCTCTGCCGGTACGGGGAAGGATACGAGTTCGTGGAGACCGGCGACCCGTTCCTGAAAGGGATCGACTACGGGTTCCCCACCCCACGGGCCGGGGCGATCCCGGTGAACCCGTCCGGCGGCCTCATCGCGTGCGGCCACCCCGTCGGCGCGACCGGCCTCATGCAAGGCGTCTTCGCCTTCTGGCAGCTCCAAGGTACGATCGGGAAGCACTTCGGGGACGCGACCCTCCAGTTGCCGAACGCCCGGCGCGGCGCGATCCACAGCCACGCCGGGACGGGGTCGGCCGTGACCGTCTCCATCCTCGAGCGGGGGTTCAAATGAGGCCGAAGCCCCCGGTCTACGGTCACTTCCGCGAGGTCCAGGCGGAGCTCGAAAAAACCGGCGCGGCGGTCTTCCGCGACGCCGAGGGCGTCGAGAGCCTGATCATCCGGTACCCCTACTCGATCAACTACATCCACAGCTACGCGGAGGACTCGCCGTTCTTCCTCGGCCTCGCGGACGGGAAGCTGCGGGGCTCGCGCTGCCGTCGGCCGAAGTGCCGGTTCGTCTACGCGACGCCCCGGAGCCACTGCATGGTCTGCGGCGCCCCCACCGAGTGGTATGACCTGCCGCCCGAAGGGCGGATCCACTCCTGGACGACGTGCCACTTCGGAAGCGAGGCGTTCCTGAAGGAGACGCCGTACAACCTCGCCGTCGTCGAGTTCGACGGGGTCGGGAGCCTGCTGCTCGCGCGGATCAAGGACGCGGTCCAGAGCGACTTCTACGTCGGGATGCCGGTCGTCGCGGTGTTCGACCCGGACCCGAAGTACCTCGCGACGGACGTCTGGTTCGTTCCCAAGAAGTAGGCGCCCCCCGGGCCGGCGCGAGCGCCGGCCCTGAACCCCTTCGTCACGGGCGGGAGGAGAATGCCGCGGGCCGGGCTTGAACCGGCGGCTTCAAGATCTTCAGTCTTGCACTCTCCCAAACTGAGTTACCGCGGCACCGGGGTCGGCGTGAGTCCACCGGCCTTATAGAAGTGACCCGGCCGCGCTAGGGCGGGATCTCCGACAGCAGGTACTCGGGGAGCCGGAGCCCGGCCCGCTCGATCTCGGCCCGTTCGACCGCGCGCCAGGCCGTTTCGAGGGAACCGCACGACCGCCCGTCCTCCGACTCGGTCGTCGCGAGGACCGTTCGGGTCGACCCCGTGGCCGGTCCCATCCGCGCCCGAGCGATGTGGGGCCGCCCGACACGCGGGAGCCGTTGATGGGCGTACGTCCCCGGACCGGTGCTGACCATGAGCCGACCCCCGAGGGTCAGTGCGGTCCAGTACGAGACTTCGTAGAGGACGGTGAAGTGAAGTCCGGTGTGGAAGATGCCGGGCCACCCGACCTCGTCCGGCTGGGGAGTAAAGTACGTCCGGAGTTCCGGCGTTCCGTCCGGGCGGTCGACCTTCTCGAAGTTCAGCCGAAGGCCCCGCGGATGGCGGGGGCCGCAGCCGAAACAGGGGTTCTCCGGAGGGTTCTCGAGGGCGACCATGGCGGGGGTACGCGACGGCGCCTCTTGCCGTTTCGGCCCGACGCACCCGGCCGAACGCGCGCGCCCACGTTCAGAGACCGCATTTCTCGCCGGCGCCGAGCGAGCCTTATCTAGGCCTCCCGACCTCTTCGGGTCGTGGCCCCCCAGCAACGCACTCTCGTCGTCGCGGAGAAGTTCAACACGGCCCTCCGCATTGCGGTCGTCCTCTCCGACGGCCGGATGAAGCGGTCCCGGATCGAAGGGACGAACGTCTTCCAGTTCGACCGGCCCGAGGGACCGTACGCGGTCGTCGGCCTGCGCGGTCACATCGTCGAGCTCGACTATCCGCCCGAGCTGAAGGAGTGGACGCTGGCTTCGCTTCCCCAGCTGCTCGAGACGACTCCGCTGAAGCGCGTCACCGAGACCGGTATCGTCACCGCCCTCCAGTCGATCGTGCGGGACTACGACCGCGTGATCATCGCCACCGACTTCGACCGAGAAGGGGAGCTGATCGGGCAGGAGTGCCTCGAGCTCCTCCAGCGGGTCCACCCGAACATCAAGGTCGAACGGGCCCGATACAGCGCGCTCACTCGCGACGAGATCGAGCGAAGCTTCTCGAACCTCCAGTCGCTCGATGTCGCGCTCGCGGAGGCGGCCGCCGCCCGGCAGGAGATCGACCTGGTCTGGGGCGCCTTGCTCACCCGTTACCTTTCCCTGACCGCCCAGCAGCGGGGCCAGGGGTTCCTTTCGGTGGGACGAGTGCAGACGCCGACCCTCGCGCTCCTCGTCGAGCGCGACCAGGCGATCAAGGAGTTCGTGCCCACCCCGTTCTGGGAGATCGCCGCCGAGGGCGACCACGGCGGCGAGACGTTCCGGCTGAAGCATGCCCACGGGACCTGGGAGAACCAAGCCGAGGCCGACTCGGTGTTCCGGCGGGTCGACGGCGGGAAGGAGGGGCTCGTTCAGGAGTTCAAAGAAGAGGAGACCCGCCGACGTCCCCCCGTCCCCTTTTCGACCACGTTGTTCGTGGCCGAAGCCACCCGACAGGGGCTCGGGGCTTCGTACGTGATGCGGATCGCCGAGGACCTGTACACCCAGGGTCTGATCAGCTACCCGCGGACGGACAACACGGTGTACCCGCGCGGCTTGGGTCTCCGTACCCTCGTCGAGAAGTTCAAGGACGGGCCGTTCGCCGAGGCGGCCGAGTACGTCCTCACGCAGCCGAGCTTCCGCGCGACCCGGGGCCGGACCGAGACGACGGACCATCCGCCGATCTACCCGACGGGCGTCGTGGACCTGAAGAAACTCCGGCCCGACCATGCGAAAGTGTACGAGCTCGTGGTCCGCCGGTTCCTCGCGACCGTCGCGCCCGATGCAATCGGCATCGCGCGCACGACGAAGGTCGACATCCGAGGGGAGCCCTTTGACGGGAAGGGGCAGCGGCTCACCGACCCCGGGTGGTACCGCGTCTACCCGTACTCCCAGCCGGAGCAGTCTCCCCTGCCCGTGCTGACCGTCGGCCAAAAGGTCCCGATCTCGAAGGTCGAGCTCCTGCAGGACCAGACGAAACCGCCCCGTCGGTACACTCAGGGGTCGCTGATCCAGGAGATGGAGCGGCTCGGGCTGGGGACGAAGAGCACGCGGCATGACGTGCTGCAGAAGCTGTTCGACCGGCACTACGTGAACCAGCGCCAGCTCGAGCCCACGACCACCGGCATCGCCGTGACCGAGGCGTTGCGCGCCCACGCGCCGGTGATCACGCGACCGGAAATGACGCACCGCCTCGAGGAGGACATGGAGCTCGTCGCGGAGTCGAAGAAGCCGAAGGCGGACGTACTCGAGGAGTCGCGGGAGATGCTGCGCGAGGCGCACGCGCTCCTGACCGCGAACTCGGGCGGCGTGCGCGAGACGCTCACCGGTGCGCTCGACCGGCAGCATTTCGTCGGTCCCTGCCCCAAGTGCGGCGGTGCGCTCCTTCTCGCGCGGAGCCCGCGCGGGTCCCGCTGGGTCCAGTGCGTGAACAACCCCGCGTCCTGCACGACGACCTACTCCCTGCCCGCCGCCGGGTTCATCGAACCGGCGCCCGAGTTCTTGTGCGGCACCTGCAAAGCGCCGCGTCTCAAGATCACGTTCCGCGGCCAGCGTCCCGACCTGTACTGCGTGAATCCGGACTGCCCGGAGCACCACAAGGCGTTCCGCATCGGAACGTGCCCGAACTGCAAGAACCCGCTCGAGATCCGCTACTCGTTCCGGGGGAACCGGTTCGTCGGATGCACCGGGTATCCGGAGTGCCGGGTCTCCTATCCCCTCCCGCAGCGGGGCAAGCTGGACCGTGATCACCCGCCGTGCCCCGAGTGCGGTGCGCCGGTGGTGACGGCGATCGAGGCCGGTCGCCCCCCGTGGACCCTCTGCATCAACCCGGAGTGCCCGACGCGGAAGCAGGAGGCGGCGGCCCGAGCCGAGCGAAAGGCGGCGCGCGAGGCGGCCGCGAAGGAGAAGGCGAAGGCGAAGAAGCCGCGCGCGAGGGCGAAGCGCGCACCCGCGGGAGCGGGCCCGAAGACGCCGGCGCCCCGACGTCGCTCGGCCAAGACGGTCCCGGCGACCTCCGAGACGCCGCCCGCGGGGACGGCACCGACCCCTCCGTAGGGTGCGGCTCGAATCCGGACCTCACGCGCCGCGGCGCTAAGAGGTCGGCCCTCCCCCGCGCCGGCCGCGACTGTTTCTCGACCTCCGGGCCCGCGTTAAATACGGTGGCCCCGTCGATAGCCTCGTGGCGGAGTCCCGACGCCTCATCGACCTCGATTCGCGCACCTTCGAGCGCCGGCTCACGAAGAATCCCCTCGTGATCGTGCCGGTCGGTGCCCTCGAAGCGCACGGCCCGCACCTGCCGCTCGGCGCCGACCAGCTCCAGGCCGAAGCGACGTCGCGCGAGCTCGCGGAGCGGGTCGACGCCCTCATCGCGCCGACGATCCCCTACGGGTCCGCGCCCGGCGCGCGCCGGTTCGCGGGCACCGTTTCGCTCTCGATGGCGCAGCTGGAGGGCCACGTGCTCGGCGTCCTCTCCGAGCTCGCGCGCATGGGCGTCCGTCGGATCCTCGTGCTCTCGGGGCACGCGGAGCGCGGGCACATGGCCGCGCTGCGCGAGGCGGCCGACGAGACGATGCGGACGCACCCGTCGGTACGCGTGGTCGTCCTCTCGGACTATGATTTCGTCTACGAGCTTCGCGGGAAGGATTCGCCACCGGGCGACGGCCACGCCGGCCTCCTCGAGACATCCCGGGTGATGGCGATCGCTCCCGAGACCGTCGGCGCCGCGCGACCCGCGGTCGAGCTCCGGCGCAGCCCCTTCCTCCCGGGGCCCGCGACCGAAGCTGAGTGGCCCGAGAGCGTGATGGGCGACACGGCGCCCGCGTCCGCGGAGTTGGGACGGAAGGTCCAGGCGCATGTCGTCGACCGGCTCGTCGAGACCGTCCGCTCGGTCCTCGCGGCGTAGACGGGCGGAGCACCACCATGGCGGGACCGTCCGACGCGATCCGCATCCGCGGGGCCCGTCAGCACAACCTGAAGAACGTCTCGCTGGACCTGCCGCGCGGGAAGTTCATCGTCGTCACCGGCGTCAGCGGCTCGGGCAAGTCCTCCCTCGCCTTTGATACCCTCTTTGCGGAGGGCCAGCGCCGGTACATCGAGTCGCTCTCGTCGTACGCCCGCCAGTTCCTCGGCCAGATGGACAAGCCCGACGTGGACTCGATCGACGGGCTGTCGCCCGCGATCGCGATCGAGCAGCGGGCCGGGAGCCGGAACCCCCGCTCGACCGTGGGGACGGTCACGGAGATCTACGACTACCTCCGGCTGCTGTACGCGCGGATCGGCGTCCCGCACTGCCCGAACGACGGGAACGAGATCGCGCCGCAGTCGGTCGACCGGATCTCGGGCACGATCACGACCCGCGCGGCCGGGGAGAAGATCGACCTCCTGGCCCCGGTCGTTCGCTCGATGAAGGGGGAGCACCGCGACGTGATGGACCGTCTCCGCAAGGCCGGCTACCGTCGGTTCGTCGTGGACGGGGTCGAGGTGCGGCTTCCCAGCAGTGAAGTGCGGCTCGAGAAGAACAAGAAGCACACGATCGAGGTTGTCGTCGACAGCTTCGAGGTCACCCCGAGCGAGGAGACCCGGCTCGCCGAGGCGCTGTCGCTCGCTCGCGACCTGGGAGACGGGCTCGTGATCGTCCGGCGCCCGGGGAACCGGCGTGAGACGTTCTCGAGCCGGCGGGCGTGCCCGGAGTGCGGATTCTCGATCGAGGAGCTCACGCCCCGGATGTTCTCGTTCAACAACCCCTTCGGTGCCTGCCCCGAATGTCTCGGGATCGGCGCCACGTTGCACGCCGACCCCGACCGCATCGTTCCCGACAAGGACAAGCCGCTCTCCAAGGCGATCGCCGTCTGGGGCGCGACGCCCGAGGCGCGGGGCCTCGCCGATTTCGCTGCCGCGTTCGGCTACCGTCCGAACCGCCCGATCCGCGAGCTGTCGGAGAAGGGGTGGAAGGCGCTGATGTACGGGTCGGACAAGAGCCTCGGCTGGTCGGTCAGCGGCCCCGGTCACTGGTGGGGGACCGGATGGCTCCGCGAGGGCCTCGTCGCCACCGTAGAGCGCCGCTGGAAGTCGACGAAGAGCGAGAGCGCGAAGGAGTACTACATGGGATTCATGTCGTTCGTTCCGTGCCTCAAGTGCCACGGAAAGCGTCTGAAGCCCGAGAGCCTTGCCGTTTCGGTCGAGGGAAAATCGATCGCGGACGTCGCCGCGATGACCGTCGCCGATGCCGCGGGAATGTTCCGGCGGCTGAAGCTCGCGGAGCGCGACGAGCAGATCGTGGGCCAGGTCGTGAGGGAGATCCGGGCCCGGATCGGATTCCTCGAGAACGTCGGCCTGACGTACCTCACGCTCGACCGGGGGTCGGGTACCCTCTCCGGGGGCGAAGCGGAACGGATCGCGCTCGCGACGCAGATCGGCTCCGGGCTCGTGGGCGTGCTCTACATCCTGGACGAGCCGTCGATCGGCTTGCATCCGCGCGACCACGAGCGTCTTCTGGCCACCCTCAAGACGCTCCGGGACCTCGGAAACACGTTGCTCGTCGTCGAGCACGACGAACAGACGATGCGCGCGTGCGACTGGCTCGTCGACCTCGGTCCCGGGGCGGGCGTCCATGGGGGCGAGGTCCTCTTCTCCGGGCCCGCGGACCAGGTCGGGGGAGCCCCGCGTTCCCTGACGGCGCAGTTCCTGTCGGGTCGGCGGGCGATCGAGGTGCCCGCGGTGCGGGCGACGCCCGCCCGACGTTTCCTCACGATCCACGGGCCCCGCGAGCACAATCTCAAGGGAGAGGAGATCAAGATCCCGCTCGGACTCTTCGTCGCGTTCTCCGGGGTCTCGGGCAGTGGGAAGTCGACCGTCCTCGAGGAGATCCTGTACAAAGCGGTCCGCCGCCACCTCGGGCTCGGCCGCGAGACGCCCGGACGCCACGACTACATCGAGGGGATCGACGAGATCGACCGGGTGCTCCTGATCGATCAGTCGCCGATTGGTCGGACCCCCCGCAGCAACCCCGCGACGTACACGGGCGTGATGACGCCGATCCGCGAGCTGTTCGCGAGCCTTCCGGAAGCGAAAGCGCGCGGCTTCGCGCCGGGCCGGTTCAGCTTCAACGTCGCCGGGGGTCGGTGC
>DATJRQ010000011.1:0-41890 GCA_035504595.1 Thermoplasmata archaeon | reverse complement strand
GACTGGGGAGGACGCAACGGCACCCCGCTCGTCGAGTATACCTCCCGGCTCTCGGACCGAGTCGCCGCTGAGCTCGCCCCGTCGACCCGTCTGCTCGTCCTGGGGGGCGACTGCAGCATCCTCCTCGGCTGCCTGCTCGCGCTTCGGCGCACTGGCCGGTTCGGACTCCTGTTCCTCGACGCTCACAGCGATTTCCGGCACCCCGGTAACTCTCCTCGCGTCGGGTGGGCCGCCGGGGAGGACCTCGCCCTGGCCACCGGACGGGGCGACCCCCGCCTGACGAACCTTGGGTCCCTCCGGCCGTATGTCCGCGACGAGGACGTGCGCCTGTTCGGCGTCCGACCCGACGACGACTGCCTCGAGGAACTTCGGTCGATCCCGATACCGTACGTGCGCTCCGATGCCGTCACCGGTCGCAACCCGTCGACCGCCGTGGCCAAACTGGCGCGGTCGATCGACGCCGCGTGCGTCGGGTTTTGGGTCCATCTGGACGTCGACGTCGTCGACCCCTCGGAGATATCGGCGGTCGATTCGCCCGGGGGTCCCGGCCTCACCCTCGCGGAGGTCGCGAGCGTGGTGGGGGTGCTCGTGAGGGCACCGAGGTTCGTCGGATTGGACGTGACGATCTTCGACCCGGACCTCGACCCGGACGGAAGCCAGGGCCGGAACCTGACCGACGCCCTGGTCACGGCCCTTGGGTAGCCGGTTTCACGAGCAGGTACCACGGGTGGGTCGGTTTTCCACCGCGCGCCCGCTCCTCCCACGGGTTCTGACGACGCGCGGCGTCCCACACAGCCGGTGTCGGCCGGAGCGGGCGTCTGGGGTCGGGCTGGGGAACGGAGTGGAAGGAGACGTAGACGGTTCCACCGGGGCGCAGCATCCGGTACGCCTCCGCGAGGATCCCCGCCTTGTCCTCGACGTCGCACAGGACGTCGGCGAGGAGCACCCGGTCCTCGCTGGCGGCGGCTACCTGCGGGACGGAGGCCGCGGACCCCACCACGAGGTCGACTCGTTGGTCGGGGCCGTGGCGGCTGCGGAACCGCGCGAGCGCCGCGCCGTTGATGTCGACCAGCGTGAGATGGCCGGAGGGACCGAGGCGGGCGAGCGTCTCGTTCGCGTAGTACCCCACGCCCGCGCCGAGGTCCACGACCCGCTCTCCCGGCTGCGGGTCCAGTCGGTTGACCGTGCGGCGCGGGGGCGCGAACCACCGGCGGAACACGTTGTCGAGCGCCCACGCCGGGTACGTCTGGTCGCCCGAATGGACCGGGGGCCCGGGCGGTCGAGCAGCTGCCACGGCCGGCCACGCACTCGGCGGCCCTTAACCCAATCCCGACGGGGCCGAGATTCGCTTTGTAGCGTCCGGCCTTCGGCGCGGCGATGAGGCTTGAGCTCGCCGGCATCCGCGTGACGAATCTGGACCGGTCGCTGCGATTCTACATCCGCGCGCTCGGGCTTCGAGAGGTCCGCCGGGGCGACACGCAGTCGTGGGGCGGTGGCGTCTGGGTCCGCCTGCGGGACCCGCGCTCCCGCCGACTCCTCGAGCTGAACTGGTATCCGAAGGGGTCGCGGTTCTACGAACGGTACTCCTCCGGGACCGCTCTCGACCATTTCGACTTCACGATGGGAGTCGCCTCTCGGGGGGAGCTGGAACGAGCGTACCGGCGGCTGCTCCGGTTCGGGGCGCGTCCGACGGGCTACGAGCCGGCGACGACCGAGGGGTGGATGGCGAGCGTGCGCGACCCGGACGGCATCTGGATCACCATCGGGCGCCGCCCGACCGCCGCGAAGCGTCGGGCAATGAGCGGGTGAGATCCCGTCACTCGACGCTGGCGACGGCGTCCACCTCGAGGAGGAACTCGGGGCGGAACAACCTCCGGACCTCGACCGCTGTGCTCGTCGGAGGACGCTGGGCGTCGATGAACCGGTCCCGCACCTCCCGGATCTCGGGAAGGTGCGAGATGTCCACGATGTAGTAGTTCAACTTCACGAGGTCCCGGAACGTTCCTCCCGCCGATTCGAGCGCCGCGCCGATGTTGCGGAACACCTGCTCGGTCTGCTGACGATAATCGTCCTTCCCGACGAGCTGCCCGCCCCGGTCCAAGGCGACCTGGCCGGCGACGAAGACGAGCTTTCCCGAGCGCACTTCGGCGACATGAGAGTAGCCGGTGGGGGCGGCGATCGTGGGCGGGTTGTGGATGTTTACCGGGCGGGCGGCCATGGAGAGCGAAGCGCTCGGGGACGTATCACTCCGGGGAGGGAGGGACGGCATGCTTCGTTCCGGACGCCCGCTGCCGTACCTCGCCGATCGCCGCGAGCGCGCCGTCCGCGCCGGCGGCGCGAGCGACCTCGGCTGCCTCGTCCAGGAGGCGGATCGCCGCGTCCCGATCCTTCTGCTCGAGCGACAGCTCAGCGAGCGCGACCAGGCCCATGGCGACACCGGCGGGGAACGGGATCTCGCGTCGCAGTCGAACCGACTCCTCGAGGTGGGCCCGGGCTTCGACGGGGACCCCCTCGAGGAACGCGAGGAAGCCGAGATGGCGTTCGACGCCGGAGAGGACGAGGCGGTCGCCCGCGGTCTTCGCGAGCTCCCCGGCTCGCTCGAGGGTGACGGCCGCCTCGGCGTAGTTCCGATTCAGGGTCTGCTCGAGCGTCCCGACCCAGAACAGCGCCTCGCGTTCCCGGACCGCGTCCCCGGTGCGATGGAACAGCTCCGCCGCGCGCCGGAACAGGGGCAGGGCAGGAAGGCCGTTCGCCCCGCGGGCGGGGGACCCGCCCGGGCCGGAGCGCAGGAACCGCTCGTAGATCAGCCGTCCTCGCGCCAACGCGACCCGCGCCTCGACCTGGTCGAGCAGCTGGTCCGACCGGGCCCACTCGTCCGCGTCCCACCGATGGCTCTCGATCTGAAGGAGCGGAGAAATTCGGTCGAGACGGTCTTCGAGCGAAGCGTCGGCGGGGTGGGGCGGCTCCGGCGCGGTCATCGGGCCGGCGAGCACCCGCACCCCTCTTCTACCCTCGTCCGGACGAGATGAAATACCCGCGACATTCTGAGCAGGGCCGGACCGCGGGAGCGGTCGCGTTCGTGAAGGTCACGTTTCTCGGTACCGGCGCGGGGAACTTCCGGGGCGAGCGCCGGCACATGAGCAGCGCGTTCGTCGACGGGCTCCTGCTCGACTGCGGCGCCGGGGCGACCGGTCGTTTGTACGACGCCGGCGTGTTCGACCAAGTGGACGGGGTTCTCATCACCCATCTGCACTCCGACCATATCGCGGGCCTGTTCGACTTCCTGCTCCACACGCTGATCGTCGGGCGAACGCGGCCGCTCACGATCGTCACTCCGCCCGGGCTCTCTCCGATCCTGAAGGCGATGAACCAGGCCGGCGCGATGGTACGGGACGCGGCTGAGGTGTATCCGCTCCACCTGGTCGAGGCCACGGAACCCCGGGCGACGATCGGCCCCTGGGCGGTCCGTGGGATCCCCCTCCACCATACCGTCTACAACGTCGGCTACGTCCTCGCCCGCGACGCCACCACGGTCTACTACACCGGGGACACGCGGGCCCCGTCGTTCCCGGAGGGATTGCGCGCCGACGTGGTGATCCACGAGGCGACCTACGCGGAACACGACGCCCGCATGGGCGTCGAGTTCGGGCACTCGACCGGCGCCCAGGCGGCGCTCGCGGCGCGTTCGATGGGAGCGAAGCGGCTGTTCCTCACCCACATCGGGGGTCGCGAGGGCACGGAGCCGGCGGTCGGCCGGGAAGCGCGGGCCGTGTTCCCCGACGCGATCCTCGCCGAGGACTCCCAGCGGTACGACGCCTAGTCCGGGGCCTCCCTCGGCGGTGCGCCGATCTGTTCGTACATGCTCGGATAAACTTCGACCTCGGTTCGAAGGACGGTCCCAGGAGTCTCCCTGCCCGCTATTCCGCTGTCCCGGTCGCACGTGGGGGCCGAGCCGTCGTCGTCCCCCCTCGCCTCTCCCGACCCGTCGATCGCACCGCTGGGTCTCTACGGGCTCGAGTTCAGCCTCGACACCGCGACGCTGGACGCGCTCGAGTCGGTGGCCCGGTCCGTCACGCGGGCGGAGGTCGAGGCGTGGTTCGCGCGATGGAACGACGTGGAAGAGGTCGGTCTCCTCTCGACCTGCCACCGGACCGAGCTCGTCTTCCTGGCGCGGAATCCCGAAGCGATCGAGGAGTGGCGGTCGACCCTTCCCGGGGACCGCGGCTCCTGGAAGCTCCGCGAGGACCGCGACGTGGTGCGGCACCTGTTCCGGGTCGCGGCCGGGCGGGAGTCCCTCGCCGTCGGCGAGGCCGAGGTCGGCCGCCAGGTGCGCGCCGCGGCGCACGGCATCGAGAGCCGGCACCCCCGGCCGGTCCTGCGGGAACTGTTCGAGGGGGCCGCCGACACCGCGACGGAGATCGCGACCTCGTCACCGCTGTCCATCGCCGCGGTCGCCACGGCCCGGCTGCGCGCCTTGTTGACCCCGGCCGCGCCTCGCGTGGTGGTGGTCGGCTCCGGGATCGTCGGTCGGCAGGTCGTCGAGAGCCTCTCGGGCTCGGCGTTGCTCACCGTCGTCTATCACCTTCGGCCCCCGGACCACGGGTTCCTTCGATCCCACGGCGCCCGCGCGGTGCCGCTGGACCAGCTCGACACCGAACTCGCCTCGGCGGACGCGGTCGTCACGGCCGCCAAGTTCGGGAACCACGGCCTCAAGGCCTCCGACCTCCCCACCGACCGCCGGCTCGTGCTCGTCGACCTCGGGATGCCCCGCAACATCGACCCCGACGTCCGGTCCCTCCCCAACGTGCGGCTCGTCGACCTCGAAGAGCTCCACGGGCGTCCTGCCGGTGGTCAGGTCGTCACCGACGACGTCCGCCTCGAGGAGGCTGCGCGCCGGTGCGCCGAGCGCCTCCAGGTACTGCTCTTCGAGCCGTGGATCGATGCGTTCCGCGGCGCCGCCGAAGAGGTCCGCCGCTCGGAGCTCGCCACGGCGCGCTCCTACCTCGGCGCCCTCGACCCGGACCAGGAGGTCGCGGTCGACCGGCTGACGCGCCGTCTCGTGGCGCGCCTTCTCCTCGCTCCCACCGAGCGGATCCGATCGCTTCCTCCGGGGCCCGAAGGGGAGATCCGGCGTCGCTGGGCCGTGGAGCTTCTCCGACCCCCGTCCGACGACCTGTGACCGACCGCATCCGGGTCGGGACCCGGCAGAGCGCGCTCGCTCGCACCCAGACCGAGACGGTGCTCCGGACGCTGCGTCGTGCCGTCCCTTCGTGCACGTTCGAGGCGATCGGCGTGGAGACGAGCGGCGACCGGGACCGGACCCCGGGTGCCTCCCCCGATTTCACCGATGCGATCGACCGGGCGCTGCTGCGCGGCGACATCGACCTCGCGGTCCACAGCGCCAAGGACCTCCCCGTCGCCCTCGACCGTCGGCTGGCCCTCTGGGCCTCGCCCCCGCGGGTCGATCCCCGGGACTGCCTCGTCATCGGAGGTCGCGCTCGTCGCGGGGGACTCGTTCGGGGGGCGCGGGTCGGTTCGAGCAGCTCGCGCCGTCGCGCGCAGCTCCTCCGGTGGCGCCCCGACCTGCGCGTTGTCGAGGTCCGAGGCAACGTGGACACCCGCATCTCGCGGGTGCGCCACGGTGACCTCGACGCCGCGATCCTCGCCGTGGCCGGGATCCGTCGCCTGGGCCGCGCGGACGAGATCTCCCGCGTCCTTCCGAGCGACGACTTCGTGCCCGCCCCCGCGCAGGGCGCCCTGGCGGTCGTCGGGCGCGCCGGGGACCGCGAGCTCGCAACGCTCGTCCGGCGACTGAACCATGCCCCGACGCTCGCCGCAGTGCGCGCCGAGCGCGCCTTCGCCGGGGCCCTGGGAGGGGATTGCGAGGTCCCGCTCGGCGCCGTCGCTACAGTCCGAGGCCCGTCGCTCTCGGTCGTGGGTGAGGTGCTGACGCCCGAAGGCCGCACCCGATTGCGCGGTCGTCGCCGCGGCGCCGCCTCGTCGCCGGAGTCGATCGGCGCGGCGCTGGGCCGCCAACTGCTGGACCAGGGCGCGGACGAGCTGCTGCGCGCGCGACGATGACCGCGCCCGAAAGCAGGGGGCGCCACCCCACCGTCGTACTGCTCAGCACCCCGGGGGTCATGGACCGTATCGACGCGGTGCTGGCGCGGGCCGGGGTCCGCCTCGTCCGGGTGCAATCCGTCGAACCCCACGAGGTCGACCCCCTCGTCTGGATCCGACGCATTTCGAAGCGGACGCGACCCGACACGGTGGTCGTCACGAGCCGCTGGGCGGTGCGGGCCGGAGTGCAGCCGTGGAGGAAGATCGACGGGCCGTTCTCGGAGTCTGTCGAGTTCTGGGCGGTCGGGCCGGCTACGGCGGCGGCCTTGCGCCGAGCGGGAGTGACGCACGTCCGCACGCCCGACACGGTGGGGGCCGAGGGGATCGCTACCGCGCTCGCGAAGGGGCCGAAACGGAGGGTGGTCTACCTCCGCTCGGACCTCGCGGGGTCGAAACTGGTGCGGGCACTCCGCGCCCAGGGCCACCGGGTCTCCGACGTGGTGGTGTACACCGTGCAGATGCCGCCGCCGCTCTCCCCGGTGGAGCGCGGGCAGATCCTCGCCGCCGACGCCCTCGTGGTCACGAGCCCGTCGGGTCTCGCCGACCTCTCCTACCGCATCGGCCGGTCGGCGTTCGCTCGACTCCAGAAGAACGCGCGACTCGTGGTCCTCGGAGAGCGGTCGCGGCGGGCCGCGGTGACCCACCGCTTCGCCCACATCTCGGTCGCCCCCTCCGCCGGTACGCAACCCTTTACGCGCCACCTGCTCCGGGAGGTCCGGAATGCCCGGGAGTGAGGAACTCCGCGGCCCGGCCGGACCTCCCGTCCGACTCCGGCGCCTGCGACGCACCGAGTCACTCCGCCACTGGGTCGCGGAGACGGACCTCCTTCCCCGGCACCTGGTGTATCCGCTGTTCGTGGCGCCGGGGCTCCCCGCGGCGGAGCCGATCCCAACGATGCCGGGGGTCGCCCGGTACCCGGTGAAGGAGCTCGGCCCCCTCGCTCGGGCGCTCGAGCAGGAAGGGATCGGTGCGGTGCTGCTGTTCGGGGTCGCTCGCTCGAAGGACGAGGAGGGGAGCGATGCCTGGTCACCGGACGGAGTCGTGCCCCTCGCGATCCGTGCGATCAAGGAGGCGGCGCCAAAGCTCGTCGTGGCGTCGGATGTGTGCCTGTGCGCCTACACCTCGCACGGGCATTGCGGCGTCGTGAAGAATGGGGCGGTCGACAACGACGAGTCGGTGGACCGACTCGGCCGCGTCGCCGTCGTGCACGCGAGCGCCGGCGCGGATGTCGTCGCCCCCAGCGCGAGGATGGACGGACAGGTCGCCGGGGTACGGGCGGCGCTCGACCGGGCGGGACGCTCCGGCACCGCGATCCTCGCGTACTCCTCGAAGCACGCCTCCTCGCTGTACAATCCGTTCCGCGATGTCGAGCAGTCGACGCCCGCCTTCGGGGACCGTCGCGGCTACCAGATGGACTACCGGAACGGGCGCGAGGCGCTCCACGAGATGGAGCTCGATGCCGCGGAGGGGGCGGACCTCCTCATGGTGAAGCCGGCGCTCACGAGCCTCGACCTGCTCGCCCGCGCCCGGGAACGTTTTCTCCTCCCACTTGCCGCCTACCAGGTCAGCGGGGAGTACGCGATGGTCAAGGCGGCCGCCGAGAAGGGCGTGGTCGACGAACGCGCGCTCGTCCTGGAGACGTTGACCGCGATCCGCCGGGCGGGCGCGGACCTCGTCATCACGTACTTCGCGCGCGATGTCGCCCGATGGTCCCGGGAGGCCCGGTGAGCGCGCCACGGGGCCACGACCCGCCGCCGAGCGCGAACGACGAGAACGAACCGCGGGATTTCGTCAAGTACACCTTCTTCCACCTCCGACCCGAGTGGCGTCGGCTGCCCCGCTCCGAGCGGGACGCGGGAAAGGTCCGGTTCGCGTCCGTGCTCGAGACGCCCCCCGAGGGCGTGCTCCTCCGGACCTACTCGCTCACCGGCCTCAAGGCGGACGCCGAGATGATGGTCTGGTCGATCGCGACCGAGCTCGCGCCGATCCAGGAGCTGCACGCTCGCCTTCTCGGCTCGCCGCTCGGGGGTTACCTCGACACCGCGTACTCCTACCTCGGGATGGCCCGACGCTCCGAGTACGTCGGGGCGGTCGGCGCCCACGCCCACGGCGGGGAGGGGGGCGAGACCCACCGCCGGCCGTTCGACCTGCCGTACCTGTTCGTCTACCCGTTCGTCAAGAAGCGCGAGTGGTACGGCATCCCGTTCGAGGAGCGACGCCGCATCATGGGCGAGCACTTCCGGATCGGCCACAAGTACCCGAAGGTCCGGATCCACACCGGCTATTCGTTCGGGATCGACGACGCGGAGTTCATCCTCTCCTTCGAAGCGGAGACGCCCGCGGAATTCCTTGACCTCGTCAGCGACCTCCGGCCGACCGAGGCGAGCCGGTTCACCGAGCTCGAGACGCCGATCTTCACCTGCGTGCTCACCCCCCCCGCTCGGATGCTCGACCTCGCGGACGGGCTTCCGTGAGCCCGACCGCGCCGGGCCCGCGCTCCCGGACGCTGGCGCGACGCGCCGCCCGCGTCCTCGTCGGGGGCGTGAACAGTCCCGTTCGCTCGTTCCGGGCGGTCGGCGGCTCCCCGGTGTTCTTCGCGGGAGGGCGGGGGGCCTACCTGATCGACGTCGACGGCCGGAGGTACCTCGACCTGGTCGGCTCCTGGGGCGCGAATCTCCTGGGCAACGCGCCGCCCGCGACGGTGGCGGCGGTGCGACGAACGGCGAAGCACGGGCTCACCTTCGGTGCGCCGTCCCCGCTCGAACACGAGCTCGCCGAGCGGATCCGGAACGCCGCCCCGGCGCTCGAGCGGCTCCGGTTCGTCAGCTCGGGAACCGAGGCGGTGATGAGCGCGGTCCGCGTCGCGCGCGGATTCACGGGTCGGACGAAGGTCGTGAAGTTCGCGGGCGGATATCACGGCCACTCCGACGGCCTCCTCGCGCGGGCCGGCTCCGGTGTGGCGACGCACGCCCTGCCGGATTCGGCCGGCGTGCCGGCCAGCGTGGTCGGCGAGACGCTCGTCGTCCCCTACAACGACCCGGTCGCCCTCGCGCGCGCGTTCGAGCGGAGCCGAGGGTCGGTCGCAGCGGTCGTCATCGAACCGGTCGCCGGCAACATGGGCGTCGTGCCCCCGACGCCCGGGTACCTCGGTGAGGTGAGCCGGCTCGCGCACCGGCACGGGGCGCTCGTGATCGCGGACGAGGTGATCACCGGATTCCGCCTGCGGCGGGGGACGATCCACGAGTCGCTCGGTCTCCGGGCCGACCTGGTGA
Organism: Thermoplasmata archaeon; assembly: GCA_035504595.1. Taxonomy (GTDB): domain Archaea; phylum Thermoplasmatota; class Thermoplasmata; order Lutacidiplasmatales; family UBA184; genus Lutacidiplasma. The sequence continues at coordinate 32,498 of DATJRQ010000011.1, read as the reverse complement.
CCCTCGGCAAGGTCGTGGGCGGCGGGATGCCGATCGGCGTCTACGGCGGTCGGCGGAAGGTGATGGAGACGGTCGCGCCGCTCGGGCCGGTGTACCAGGCCGGCACGCTCTCCGGCCACCCCCTCGCGATGGCGGCGGGCGCGGCGATGCTCGACCGGCTGAACTCGGCGATCTACCGGGATCTCGAACTCCGCGGGGCCGACTTGGAGGAGCGCACCCGGCGCCTGGCGGACGAAGAGGGGGTCGCGCCGTTCACGGTACAGCGGGTCGGTTCGATGCTCGGCCTGTTCTTCGCGCCGGGCCCGGTGACCAACGCCGTCGAGGCGGAGCGGTGCGACCGGGCGCGGTACGCCCGATTCTTCCACGCGGCGCTCGACCGCGGGATCTATCTGCCGCCGTCGGCGCTGGAGACTACGTTCGTCTCCGCGGCGATGCGGCGGACCGACCTCGCCCGCGCGGAGCCCGCGCTCCGCGCCGCCTTCCACGCCGCGTGGGGCACCCCCGAATGAGGCGCGACCGCCTCCTGCGAGCTCTTCGCGGCGAAGAGACCGACACGACGCCGATCTGGCTGATGCGCCAGGCGGGACGCCACTTGCCCGGGTACCGGAAACTGCGCGAAGCGCATCCGATTCTCGAGCTGGCCCGGAACCCCGACCTGGCGGCCGAGATCACGATCGAGCCTCTGCGCCGCTACGACGTCGACGCGGGGGTGGTGTTCGCCGACATCTCGCTACCGTTCTTCGGTCTCGGCGTCCCGTTCTCGATCGACCCGGGCCGGGGCCCGGTGGTCCCGCATCCGATCCGGACCCGGTCGGACGTCGACGGGCTCGCCGAGTTCGACGCCCGGTCCTCCGTCCCGTTCGTCGGGAAGGCGATCGAACGGTTCCTCGAGCTCGAGACGGATCGGCCGATCATCGGCTTCGCCGGCGGCCCGTTCACGCTCGCGGCGTATCTCATCGAAGGGGGGGCCTCGCGCGAGTACGTCGAAACGAAGCGGATGATCTACGCGGAGCCGGCCACCTTTGACCGACTGGTCGACCGGCTCGCGACGATGACGGTCGATTACCTCCGGATGCAGGCCGAAAGCGGCGCCGCCGCCCTCCAGCTGTTCGATACCTGGGTCGGGGCGGTCTCCCCGGAGATCTTCGAACGGCACCTCCAGGGCCCGATCCAGCGGATCTTCGAGGAGCTCCGGCCGCTCGGCCGGCCCACGGTGTACTTCTCGACCGGCTCCTCGCACCTGGTCGAGTGCCTCGCGAAGACCGGCGCGGACGCCCTCGGCGTCGACTGGCGCGAGCCGCTCGGCCGGGTACGGGCCCGGATCGGACCGCGAATGGCCCTCCAGGGGAACCTCGACCCCGGTGCCCTCCTCGGCCCGAGCGAAGCGCTGCGTCGCGCCGCCCACCGGGTCCTGGTCGAGGTGCCGCACGGGCACCACCATGTCTTCAACCTGGGGCACGGGGTGCTCCCCGAAACGGACCCGGACCGTGTGAACGAACTTGTGAAGTACGTCCACGACACGGGTCGGGAGATGAGGCGGCGGTGACCGGCGCACCCTCCCGCGACGGCACCGCGGTGCTGCTGATGGGGTACGGCAGCCCGAACGGCGCCGACGACCTTCCCGAGTACCTCGCCGAGGTGCTGCACGGGCAGACCCCGTCCCCCGAGATGGTCACCGAGTACGTCCGCCGGTACAACAAGATCGGCGGCTCCCCCCAGAACCGCATCCTGGGCTCGCTCCGGGGCAAGCTCGAAAAGCGGCTCGCCCGGGACTGGCCGGGAGCGAAGGTGTTCCTCGGGGTGAAACACGGGCGCCCCGCGCTCCGGGACGTCATCCCGGAGGCGTCGCGGGCCGGGTACCGGCACCTCATCGCCGTGCCGCTCTCCCCGTACGCCTCCACGTGGATCAGCGAGCCGTACCAGCACGGGGTCGCCGAGGGCATCGCCGCGTCCCAGCGCCCGATTGACGTCGACGTCCGGCTCGACTGGCACCTGGAGCCCCACTGGATCCGGTACTGGAGCCGCGCGATCCAGAACGACCTCGCGCAGCACCCCGACCCGAACGGGGCGGTGCTCCTCTCGGCCCACAGCCTTCCCCAGCGGATGCGGGACCGCGGCGACCCGTACCCCGAGATCCTGCACGAGACGTCCGACGCGATCGCGAAGGACGCGAAGCTGGATCGCTGGTCGTTCACGTTCCAGAGCGCGGGGAACACCACCGAGCCGTGGCTCGGTCCGGACATCACCGAGGTGATGCTCGAGTGGAAGCAGCGCGGGGCGATCCGCCAGTCCGTTGCCTCGTTCGGCTTCGTCTTCGAGCACCTGGAGGTGCTGTACGACCTCGACGTCGTGATCCGTGAGTACGCGCTCGAGCACGGGATCGAGTACCGACGCGTCCCGATGCCGAACGACGCGGACGACGTCGTCGAGGCGCTCGCGTCCCGGGTCCTCGGTCCTCCCACTAGAGCGTGAGCTCGTAGTGCAGGAACGCCGTGTCCTTCTTCCAGCCGGCGGCTTCGTACAGGCGCTGGGCCGGGTTGTCCGTCGCGGTCTCGAGCGTCAGGTAGTGCGCCGACGTTTCCTTCCCGAACTCGCGCGCCCGCTCCAAGAGGAGCCGTCCGACGCCGTGCCGCCGAGCCTCCGGCCGCACGTAGAGGTCGTTCAGCACCCACGTCGGTCCGAGCGTGACGGAGGTGAACAGGGGGTACAGCAGCGTGAACCCAACGACCTCGCCGTCGGACTCGGCGACGAAGATCGCGCACTCCCCCCACTCCATCCGTTCGGTGAGATACGTGCGCTCCTTCGCGGGGTCGGGCTCCTGGTGGTAGAATTCCCGGTACGCGCCAAAGAGGGGAACGATCCGGTCGACGTCCCCGCGGTCGGCACGCCGCACGGTGACCCGGTCGGTCACGCCGGACGCTCCGCGGTGCCGGTCGACAGGCCCCCGTCCACGATGAGGGTGCTGCCCGTCACCCAGCGAGATTCGTCCGAGAGGAAGTAGCGGATCGCCCGCGCGACCTCCCACGGGCTCGTCGCCGTCTCGTCGGCGAGCGGGATCGCGCCGCCCGCCGCGGGCGGGTCGTAGTCGGTGACGGCGCCCCTCATCGAGCCGGGAAGGACCGCGTTCACTCGCACCCCGAAGGCTCGGTAGTCGCGCGCGAGCCGCGGGATCAGGTCGACGAGTCCTCCCTTCGCCGCGTGGTAGGACGGTACCCCCGCCCACCGGATCGCGGGCGCAGCGGCCACCGCGACCAGCGACCCCCGTCCCCGTTCGATCAGATGTGGCAGCACCGCCCGGCCGAGGCGGTAGATCGGTTCGAGATTGTCCCGGATCCCGGCCGACCACTGCTCGTCCGTCATCTTGTGGAGCAGGCCCTCGCCCATGATCCAGTGGCCGACGTGGACGGAGACGCCGTCGATCGAGCCATGCTCCTTCACCGTGCGGGCGACGATCGCGTCGATATCCGACTGAACGAACACGTCGCCCGTCCTCCCGGTGAGCGACCAGTGGCGGGTCTTTGCCGCCGCGACCACGGGATCGAGCGCCTTGTTCGAGCGGGCGACCGCGACCACGTTCGCGCCTTCGGCGGCGAGAACGCACGCGACCGCGGTCCCGAGACCCGTGCCGACTCCCGCGATGAGGAACGTCTTTCCTTCGAAGCCCATGGGAACCTCGACGGCGGTAGCGCGACCGGCTATTGGATGGTTTTCCGTCTCAAGTATTCGCGGGGCCTCCCCCCGGCATGTCCGCTCCCGACAGTCGCGCCGATCTCGCCCAGGTGGAGAAGTACCGATTCACGATCGAGTTCGCGGATGCGCCGTTCCCCGGCCTCACGCTGGACGAGCCACCACCGGTCGGGGGCGACGCGGGTCCGAACCCGGTCCAGTCGCTCGTCATGGCGGTCGGCCACTGCATGAGCACGACCCTCGTCAACACGCTCGGTCGGGCCCGCATCGCGGTGACGCCGCTGAAGACCACCGTGACGGCGACGGTCGGGACGAACGCGAAGGGCCGGCGGCGCGTGCGCGAACTGCACGTCGAGATCCGGACCCAGCCTCTCAACGAGGCCGACCGGCCGCAGTTCGACCGATGCGTCGAGATCTTTGCCGACTACTGCACCGTCTCGGGCGCTGTCCGCGAGGGCATCGCGATCGACCAGAAGGTCACGCCGACGTGAGCGGCCCCCCCCGGTCGGCTCAGCCGGCCGCCGGCGGGGACGCGAGGAGCGTGTCGAGCAGTCCGATCGGCGGGGAACCGAAGCCGAGCAGCGCGTCGTGGAACCGCATCAGGTTCCCTCCGTAGTGCGACGCGAGGAACCGGCCCCGGGAGTTCAGGATCGCGAGCTTGCCGAGCGTGTAGCAGAAGTACTCCGGGTTGAAGGTTCCCCGGATCGCCTCGCGTTGCGCCGGCAGGCGCTCAAAGTGCGCCTCCCGCTCGATCAGCTGGGTCGCCTCGTCGAGCGTCATGCCCGCCGTGTGGAGGCCGATCGACGCGAGGAGCCGGCAGTCGCGCAGCAGCGCGTCGTGGATCTCGGCGACCTCCGCGTTGTGGTTCTCCCGGTGGAACCCCTGCTCGATGGCGAGCTGCTCGCAGTAGTGGGCCCATCCCTCGACGAACGACGGGGAGAGGTACACTTTCCGGGCCAGGCTCCCGCTCGACTTTCGGAAGTGGAGGAACTGGAGGTAGTGGCCGGGGTACACCTCGTGGACCGTGATGTTGCGCAGGAGGGAGCGGTTGAACGATCGGAGCCACTCCTCCTGCTGCTGCGGCGTCCAGGCCGGATCGACCGGGGTGACGTAGTAGACCCCCTCCGTCGGACCCGTGTCGAACGGTCCGGGCGGGTTCATGCTCGCGGTCGAGAGCGCTCGGCCCCAGACCGGGGTCTCCTCGACCCGGCACACTGCCGGCTCGGGGATCGTGGCGATCTTCCCGTCGAAGACGAACTTCCGGGTCTCGTCCACGTAGGTACGCGCCGTGGGAAGGACCTCGGACGAGGTCGGGTGGTCCTGGTTGAGACGCTGGAGCAGGTCGTTGAGGGTCACGTGCTCCTCGCGGGCGATCTCCTCGAGCCGCGCCTGGTTGCGCGCGAGGTCGGCCGCCCCGGCCTTGCGGATGTCCTCGATCGGGGCCTCGATCCCTTCGCGGACGAACAGGAGCCGCTGATACCGGTGCGGCCCGAGCGCGAAGTCGGGGGTGGAGCGGGGCAGGCAGTCCTCCTTGAGCCACGTCAGGAACTTCTTGACGCTCGCTTCGGCGGTCGCGCGCGACGCGGCGACCTCGGGGCCCATCGCCACCTTCGCGGCGAACGACTCGACCTCGGCAAAATGCGGGGCGAGCCCCCCGCCGATCGAGAGGGCGAGCTCGACGAACGGGCGCGGGAGCGGGCCGTGGAGGCGGCGCTGCCCGTCGTCGAGCATCTTGGGAACGCCGTTGAGGATGCGGAGCATCGAGCGGACACGGTCGGCCGCCGGCGCGTAGTCCCGGACCATGTACGCGGTCATCGAGACGGAGCCGACGTACGACATCGGGTTCCGGTCGAGGTCGTTCGACTCTCGCAGGTCAAACAGAGGGCTCTCGAGGAGGAGGCGGAGCAGGAACCGGTCGATCTTGCGGTCGTCCGTGAGCTGCCCGTCGTCGAGCGCGTTGAGTCGGCGCAGCAGGTCGTCCGCGGTGGCGGTCCACGCCTCGGTGGCGGGGCGGGACAGGTCGGGGACCCGCCCGTCGTACGCGTGAAGCCCGAGGCCGACGGCGTACGAGGGCTGCAGCACGAACACGTGGTCGACGACTTGCTGCTCCAACGCGTCGAGCTCGGCTCCGGTAGAACTGGTCGTCGGCATCGTGGTGCGCTTCGGGAGCGGGAGGGGTTCAAAACGCTAGGCGTGGACGCGACTCTGCCACCGAAAGGATACGGACGGAGCCCGGCCCCGGGCGGCGGCGTTCACTCCACCCAGTGGATGCGGCACTTCGGACAGAAACCGCCCTCGAGCGAGGTGCCGCAGACGAAGCATTGCGAGAGGGGGCGGGGCGCGATCGGCAGCGGGTCGGCAGGGGGCGCGACCTTCTCCGGCAGGGGCGGCGGCACCGGGGTCGGGAGGGGTTCCGGAACCGGTGCCGCGGGGGCCGGAGCGGCGGGCGCGGACGCCGCGGACTCAGCCGCCTCCGCGACCGGTGCCGTTTCCGGCGCGGGCGCGTCCGACGGCACCACCTCCGGGGACTTGGCGGCCGGCTCGTCGAGCGTCTCCTGCTTCGGCGCGACCTCCTTCTCCTTGCGGCGCCGGCGGAAGAACGACATCGCCATCCCCGAATTCCTCTCGTGGGCTATTATCGCTGCCGCCGAGCCGCAAGGCACCGTTTTCCGCCACCGAGGTTAGCGCCGGCATGGCTCCCTCCGCGACCGAGCGCCTGCACGCTCTCGGGATCGAACTCCCGCCCCCGCCGAAGCCGGCCGGCGCATACTCTCCCGTCGTCCAACAGGGGGGGTTCGCCTGGGTCTCCGGCCAGATCGTGGTTGAGAATGGCAAGGTCGTGTTCCCCGGGCTGGTCGACCGGGACGTCTCGGCGGAGACCGCCAAGGGGCTCGCGCGCAAGGCGACGTTGCAAGCGCTCAGCGCCCTCCAAGCATCCCTCGGGTCGCTCGACCGCATCCGGCAGTTCGTCCGGGTGGCCGTCTACGTCGCTACCTCGCCCGGCTTCGACCGGCCGCACGAGGTCGCCAACGGGGCCACGGAGTTGCTGATCGACGTGTTCGGGGACGCGGGCCGACCGTCGCGGATCGCGGTCGGGCTCGCGAGCCTCCCGCTCAACGCCGCGGTCGAGGTCGAGTTCCTCGCCGCGATCGGGTAGGCGGACCGCCATGGAGCCCGCCGGCTGGCCCGGAGTGTTCCGTGAGGGGCGCGAGGTGTACACTCGGAACGCCCGGCCCGGTGAGCGGGTCTACGGGGAAGACCTCCGGTCCGCGGACGGCGTGGAGTACCGGCGCTGGGACCCGTTCCGCTCGAAGCTCGCCGCGCTGCTCCTCAAAGGCGCACCGGCGGACCTCTGGTCGGAGGTCGGGACGGCGCTCTACCTCGGCGCCGCGCACGGCACGACCGTGAGTCACCTCTCCGACCTGTGGCCGGACGCGGCGATCTTCGCGGTCGAGAAGAGCCCGACGTCGTTCGCCCCGCTCCTGGCCCTCGCCCGCCGGCGCTCGAACCTCTTTCCACTGCTCGCCGACGCGCAGCTCCCGGAGCGGTACCAGGCGGACGTCGGCGAGGTCGACCTTCTCTACCAGGACGTGGCCCAGCGGAACCAGGCCGCGATCTTCGTGGAGAACGCGGCCGCGTGCCTGACCAAGGGCGGAGTGGGGATCCTGATGCTCAAAGTCCGCTCGGTGACCCAGCGCGGCTCGAGCGCATCCGTCGTGAAACAGGCGCGCAGCGAACTTCGGGACGCCGGACTCAACGTCAGGGCGGAAGTGCCGCTCGCTCCATTTTCCAGAGAGCATGTGGCCCTGGTGACCAGCGGTTAGTCACTCCTTCCACCGTTCGCCGAAGTGCGGACGAGTTTGAGGTGCGAATGCGTCGGCCGGCCCGATGGTGCCAGGTCCCCTCGCGCTACGCGCTTGCCCTCTCGTGGCGACGACCGGAACTGCCCTGGTCGCGGTGCTGGTCCTCTCCTCGTGTGCCGGACTCACACCGAGCCCTTCGAAGGTTCCTTCGATCGTTCCTCAAGAGGAGACCACCCTCCGATTGGTCGTCAACCCGGACCGCTGGTGGATGGTCGACGGCAACGCGACTGCCCTGACGGCGACGTGGAGCGGGGCCGCTCCGGAGTGCAGCGTCACGCCGGAATGGTTCCATTGGGCGCTCTCGAACGGCTCGGTCGGAGTGACCCTCTCGCCCATCGCGAACGATTCGACCAATCTCTCGGCCGGCGCCTCACCGGGGGGCGTCGCGACTCCGACGGTGCGTTCCCTGGCGTTCCTCGAGTGCGGGGAAGTGGCGAGCCAAGTGTTCGGATTCGCGGAAGCCAACGTTACTATCGTCCCGTCGATCGAGGTCGGAAACTTCGCCCCGCTCGCCAATCCGGTTGAACCGGGAACTCCCACGTCGTTGTCCGCTGCCATCGGCGGAGGCGACCCGCCGTATTCGTACCGGCTTTCCTGGGGGGACGGTACCTTCACCTCGGGTAGCCTGAGCGGCGCCGGGTCGTTCGTCGCAAACCACACGTACTCCACCGGGAGCTTCGAGCCACAGCTGCTCGTTTGGGACTCGGCCGGTCTGTCCGCCCACTCTGGAGTCGCGGCTCCGCTCGTCGTGGACTCCGGCCTGTCCGCCGGGATCATCGCCAACCGGTCGATTACCGATGTCGGCGTTCCCGTCCAACTGAATGCGACCGCCGTCGGAGCGCCCACCGGCGCCAGCTACGATTGGGCTTGTCCCGAGCCGGGTGGAGTGCCGCACCCGGCGAGCACGTCGTCCGTCCGCTTCTCATGCACGTTCGTTCGACCGGGCGCGGCGAACGCCACGTTCTTTGTGTTCCCGGGCGGAGGACTCGCCCCGGCGTCGGCTACCCTCTCGGTCCACGTGGTGCCCGGCCCATCGCTGAGCGCGGTGGGGCCCAACGACACGGTCGAACTGGGGCTGCCGACGTGGGTGGCGTTCAACGTTACCAATGGCGTGCCTCCCTTCGTTCTCGAATGGGCCGCCACGGGGTTCACTCCCGGTGGTTCTCTCGCCGTGCCCGAGGATGGCACGGTCGAGGTCCCGCTGCTTCCGACGAGGACCGGTGACTTCGGACTTTTCGTTCACGCCACGGACTCCGAGGGCATCGCGAGCCAGATCAGCACCGTTCGCCTCGTCGTCGAACCACGGATGGACGTCTCCACGGGGAACGACCGAGCCGAGAACGGATCCAGCGTCGATATCGACATCTCTACGACCGTGACCGGCGGGGTTCCTCCGTATCGCTGGTTTGTCGCGCCCGGCCAAACCCCTTCGAACGAGAGCCCGGAGAACGGGACGCTTGGCACGGTAGGTTCGTTCGAGTGGACCGGAACGTTCGACTCCGTCGGCGAGACGACCATCTCCGAAGCGGTCGTCGATGGCAGCGGCACGTCCTGGTGGGCGGCGTCCGAGTTCGACATCTTGGCCCCGCTTTCGGTCCACGCGAGCGCCACCGCAGGGCCGTCGTCTCCCCCCGGAAGTTTCGTCGTTCAGCTCCGGGTTTCGGGTGGACTCCCGCCGTACTCCCTTCACGTGGGAGCGAGCGACGGTCAGTTGTGGAACCGAACCTTCGACTCGGACGGCAACGCGAGCTGGCTCTTCTCCGGCGCCGCCGCCGGGAGTCTCGATCTGGAACTCTCCGTGGTCGATGCTGCGGGGGATGCGGTCGATGCGAACCTGTCCGTCCATATTGAGTCGGCGCCGGCGGGGGCGGCCGCGCCCACGGCCTCCCTCGACGACTACGTCGTCGGCGGAGTACTCGCTCTCGGAGCGGGGGTGGTGGTCTGGTACGCGATACTGCGGCGGGCCCAGGGCCGACCGACACCCTCCCCGCCGCCGGATCCCGTGGGAGTCCTTCGGGGGATCATTGAACCGGCCGATGGCGCAGATCGCACTACGGTCGAGCTGCTGGCGGAGGAGGCGGGTGTCCCGCTCGACCTCGCCCGGAGCACCCTGGACCGTTTGATCTCGGATGGGACGGTCCTTCAAGACCGAGACAGTGACGGCGGAGAAGCGGTATCCTGGTCACGGGGAGGCACGGCCTGATGGGGCCCGTAGCGAACGCCGTCACAGCGGCCGTGCTGGTCGTCGTCCTCGTGTCGGGCGCACCTTCGATCCCGTCGGGCCGCGTTGCGGCCGAATGGGACGAAGGGCGAGTCGACCGGCTCTCGGCCTCTAACATCTCTCCGGTCAACAACTTCACGGCGTCGATCGACCGGCTCGTCGACCTGCTCGGGGTCGCCGGAAGCGGCCTGTTGGCTCTGGTCTGGGCGCGCGTCGCGCTCAGTTGGTTCTCGCACGACGTTACCAAGAAGGTCCAGGCGAAAGACCGGGCCAGAGACGCCCTGGTCGGGACGTTGCTCTTCGTTGCGGCGCTGAGCGGCCTGATCTGGGGGCTCGCGCACTGGGTCCTCACGGGTAGCTGAGGAGTGGGTGCATGCACGCCCTCGACCTCGGGCCGATCATCCAGGCGATCTTGTTCGCCCTGTTCGCCGATCTCACCGCGATCATCACCGCAGTTATCGGCCCGACGTACGACCAGTTGCTGGTACCCGAGCTGGCGACTTCCGCACTGTACCCCTCGCTCTCGGGGGCTGGTGGCCCGAACTTCCTCAGTGTCGCCGCCGAGTTCTCCGCCTATGTGCTGGTGAACATCGTGGATCCAGCGATCGCTCTCGTCGGGGTCGGCGTCGCCGTGCTGTACCTCTTCCGGTCGTTCATCGAACGCTGGTCGCAGGCCGTGGAGAGCCTGCTCCCGCGCCTCGTGCTCGCGGTCGTCGCTGCGAACTTCACGATCCCGATCACCGGCGTCGTACTCGACCTAGGAAGCGGGCTGTATCCGGTCATCTCCGGATGGGACCGCGGCGAGTGGCAGCAATGGATCAACCTCGCCGGTTTTGGGCAGTTCTCGTTCTCCTGGGACAACGGCGCGTTGGCGTTCGTCCTTTCCATGGTGGAATTCGCCCTGGTGCTCGGACTGGTCCTCGCCGTCGGGCTCCGCGACGCGCTCCTCGCCGTATTGGTCGTCCTCCTTCCGATGTTTACCCTGCTCTGGCCCTTTCGCCCGCTGGCCCTCCTGGCACGTCGAGGCTGGCTCCTGTTCGTCGAGCTCGTGTTCCTGCCCTGTGTGATGGTGGTCCCCCTCGAACTCGCGGTGGGTAGTCCGAGCTCCGTCCTGCTGGTCGGCTACCTGGGATGCGCCCTAGCTTCGCCGTTCCTACTGTCCCTCGCGGGGACTCATCTCGCGTCGTTCGGCTTCCCGGGGAGCAGTGCGGTGATCGGCGCGGGCACTCAGCGCGGACTGGGGGCCGCCCCCGGCGCGGCGGTCGCCCACGCGGGGCCCTTCACGAACGCGAACCGCACCTCCGGCGCCGCACGCGTCGCATTCGCCTCGACCGCCCGAGCGGCCGGCACCGCCTCCGCCCCGGCCGCCGCTCCCATCGCCATCGCCCATGCCGCAGGGCAAGGCGCGGCCCACCTGTTCCGCCATCTCCGGTCGGCCCACGAATCGCCGGGATCGCGGCGGAACTCTCCGCCGTTCCGGGGCGGTGGGACGGCATGAGATGGAGACCGCACCCGACGGTCCGCCGGTCGTGCCCGTGCCCGAGCGGATCGACCGGCGCCTCCGGCTCGGCCCATTCGCCACCGCCGGCGACGCGCTCAAGTTCGTCACCTACGCCGCTGTGGGTGCGGTCCTGGCTCCCCTCATCTCCCCGTGGCTCGGGGTTACGATCGGGGGCATTGGGTTCGGTCTCTCGATCTACCGACCGGACGGTTCGGCGCTGGACGAACGGTGCGCGACCTACTTCCTCTGGCGGCTCCGGTCCTGGGGAGGACACCCCGGGATGAGAGCGAACGCCCGTCCGGGGGCGAACCCCCATCTACTGACCCTTCCGACGGGAGACCGGGTCTCGATCGTCCGCACGAACGGTACGCCGACATCCTACCTTCCGCCGCCTGAGCTGGCCCGCCGCTTCGAGCTATTCCGAGACATGATCCGGACGGTTCGCCACGGCTTCGCGTTCTCCATGGAGCTCGCGCCCATGCGAGCCGAGTTGGTCATTCCTCCCGCGCACGCCCCGGGGCGGGAGGATTCTGCCGGCGCCCAGGGCTATCGCGAGCTTGTCACGCTGCTGTGTCGCCGTCGGTGGGTTCGACGTATCGACCTCGTGCTGAGAACCGATTCAGCGGGGCCCGCCGGAATCGCTGACCTGGAGACGAGGGTGTCCAGCCTCCTCGAACGGCTGGCGAGTCTGGACATTGGAGCTAGTCGCCTTCAGGGGCGCGCCCTCGCGGACGCTGCGCGCCGTTGGGGGTGGTCCGCGCGCCGGGACACTCCGTGACGCCGACTACTTTCTCCCGGGGGCGGATCGATTTCGACGCCTTCAGCGCCGCCGTGGCGTTGGCACTCGTTGCGGGAGCGCTCGCCATCGCCGCGCCGTTCCTGTTGGCTCTGACGGCGGCGCTGACGGCGCTCGCGATGGCGGCGTGGGTCGTCGGGCACGTCCGCCAATCTACGGAGCTCCGCCCGCTTCGTGTCCCCCTCCTCGGATTCGCCGTCGTGGGGTCCGGCGCGACGGCGTTCCTCGCCCTGCCAACCGATGCCTTCCCAGTGCGCGGACTCGTACTCGCTTCGTCCCTGCTGCCGCTCTGGTGGTTCGGACGAGCCCGGGGACCGGACCACGGCGTGCGGACGGTCTGAAATGGCGGACCCGAGGGGACCGGACGGCACGGTCGAGAGCGCTACGTGGCTCCGGCGGGGACGCTCGTTTCGCGCCCCACTGCTTCTGGCCCAGTTTCCCAGCGAGGTGCCGTTCGGTTTCTTGGGGCGGATTCTCCCGACGACCGAGACCGTCGAACTCACCGCAGAATTGCACCGGGTCGACGTCGCCCGGGCCCTCGAGATGATCCAGGGCGCTCGGGCCGTTGCCTCCGCGGAACTGCTCGGCCGTGACGGCGGTGCCCAGACCCCCGAGTACGAGGTGGAGCAGGAGTCGGCCGAGTTGTTCGGCCGCGAGGTCGCTCGACGCACCCAGGACCTCTGGAAGGTCGGGGTACGGCTCGTCGCGCTCGGTCCCTCGCGGCCCCGGTGCGAAGCCCTGCGGCTGCGTCTGTCCGAACGGCTCGCGGCCCTCGGGTTCCGCGTTCGTGTCCCGCGGTACGAGGTGAGCGCTGCGCTCGCCCCTCCGGACCTCTCCGGCTCCGAACCTCGACCCCGTGGTTACTGGCATACCCTGCCGACCGATGGTGTGGCGGCGCTCTTTCCCTTCATCGACGAGAGCATCGTGGAGCCCGGCGGCGTGCTGGTCGGTCTCGCCCTATCCGACGCGAGCCCCGTGCTCCTGAATCGATGGGCGCACTCGAGCTATTCCTGGGGGATCTTCGGGACGACCGGTGCCGGTAAGACCTTCGCGACCGCTCTGCTCGCGCTCCGAACCCGGTGGATGCGGCCCGAGGTCGAGATCACCGTCCTCGACCCGTTGGGAGAGTTCGGCGGGTTCGTCCGGTCGCTGGGCGGCTTCGTGGTACGTCTCGCGGACGGAACCGGGGGCCGACTGAATCCGCTCGATCCGGTCTCCACGAGCGGGAACCGGCGGGAGAAGGCCGGCAGGGTCGCCGCGACCATTCGGGCCCTGTTCCCGAGCATCGCCGACTCGGAGTCGGCTGTGCTCGATACGGCGGCCTCCCGACTGTTCGAACGAGGGCCGGAAGTCCCCACCCTCGACGACCTCATTCACGAGATCGAGCGCGAGGCGCCGCCGTCGGATCGGCTTCGCTCTCTGCTGGACGTGTTCCGGTCGGGCTCGCTTCGGGGTTCGAACGGCCCGACGACCGTCCCCGATGGTCCCGGGCCGATCTCCGTCGATTTTCGGGGCGTCCCCGCGGAACAGCTGGCGTTCCATCTTTCGTACGTGCTCGACTGGGCGTACGGCCGACTTCGCGGGCGTGCTGGGCCGAAGCTCTTGATCGTGGACGAGGCCCACCTGCTGATGCGCCACCCGTCGACCGCCGAGTTTCTCGACAGCATCGTCCGCCATGTCCGTCACTTCGAGGCCGGGGTGCTGCTCGTGAGCCAGACCCCCGAGGATTTCCTCGGCCGAGCCGAGGGCCGAGCGGTCTTGCGAAACTTGTACGCGGTGGGATTGCTTCGGCTCCCCGAGGTGTCGCGGGAGGCGCGCGAGTTCTTTGGTCTTACCAGCGCGGAAGGGGAATGGCTCCCCCGGGCGCGACTTCCGGCCGAGACCGGGTATGCGGAGTCCCTCTGGCGAATCGGAGAGCTCCATCTTCCACTCGCGATCGTGGCCTCGACACCGGAGTACGAGTTCCTGACCGGAACTCTCTCCAACCGCCCCGACGGCCCCGAATCTGCTTCTCCAACGGGGCCTTTATGAGGAGCGTACGGGACGTTTTTCCGTGGACGCGGAAGCCACGCCCGACCACCCGGCTCGGCGTCGCGCGAGCTGGAACCTGAAGGCGATCGTCGAGGACGTCGCCGGCCGCCCGATCGGCGAGCTCCAGGACCCGGACCGACCGGTCCACCCCTACCTCAAGGGCAAAGTCGAGGCGCCGTCGGAAGAGGAGAAGCCCCGCTGGGGGTCGCCGCCCCGTCGGGTGGCCCCGCTGCCCGAGGAGTACGACCCCGTCGGTCACGTCTATCCGCCGCTCGTGGGCAGCGTGGGGCGCCAGTACCACGGCAGCGAGCACGAGCATCACCGGGACACGCTCGAGCGTCACCAGCCCGACTCGGAGTCCGTACCGGGCAATCCAGCGCGACCCGCCGGGCCGTCGCACCGGCCCGAGAGGATCTACCTGCACTATCTGCTGCTGCACATGGACAAGCTCAGCCCGTCCGCGTTGCAGTACCTGCGCCAGGCCGTCGACGAGGAGGTCGCCCATCGCGCGCGACCGGCCCTTCCCCCGACGCCGGGTCCGTAACCCATCCGAGGGGCCGCCCTCGGTCCACCAGGGCTCGAAAGATTTCCGTGTCCCGCTCGACCCCGATCGCGTTTCGCCCGCACCCCTGCGCGGCCAGAAGCGTCGTGCCGGTGCCTGCGAACGGGTCCAGCACCGTGTCGCCTTCGAGGGAGAACATCCGGATCAGCCGCTCCGGGATCGCGATGGGGAACGCGGCGCTCCGGCCGCTCCCGGCACGCTGCGGCGCCCCGCGGATATCGGACCAGACCTGACTGAACCACCGGTCCCGTTCATCCCGGGAGAATCGGCTCCGCGCACGACGTGGGTCGTGGGCTGGCAGTCGGCGCAGAGCCCCCTTCCGGAAGAGCAGAATGTACTCGCAGTCGAGCGTCACATACGCGTTCGGCGGAAGAAAACCGGAGCCGAGGAAGGCGTTCGGCTTGTTGGTCGGTTTCTTCCAGAGGATGTACGGTAGGGGTCGGAACCCGACCCTCTCCGCCGCGACCATCGTTTGAGCGGCGTTGGGCCACAGACGGAACTCCCCGTCGGTCGTCCGCAACGCGTCCCCGATGTTGACCGCCAGGATCCCGCCCGCGACGAGTACGCGGAAGCACTCTTGCCAGGCCGCTGCGAGGATTTCCAGCATCGCCGGATAGTCGGTCGCGCCGAGCTCCCGGAACAGTTCGTCCCACTGCGGGATCATCGGATACGGGGGAGAGGTGACGACCAGATGGACGGACGCGTCGTGGATCCCGTCCAGACGGCGGGCGTCCGCCTCGAGAAGTCGCACCCGTCCGACCGGCGTCTCCGACACGAGCGCTCCTCAGGGGCGACCGCTTATACACGGATACCCCGTTCGACCGCCATGCGGCTCGAGAAGCCGGTGCTTCAGGTCGCTCTCGACTTCGAGAACCTTTCCCGGGCGCTCGGGGCCGCTCGCGAAGCGGTCGAGGGGGGAGCCGATTGGGTCGAGGCCGGGACCCCCCTGATCAAGAGCGAGGGGCTCGATGCCGTCCGGGAACTGAAGAAGGCGTTCCCGGACAAGCGGATCGTCGCCGACATGAAAGTGATGGACACCGGTGCCTTTGAGGTCGAGATCGCGGCAAAGGCGGGTGCCGATCTCGTCACGATTCTCGGGGCCGCGGACGACGATACGATCGCGGACGGAGTCCGCGGGGGCGAACTCTACGGGGCCGAGGTCGTGGTCGACCTTCTCGGCGTGCCGGACCCGGTGGCGCGCGCGAAGCGCGCCGCGGAGCTCGGAGCGGCCGCCGTCTGCTGGCACGTGGGGATTGACATGCAAATGCAGGCGAAGACCCCCTTCGCTCTGCTCGCCGAACTCGCCAAGGGGAGTCCGATCCCCGTCGCCGTGGCGGGCGGTCTGAACTCGGAGAGCGTCGCGGAAGCGGTTCGGGCAGGGGCCCAGATCCTGATCGTCGGCGGCGCGATCACGAAGAGCCCCCAGATCGCCGACGCCACCCGGCGCGTCCGGCAGGCGATGGAGACCCGCACGGAGGTCGCCTCGGAGCATTTCCGCCGCTACAGCGGAGCGGAGATCCGGGACGCCTTCCTCAAGGTCTCCAGTCCGAACGTGACCGACGCGATGCAACGGCGCGGCGCGATGCACGGCATCCTGCCCCACCTCAAGGACCGGAACGTTCGAGTGGCTGGGCCCGCCGTGACGGTGGTCACCCGAGACGGGGACTGGGCGAAACCGGTCGAGGCAATCGACCGTGCCGGCCCCGGTGACGTCATCGTGGTCGATGCCGGCGGCGGTACGACCGCGATCTGGGGCGAGCTCGCCAGTTGGAGCGCGAAGGGCCGCGGGATCTCGGCCGTCGTCATCGACGGGGCGGCGCGCGACATCGACGCGATCATCGAGATGGGGTTCCCAGCGTTCAGCCGCACCGTGAGCCCGAACGCCGGGGAGCCGAAAGGGCTCGGCGAGATCGGCGTGGAGGTCGTGGTGGGCGGAGAGCGGGTTCGACCGGGAGACTGGATCGTCGGGGACCTTTCCGGGGTCGTCGTGGTCCCCCGCGAGAGGGCCCAAGAGATCGCGAACCGATCCCTCGACGTTCTCGAGCACGAGAACCGCGTTCGTGAAGAGATCCAGCGTGGCTCGACTTTGAGCGCGGTGCAGAAACTGGAACGTTGGGAGCGAGTGGGGTAAATACCCCCTTCGAAACTAACGGCCGTTCCCCGTCCCCCGAACCGGTCATGTCGGTGCAGATCTCGCAGGCCACGATCGCCGCCTACGCCTTCGTCGCGATTTTCGGCCTCATCATCCTGCGGCGGGCGTACCTCGTGACCCACGGAACGCGGGCAACCGTCGGGCGGCTCCTCGTCCTCCCGGTCTTCTACATCCTCATTTTCGCCGGTCTCATGGTGGCGGTACTGTACGGGGCGGTCGGGTCGTCGGTCGCCGACCAGGTGTACGCGGCGTTCGGCGTCGACATCGCGCTTCTCCTCGCGGGCTCGTTCGTTGCGTACGGTTACGCGCAGCGCCGCGTTCACCTGTACCGCGACCCGGGGGCGACGGACTGGAACTACCGTCTCAACTCCCTTCTACCGGTCATTTACGTCGTGCTCTTCTTCGCCCGTACCGGTCTCGAGACGGCGTTCCTGGGAATCTCACCGTTCGATGTGCCCTCCGCCGCCCAGCTCGCGAGTACTTCGCTTTGGACGCTGTACGTTCTGTTCGCGGTGGACGCGATGTGGGGACTATCAACCGGGTTCCTCGTGGGGCGCAACGCCGCGGTCTACAACAGCTGGCAGCGCAAGCTCGCGGAAGCCACGGGCGCGTCCCCTCCGGACGCGGTCCTTCCGTAGGGCCGTCTGCCTGGGTTATCCCAGAAGCGCCGCCATTCGCTTCCGGTCGGTCCATAACTGCCCGGCCCTCTGACGTCGGAGGGCCTCCTGCCCGGTGTTCGGACCCTGCCAACGGAAATCCCATGCCAGGGGGTACTCGACCTCCCACAGGACCAGCGGCTCTGGGGGGGCGAGTGGGAGGGTGAGGCGGACCGACCCGGCAACCGCTGCGCGGAGACGGGGGAGGGTCAGCCGACCCGCGTCCACTTCGTGGAGCGCGGCGACGATCTTGCGCACCATACCCCAAACGAAGGAGGGCGCGGACACCCGGATCTCGCAACCGCCCGACAAAGGGCGTATCTGAACCGACTCAACCTTCCGCGGACTGACCTCGTGCGACGGGATCGATCGACCGAACGAACGGACGTCAATTTCCCCGACCAACATCGAGGCTGCTTCTCGGACGCGCGCCCAGTTGGAAACGTTCCAAGGGTCGTAGTACCGGTAGGTGCGTCGGGTCGCGCGTCGCACTCGGAACTCGCCGGTGACCTCGACGGCGGCCGTGAAAAAAATGTTCGGGTCGATTCCGTTGAGAGCCCGGAGGAGAGTATCCCCCGGTAGGTCGCACTCCACGACCAGGGCATTCGCTCGAGCGCTGACGCCCCGATCCGTGCGGCTCGCGACGGCCATGGAAATGGCGGCTCCGTTGGGACCCGCTCCGCACCGAACCAGACCTCGTCGGATCTCCCCCTCGACAGTTCGGAGCCCCGGCTGCCGCGCCCATCCGTAAAACACGGTGCCATCGTACCCGAAACGGACCAGCCAGCGCGACGTAACCCACCGAAGCCCCCCGGTCCAAAAACCCGGCGTAGAGCGTCCTGACACCGGGGGCTCTGATGGGAGAGCCCGTACCATATGGCGGACTATTGTGAAGTCTATAGTCTAAATTCATTTCCTATATATTCCGTGGAGTAGTGCGAATCCCGATGTCGAGGGACCCGGAAATTCGGTGCACGGAGAGAACCGCACCGGGAGACGGGCGCGGCATCGATTGACGGACCTGGTGAAACGAAATGAGTGCACAAAGTACGGCAGGAAGTACGCCGAACACGACAGACATGTCCTCGACCGACAAGTTGTCGGGGTCGGCGCCTATGCGCAAGCGGACCGGCACGGTTGGGATGGGAGTCGCGATCGGGATCGCGGTCGTCCTCCTGATTGTCGGCATTGCGGGCGGCTACGAACTCGGAACGACTCTGAACAAGAGCAGCAGCACGAGCACGATTCAGCTCACGGAAACGGGGTCGAGTCTGCTCTATCCGCTGATGGTCTCCTGGGGCCCGAACTACACGGCCTACAACTCGCAGGTCGTCCTCGCCCCCGAGTCGACCGGAAGTGGTACCGGCCAGAGTTACGCTGAGCTCGGACTCGTGAACATCGGTGCCTCGGACGGTTACCTATCGAATGCGAGTGCGACGAGCCTGATCAACCTCCCGGTGGCGATCTCCGCCCAGTTGATCTACTACAACCTCCCGGGCATCTCGGCGCACATCAACCTGAACGGCACGATCCTCGCGATGATCTATGCGGGGGCGATCACGACGTGGAACAACCCACTAATCCTAGCGGCGCAATCCCCCGGCGTGGCGACGCAGCTCAGCGCGATCTCGAACACGATCGTTCCGATCAAGCGGTCGGACTCGAGCGGTGACACGTTCCTGTTCAGCTCGCTGTGCTACATGTCCTGGTCCGGCTGGCCCTACAAGTACTCGACCAGCGCGCTGTCCGGTTCCCCATGGACCGGCGCGACGGGCAACTCCGGTGTGGTCGCGGCTCTCCAGAAGACCCAGTACTCGATCGGCTACGTTGGCATCAGCTACGAAAGCACCGCGACCGGTCTTACGTACGCGGCCGTCGGGAACGACGCCACGCTCGCGAACGGCACGTATGCGGCGGCTGGATCCAACTACGTCCTCCCGTCAGCGACCAATATCTCGCAGGACGCCAACCTCGCGCTGACCCACCTGCAGTTCTCCCAGTACCAGCTGGCCCTCAGCATGATCCTGGGCGGGACGGCGAACGGCGCGATCAACATCACCCTCGGCGGTGGCGGGACGCTGCCGCCGACCGGCGAGACCCCGTACCCGATCGCGAACCTCGAGTACACGTTGATCAAGACGTCCCCGACAGGAACGACCGTCACTTCGAGTGCGCTCGCCGCGACCGTGCACTTCTTGCAGTGGGCGATCTCCTACGGGAACTTTGCGCCGAACGGCTCTCCGTCGGCGTACATCGACAAGGTCAACTTCATCCCGCTGACACCCGAGGTCATCGGGTACGACCAGCAGGAGTTGGCGTCGGTCACAACCTGAACGGTTGGGGCAGGGATCACCGTGAGCTCCCCGGACCCCAGCACGCCTGAGGTCCGGGAACCCCTTCCTGCGTCCGGCCCGGAAGAGACGGGGTCCACACCCCAGAGCGCCCGCTCGTTCTTGGCCAGAATCGTACCGCTGGTACCGGCCCTGATTCCCCTCGGGATCATGGTTGCCATCGTCATCGCCCTCGTCGCCGAGACGGGATTCACGAACTTCGGAATCGAGTTCTTCTCCCTTCACTGGGACCCGGTCAACAACCAATGGGGGATCGGCGTATTCCTTCTCGGTTCCCTCATCACGGCCGTCCCGGCCCTCATCTTCTCGATGCTGATCGGGCTCGGTATCGCGATCGCGTCCACGACGTACCTCCCCCGGTTCCTCAGCCAATGGCTGGACCCGTTCGTCGACCTGCTCGCGGGCATCCCGAGCGTGGTGTACGGGATCTGGGCGTTCATCATCGTCGCGCCGTACTTCGGGAGCCAGCTCGAGCCGTGGATGGTGATGAACCTGCACTTTATCCCCGGATTCGGGGGGCCGATCAACACCTCCGGCCTTGGCATCCTCATCTCGGTGTTCATCCTCACGCTGATGGCACTCCCGATCACGACACTGCTGATCCGAGACGCGCTTCGATCGGTCCCCCGAGACCTTTGGGAGAGCGGTCTCGCTCTTGGCGCGACTCGCTGGGAAGTCGTTCGTCGGGTGGCGATCCCGCACGGGCGGCGGGGCATCTTCAGCGCGGCATTCCTGGGTTTCGGCCGAGCGTTCGGGGAGACGGTCGCCGTTGCGATGATCATCGGAACCGCGACGGTCCTCCCGAAGAACGTCTACGACATCGGCAACACGATGGCGGCGCAGATGTTCGAGCTGCTCGATTCTGCGATTGGGGGCACCGGCTCCCCCCAGTTCCTCGCCGCGATCGCGGAGATGGCGCTCGTCCTTCTCGGCATCTCGCTGATCGTGAACATCCTCGGCCGACGCCTGATCTCCTCCCTCTACACGCAGCAGATCCAGGGGTTGTAGGAGTCTCATGGCGACCCCCACGGTCTCGAAGTCCATCCTCGACTCCGACAACATTCGGTACGACGCGTCGGCTCGTACGCGCTGGCGGCTCGGCTTCGACCGGGTCATCGGGTGGCTCCTTCCCCTGCTCTTCGTGGTCGCAATCGCACCGATCCTGTCGCTGGTCTACTACATCTCCGCACGCGCGATTCCCTCGCTCAGTTGGCAGGTCATCACGAGCACGAGCCCCTACCAGACCGACGCGATGGGCGTGCCGATCATCGGCACGTTCGAGCTCATGCTCCTCGCCACATCCATCGCGGTGTTGCTCGGGCTGTTCGGGGGAATCGCGACCGCGGAGTTCCTCTCCGAGCGGACCGCCGGATGGGTCCGAATGTCGGCGAACCTCCTCGTCGGCACCCCGTCGGTGATCGTGGGATACTTCGGCTACTTCACCTTCGTCATCTTCTTTGGGTGGAGTCTCTCGCTCCTCGCGGGCACGATCACCCTCGCTTTCTTCATGACGCCCTACGTCTTCCGGACCGCGGACCTCGCATTTACCTCCGTCCCGTCCCATATTCGCGAGGCCGCCCTGGGTTCCGGGGCACGGCCGTACCAGTACATCCTCAGGGTTGGCACCCCGATCGCGTTCCCTCAGATCCTGACGGGCATCTTCCTGGCGATGGCGATCGGGGTCGGAGAGACGGCCCCCATCGTGCTGACGACGGCGGGTGGCAAGATTCCCCCGCAGACCCTCTTCTCGCCGGTCTCCTGGATGTCCAGTCTCATCTGGCAGAACTTCGCCCAAGCTCCGAGCACGGGACTGCCGACGATCGCCTTCCAGGCCGCGTTCCTCTTGCTGGTGGTCGTGGTGAGCCTCAACGTCGTGGTCCGTATCATCTCGAGCCGATACCGCCGTCGCCTGGAGGGTCTGTACGCATGAACGAGGATCGCGCGACCTCCCCACCGGGCGCGCCGGTGCTCTCGGTGCGGGGCCTGAGCGTCCTCGCGAAGCAGAAGAAGCTCCTCGACAACGTTTCGCTTGACTTCGCCCCGTCGAGCCTGACCGCGGTGATCGGACCCTCCGGATGCGGCAAGACGACCTTTGTGCGAACCCTCAATCGTATGGTCGAGCTGACCCCCGGTCTCCGTGTCAAGGGAGAAGTTCAGTACGTCGGCCAGAACATCTACGGCGCGGGCGTGAACCCGGTTCTGGTCCGCCGCCGGATCGGGATGGTCTTCCAGCGGCCGACGGTCTTTCCGATGTCGGTCTTCGAAAACGCGGCGTTCGGGCTTCGATTGATCCACGAATCCGACGACGAGGTCGACAAGGCCGTCGAGGAGGCCCTCGAACGAGCGGGACTCTGGTCCGAGGTCAAAGACGAACTCAACCGCTCGGCCCTCTCCTTATCGGGGGGCCAGCAGCAACGCTTGTGCATCGCGCGTGCCCTCGCGGTTCGGCCCCGCGTCCTCCTCTTGGACGAGCCCACCTCCGCGCTCGACCCGGCCGCGACCCAGCGCGTCGAGGCGACCATGCAGACCTTGAAGCGCGAGATCGTCCTCGTACTTGTTACGCATAACGTCGGACAGGCCGCCCGAGTGTCGGACCGGGTGGCGTTCCTGCATTCCGGCCACCTGATCGAGGTCGGCGAGACCGCCGAGATACTGGAACGGCCGCGCGACCCGTTGACCCAGGAGTTCATCACCGGAAGGTTCTCATGAACGCGAGCGCGGACTCCGCAAGTGGAATGGGACGGACCGACCCGATCGAGACCCTGAAGGGACATGTCGCGGCGATGTCCGAGCTTGCCGTGGGCATGGTCGCGGACGGCGCCCGGGCCCTGCTCTCCAACGACCGGGCGCTGGCGGCCAGTGTTACCGCTCGCGACACGCCCCTTGACCGTTTCGATATCGCCATCGAGACGGAAGCGATGCGCCTGATCGCGACCCTGCAACCGGAGGCCAAGGATCTCCGAACTATCGGTGCCGTCCTGAAAGTCGCCAACTGCGTCGACCGCGTCGGCCGACTGGGATACGACCTCGCGCAGAATCTCACCGCAGGCCCCGAACCGTCCGACCCGACCCCCGCGGATCTGCTGCGCCAGATGGACGAGAGGTCTCGTGCGATGGTCCAGCGGTCCGTCGAGGCATTCGTGAGGGGGGACGCGGTGCTCGCCAAGTCGATCTTTGCCTTGGACGACGACGTGGACGAGCTCCACGAGCAGCTCCAGAATCGCGTTATTGAGCTGCTCAAGCAGGGCGGGGAGGCGACCGAGCGTCTCGCGAGGTTCCTGCTCGCGGGCCGCCATCTCGAGCGGGTCGGGGACAACGCATGCAAGATCGCCGAGAAGGCGGTCTACGCGATCACGGGCGAGCGGCGACCAGAGTACTTCCCGGCACTCGCGCACCGGGCGACGACCGGCGTGAGGCCGGTGGGTCACTCTCACTGAGCGGCTGTTGCCAACTCGGGACAGCTACGACGGGATCGGACTGATCACGACCGCTTGCGTGATCGAGATTCCACTCGAGCCGTACGGGTTGGTGTTCAGGAAAACCAGGTCCCAATCCCCCGGGGAGAGCGTGTAACTGATGTTTCCGTGCCAGACCTGACCCGAGGTCCACTCATACCCGCTCACAAAGTTGTTCGTCACGAGAGTCTGGAATTGGGCCCATGTCATCACGTAGGCCGTGATCGTGTTCTCGGTAAGGAACGAACCGGTGAGATTCTCTGGCGCATGCGTGATGAAGGTGATGTCGGCGTATTGGCCATACGGTAGCGACACCGAGGCCCATCCCACCGGGGCCAGGACCGTCGACCCGTTCGATGGCGAGGGGTGATTATCGAGAGATCGGTCGTACGCGAGGGATCCGGCGACCACGGCAACCACGACCAAGACGGCCACCAGCGCATAGGTCCCCAATCGGCGGGTCGGCACTCCGCGTGGGGAGGGCGTGAAGGTTCCGACCGGCCCGGGGTTGTCGACCGAGTTTGCGGGCCCGGTCGAGGAAACATCCGCGGCGGTCGACACCCATACTGCCACCCCCTCGCCGGAACGACGTAGGATCCCAACCCGAAACGGGAATCCCGTCGCCATTCAAGGTAAGGAACGCGCCTCACCACATAGGCCGAGCCCTCGACAAATTGCGAGTCTTCGAATGACTATGTAGTTTACGTAATCTCTAGTCCTCGGGACCTGAACAAAGCCTGCGCTCATCGGCCGCCTACCGGTAGTTGGGACCCCGGGGAAGCGGGAATTGCCCTATAGCCGATGGCCGCGGGGGCCGATGTAAATAGTGGCTATATACTCTATTGTTTGAACGCTTATCTTTTCGTAAACCTACTCCGCCCCGGACAACTGTGATGGAGGGCCGAAAGCTCCAACTCGCCGGCGGGTCCACTTACCTGGTCTCGCTTCCCAAGCGCTGGGTCACCGGTGCAGGCCTCAAAGCCGGGGACACGCTCTTCGTCGACACGGAAATCGATGGGTCCGTGTCGGTACGTTCCCGGGCTGGTGAGAAACCGACCGCCCGACGAAAGATCTTCACCGAGAAGGGAGTCGAGGCGAGGGAGCACCTCCTTCGGAAACTCATCGGGGCCTATGTCTCCGGCTTCGGGCTCATCGAGGTTCGATTCCCTCCCGACCGGGGGCCGTTCGTGCGACGCGTGGCTCGAGAGTTCTGTCGCTTGGTCATCGGTCCGGAGGTTATCGAAGAGAGCCGGAACTCGATCGTCATCCAGGACCTCTCCGACGCGACCGAGCTGAGTTCCGAGAAGTGCCTCCGCCGGATGCACCTGACGGTGCGGGCGATGCTGGACGATGCGGTACTGGCCCTCAAGAAGTCAGATGGCGCGCTCGCGCATGACGTGGCGTTGCGCGACCAGGACGTGGATCGGCTCTACTGGATGGTCGCCAAGCAGTACCATCTCGTGCACAGCCTTCCGTCTCAGACTCCGGATGTCTCCGGAATCCGGGCGGTTCATGGGCATCGCTTGGTCGCGAAGTTGCTTGAGAGAATTGGCGACCATGCGCAACGGATAGCGGAGACTTACCCGATCATCGCTGACGGGAAGACGTTGGACCCGAAGTTGGCAAAAGAGATCGAGGAAGCGGAGGCGTCGGCGGTCGAAATCCTCGACCGAGCCTTCCAATCCCTCGTCACCGGGGACATTGACGCGGCAAACGAGGCGATCGATTCGCGGGTGCACCACCAGAAGCTCATCGATGCGCTCTCCCATCGCGTTGCGACCCGGCGGGGCGAGGAACTTCTCGCGCTCGGAACCGTCGTGAACAGTCTCGGGCGCGCCGCGAGCTACTCCGCAGATATCGCCGAGCAGGCGATCAACCTGGCCGTCCTGATGGACAGGAATTCTGATTAGCGGAGCCGGGTCGAGGGTCAGGGCACCTGGCTGCTCGTCGCTGGCGATTGGGTGATCGGGGTCGCGTTCGGAGCGGGTTCTTCGGAGTACGCCTGCGTGCTCGCTGGGGGAGAGGATGGCGGAGTCGCTCCTGGCTTCGATGGGGATCGTAGCGGTTGGACGACTCGAACTACGTTCGCGTCGACGCGATAGAGACGATGGGACACCCCAAACTCGATCGCTAGGTCCGCGAGCTCAAGCAATCGCCGGGGATTGCCCCCGGCGGTCTCGTTGAGTGCTGCGACCGACTCCCGATCGAACGGATAGATCGGGTCGAGGTCTTCGACCAGTCGCTTGGGCAGCATCTTTTTCGCCAGGAGCAGGGCCGCCTCGTTGTTCGTGAGACCGGGGAGGCGGATCGTCCGGTTAATGCGGGATGCGAACGGTGGGAGGTTGACGGTGAGCCACGCCATGTAGCTTGGGAAACAGTTGAACATGATCAACACCCCGGGCTTGATCACGTCGCTCACCTGTTGAAGCGTCTTGGCGAAGGCGTGGATCTCCCGAGACTCGATGAGATTGTGAAGATCGTTGAGAAGGAGCAGGGACGGCGCGGTTTCGTTCAGTGCTTGGCCGATCGCCTTCCCCGCGGAAATGGCGTCGTACTTCTCGTCCTTCAGCTTCTCGAGCGCCGCAATGCCACGAAGCCAACTCGGAGACGAGAACGTCCTCGTGAGACCCGCGCTGGTCGCGCTCTTTTGAAACTCCTGGGCTAGTCCGCGGAGGATCCAAGGCACCTTTGCGCTCACGTCAAAATAGACCGTGAATGCGTTCCGTTGGTGCGCCTCGGTCGCGGCAAGGAGGAGGCGCTCGGTCTTACCGGAGCCGTGTTCGCCGACGATAGCGACGATGGCCCGGTTCTCCCTGTCGAAGATCTCTTCCTCGATGGAGTGGAGCGCGTCGTCGATCTCCAAGTTCACATGATAGAGCTCGACGTCGTTGAGACTCTCGCTGGCTAGTTCCCGGAAGGGGTTCCCGGTGAGCCCATACCGATCGTACGTTGGACCCGTCACTGTACCTCCCGCACGACCTACAACACCCGGCTTCTCAGGTCCATGGCGAGCCGCTTTCCGTCGAACTCGTAGTAGATGTTCCGGTCGAAAAACCTCCCACCTGTCCACTTGGGGACCCGGAGGAAACGGATCAGCCCCTCCGGCCCCTCACGCGAGTGAAACTGGAGTACGCCATCGGCCAGGTGGGCGACGACGGCTTCTCCCCGGGCTTCGAACATTCCCCGGTCCGTGCCGAGCACTACGGTCGTCGACTTCTCCCGGCACTGGGCTCGGAGAGTTCGAAGCATTGCCGCCAGGATGGCCGCCGGGAGGTCGAGCGTCAGCAGCGAGAAAGAGTCGACGGCCAGGAGTCCGCCCTTCGATGCGAAACCGGATAGGTCGTCGATCGTATCACGCTCAGTGATCTCGAGGTCGTGGACCGGACCCATCGCACCCCCCTCCATCGATAGCAGTTCGAGCAACTCCTCCCGGTCGCGCGATATGACGAACGTCACCGGCCATTGGGCCCGTAATGCCGTGAGCGCGAGGCGGCGTACGAAGAAGCTCTTCGCCGGGTCGGCGCCGCTCTCCACGATGACGACCCGGCCGTTGGTGATCTCGGGAAGGATCGTGTCGAGCCCCGGCACCTCTACCGGCAGCCCCATCACTCGCCGGATGGGGACGGGTCGCATAACGAGGAGATGGGTAGTGTTCGTTGTGCTACGGAGTTCTACAGAGATTTTCGGAACCTCAGGGGGGCAGGCCTATCCTCCTCCCGGCCGGTCGACGGACAATGCGACATCTTCGACGTAACGACCGCGGCCTGGCCGAGATTGTGGGCACCCTCATGCTCGTTCTCATTGTCGTCGCGGCCGTCGTGACCTTCGGCGCATTCGTCGCGAGCTACGAGCAGCAGGAGATCGCGCAGCAAGCGTACCAGCACGAGAAAGCGCTGGAGTCACTTCGCGTCGTGAGCATTTCCCCCGGCGGACGGTTGATCGCCGCGGGCGACCGCTACCCCTCCATCAACATCACTGTGGCGAGCACAGACCCGAATCCGACCACCATCACGGGGATCGTTCTCAACGGGTACGCGGTGACCGAGGACTACTTTCAGTTTCCCGGCCAGAGCACCTGGCAGTTGGGCGGGCTCGTGAACGGTGCCAGCAACATCACCCTCGCTACCGACGGTGCGGCGACGATCAACGTGACGTTCCCGGGCTCGTTCGGCTCCACTTTCTTCAATCTCACCGCGAATTCGTACATCGATGTCAGCTTCTACACCGTGTACGACAACGACTTCGTCTTCACGTTCATTCCCCCAGTGCCCGTCATCAACGTCGATACGGTACCCCTCGGCCAGAGCGGCGGATACACCAACGCACTGGACGGCGTCTCGTCGTTTCAACCCGGAGGAAACGCGACGATCGTGTCGTGGGCCTGGAGCGGTTCGTTGGTCATCACCAATTGCACCACGACGGGCGGGGTCTCCACCTGCACGCCGTCCCCCTCGCTCTCGCTCAGTACATCGTTCCTGCCCACCAACCCCACCATCGGGGCCGAAGTGCAGACGATCATCGCTCTGTCCGGAAATCCGTTCGCGTACACCACCGCACCGAACTACGTCAACTACACCATCGACCTGACGGTGACCAACAGCGACGGCCTCGAGGGCACCGGGAGCGTCGTCTACACCCCCGGATAGGGGACGCGTCCCCTCCCTAGGGGAACAGGATCACGAAGGCGACCACCGTCGCGAGCAGTAG
This sequence comes from Thermoplasmata archaeon, assembly GCA_035504595.1. GTDB lineage: Archaea > Thermoplasmatota > Thermoplasmata > Lutacidiplasmatales > UBA184 > Lutacidiplasma. The sequence continues at coordinate 4,516 of DATJRQ010000011.1, read as the reverse complement.
TGCCAGCGAGTGGAGGATCCCGTACCGCGCCCGACCCTCCGTGAACGCACCGATGATCGCACCGGTGCCGAGGGCGTTGATCAACATCAGCTCAAAGAACCGCTCCTTCAGCGTGGAAAACGCAAGTCGGGGCACCTGCGTGGTCGTCGTGGCGGACTTCGGAAGGGTGCCGAGACCGATGAACGAAATGTTCAGTTGCCCCAACGAGGGCGCGATGTACAGCAGCGCCATGAGGACCGCCATGAGAACCGCGAACGCGATGTAGATGACCGCGACGGGAAGGAGAAGTTGCTTCTCCCGCTCTTCCTCGATTTTGACGAAATCATCCATGTCCTTGGCGGCCCGATAGACCACGAGAGCGGTCTCCCCTCCGGCGGCGGTCGCCTCGGCGATGAGTCCCGCATATCGGCGGATCAGAGGGCTCTGCATCGGTCGGGCCATGTCGTTGAGCACCGCATCGAGCGGCCGACCGAGCCGAATACCATCCGAAGCGATCTTCAGCGGCTTCTGCAGGATGTTCGTGTGGGTCTTCGCGAGCTCGACGATCGACTTCGCGGGGTCGAGACCTCCCCGCATCGCGTCCGCCAGTTCGAAGAGGAACTGCGCGAACGCGCGTTCGAAGGCACGGATCCGGAGCATCTCGCGACGGGCGTCAATCCCAAAGGTCAGGAGCGCGACGATGGTCGCCGCAACGAACACTACATCGACGGAGTACCACGGCCACGTGGGATTGCTGTAGACGATCGCTAATCCCATGATCAGAACGAAGAAGGCGATGGCCCCTGGAATGTAGAGGGTGAATACCGACTTCTCGACCGAGTGGGTCGCGAAGTATCGGCGGAAGGTGAACCGAGTGGTCTGCTTCAGGAAGAGGATGTATCCGCCGAACGCACCTCCACAGATCGCCGCGACGATCCCCACGTAGAAGAGAATCGTCAACGGCTTGAGACCGCCGAGAGGGTTGCTGGGGACCACGGCACTGGTGTTGACGGTGAAGTTCCAGGAGAGGCTGGCGGTGTTTCCCGCCATGTCGGCTACGTACACCGTGACATTGTGGAGGCCGTTCTTCAGCTGGAGAATGGTCGGTGGCACGTAGGTCACGTGGGATGCAGTGATCGTCGTCTCCTCGAACGTCGTGACGTTGAGGTTGTCCACGACAATCGAAACGTCGGCGGTGTTGATCGGGGACGCGCTGTCGGAATAGGACACCTGGATCGTCGGCGTCGAGGAGCTCACGACGCTTCCTGGGGCGGGAGTTGCCGCCGAGAACACGATGGGGCTCGTGGCGGCCCCCGCGTGGCCGACGGCGAGGCTACCCGAGACGCCGAGGAGACCGATGAGGAGGATCACGAAGAGGAGCGGGCGCATCGCGCTCACTCCGCCCGGGCGTAGGCGACCGAGATCATGATCACGGTCATCGCGACCGCGACCGGTACCAGCCCAAACGTCAGGAGCAGCAGGAGCTCGTTGGCGTTGAGCCCGGCGGCGGTGCTCCCCAACGCATTGATCAAGAACGCCGCGACCGCGATCATGAGGACTCCGACCAGGACGAGGCTGACGTACATGTCGAGGAACGTCGAGAGGCGCTCGATGAATTCCTTCTGGGACAGTCGCTTCAGTTTCAGTACGTCATCGGACTTCGATCGCAGGTACTCGTCGAGGTTGCCGCCCTGGTGGATCATGTTCGCGATATCCCAGAACGACTCACGGACCGACTGTGACGGCGACTGCTTCGCGGTCTCCGCAAGGGCGGTGATCAGGTCCTTGCCTTCGATGTCGGTCCGATAGACCACTCGCTTGAACTCGAGGGTCATGGCCGGGTCGTGATCCCGCGACGCCATCCGTCGAACGAGTTGGATAGGGGACATGCCGGTGCTCGCCAGCACCGAGAGCTCGCTCAACGTGAACGGAAGCTCGCGGTCGAGCTCCTCCTTCCGGTTCGCGATCCGACTGCTGATCAGGAATCGAAATCCACCGACGACCGCCGCCACGGTCACCAACGTGACGAGCGCCACGTACCCGTACCAGTCCGGGATCGCGAGCGCGAAGTGGAACAGAAGAACGCTGAGAACGAGGGCCGCGACGACGCCAAGGATGGTCGTCACCCAGGTGACAGACTCGAACATCCCCGGCGTGACGTCCATGCCGGCCCTCTTGAGTCGCTCCGCGAGCAGCTCGGAGCCATCGCCTTGGTCGAACCGGCTTCCGAGGAGGCGGTAGCAGAACGTTCCGTAGCTGACCGAAAACGGGACCTTGGGCACGGGTTTCGGCGTCTCCGCCGACTCCGGTGGCTTCCACTCCGGAACGGGGGTGGGTTTTCGAAGCATACTGCGGTCAGCCCGCCGCCACACGCTTTTCGAGACCGGTGACGGCTCCCGGCGGGTCCACGTAGTAGTTCGCGATCGCTCGACTTGCGTCCTTGTAGTAGGTCATCGCGAGCTGGTCCATCAGCTCGAGATAGTGCGCCTTCTGCCGCAGCTCCTGTTCCAGGCTTTCGAGAGTCCGGCCGACGCGCTCTCCAATGTGCTCGAGAACGAAGCTCCGCCCCATGAATTGGAACGTGTCGCTGGTTGGCTCCCATCGGAACACTTCGTTCGTGAGGAGTTCGTTCGTCGCGGCGTCCACTTCTAGAATTTCCGTGACGCTCATGATCCGGCGAACCCGGTTGTTGTTCACTACCACCTGGGCCGGGAACGCCACCGCATCCAGGGCCTGGAACAGAACGCGCGGAATGTTCATCGGCTCGTTCTCGACCCGGTGCAGGAGCTCGGGGATCGACCCGGCGTGGATCGTCGACATCGAGGCGTGCCCGACCGAGATCGCCTGGAAGAGGGTGAACGCCTCCACACCCCGCACCTCCCCCACGATCACGTATTCGGGGCGCTGCCGAAGGGCCGCGACCAGGAGATCGAAGAGACTCACGGTTCCGAGGCTCTTGGTTCCCTGGTTGGAGAGCCCCGAAACCCCGGACGCCCCCCCGGCCCCGGCGCTCATCCCGTAGCCGGATCGCGCCACCGACTGGATCCAATTCTCGTGGTCGATCTGGATCTCGGGGGTGTCCTCGATGGAGACGATCTTGTCCTCCGGACGGACGAACATCGAGATCGCGTTCAGGAACGTCGTCTTTCCCGCTGCAGTACCCCCGGAGATCAACAGGGAGCGATGATGCTCGACGAGTGTCCAGAAGTAGGCGAGTTCCGCCGCCGAGACCGACCCGAACCGCAGGAGATCGATCGGAGAAACCGGGTCGTGCGAGAACTTTCGGACGCTGAAGGTGGACCCCTTTCGCGTGACTTCGGTCCCGAGCGTGAGGTTGATCCGGCTCCCGTCCGACAGCGTCGCGTCGAGGATCGGCTGGTAGATCGAGATGTGCTTGCCCGCAATCTGTGCGAGGCGGAAGATGTACTTGTTCAGGTCGAGCTCGCCGTCGTAGGCGACGTTCGTTCGGAGTGACCCGAACACGCGATGATACACGTACAGCGGCACTCCCGGTCCGAGGCAACTGATGTCCTCCAAGAATGGGTCGCGCAGGATGGCGTCGGTCCGACCGAGTCCGAGGAAGTCGCGGGTCAGGTAGTAGAGGAGGATCGGCCGGCGTCGCTCGGGAACATCGATCTGATAGAGGTCCAGGACGGTGAGGAACCGCTTGCGCATGTACTCCCGGAGCTCGGCCGACTCTTCCAGCCCCTGCCCGGCCGTGATGGGGAGCTCTTCCTGACCCATCATCGCCTCCATTCGGGTGCGGATCTGAGCGATCTGCTCGACCTCGACGGGCCGGAGCGTCGGTTCGAGCGTTGAGTACTGGAACTCCGCGTCGTGTTCGTTGAAGAAGATCCGGACGAAGGCGAAGGGCGGATTGACCGGATAGGTCACGGTGAGAGTCTTACGGTCGCCGAGCAGCAACTTTCGCATGTACCCAAGCTCGGAGGCGATGATCATCTTCTCCGGGGTCACCGCTCGCTGGAGGAACAGAGACTCCAGCCGGGCGGAGTCGCGCAGCAGCGTTGCCCGATCCTTGGGTTTGAATTCGCCGGGTTTACCTCGAGCGCGTTGCGGCGCGTTCCGGTCCCGCTGGACGACCGCGGAGGACGACGTCGCGTCCGCAGGGGTCATCACCTTCCCAACTCGGCCACCCAAGATTAAGCGAGCCGCACGGAAATCCCGTAGAGTCGGTAGACGAACGTACTCCAACGATTGCCTGGCGCTGTTCTCGTAACTCTCGAATTTTACCTCGAGATTCGGAGTCTCCTTCGGTCCCGCATATCAAACACGAACCCGTTGAGAGGGCTGCAGAAGGGCCCCCGGCGAGTGCCGGGGGTGGAGCTGCACGAACAACCAACCAAGGGGGAAAACGAAAAGAAATGAGCGCGAAAACGAAGCGAATTGAACGAAGCCAGCGGTTCCGGCGCGCGTGGCGCGGCCAGACCCGGACCAAGGCAGTTTCGCCCGTCGTGGCGACGCTGATCTTGATCCTGATCGCGGTCGCAGCCGCCGCGGCGCTGTACCTTTGGCTAGT
>DATJRQ010000010.1:0-10525 GCA_035504595.1 Thermoplasmata archaeon | reverse complement strand
AGCATCTAAGCCCGAAACCCCCTCGAAAAAGAGAGACCTTGAAGGACATTCGTAGAAGACGAGTTCGATAGAGCCGGGGTGTACGCAGAAAGCCTTCGGGCGATCTGTTCAGCCCGCGGCCACTAACGTCCGCAGCTACGTAACCTGGATTTGCTTGGCAGTTAAGCAATAACGCGTGTGAAACCATTTTTTTCAAAGTGAGTTTCCGACCTCGGGCCGACCGGCCGCTCTTTTTAGCCGTCCGGGGGTGGGAACGGTCGTGCCCAGTCTCGGAGCCGCGCGCAGTCACTGGCCCGTCGTCGCCTGGATCCGGCTCGCGCTCCCGCCCCGTCCCCCGATGTTGAATCTGATCCCGACCGTGGCGCCGCCGCCGGACCCCCCCCTGGACATCCTGGCCCCGAACCCGATCTCGACCGACCCGCGCAAGCGGGTCTTCTCCTACGAGGAGGACCACGACGCCTGGACGGTGCGGCTCATCTGGGACGCCGACGACCCGGAGCTCCTCGAGGCCGAGTGCCGCGCGCCGTACTACGACCGACGGCTCCCGACGTCCGACGTGCCGAAATTCTGGGGTGCCGTGAAGGCGCTGACCGCCCCGCTCGGGCCGCTGAAGGTCGAGGGCGCGGACCCGCGCCCGTGAGTCCGCTCCGCACAGAATAAGACGGGGCGAACGGTCGGGGCGGCTCGTGCTGCGGGCGACGTTCCTCCATCTCTCGGGCATCGGCCCCGTCACCGAGGCGGGCCTGTGGCGCGAGGGCGTGCGCGATTGGTCGCAGCTCGAGGCGCGCACGGCGAGGCTCGGGCTCTCTTCCGGTCGGGCCGACCGGCTCTCGGCGGAGATCGCGGCGAGCGAGCGCGCGCTCGCGGAGCGGGACGCCGCGTGGTTCGGCCGGCGCCTGCCCGACCGGGAGCACTGGCGCCTGCACGGCGCGTTCAAGGACCGGCTCGCCTACCTCGACATCGAAACCACCGGGCTCTCCCCGTTCGGCGGCATCGTCACGGTCGTCACCGTTCACGGGGGAGGGGCGACGCGCACCTTCGTCGCCGGCGACAACCTCGAAGAGCTGCCGGCGTACGTCGGCCGGTTCCCGATCCTCGTCACGTTCAACGGCAGCCGGTTCGACGTCCCGTTCCTCGAGGCGTGCTTCCCCTCGTTCGTCGCCCCCCCGGTCCACATCGACCTGCGGTTCGTCCTGTATCGGCTCGGCCACGCGGGCGGACTCAAGCGGATCGAGGAGCGGCTCGGGGTCGGGGACCGCACGGGCGTCGAGGGCGTGCACGGGCTGGATGCGGTGCGACTGTGGCAGGAGTACCGCCGCGGGAACAGCGCGGCCCTCGACCGACTCGTGAAGTACAATCGGGCGGACACGGTGAACCTGGAGCCGCTCCTCGACTACGCCGCCACCTCCCTCGAGCACCGGCTCCTCCCCGGGGGTGCGGTCGGACGCGAGGGCGATCCGATAACGGCCCCGGCGCTCGGGAGCTGAACTCCGAATGGCGTCCGCGCCCGAAGTCGCGGTCGTCGTCGGGGCCTACTCGCGCGACACGTTCGTCCGAGAGGCGGTCCGCTCCGTTCTGGCCCAGAACGTTCCGCGGTCGTCGGTCGAGATCGTCGTCACGAAGAACTTCGAGCGGCCGGACCTCAACGCGGAGCTCGCCCGCGACGGGGTGCGGGTGCTGGCGGATCCGACCCCCCGGATCGGGACCTGGCTGCTCAACGCGATCCGAGCGACGCGCGCGCCGATCGTCACGCTCTTGGACGACGACGACCTGTACGCGCCCGAGCGGTTGGCCCGCGTTCTCGAGGCGTTCCGGACGCACCCCGAGGTCGGGTTCTACCGCAACCGGGTCGGGCTCGTCGACCCCGCCGGCCGGCCGACGGCTCCGGAGACCTGGCCCCCCCGAGCCGCCGACCCGTACTTCGATGCGCACGGTCCGGCACTGATCGCGCCCGATGCCAAGGGGGAGCTCGTCGACCTTCTGTTCCGGCGCACGCGCGTCTCGTTCAACTCGAGTTCGATGGCGTTCCGCCGGGAGCTCTTGGACGGTCGCCGAGGGGAACACTTTGCCGCGACCTGGTTGCCGGACTCGAGCCTGCTGCTCAACGCGGTCGCGAGTCCGTTCGGCCTGTTCCTTGACGACCGACGCCTCACGCTCCACCGGACCCATCCGTCCAACGTGACCCGGACCACGGAGTGGCTGCGGTGGGGGATGGAGTCGAGCTGGGGGTTCGCGGTGGAGGCCCGGGAGTTCGGTCGCCCCGACTTCGCCGAGCACTACGAGCGGGCCGCGCTCCACTACGACCGAATGCTTCGGGCGGGCGAACTCATCGACCGGATGGCGGCCGGCGCGGACCGTCGCGAGGTCGCCCGTCGTGCCGCCGACTACGCCCGCTTCCTCGCGCGTCACGCCGAGGAGCGCGCCTGGAACCGGGACGCGTGGGGGGTCGAGGCGTACGCGGCCTCGTATCTCGTGAGCCCGACGTTCACGCGGCGCGTGCAGCGGGGACGCCCGACGTCCGGCTTTCCCACCACGGGCCTACCGGCCGGCTGACACCCCACCGGGGCCAGCGGCCGGGGGCGAGGGCCGAACGAAATTGACCCACCGGTTCAGCGAGAAGCTGACCGCGGTACCCGAGACGATCCCGCAGAACTGCGCGACCAGCGCGTCCACGTGGCTGACGAGGAGGTAGAGGACCGCGAGGTTGATCGCGAGCGCCGCGAGCGACGCCGCCGCGAATCCGAGTCCGTGCGCGACCACCGACCGGCTGTGGTGGCCGTGGAACGTCCACAGGTAGTTCCACGTGAAGTTCCACCCCGTCGCCACGGCGAACGCGATGGTGCTCGCGACAAGGGCCCACGCGGCCGAGGAGCCGAGCGCATCGCGCGCGGCGGAGAAGGCGAGCAGGTTGACCACGATGCCGCTCCCGCCGACGGTGAGATACTTCCCCGCCGTCCACAGCTCGGGATGGATCCGCTCGACGCGTTCGCGAAGGCGATGGTACACCGACAACACGTGACCGGGGGTCGGAGGGGTCGAAGACGAGCCGGTCCCGGAACCTGGACCGGCGGGGACGCCGGCCGGACTAGGTGCGGACAGAGGCGCTCCCGACCGTCACCCGCTCGGGGGGCGGGATGGCGATACCCGCCGGAGGCGACGCACGGCGTACGCGTTCGGCCGCGATCGCGCAGTACTCCTCCGACGTATCGATATGCAGGTAGTGCCGCCCGAGGCGCCGGGCGACGGCGGCCACCGTGCCAGTTCCTCCGAACATGTCGAGGACGACGTTCCCCCGGTAGCTGTAGAATTTCACGAGCCGCTCGATGAGCTCCTCCGGGAACGGAGCCGGGTGGCCCTTGCGCGACCGCTCGGGCGGGATGCGCCAGAACCCGTCCGAGATCCTCTCGAACTCTTTGGCGGAGATGTCGATGTGACCTCGGTCGCCCGGCAAGTTCCACTGGCCCTTCGAGAAGACGAGCACGTACTCCCACGATGGGATCACATGCGGGTTGGACGGACTGCGCCACGAGCCCCACGCCGTGCGGCGGCCCATCGTCTGCTTGTACCAGATGATCTCGGTGCGCATGATGTAGCCCAGGCTCCGAAGGTCCGTCGAGAGGTCGTGGTGGATCGGCCGGAAGTTCTTGATCGAGGTCGGGGCGACGTTGAGCACGAACCGCCCGCCGGGGACGAGAACGGGCAGAAGCGCCCGCCACACCTCACGCAGCCAGCGCAGGTACTCCTCCGGGGCGAGGTCGTCCGTGTAGTCCCGGTACGCGATCTTCAGATTGTACGGCGGCGACGTGATCGCGAGGTGCACGCTCTCTCGGGGAAGCGAGTCGAGGACGTCTCGGGCGTTGCCGCGGACGATGCGGTCCGCCCATTTCGCGACGCCGGTCCTCCGCGGGGCCTGGGGCATCGCGCCGCGACCGAACCGCCCCAGATGAGGCTTCGCCGCTCGGAGCGACGGTGGGCATCAACCGTATAATCTCCCCCCGTTCGAGCGATTCCGATTCCTGTGTCGGTCATCCTTGCCGTACCCAAGGAGGTCGCCCCCGGCGAGGCCCGGGTCGCGCTCACACCGGACGTCGTCCAGCGTCTCGTGAAGTCGGGGAACCAGGTCGTCGTCGAGGCGGGTGCCGGGGTCGCGGCGCGGTACCTGGACGAGGCCTACGCCGCGGTCGGGGCGAAGGTCGAGAAGGACCGCACGACCGTGTTCGGCACCGCTCAGGTCGTGCTCAAGGTCAACCCCCCGACCCCCGAGGAGGTCGGGTGGATCCGACCCGGCACGGTCGTCATCGCGCTGATGAACGCGAGCCGGAACCTGGACCGCGTCGTGAAGATGCGCGACGCTCACGTGACGGCGTTCGCGCTCGAACTCGTCCCCCGGATCACCCGGGCCCAGAGCATGGATGTGCTGTCGTCGCAAGCGACGGCCGCGGGGTACCGGGCCGCGCTGATCGGGGCCGAGCTCTGCCCGAAGTTCCTCCCCATGTTGACCACTGCCGCCGGAACGATCCGCCCGGCCAAGGTGCTGATCCTCGGGGCGGGAGTCGCCGGTCTGATGGCGATCGCGACCTCCAAGCGTCTCGGTGCCGTGGTCGAGGCGTACGATGTCCGGAGGGCCGCCGGCGAGCAGGTCCGCAGCCTGGGCGCGAAGTTTCTCGAGCTCCAGATCAACGCCGAAGGGAGCGGCGGGTACGCTCGCGAGCTGACGGACGATGAGAAGAAGCAGGAGCAGGAGATGCTCGCGAAGGCCGTCGGGGAGGCGGACATCGTCATCACGACCGCCAACATCCCCGGCCGGCGCGCGCCGCTGCTCGTCCGAAAGGAGATGGTCGCGCGCATGCGCCCCGGCGCGGTCGTCGTGGACCTCGCCGCCGAGACCGGCGGCAACTGCGAGCTCACGAAGCCGGGCGAGCGGGTCGATGTCGGGGGGGTCCAGATCGTCGGGCCCACGAACCTGCCCAGCGAGATCCCGTTCAACTCGAGCCAGATGTTCGCGAAGAACCTCGAGTCGTTCCTCGGTCTCCTGCTCGATAAGACCGGCACCCTCGTGACCGCGTACACCGACGAGATCCTGGCGGCGAGCCTCCTTGTCAGCGGCGGGACCGTGAATCACAAACCGACGGCGGACCTTATCGCGGGGGCGAAGTAGGTGGCCGCGGACCTCTGGACGGCGCTGTTCATCGCGATCCTCGCCGCGTTCACCGGCTACGAGATCATCGGGCGGGTCCCGGTCCTTCTCCACACGCCGCTGATGAGCGGTTCGAACTTCATCCACGGGATCGTTCTGGTCGGCGCGATCGTCGCCCTCGGGATCGCAACGACCCCGCTCGAGCAGGCGATCGGTTTCGTCGCGGTGATCATGGGCGCGATGAACGTCACGGGCGGCTACGCCGTCACGGTGCGGATCCTCGCGATGTTCGACCGGTCGAAGCAGAAGAAGGAGGGTCCGCCGTGATCCCCTACATCGGCACCATCGTCGACGCGGTCTACGTCGTCGCGGTCCTCGTCTTCATCCTCGGTCTGAAGGCGATGAGTTCGCCCGAGACCGCCCGCCGCGGCATCGTCTACGCCGGCGTGGCGATGCTCGTCGCGGTCGTCATCACGTTCTTCAGTCCGGGACTATCGAACTTCCTCCTGATCGCGGTCGGAGTGTTCGTCGGCGGCGGCCTCGGCTACTACTGGGCGCGCGTCGTGAAAATGACCGCGATGCCCCAGATGGTGGCGATCTTCAACGGGATGGGCGGCGGCGCCGCCGGGGCGATCGCCGCCGTCGAGCTGCTCTCCTCGCTCTCGAACACGGCGAACGCCGCGCTGAGCCTCGCGGGCGCGGTGATCGGGTCGATCTCGATCGCGGGGAGCGTGATCGCGTTCCTGAAATTGCAGGGGTGGATGCGCCAGAAGCCGATCGTCCTTCCGGGCCGGCAGGCGGTCAACCTCGCGGTGCTGATCGTCGGCGCCGGCTTCGGGGTGTTCGCGGTCGTCCGGCTGGACACGTTCTACCTGCTCCCCTTCTTCGTGCTCCTGCTGCTCTACGGGGTTCTCCTGACCCTTCCGATCGGCGGCGCCGACATGCCCGTCGTCATCAGCCTGTTCAACGCGCTCACCGGGATCGCGGTCGCCCTCGACGGTTTCGCCCTCGTGAACGGCCCTCTCGGCGACGCCGGGTACGCGATGGTGATCGCGGGCGTCCTCGTGGGCGCCGCGGGTTCGCTCCTGACGCTCTTGATGGCGCGGGCGATGAACCGCTCGATCTCCAACGTCGTCTTCGGCGCGTTCGGGGCGACCGAGGAGACCGCGACCGGCATCAGCGGCTCGATGAAGCCGATCGAACCGGAGGACGCCGCCGTGATGATGGCGTACGCGAACCAGGTGATCATCGTCCCGGGGTACGGGATGGCGGTGGCGCAGGCGCAGGGGAAGGTGCGGGAGCTCGCCGACCTGCTCGAGGCGAAGGGCGTACCGGTGAAGTACGCGATCCATCCGGTCGCGGGCCGCATGCCCGGCCATATGAACGTGCTCCTGGCGGAAGCCGGGATCAACTACGACAAGCTGTTCGACCGCGACGAGATCAACCCGGAGTTCGCGAACACGGACGTTGCGCTCGTGATCGGGGCGAACGATGTCGTCAACCCGGCCGCACGACGGCAGGGAAGCGCGCTCCAGGGAATGCCGATCCTCGACGTCGACCAGGCGAAGAACGTCCTCGTGATCAAGCGCGGGCAGGGGAAGGGGTTCGCCGGCATCGAGAACGACCTGTTCTACAAGGACAACACGCGCATGCTGTACGGCGATGCGCAAGCCGTCGTCGGCAAGCTGGTGACGGCTCTGAAGAAGTCGTAGGCGCCCACCCCCGCTTCCGACCCGGGCGAGCGGTGAAATACCGAAAGTCGGGTCGTACCGACCGGCCGAGGGGGCGTCCGTGGCGAGCGTGATCCCGAACTGGCTCCCGGCCGCTGTCACGATCGCGGCGCTCGCGGCCGTGAACCTGATCCTCCTCCTCGCGGTCACCGAACACGGCGCCGGGCTCCTCTCGTCCCTGCGGCGAGCGCTCCGCCGCGTCACCGGGGTGCCGTCGCTGGCGAGATTGCAATGGTGGCACCTCGCGGCGATCGCGACGGTCGGGATGGTCGTGGTCCTGGGGTACGACTTCGCGACCGCCGAGTTCGCCTGCGTCGCACCGGGGACCCCCACGGACATCGGCGGCTTCCTTGCCCAGGGGCGGGCCCTCTGGGCCGGAACGAACCCATTCGTCGTCAGCTCCTGCGGAGGAACGATCCTCGAACCGGACGGTCTGGCGGCGGTGCTGCTGAACGCACTTGGCGCCCCGGCGGGACTGGTCGGGATCGCCGTGGTATGGACCGTGGTCGCGCTGGCGCTCATCCCCGTCGCGTGGTACGTTGCCGGTCCGGACCGACCCTACGTGGTCCTCGTCCTGGCGACCAGCCCGCTCTACTTCCCGCTGGTCTCCTCGCAGATCGACGGGGCGAGCAATGCCCTCGTGCCCCTCGCCGTTCTCCTGACGATACTCCTTGCCCGGCGGCGGGACCTCCTGGGCACCGCGGTCGGCGGATTTCTCGCGACGCAGCGGTTTCCAACGTTGTTCCCGGTGCTCGGGCTCTCGGGTTCGCTGCGGTCCCGATGGGGCTCGGCCGTCGCAGCGATCGCGGTCTTCGGGGTCTTCACCGGCCTCTCGTACCATTTCTGGGGGATGCCGTTCCTGAGAACCGTCTTCCTCAACGAACTGGGACGCCGTTCGTTCTCGCTCAATGCGTGGGGCGTCCTCCTCCTTGAGGGCTGGCTACCGCCGGGCCTCGGTCTCGCGATCGGCCAAGCCGTCGTCACCCTCGTCCTGGTGGTCGTGGTGTTCTTCACGGTCCGATCGCCGTTCCGCGCCGCGATGATCACGCTCGTCGGCGTGGCGCTCCTCGACCAGTTCCTCTCGTTCAACATCCTGATCTGGATCCTGCCCGTCGTGCTGATCGGCGCGCGGCCCCGATGGTGGCTCTGGGGGATCGGCGCGGTCGCGGCCTTGAACTACAATTTCACCCTCGGCGTCCTCGCCTGGACCGACGGCGTCGCCTGGCCCGCCGAGCTGCTCGACGTCGTGCTCACCCTCCTCCTACTCGGACTGTTCATCGACCTGTGGCGGACCCCCGACCCGACGCCGCCCGACGCGCCCTCCGCCGCGGGGCCGACAAGGATTATGACGGGACCCGGGGTCGCGACCCACGGCGCCGAGCCCGGCGCGCCCGGGTGAACGGCCGCGCGCGAGGCCGGGCGCGGCGGCTCGCGAATAGGTAGGAATGGGTCGATGCCGGCAAGCGGAAGCGGCACGACCGACGCTCCGCCGACGTTCTCGGTGATCCTCGCGACCCTCAACGAACGCGAGAATCTTCCCGAGGTGCTCGACCGTCTCTTCCGCCTGCCGCGGGGCGATTTCGAGGTCGTCGTCGTCGACGACGGCAGCACCGACGGCACTCGCGAGCTCGTTCGCGACCGAGCGAGGACCGAGGGGCGGCTCCGGCTCCTCACGCACGAGGGGAAGCAGACGACCGTTCGCGCCCAGTGTCAGGGGATCGAGGTCGCGCGCGGCCCGCTCGTCGTGATCATGGACGCGGACCTGCAGCATCCCCCCGAGCGGATCGCCGACCTCGTCGCGCGCCTCGAGCAGGGGGCGAGCCTCGCCGTCGCCAGTCGGTACGCCCACGGAGGAACCCCCGGTCCCCGCTCTCGGACGCGCTGGTTCTACTCTCGAGGGGCCGAATGGATCGCGAAGGCCTGGCTCCGCGAGGCCCGGGCCGTCTCCGACCCGGTCTCGGGGTTCTTCGCCTTTCGACGGGAGATCTTCGTTCCGTTGGGGCCGGGGTACCGCGGCTACAAGCTCCTGTTATTCACGCTCGTCATGAATCGGGGCCGCCCCGTCGCCGAGGTCGGCTACCGGTTCGAGCCGCGCGCGCACGGGGCGAGCAAGGCGACCCAGGGGTACCGCTTCATCCCGCTCTTCCTGCGCGAAACGCTGCTCGCCGGGCGACTCCGCCGAACCCTCGGACCGCTGGGGCCTCCCCGAGAAACTCCTATAGCGAGCCGCACCTGACCGCGGGGAGTCGATCGAGATGCGGCTGTTGGTCACGGGAGCCTCCGGATTCATCGGGCGCCATCTCGTCGCGTCCGCGGTCGCGAACGGCCACGAGGTCGTCGGCACCTACCTCGTCTCGCAGGAGCTGAAGGCGCGCGACCTGCCGCAGCGGGGGGTCGCGTGGGAACAGCTCGACATGGAGGACGGGGCCCGGGTCGCTCGGCTCGTCGAGCGCGTCCGCCCGGAGGGCGTGTTCCATCTCGCCGCGCAGGCCTACGCGAAGAAAGCATGGGCCGACCCGGCGGCGACGTTCCGGACGAACGTCCTCGGAACGATCTACCTGTACGAGGCGCTGCGCGCTCATCCGCCCAAGAACGGGACGCTGCTCGCTTCTTCCGGCGCCGCCTACGGGGTGCCGAAGGAGTTGCCGATCCGCGAGGACATCCCGCTCAACGCGACCAATCCGTACGGTGTGTCGAAGGCGTGCCAGGACATGCTTTCCCTCCAGTATGCGCTCAACTTCGACCTTCGGATCGTGCGGGCGCGCCTGTTCGGCACGACCGGACCCGGAAAGACGGGCGACGCGCCGAACGACTGGGCGCAGCAGGTGGCGGCCATCGAGCGGACCGGCGCTCCGGGTCGACTCAAGGTCGGGAACCTCGGGACGCGGCGCGACATCTCGGACATCCGGGACGTGCTGAAGGCGACGTGGCGGGTCTTCGAGGCGGGCTCCCCGACCGAGCCGGTGAACGTCGGGGCGGGGCAGAGCTACTCGATGCGGCATTTGGCGGAGACCCTCCAGAGACTCGCCCGCGTGCCGATCGAGATCGTCGAGGATCCGGCGCTCCTGCGACCGACCGACGAGCCGGACAACCGCCCGGACGTCAGCCGCCTGCGCGCCCTCGGTTACGCCCCGACCTACTCGATCGAGCGGACCCTCGCGGACTCGCTCGACTTTTGGCGGGCGGGCGGTTCGGCCGCGAGCTAGCGCGGCGGGACGGCCGCTCCTTCTCGGGAAGGAAGGTGAACAACCGCGCGCTCGCGCGAAGCGGCCGCGGGTGGATCGTGAGCCGCCCGCTCCCCACGGATTTCGTGGACCCGGCGATCGTCGTGAAAGAGAGCTCGCGGAACCCCGCCCGCTCGAACCACGCCCGGATCGTGGGGGTCAGGTCCGGTTCAAATCGACCGCGCGTCCAGATCACCGTGGCACCGGGGGCGCACAGCTCGACGGAGTGCGCCACCGTGTTGCGGAGGTCATCGTCGGAAACGTTGCCGAAAACGCCGCACAACAGGACGAGGTCCGCCGGGACGGCCCCCTCGAAGGAGCGAGCTTCGCCGGCATCCGCTTCCCGGAACTCGACGCCCGTCAGGCCGAGGGCGGCCGCGCGCTGCCGTCCCCGATCGGCCAAGACCGGGTCGAGCTCCACCAACCGGGCGCGG